>OZ246415.1:0-13861 GCA_965231115.1 uncultured Candidatus Peribacteria bacterium
TTTGTGTACCGAATCGGAGAGCAAATGGATTCGTAAATCCTGTCGAAGGAAGACGGCTACCACAACGGAATGAAGCATCAAATGATGATGTACCCGTCATCTCGTCAGAGAGAGTATCACCACGGTATGCATAGACACGACTACATCCCTGAGCTGTGTTTTTGACGTCTATATTTTTCGTACAAGAATTTGGTGTCGCTGCTGTACTGGTGTCAACATTAGCTCCATTTCCGTAGAAACATTCGACGGTGTAGGTGCCGAGAGGAAGTGGTGCAGTGTGGAGGACCTGAGTGCCGACGGGGAAAATATCAGAAGTAAATACAGGACTCGTCGCAGAAACAACTGATGGCGTGAGACGATACTTGAAATGTGTCTTTGAAGTATCTCCATTTCCAGTACAAGTGATGTAGGGTTTATCGAGTCCGAATTGAATCTCGCTCGGAGCTTGTGTCGTCATACATTCTGCACAAGTATTGGTCGCTGTATTCCATTTTTTTGGAGCGACACAACAAGCACCTGGCTTACCATCATTGAGATTATCATCACTACATACTGCTTGTTTCCCATTGACCATACCACACTTATCCTGATCATCAGCTCATCCATTGACGCAGTCAGCACACTGACAGCTCTCATCTCCGCTACAGACACCATCATTATTACAGACTGTTGTATCACATGTCTCTCCACCATTGAGACATTTTTTCTGAGCAGCGCAGTAGAATTTTCCTTCTCCACAGGTTGTCGGAATACAACGATTCTCGACTGAATTCCAAGCGGAACCAGCGGGGCAACAGGCTCAGACTTGAGTGGTCGAAGAAGAAGTAGTCGTAACAACTGTGTCGGTCTTTTTAAATACCATATCATCAATTGCAAAATCATTTCCAGATACGGTTGTGTTTGTATTTTTAACACAAATGTTTGCAGTCGTATTTACACCCGAATTCCATTGGCCCGTGAATTGAGCCCAGTAACAAATATCTGTATTCGGGAGAGCAAGAGAAGAACCGATATTTTGACTGTTAATACTAAAATTCAGTACAGCAGCAGGAGTGCCGAGAGTAGTGGCCCAAGCACTGAGTGAATAGTCAGTATTTTTTTCTACGTTCACTTGTTGACAGTAAATATTGCTGGCTGGATTACTTCATCAATTAATACCCATAAATTTACCTGTTCCAGAATGATCAGTACAGTTATCAAGGGTTGGATGCATGTCGCGACCTGTCAATCAAACAGTATACGTTCATTCTGATAATATTGTTGTAGCATAAGCATATTCGGAAGTGAAGCCTATATTACCCTGCTCAAAATCTCCATTTACAATAAGATTTGGATTAATAGGCGTACTGATACACTTCCCCGTCGCTGGATCCAGTTTTTGTCCATCGAGACAAGCAGGGAGACAGTACGGAAATTTATCAGTATAACAGACTGGAGCGGTGTCCTTGGTACAGATCATTTGTTGATTACTGGTATCGAGACCACAGTGATCAGCCAAGTCATTACAGTCAGCACAGTCACATGATTCATCAGCATTACAGACATCATCATTGTTACAGGTGACAGGACTACATGACTGCCCTGCTGGTTTACAGACATTTTCTGAAGAACAAAAATATTGTCACTCGGCACAACCAGGAGGTGTAGGAGTCACACATTTATTCTGGCTTGAGTCCCACTGCGCTCCAGCAGGACAACATGCACCTACTTGTACAGCTCCTGATGAGACTTGAGGTAATGGGAAATCTTTCCCGATAAGATAGACCTTTCTCCAACCATGTCCGTCGGTCAGATATTCAGTAGCAAAAAGTATCTGTTTTTGAACACCAGATACTTGTTGGATAACGTATGAATAGAGGAATCGGATACTTCCAGTATTACCATATTGTGTCGAGGTTTGAGACCAGAGGACAGGTGTTGAGTCAGAGATAGAGAGAAGTACTTTCACGCGTGCCCATGATTCATCCTTGGTAAATGAAGGGAAGAAAGTAAGCTGACTATCTTGTGTCATTTGGAGGTTTGTAGCTGCAGTACCAAATTCACCAGCTGATATATTTGCATTACCTGATTGTAGGAGGTATGGTTTGAGCTCTGTATCTACAGTAACAAAATTTGCTTGGGCATTGGTAGCATCAAATGAGGCAGGTACTTCAAAAGTACCAAATCGCTGGTATGCTGTATATCCGACTCCACTACTACTGTCAGTATAAGAAGCATATATAGTACCAGTTGGTGAATAACTAAATGCTGGCATAAAAGGTCCTCCGTTATTGACATGACAATCAGTCGCGCCAACAGCGATAGTTTTACAGAGGAATCTATTTGCGACACTGGCATCGAGATTATCAATAGTCGTTGCCTGGACTGCTGGAGTTTCAGACATGAGTTGTGCCATATTGAATTGAAGACGTGAGCGAGGAGTACGAGTGGTGCCGAGTGGAAGAGGGAGAGCATTTTTTATCGCTGTCGCTGGATTCGCCAAAAACTGTGCCTTTGTCATATTCAGAATAATTCGTTCTGGGTTATAGACATAAAAGGTCTTACCAGCAACTGTATTCGCTACAACAGGTTGTTTCGCGAGAAATATATACGCTGATGAGTAGCTATATGCTTCCCATTTTTCTGTTGATGCAGTTCCACCCGTAGTGGTATTTTTTATGTCCTTTGTGCACACCATTTGTGAGCCTGTTCATGTCAATCCACATTTATCTTTGTCATCTGCGCCACCGTTCGTACAGTCGGCACAGTTACATGACTCCCCCGTTTCGCATGTATTATTGTTGTTGCAAGTGACAGCGGAAGGACATGTACTTGCTGGCTTAAGACCGACAGTAAATGCTGACCAATATTCTGCCGTTGGGACTTTGAAACTAAGCGTACTAAAAGTACCATGAAATTGTATCACTCCATAACCTTCTGTCCCCTTAAGTATATTTCCAGAAGGATTAACAAAATCACCCTGTCCTGGCAAACCAGTACTTCCTGTAACAATAGTAAATGGACGATCAAATTCGTAGGTAGCAGTGACAGACCCATTACCAATACTATAAAAGAGTAAAATAGGATCAGTGACAGGCTGAGAAAATGTCAGAGTATTCATCGCCTGAGATCAGCCAAAGACTCAGAGGAGATGTGCTGGATCAGGTATATTTGGAACAAGTGTACTCAAAAAAGGAGCAGTATTTCCAGTCCATACCCATGACCAGTTACTCGCAATTCCGACAGAGCGAACATCTCCAGCATAATTCACCTGAATAGTTTTTCCATCGACCTGGATAGAACCAGAGGCAGTACCAAGTGAAGGCGCGCTTGGGCTATTTATATTATTTGGACTTGGATTAATATATTGCGTCCAGCTTACTGGCGCACTACTCGTAGCACATGTAGCCGTACATGCTTGGCCAGCAGACTTACAAGTATTTTCTGCATTACACCAATATTGACCTTCGGCGCAACCAGCAGGGACACACATGTATGTTGGTTCTTGAACCTTTGCAGGTGGTGTAACACCGGCAGGATAACACCCACAGACTATTTCCCCCAGAGGTCCAGTTCCAGATGTAAAAGCACAGAGGGTTTTAGTTGTATTCGCAGGACACGTAAAAAGAGTATCAAGTTGAAATGGCCAAGGGCTTGATTGTGCCCAAGCAGTTCTCTGGAGTCAGGCAGTGACAGTGATGGAAGTAGAAGCAGTTTGTGGTGCTTGGGGTACGACACCTGCGAGTGTACAGTTACCATCTAGATGGTCATAACCTGTGAGAAGAAAATCAGTATCCTGGACTCATTTTACATTCGCACGAAGTATACAGACAGGGCTTGCTGGGTTTATTACTTTTTCTTGGCCTGCAGGACAGACAAGTATTGCAGGCGCATTACATCTTTTCTCCATTTGTAAAACAGTGTTAGCCTTGACACCATTAAAATCAAAAACAGTTTTATTATTCGCAAATACAGAAAATGTTTGATATCCGCCATTAGCATTTGCTATATGACTCTGTGCCGATGTTCGTTCTGGGTAGTGCCAAAAATCTCACGCAGGTACTGCAGGTCGCCATTGAGGAGATGCTGGATAATTCATTTTGAATCGATAATCACAGGATACATCATACGCCTCTGTAGTGTTCAGAGGGACATCTGTCCAAGTCAAAGCTCTTCTCTGCATCTGTGAAATAGTTATGCCCGTTGGTGTTCCTTGAGAAAGATAGGCAGTTTTATTTGCAGCACTCACGAAAGTAATTTCACCATAACCATTGTTCATAACAAGAGATTGCGTTCCTACCTGTTTTGCATAATACCAAAAATCTCACGCGGGTACTCCAGGTCGACCAGGTACTGTCATTTTAAATCTATATTCATGAGTGAGATCAAATGGATCTATGCCAGTAAGAGGCACATCAGTCCATGGAGGCAATACTCTCTTTTGAATCTGAACAACTGTATCAAGAAAGTTACCGTTATACTGATAAGCAGCTTTAGTATCGGCATTAACATAAAAAATCTGACCAAAATAACTCTCATTTGAAACGAGGCTCCGTGCAGAAATCTCTTTTGGGTAGAGCCAAAAATTTGACTGCGTACTTATTTTGTATCTGTATTCTGCATTAATATCAAATGAGTCTGTTCCAGAGAGTGGAACATCAACCCAATCAGTAGTGCCACTATTGATTGGATCGTCGACACATGTAAAATTACTTGGTTTGATAGTTGCCCACGTTTCTCATGGTACATGAGGAAAATAACAACCACAGAGATTACTGCCTGTATCGGATATTGAACACATTGCTACATAGTCTACTGGACAGTTGAGAAGACTTGGTAAGGTATCTTCGCCAATAGCGACATTAGCAGATGTATTTGCTACAATTAAAACTCCTGGTGAAGATACAGATAATTGACCAGCAACAACTGGATTAACGGGATATGGGATGCCCGACCTCGGTTGATACGTTGTTTTTAGGGAGCAAGAACCAACTATATTTGGAGTGCTCTCGAGCTTCAACTCTGTTCCTCCTCAAGCTTTTAATGTACTTCTTAAAAAACAAGGGACACTTGTTACATCTGGAAATGGATGCTTTCCTGCTGGGCATGTATCAGTATTGGGAACATATTTTATAAAAATATTCTGGCCAGGGCCTATATCTTCTGCCTCAGTACAAACTGTGCCATTACAAAAACTACGAGACATTCATCCAAACATGCGAAAGAATGAACTTGGCGTACAATTCGTACCGGTGCAACCACCAAGATACTCATCATAAAAAGGTAAATCTGTTACTGATAAACTAAATCCAGAAGAATACGATTTTCCTGTGGAAGCTAATTCGTTATTAATGGTTTGCAAATCTGTAGTAAACAGTGTAGGGTTGGTCGAATAAAGAGGAGAATAAATACGACGTATACCCATAACGCCTGATGTATCTCTCTCTACTCAGAATATTTGTGCCTGAGTACCACTTATAGGATTCAAATTTTGATCAACTCGAGTCACTTTCATACTGGCATTAGCAGGGATAACTTGAGCATTTACAGTATTGAGAGCGAAAAAAACTGCCATAGCTCACAAAAATAACAATGGCAAAAACTTATTGAAAGATTTCATAGGATGAATAATTTGCACTAATATACCAATTATTCGGCTTATTTAACAGCAAAGTATCATCAAATATATTGACAAAATACTATTCAAATTCGTGGATGATATCACGAATAAAGTATCCTCTGAAAAATTAAAATGAACAAACGCCTGAGCTGTAGTTTGTTGGCCTCTTCAGCAGTGCTGGGAGTGTCGAAGTAGTGAAGAGTCGATACTGAATAGAGAATGAACAAGTAAGGTCTGTACCATTTTGTACGATTCTAAAACGTTCTAGATCCATACTCGCAGCGAGAGTGCTCGAGCTATCATTGGTCAGTGTGCTGTCGACGAAATATTTTCCTGGTGAGGCTGGCGTATCATCGAGAGCAGGGGTGAGTGATCATCCTCGCGTATTGAAACTATAGAGTCTTCCATTGATTCTGAGAGGAGTGCCGAGAAGTGATGCATCATTGATCCAATTCTTCACTCCTGTTGCGTCAGCATTCATGACTGCGCCATCGACAATTATGATGGCATCAATATGAGTAACTGATGGATTGATATAGATGTTTCCTCCTGTATTCGTTATCGTGTTCTTTCGTGCGATGAGGATGAGCACATTAGTGCCAGTATCATAGTTTGTGATGTCTGTGTTGATCTGGATATTTCCCCCTTCGACGATAACAGCTTTTGGTCCTGAATTGGTCGTAGGAAATGAATCAATGGAGATAGAATGATCACGGAAATAATAGTATCCGTTGGTATTCGAAGTATTCGTATTTTTAAGGAAAGCTGGATATGCCCAAGATAATGTAGCAGTGGTCATATCTGCTTCATACTGATTGGTGACGAGAGTCGTGATATTATTTGAGAGGATACCTCGGAAACATGCTGCATTGGTTGGATTTTCAGAGAAACTATACCCATACTCAGGAAATGCAGGAGCAGAAGGATTGATACGAGCGAGAAGGATATCTTTGTAGGTTGTTGTGTTTGGAATAGGGTTCATGTTGCTCGCAGAAAAACAAGCGGAAGCAGCACTCGGATAGATACCTCGTGTGACATTTCCAGCATTATCCTGGACACAATAATTCACCACTTGTGTGCCCGAAACAGCAACAGTTTTATTCTGTGTCGTTGGGAGTGCTGTAGTGTCCGTTACTTTTGCATAAGTAGGACTTGCTATACCACACGAAGCATCAAAGAGGACTCCTGGATTTGAGATATTTGCGAGAGGTACGGTCTTTGTAATGATACCCGCTGGCCATATCTTTGAATCACTATCCGAAACCGTGATACTGAGACTACTGGTACCAGTGACAGAAACCGTAGGAGCCTGTGCATCGATTCCGAGGACAATATCGAGAGAAGTTGATTTGTTATGAGCAGTATCCCAAACAAAAACTTTGTTTGCAGAACCAATAGGAAGTGACTGGGCAAAAGTACGTATATATGACATCACATCTGCACCCGCACTACTCACGATACCAGCAGACCACGAACCAGCGTCTGTCGTGGAAGGATCAATCGTCGGAGCACACGCACAAGTGACGGATTCATCGTTTGGAAGATCGGTACACACTGCTTCGGCTGTGACGCCTCATTTTTGCCATTGATCTATATCGGTGATGAGATTGATACGTGCTGGTTCCTTGTAGTATTTTAGATCGAGATGTGGCTCCTGAGTATCGAGTCTCGTCGTGTAGGCAGTTGTCTGAAGTGACTGCATAGGCGTACCTGCGTCATCCGCTGCAAATATTTCAACCAGCTGTCCACTCGAGAGCGTCTTGGTACAGACAAAATTTTCGTACATGTTGAGACCACCTGGCATACTTCATGGGGCGTACTGAGTACAGTGAATGAGGTCATTTGCGCCATTGAATGTAAATCGTGCATCAAAATTCGTGATGAGCATACTACCAGCGGTGGTGCGTGCATGCTCGAGAAGACCAGAGAACCAATTCGCACATGCTACTTGAGTGTCATGTGGTGCATTTGGATTACATCAGATATTGTAGACTTCATTTGGCTGAGAGGTACACAGATCGGTACCAGAGCTCACGACACTAAAAGTATCTGGATGATTGAGACAATCTGCCCCCACACAAGCACGAGCAGTACAGGCACTATTTGTAGAATAACCAGTACCGATTTTGACAGCACACGATATGTCAGTAGATCCCGTAGGAACAGTATAAATATTTGTAATTTTTGAGACAGAACCGAGAGCAAGACCATTCAGGAGATTGGAAATTTCTGTCTCATAAGGGAGGTACGTATTTTCAGTAGCAAAACGAATCATAAATGGATTCACAATACCTGTCGATGGGAGCCGACTGGTACAAGTGAATTTTGCATCAAATGAGGCCGAGTCAGTCATGTTATTCGAAAGAGTTGTTCCGTGATAGGTATAGATACGACCACATCATTGAGCCGTATCGTCACTTTTGACAGCCATAGTTTTCGTACATGAATCAATGAGTGCTGGGGATGTATCTACCGAGATAGCATTACCATAAAAACATTCAACGGTATAGATTCACTCTGTCAAAAATCCTGGATGCAGAATCGGATTATTTTGGCTCACTACATGAATATCAGAAATATACGGTGTACCACCTCCAACTTTTGTGAGTTTGTATTTGAAATAATTGTGCAATAAATCCCCTCCCGTACAATTGATATATGGTTGGTCGACATTGAGCTTGAGCTCACTTGGGGCTTGAGTATTCGTACACTCAGTACAGCTGTTTGAGGTAGAATCCCATTTTTTCGGAGGGATACAACACGCACCTGGTTTATCATCACCCGGGATATCATCACTACAGAGAGCCTGTACACCAGAAATAATACTACACTTGTCTTTATCATCACTTCCTCAGTTGGTACAATCAGCACACTGACAGCTCTCGTCCCCAGCACAAACACCATCATCATGACACACAGTTTTATCACACGTCTCACTACCATTGAGACATTTTTTCTGTGCAGCACAGTAGAATTTTCATTCTCCACAGAGTGATGGGATACATCGATTTTGAGCTGAATTCCATGCAGAATCAGCTGGACAGCAGGCGCCTATTTGCGATCCGGAAATACCAATTGAAGTCTCGACTAAACCACACCTTTTCTGCATCTGGGTAATTGTGATTCACGAAATCGGGGTACCATTAATTCGGTATGTTGATTTACTTGTAGAGTATATGTGAGATATTTGAGCTCCATTAAGTCACTGAGGATTTTCCACAATATTACTCGGGAAAACTGCACTTGCATAAAACCAATAATCTCCAGAAGCATTTGAAAGACCGAGAGATGTAGGGTCAAAATTTCTCTTAAATCGATATTCACAGGTGCTGTCGTATGAAGAAGAAGCATCAAGAGGCACATCAGTCCAACCTGATGAAACACTTCTTTTTTGCATCTGTGAAATGGTAATATCTGTATAGGCTGCATCATTACCATTTACTCTGTATTTCGTCTTACTGGGAGCATACATATGAGATATGAGTGATGTATCGGACGTATCTATTATATTATTTTGGTTCACTCCACTAATGTAATACCAATAATCTCCAGAAGCATTTGAAAGTCCATAATATGTAGGATCAAAACTTCTCTTGTATCTATATTCATCGAGTGGACCAAAGGTCTCTGAAGTAGAAGGATTGATATCAGCCCATTCATCACATCTCTTCTGCATCTGAGAAATAATAATATCTGTATAGGCTGCATCATTACCATTTACCCTGTATCTTGTTTTGCTAGTGGCATAGATATGAGAAACTTTACCTCCGTGTGAAGTTTCTACAATATTACTCGGGAAAACTGCACTTGCATAAAACCAATAATCTCCAGAAGCATTTGAAAGACCGAGAGATGTAGGGTCAAAATTTCTCTTAAATCGATATTCACAACTACTATCAAATGGTTCTGCAGAAGTCAGTGGCACATCAATCCATGCAGGAGCTGTGTTTTTCATACACAGTAATTGTTGACCAGCTCCATCAAGAGCACAGTGATCAGCCTTTGTATTACAATCAGCACAGTTGCAACTCTCTTCCCCATTGCAGACGCCATCATTGTTACACGTCACGACACTTTCCTCAGTACCGAGAGCGAGCCAATTCATAGAAGAAATAGATGCTCCACTATCCCAAGGTTCTCCACAAGAAGAAGTGAGTGGTGATCAGAAAGTAGAAGCATGAAAGCCAAGACTCGTGATATTTGTCACAGCATTAAAATAAGCATCAGTTGCGCCTCCGACACATCCTCACTGATCACTACTATTTTTTGGAGAAACAAATATCTGTGGAGTATTTGCAAACGAACTACCAAAAGTAATATCTTTATCCCACGATCACATACAGAGACCTCCTGAAGATGTACCACTACATGTACCATCAGAGCCAGTAAAAGATCATGTGTAGGCTTTTGAAATTATTTCACTTGTAGATTCGTTTTCTGGTAATACTTCACCGATAGCTACATATCAGACTGATGCTGGTAGGACATAGGTCCAATAACCTCCCCCACGGAGATCAAAACCAGTCGTCGTGATATTTTCTGGATAGAAACGATACACATCTGTTGCACCTCCTAGAGTATTAGAAACATGCTCTCCCGATACGAGCACTTTTGGAGCAGTTTTAAATGGTTTCGCAAATGTAATATGTCTCTTCCAATAATCATTGCAGCTTCATCCAGAAGCAACACCAGGACAGTCAGCCGAAGTACCTCAGAGGCTGATATTGTGCTCACTCTGGGCGACGAGTTTCTGAGAAGTGCCACTCGCACGTTTTCCGAGAGCTATCCATCCTGCTGTTGAGTGAGTTATAGAACCTTCCCAAGCTCCACACGTTCAGCGAAAAGGACTTCCTCCAAATCTCAGATCAAAACCAGTACTCGAGATATTTTCTGTATAAGCAACAACCTTATCTGTCTGATATCAAACACAGCCATTAAGGTCTGAAATTTTTTCAGGAGCAACGATGACTGACGGTGTCCCCTCAAATGGTTCTGAAAAATTCACATGTACTTTCCAATAAGTGGTACAGAGTCATCCAGAATATGACGCCGGGCAATCTGCTGCACCTGCTGGTGTGACATTATTTGCTCCGAGAATCAATGAAACAGAACCATTATTACAGGGGAGAGATCCAGAAATACATGCCTTCTGAGCCGAGCAATAATACTCTCCTTCTCAGCAAGAAACAACGACACATTTGTTCTGATCTGAGTCCCATTGAGATCCATCAGGACAACAAGCACCTACCTGTGTCATAACAACTGGTGGAGGCGTTGTCTCGACACAAGTATCATTATTTGTCGTGAGAGAAATATCACCATAATTCGTTTTTGCAATACCAGCAGATGACCCTGAGCCAAAAAATACTCATACACTTCCATTCGATCTCGAGAAATTAGTAGAAGCGACATTGTTTCCAGGATAGTTACTTATTCTCTCAACTCCGTTAACAAAGATATCCACTGTTGTCGAAATAGGATCATAGACCATTTCATACGTATTATATTTATCGGCACCACCAGTAACTGTGTATTTATAGGGAGTTGCTGTTGGATTCGTAGAATAATTGGTATCAGTAAGGGCGTAAACAGTTGGTACTCTATTTGCGTCCATACCAAAAGCGAGCGTATAGCGATGTGACGGTTGTGGTAAACCATTTCGAGTGACATTTGCTCCAACAGTAAACTCAGCATACGATGCCAAGAGATGGTAAATATTATCTGGTGATGCCATGGTCCCACTCGAGAGATTCTTGAGCTCAAATTTTATCTTTCCTCATTTTTTCATGAAGTCTGCAAGTTCGCCTGAAGAAGCTTTTTTGAAAATCGTAGCACCACTACCATCATTTGCATCATTGACCTGCCACACCAATTTCCCACCATCATTTTGAGCCGTTCAGAGACCATCCCAATAAGTCCAACCCTGAGTTAGGGGACTCGTATTTGGAGTATAGAAAATAGAAGTCACATTATCTTTGCGACAGTTGAGATCAAAGGTACCAAATCTCTGATACGGAGTAGTCTGAACGTATGCGTCACTGTCGTGAATTGAGCCATAAATAGTTCCATCTGGAGTATAGCTAAATCATGGATAGTACGTATAAGCCAAATTATTAACATGACAATATGGAGCACCGACAGAATCAGTGGAACAAAGGAATCTATTGAGAATACTTGATTTCAAATTATTAATAGTTGATCTCTGCACATCTACTGGTTCTGCGAGAAGCTGAGACATATTAAACAGAAATCGTGCTCGAGGATTTGGAGGATAAGTAGCGGGCAGAGATATGGCATTTTTGATAGCCGTTCCTGGATCAGCGAGAAATTGAGCCTTTGTCATATTCAATATCACACGCTCAGGATTGTAGATATAAAAAGTCTTGCCCGCGACCCTGTTTGCTTTTATGGGATGCTTTGCAAGAAAAATAAAACTGGACGAATAACTGTATGCTTCCCATGCTTCTGAAGATGGCGGAACAACATTTTTGCTATTTCTGATATCACGGGTGCAGGTCATTTGATGACCCTGAGCGTCATTTCAACAATGGTCTTTATTATCTGTTTTTCCATTGGTACAATCCGCACAATTACACGATTCCCCCACATCACAAGTGCCATTATTATTACAGGCAAGTGCACCACATGACTCTCCAGCTTTTTTACAAACATCCTCCCCAGAGCAATAATACTCACCCTCTCAACACGCAGGAGTACAAACAGCAGAAGAAGAAACGCATGAGTTAGTAAACGAACAATAATATGGGGTAGCGGCCGGACAATACCATTCACACTGTACTTCATCAGTACAAGAGTAAATAGAATCCACATTATTATAGTGTACTGGATGATTTCCAAATAAATATGTATCATCTGCGATGCTACTTGCGAGCAAGCTCGAATAAGGAACATCAAGAGTATCAACAGTTTTTGAATTATAATTTTTATCAAAACCATAAAAGACTGGTACATCTGAATTTTTCGTATTCACGGTAGTAGCACGAACGGTGATGGTATTTATATTATTTGGATAAGTAACTCCGCTCGTACTACATGTATATGATATTTTTTCACTTCCTATGGCATCGAGAATTGTATCTTTATTGCCTTGCGCCTTTATCAGTTGAGCGATTTGCGCAGCAGTACGATTGCACGAAGGAGCAAGAAGACTTGTGGTTGAGATAGTATCGAGGGGGGAAAAACCATTATTAGAAATCTCAACATAAAAATCAGCTACTCCTGTTGCATTGATATTTTGAAAATCATTTTTTGCACCACTTCTAACATCTATTTTTACACTCGGAGTATCACCATAACTTGCCAGCGTATTTGATTCGTCTTTGACCGTAGTGGCAAAAGAATTCACCGCTGTCCCCATTGTCTGAAGAATATTGATATTACCAGGAAATGTCACCCCCTGTGTCTCACAGGTATACCATATTTTTTCTCCTGGATCGAGTTGAGTATTTTTCCCAAGTGCTGTCGTTTTATCTATATTGGTGAGGAGAGTGCTGATCTGTGAGACAGTACGGCCACATGTAGGCGCAAGTGTATCAGTAGTATTGATATTTTTCAAGGCGACTTCTCCCTCATTTTTTAAACGTACGAAAAACTTGGCCTTACCATCGATGATATTCTGTTTATCTTTATCTACCTCTGGGACTACGGGCTCACCTGTTGTTGGATTAAAAGCGTTTCCATTAAAAATCTCAACGGTAATTTTGAATTTATTGAGGTCGTAAACTCCTTTTGTTGTTGCACTGCTCGTAACAGGAAATTTAAATGTATCAGCCGTAAATGCATTGATAGAGAGAGCGTTATCATCATTTGGAAATGGAGACGAAAGACTTGTGACAGAGCAGTCGTAAGAGAAATATTCTCCAGGTTCGAGGATATTGTTTTTCAGATTGGCAAGAGCGGCAGTAGCAGCAGCTTGAGTAGCTCCATTGGCAACAGTGATGTCAGTTTTTACATTATTTACTGTTGTGAGTATGGTATTAATATTTCACGCATTCTTAGTACAGTTTGGAGCGAGTTTATCGGTCAGAGATATATTGTTCAGAGCTACCGAATCTACTGGATTGCTCACTTTGACAGTAAAATAAGCGGCCCCGTCATTGATCGACTGAGTATCATCCGATCCATTTTTTTCTGGGTCTGCCGTTTGATTATGTATGATGTGTACATCTATTATCGGATTTGAATTGTACTCCAAAGTCGCCACAGCTTCATCAGTGAGAGAACTCGCAAAAGTATCATTTG
>OZ246415.1:13961-773887 GCA_965231115.1 uncultured Candidatus Peribacteria bacterium
CTGTTGTCTCACCAGCTACTTTTGTGTCGTGGATGATGGCGACATTGATGCCAGAATTATCGCTATACTCCAAAGTCGCCACAGCTTCATCAGTGAGAGAACTCGCAAAAGTATCATTTGTCAGAGCACTGACAACGATCTTGTTTCCACCGGGAAATGTTTTTTTGATTGCCTCATCCTTACAATCATACGAGTAGGATTCACCAGGTTCGAGGATATTGTTTTTGAGTTTAGCAGCAGCGGCAGTGGCAGCATCTGGAGTAGCTCCATTGGCAACAGTGATGTCAGTTTTTACATTTCCAGTAACAGCCATGTAGGTAGCTGTTGCAGCAGCAGTCTTGCTACAAGCTGTGAGATCAGCATCGAGAGTGGCGACACTTTTGAGTGCAGTTGATCATGTATTTTTAACTGTTACTGTGAAGTATGCTTTTCCATCATTGATCGATTGAGTCGTCGTATCTGTTGTCTCACCAGCTACTTTTGTGTCGTGGATGATGGCGACATTGATGCCAGAGCTAGCAAAATACTCAGCACCCGTCACAGCTGAGACCTTTGTCACAGGCGCCTTAAAGGCATCAGCAGTAGAGGCATTCACAGTAGCGGTTGTCTCATTATTTGGAAACGGAGCTGATAGAGTCTTACTCGAACAATTGTACGAAAAGCTTTCTCCTGGCTCAAGAATATTGTTTTTGCTCGTAGAGCTATTTGGTTTTACATTTCCAATAGCAGCGGTCATCATAGTATTTATCTGGGCAACACTTTTATTACAATCTGCCACAGGGGCATCAATGACAGAAATATTATTGAGAGGTGCTGAATCATCAGGATTACTAATCGTGATGGTAAAATATGCTGTTCCGTCATTAATTGATTGGGTATTGTCGAGCAAATTCTTCTCCGGATCAGATAATTGATCATGGACAAGAGATATATTGACAGCTTTCGTAAGAGTATATTCTACCGTTGTATCATCTGAACTATTGACGAAAGTGTTTGGCGAAAGTTTCGTCCATCATGTAACTGGAGCATTTGACCAGAGATGATGTGTCGCAGTTGCATCATAAAATTCATAAATAGGCACGCGGTCAGCAGCGGCAGAAGTATAGACATAGCCTACTATGCCATCCTTATAATCATCAGCGATTCTCATACCTTGAGGCGCTTCTGGAACAGTACTATAATAGACTTCGTCTCGATATGGAAGCGGTCAAAAATAAAGAAGTGATGGTGATCGATAAAACATATACAACGGCACAGATCACACTGCTGGCGCGGGGAGAATCAGACCGGAAAGATAATTAC
Source organism: uncultured Candidatus Peribacteria bacterium (assembly GCA_965231115.1). Taxonomy (GTDB): domain Bacteria; phylum Patescibacteriota; class Gracilibacteria; order BD1-5; family JAGOOR01; genus JAGOOR01. Next base: position 15,264 of record OZ246415.1, read on the forward strand.
TGTTCGGCGTATACGTGTCAGGAAGTGGCAAAAAAGTATCAAATCTCCAAAAACCTGTCTTCAGAGAGCCGGCTTGGAGTGGAACAAAATTTTCTGCTTTTATAACATTGTTACACGAAATAGCATTTGCTGGTTTTTGACCAGAGCAAACAAGCGGTATACATGTATTACCATCTCGTGTAAAACCAGAATCACAGACATACTCACATTTATCAGGAGTGTCGTCATCGACAAGGGTATAGGTATAATCATGGTCGAGCGTGAAAGAATTCGGTAATTCTGAAGGATCAAAAATATGAGCATGGGTTGTGTCAATACTCGCATTTGCGAGACAGCTAAATCTCGGTCGACATGTCTGCGAGGTCCATGTCCAGTTATTGTTGAGATTACAAGTACCAACACCAGCATGAGCCATACATGCCGAACCATAACCACAGTGTGGTCATTGATCATTATTTCTGGCAGGAGTACAATGAGCTCCTGCAAAATGACATTTCCAGGTTAATTGCTGTGATCCACTCGAATACTGTGTACCCATACATTCTTTGTAAGCATCGATCACGGTCCAGCCCACTGATCTAGTATCTCAGCAGGATTGAGTTGACGAGTTTACAGTATTATAGTTTGCAAAAGTGACATGAAAAAAAGTACCAAGCACAAGACCGATAAGCAAAAAGAGGCGATACATCGAGTTATTTTTTTGTCCAAAAAGGAGCATGTATCGAATAAGGTAAATTAGTAGTTTTTTCGACGAGAGAATATCCGACATTTTCCCACAATCCTGAAAATTGATCATACACCCAAAATGCTGGGAGACGGGATTTGTTGGTCAGTGTCCATTCAAATGTTATCGGATAAGACTTCAAATCTTTCAGACTCTCGGTATAGCCAAACAGCTCATCTTGTGCTATCAGTTTCACGACATTCTCAGGTGATTGTGTCTCATCGTAGTCATCAGGATTAAAAAATGGCGTTTTTTCATTTGCAGAATTTGCCTCTACGAGTGCACCGAGTTCACGATTTGTCGTCCATACTTGCATAGATTTCTTCTTATACACTTCGAGGCGATTACCCGCAGGATCATAGAAAAATATTATAGGCATGCCATAGGTCACGAGAGCCTGCGCAGCATATCCAGAAGCTTCTGTGAAGACATCAGAATTGAGAAGCTCATTTGCTGTTGTACGATCAAACTCGTAGATGACGGCGCGAACTTTCCCACGATATGGCTTTATGCCATCGGCCGTGAGTGTATCAAACGGTATGAGATATTTCGTAAATGGATCAATAATTTGATACCCCTCACGAACAACAGAAGTACCCTTACCGGTAATGGTTTTCTGTTTTGTGTCGATAATGGCTTCTTGATAGATCGAGCGAAGGGTGAAATTTTTCGTAAAAGCCTGCGTCGGCGAAACGGCATAGAGAGGATCAACGAGAGAAACGGTATGTACTGCGAGTGCATAATTTGGGTGGACGACCTGAAATCTGAGCCTCCGTGGTCCGATAGCATCGATTCCGAGAGAGTAGCTCCCATCTTTCGCTGACAAAACAGGTATTCTCTTCTCACCATAAACAGATATTTTTACTCCTGAAACTGGCTTGCCTGTGTCATCCATGATAGTGCCTGTAAGAGTGACATGCGTGGTTGCCTTTTTACAAAGTTCTTTATTTTGGCAAAATTCCTCCTCTGCTTTTTTCATATCATCCCATTTTCATTCGAGAGAACTGAGATAAGAGAAAGAACGAAGTGTTGTGGCATCTTTTTTCCCAAGAGCATAATCATCTTTTATTTTTTTCTGCGTCTCGAGGTAGGGCTTATTTCATTCGAGGAGAGCATTGTAATTATGATCGAGCTTTACGATGATTTCATCCTGCATTTTATGTGCTTCTTGAATGACAGGATCTTCGGAGACCTTCACAGCAAAAGCATTACGAGTAGCGGCTGATGATTGAGTTTGCGTGACATCACGATGATATTCACCCGTTCTGACAAACTCGACTATATACCCTGGGAGAAATACCTCCAAATAGGGATATACCGTCAGGCCCACAAAAAAACTAACGCCGCATAATAAAACGGGGAAAGAGATTTTTGAAATAGTTCGGCGAGAAATAAAATTTCTCATTTTTGAAAAGAAAAAGAGTGGTTGGCAATATTATATACAGCAAAGGCTTTCTCCAAAAGGACTTTGAGGGGTAAATTATATACAAAAGAATGAAATATTTTGTAAGTGATTTATTTGAGAGCTTTTACCGATCTCCAAGTGAAATAAGCGACGACCAACATCGTCACGACAGGACTGACCCATTCCGGTATGTGATGGCCAAATCCATCAAGTACCATGAAGAGCCCCAAAGCACCAATCGAATACATCGCTCCATTCTTGAGGTAGATATATTTTTTGACTCGCTCAATATTGTGAAGCGTCAGCTCTCGAACAACGAATGCACCAATACCATTTCCTATGAGAATCAGTGGAACAGAAAGTGTAAACGCAAAAGCTCCGAGAACACCATCAATTGAAAACGTCATATCAATAATTTCGAGGTAGAGAATTTTACTCAAATCTGTCATTTTCCCTCCTGACGTCAATTCGTGTTCTTTTTTCTCTGCATTTTCCTTGAACCCATGAGCGATAAAAAAGGCAGAAGAACCCACCACCGCTGAAAATGCTATCATCGGATTGAGATGATTTGCTTCCCAGACAATCCAGGCAAGAACGAGAGATACAACCGCAAAAAACCAGATATCATGACGATGGAACCATTTTTCAAATGAAAAAGAATAACTTTTTTCTTCCATAAAAAGCCAGTGAAAGAAGAGAAAAATGAGAAACACGCCTCCCCCCATCAAAAGTATCGGTGCAGAAGATTCTATCGATTCATGCACACGCGGATCGCCACTAAACGAGGCCATAAATGCTTCCCATGGACCAAGAGTCGGATTTGTCGCCCAGATAATTATCCATGGAAGAATTCCACGAACGAGAAAAACAGCAAAGATCATTCACCACAGGAGAAACCATTTCTTCGCACGAGGGGAAACAGTACCGAGGACTTGTGCGTTGATAACAGCATTGTCGATAGAGCTGACAACCTCAAAGAGGATGAGTCAAAAGATGATAAGGATGGAGGTCATAAGTTTTCCTGATTATAGAGAGAAAAAGTGAGAATGAATAGAAAAAATTTGCCTTTCCTAAAAAACGACCATAATAACATTCTATGACACGCACAAATTTTTTCTTTTATTTTTTTGACCTTTCAAACTGCGAAGGATAATTTGTCGTATCAAAAACACTTTTTACAACCCTTCGCTCACGCGGAGGGTTTTTATTTTTTTAATTTTTTATTATGAGCGCACATGCAAAAACAGGATTTCTCTCAACACCAGAAGAAGTCAAAAATGATATACCGCTCAGATCTCGATGATTCGAAGCGCAGAGAAATGGAGTAGAGGCCATTCAAAAAATTATGGATGGTGAAGATCGAGAAATGCTCATTATCGGTCCATGTTCTGCAGATTTTCAAGATTCACTCTTAGAGTATGGAGATTTTCTCGCTGGGCTCCAAGAAGAAGTAAGAGATAAGATATTGCTCGTGATGAGATTCTACACTGGCAAACCTCGTACTATTGGTGGTTGGAAATGATTACAACAAGGTGCACCAGGCGAACCAGTAGATATTGATAAATGACTCCGCGAAGCAAGAAAAATTGCAGTAGAATTATTAGATCTAGGCATCCCCCTAGCCGACGAAATGCTGCATCCGCAGATGATGGGACACATGGAGGATATACTCAGCTATATAGCCGTTGGCGCTAGAAGCACTACCAATCAATATCATCGAGAAGTTGCTTCATGAGCACCAATGCCAGTGGGCTTCAAAAATCCTGAAAGTGGTGATTTACAACTCATGATAAATTCTATTATGGCTGCACAAGGACAAAGCGATTACACTCTGGCTAATGGCAGAACGTATCACGGTAATGGAAATCCATATGCTCACGCGATACTACGTTGAAGTAATTTTGAGTGAGACGTAAAATCAAATTATGATATTGAAAGTGTTAGAAAGGTTTTAAGATTCGCCACAAAATTAAAACTCCTAAATCCAAAATTACTCATAGATACAAATCACGATAACTCTGGGAAGAAGCCAGAAAAACAAATTGAGATTATGAGAGAAGTCATGCAAATGTTAAAGGATTTCCCTGAGATGAGACTCATAATGAAAGGGTTTATGGTAGAGAGCTATCTCCATGACTGAAGACAAGATGGAACATGAACAATTATACACGGAAAATCGCTCACAGACCCATGTATTGGTCGTGAAAATACTCGTAGATTCGTTATGGAACTTGCTGAAAAAATTTAATACTATGCCTCGAAAGCTCTCCGACATCCGTGCAGATATCGATGCACTCGATCAACAAATTGTGGCCTCTCTTTTTGAAGAAGGTATCGATGAGGCGAATCCAGAATCAGCTGATATTACAACAGAAGAAATAGCACAAATTCGCGCCTTGCAACTTCGTTTTTCGGCAAAGACGTGGAGTCTCATCAACCAACGTATGGGTATCTCAAAGGAAGTAGCTGAATCAAAAAAATGAACTGGGAAAGTCGTTGTTGATGAAGTAAGAAAAGAGCAAGTCATAACACAAGCACAATCCCAAGCACCCAAATACGCTCGAGAAGAAATCTGAAAACTCTACGAACTCATTCATGCTATTTCTGTTCGGATACAGAACAAAATAATCGAATCATTATAAAATTATGAATAAAAAATATTGCCACATCTGCGGTTACATCTCAGCATCGATTTGCCGAGGTGCAACCTATATCTATGCCTCTCTCCGAGGTTGGTATAACACGCTCTATATGTTTACAGCATGCAGAGTTAACGCGGAAAACGTGCTATATTTTTATTATAATGTTTATGCAATCATCTATTTTTATTCTCTGATCACCCGGCAGTTACGGAGACCAAACTCGCCGTCAGGTACTTCCACATTCGACATCGATATTCATTCCTTCAAATTCACAAATTGTAGATTCAGTTGTCAAACGTAATGGTGTAGGAATAGTTCCCGTCTCAAATCCTTATTGAGGCTCTGTAAATGAGTCATGGGAAGCTCTCGAAAAACACAGACAACATCTCATCATCTCTGGCTCGCACACTCTCCCCCTCGACCATGCTGTCGTACAGAGAACTGAGCATGTATGAAACGAAATACGTAGAATATTTTCTCATCCACAAGCATATAACCAGAGTAAACCAGCACTTGATACGATGTATCCTAGTCACGAATTCATAGAAAGTAAGAGTACTATTGGCGCGCTCGATATGATGGAAAGTATCCACGATGTTACTATCTGTTCAGCAGCGGCAGTAAGAGGAAATCCAGAACTTGCAAGCAAATATAGAGTCATAAGAGAAGACATCAGTCCTTCTGATAACGCAACAAAATTTGTCGTTATCGCCACTCGAGAAAGTATCTGAAAGGTAATACATTTACCTCCAAGCAATATCGAGATACTCAGAGTGATTTTATCCGATCAGCCAGGACAATTATGAGAAGCAACAACTCTCCTCGGAAATTTAGGAGTAAATATTCATGAATGGGATAAAACAAAAACTATACCCGGAGTGAGCCCTCTCTATTCGCTCTTACTGATAACCTCACGGTTACCGAGAGATGAGAAGTCTCTCGAACTTCTGGCGAAAATACGAACTGAAACAATACCCCAAAAAGAAGAATTATGTTAACTACACTACACACAGCTCGCTACTATTACCGCTTTTTCCTCGGGAGAAAGGATGTTTCGTATTGTCCATAAAATTTGGCGAGCGAAAACAACCAAACCTCTCGAGTCTTTCGAGAGGTTTTTTATTTGACATAGTTATTTATATTATAAAAATCATATTATGAACCTGATAATAAAGCCTGAAGAGGTTATAAAACATCCAAATGTATCAAACGCATACATATACGGCGGCCACGGTGCCCATGCAAAAGATCTCATCGAAAGAAAACTCCTTGTACCCTGAGAAGATGATCATCATGCACATTTTGTGTTTCTCCCGATATCTATCATAGGAACCGCAGTTCACGAAATTATTAACTGATGAGTTTCTCAACAACAAATAGTGAGTTTCTCTGGGATGATGACGAAAACGAGGAGCGGTATACCAGCGATGCATTTTCTCTTCGGACCAAGAGCCACATGACAATTAAAAGTGGTTGTGGCAAATACTTTTGCAGGGTATTCCCCTCTCGTGCAAAAACTCGTAGAAAGAGCTCAAAGAGAATGAATAAAAATCATAGAAACAGGCCGAGTTGATCATGATGAAAAAATGTGAGTCATTCAAGGATTTATGCATCTCTGGCTGGTATTGGCATGAAAACATCAAACCGATACCATACAAACATCTCTCATAAAATCATGGATAACCCCTATTCAAACAATAGTAGAAATGATACACGAAAATCCTCATGCAGAAGAGGTTATCAAAGAATTTTTTGACATACTTCCTCGTCATAGTTACAACCTCATCACCGCTCTACAAGAAGTCGTCGAAAAACATCTCTCAGAAGGAGATATAGAAAATTTCTGAACTCCGAATTCCAATAGAATCCTCAATTATGCAAGATTAACAGATGATACAATCATCGCTTCATGAGATGAAATACAGGCAGTACGAGTGGCTCTTAATACTTCTGGTGGGGCTTTTTTGAAGCACCAGATAGAAAAAATTCGAAAATAATATTTTATATGGAAAAAAATGATGACACTTTAGCCACCATAATAGGCCAAACAGACAAAGATTCATTTTGGCCGCTTATGTCTGAACTTTTAGATTTATGATATATAAATGAATTTTATGATATGACCTCGCCTGGTACTTATCCATTTGGGCCTGGAAGAATCACATCATCCCCCGAACAAGGTTTAGACAGTCCAAAACTTGCTCAAGCAGTTAAAAATAAATGGCATGAGTTAATGAAAACAGAAAATTCATAAAAAACTCTCCCGTTTCGGGAGAGTTTTTTTAAAATTATTTCTTTTTCGGAACGGCTGGAGCAGATGGGAATAATGCTTCATGGAGAGCTTGAGAGACATGTTTCTTTCCCTCATTTCCATCGATGATAATCGCAGGATGATGCGTGAAATAATGACGATATGAAGTCACATACGTTTCCTGAAGTTTTTCGACAAGGCGACGTTTTGCTTTTTTTGTCAGCTTTTCACCATCGGGCATGTATTTGAGATTTTTAATCATCTGAAGTGAAAGGAGTGTCCCCTCGCCTTCCTCACTATTTTCCTCTGCACGCTCCGCGATACGTTCAAGAGAAGTACGAGCACTGACATCGAGAAATACCATAGTCGCCTTTGCAAAGAGATCACGGTACACTGTATGTGTAAACCAGAGTAATCCTTTTTCGAGCTGTTCGAGAGTATGGCCGAGGCCGAGACCACGAATCACAATCGTTGGGATACTTCGATCCATAATGACTGTATGACCCTTGAGAAGGTTTGGGATAACCTTTCGCTCGATCTGGTAGAGCATATCGGCGACTTGGAGAAGAAGGTGTGCTTCTGGGCTCGCTGCGTCAGCTCATTTCTTTGTTTCATTTATCATGAAAAATTCACGAAAATGCGGAGCATCCTTCCAAGAGACGATGACAGCGACCTGTCACTCTTTTTCGAGAGTCTTACGAAGTTTTTTGGCTTGTGTTGATTTACCAGAACCATCAGTTCATTCGAGGATGATGAGACGACCTGGGAAATCAGAAATGCGAGAAAAATTAGGTTTCATAGAGATTAGAGTCCTGAGATAAGTTCGATACCATATTTACGCTGAAAATAGTCACCGACGAGTCGGCGCATCTCAGGAGTGGTCTCATAGACAGGCTTGAGAGCATCGAGGACATACATATGTTCTGTTTCGGCGAGACGATCGTACGCATCGACGACACGTGTCTGAAATGCATGGAAATTGTGGAGGATATTCTCTGAAAAAGCCATATCCATACCCGCTTCATAATGCTTGAGCTCAGAGCGACCAGCAGCACGCTTCATACCAGCTTCGACAGGAAGACGGAAATAAAATGCCATATCTGGAATAGGAAAGTATTGATCGTAGAAATGACGAAGTTCTTCTATTTCAAGGCCACGAGCATAGCCACGAGCAAGGGCGGTATAGATATATCGGTCACAGAGGACGATCATACCAGCCTTGAGCATACCAGCTATTTCTGTGATATAGCGCTCCATGAGATCCGCTGCATGTACCATATCAAAGACTGTTGCAGGAAGGGAGAGATCCTGCATCTTGAGTTTTTTTGTGAGAGGTTTGATACGAGGGTTACTATTCCACTCCGTGAAGTGAACGTAGAAACCATTGGATTCGAGAAGTTTCTGGAGAATCTTCACTTGTGTTGATTTTCCACTCCCGTCTTGTCCTTCGACGACGATGAGAGTTCCAGGACGTACTTCTTTTGGAAAGAATGGTTTTTTCGTGATTTTTCGGTTTTCAAATCGACGAGGAGCGGGAGCTGGCTTAAGAGATGTTGCTGTCTTCATATCTCAAAAGTACCAGAAATTCCGTCTAGGTTCAAGCAAAAGAGCCTAAAATTGAGGAAAAAGAATGTTGCCAAAAAAATATTTCCTGTATAAAATATATTATTGTTCTTTCAGTCTCTCCGATATTACCACTTCCACCAACGTTTTTTTGCTTTGCGAATATGTATATGAAGCATATCCAAGACTGGTTCCGCGAGGTCTTGGACGCGCTCACCTATTTCGATGACCCAGTCTGAGAGAGGGCTCGGTATGATATGTGCGAGCTTCCATGAACCCCAACACATCATGAAAAATGCGACAATCTGATTGAAATTAAATATCTTCCAATCAGTGAGAAAGCCAAACAGATAGGCGATATTATCACTCGATGCATCATTCCACCACTCCCCAATAAACCACATAACACCCCAGAGAAGTGCAGCGAGACCGACTGCCATACCACGCTCTGGACGAATTTTTTTGACGATATAACAGAGAGAGAAGATAAATATAATACAGATAGCATAGACCACAGCGAGGGGAAAACGTGGAAATTCTGCGAGAATAGGATTATTAATGTAGTCGACCGAGAGAATTCCTTCGCTCCTGATACCATAAGTCTGACCTCCGAAAAAAGCTCCAAAATAACCTACAATGGAGCCAAAAAGCCATGATATAGAGACGATGTCGAGGATATCATCACGATCTGCTGACTCCTTGTTTCTGATGAGGACGAGGAGGACAGTGAGAAAACCAATAATCGCACCACTGAGACTAAAATAAAAATCAGACATCAGAAAAAAGCTCAGAATCGGAAATTCAAAGGTAAATGCTGATTTTGTCGGAAGTCCGTAATAAAGAATGACGTGAAAAATACGTGAGGTAAGAAAAGTAACGAGAAAAAATGCCAAGAGATTGACAGAAAAGAAGCTCGTATTGACCTCATATTTACGCCCAAGACGCCAAAACATCCAGTAAAATAAACCGAATGCCAACGTCAAACCAACCCCATATGTCATAACAGGAATTGAGGTGTCGCCAAAGTTAAAAGTATACAGTTCTGGGTACATAATTTCTAGTATATTCAACGAGAAAAAATGTACAGTAAAAATAATTAATCAATTGATATAAGTTCCCCTTTTTCAGGAACAACTACTCTTTGACCATTCTGGAGAGGAATTTTCGCAGATAATGCTGTGAGATTATCTGGTGTGCCGTGAACGAGAGAGAGTGTTTTCCATTTTATTTGCTGAGCATATCTGAGAAGTTGACTCTCGCTTGCATGACCAGAAAAAGAACGCAACACTAACAAATCATCTTGGCTTACATTAGTACATTCAACCTCCTCACCAGCAGCTAAACGTGCACCTATACTGCCTGGAAATTGATATCAACACAGTATAACATTGCGGGCATGTGGTATCAAATCGAGTGATGCTCATATATCAGCAGATCAACCAGCGGTCAAGACGGTTGTATTAGGAAGTTTTCCTGCCTTAAATTGTTCCTTTTGTTTACGATTAATTATTTGTATATTCTGTTCCCCCGGTCAAAAAGATTCTGAATAAGGAGCAAAACGTCAGAAAGTGTCATTAATAGTAGAAAATAGTGAACCAGACATCAATATTTTATGATTTAATGGGATATCTCATTTCTTTCTCATATTATCAAGTATAAGAGCCATATCTTGGGCTCTTTGAAATTGAAAAACAGGCATCATGATGGCTTGGCGTGTTCTTCAGAGTATAAAATCCTGCAGTTGACGAATCTCTGGTTCACGCTCTGGATGATCAGGCTTTCCAGCGTATGTACCTTCCATGGTGCAAAAATCAATCTCTCACTCTGGAAATTCTGGGTTTCAAAGAAAACTCGTGTCATCATCTCTTCCCACATCTCCCATGAAAAAAAGCCGTCTCTTTTCTCAATTCTCAAGAGTCACAGTATAGAGCGCACCTCTCGATCAGAGCGTGTGTGCAGTATTATAAAAATCAACTCGAAGAAAAGGATTGATTTGGTAATATTCCCTGCCGTGCTCATCTACGGACGATTTTTTAAAATGTCTCGATGCTTCTGATACAAAGAGGCGTAGATCTGGAGGTAATTTTTTCTTTTCCTCTTCAAAAAAATCATAAATCAATTTTGAAATTGAACTCAAAAGTAAATTTCGTAATTTTTTAAAGGATTGTTCGTCACCCTCTGGAACCTGAGAAATTATATCGATTATTTTTTTATAGAGATCAGGGTTGCGAAATTTGGATGTTTCTCTCAGAAAAGTGCTCTGCAATTGTGCCACTAAAATACTCTCATAATATTCAGGAGAAAGAGCATGTCTCTCGACAATAGCCAATAAATCCCTCTTTTTATGGTCTCATCGTGGCTTTTGAGATTTTGCTACTCTCCTTACACGACCAAAGCTTCAGCGCCAATTATTCAAAGATGTATCGAGTTCTTTCTTAGAGCCAGATATGATACTCGCAAGAAATGCATTTTCATTATGCGCTATAGCTGCTCACTGCAAACCTATAGGGAGATATAACTCTCGAACAACATCTGAACCAAGAAAGACAATATCATCATCTATACATGCTTCTTGTCTTTCATACATAAATCTGCCCAATCTCTGCGAATGATCAGCATGAGAATGGCCTATAACCCCTGATTTTGCCCTCAAAAATTCTGGAGGAAAATCCTCTGTTCTCTTTTTTTCCGCACCCTGGAATAATCAAAAATCATATAAATTTGCCTCAACTCCATCTCTCGTCTGTAAGAGCACTCAATGGCAAGAGCCAGTGATATCTCCGGAAGGAAACGATACGCCTCCTATACTTTTAACCCCTATAATTCTTTGATAAGGTGAGTTCATAATATGAATTATGGACTCATTATTACTAAAAGCAAATTATTTTTTCAAATAACTATCTCGCGTATTCTATGTAGCGATTTTCACGGCTCACCATCACCTTCACTTCGCCTGGATACTGGAGGTTATCTTGGATACCGACGACGATGTCACGAGCGAGTTTTTCTGCTTCGAGGTCAGAGGTCTTACGAGCATCGACGAAGACACGGACTTCACGACCAGCTGAGAGAGCGTATGCTTTTTCTACGCCAGCGAAGCTGAGAACGAGATTCTCCATATCTTTCATACGTTTGATATATTCTTCCACATTTGCTCGACGAGCACCAGGACGGACTGCGCTGATAGCATCAGCAATCATGATAATACCCGTCTCGATACATGTTGCAGGGATAGCACCGTGATGAGCTTCGGTGATATTGATGAGTTTTTCATCAAATGCATATTTGCGAAGAATTTTTCCACCAATTTCTGGGTGTGTTCCTTCGATATCATGATCAAGTGCTTTGCCAATATCATGAAGCATACCACCCTTGAGAGCAATATCTGAATCAGCACCAACCTGTTTTGCGATAGATTCAGCGATGTAAGCGACTTCTTGAGAGTGTTTGAGAATATTTTGACCAAAGCTTGTACGGAATCGGAGCTTACCGATGAGACTCACGATCTCATCTGGGAAACCAGAGATATTCATCTCAGAGAGGACTTGTTGACCGAGTTTGAGAAGGAGTTTTTCAGCATCTTTTTGATTGTTTTGAACGATTTCCTCGATACGTGCTGGCTGGATTCTCTTGTCTGAGAGGAGATCTTCGAGAGATTTCTTTGCCACGTAGCGACGGAAGAGATCAAAACTTGAGATGAAAATCGTATTTGGAGTATCGTCGATGATGATAGAAACACCTGTTTCCTTTTCAAACGTTGTGATATTTCGACCTTCTTTACCGATGATACGACCCTTGAGATCATCACTTTCGAGCTCGATAGTTGTCTGTGTTGTCTCAGCCGTCACAGCACCAGCATACTGTTGCATAGAATTGACGAGGATCTCACGACAGACTTCTTCTTCACGATTACGAAGTTCTGATTTTTTAATCTCAATATGCTTGATAAAGTCAGACTCATACTGCTCTTGTATTTGTTCGAGGAGCTTAGCGCGAGCATCCTCTGGAGAGAGTTTCGCGACTTCAGAAAGCTTCTTCGCAATTTCTGATTTTTTCTGACCGAGAAGTTCTTCTTCACGAGCGAGAGATTCTTTTGCGAGATTGAGTTCTTCTGTCTTTTTGACGAGTTCATCGAGCTTCTGATCGAGCTTTTCTTCTTTTTGCTCGAGACGCTTTTCGATATCGATAGCTTTTTTCTCAATTTCGGCAGCTCTATCACGATCTTCTTTTGCCTGTTTACGGGCGTCGTCCATGATTTTCTGAGCATCATGGTCAGCCTTTCGACGGATATCGTTGGCTTCTTTTTCTGCAGCATTCACGATACTATCCGCTCGCATACCTCACTGTTTCTTTATCACTGTTGTGTAAAAGAAAAACGCTCATACACCAATGAGCAAGCCTATAAAGAGGCTTCAAAACGAAAACATAGGATGGAAATAAGAAACTAAAACGATGATTTTTCCCTCTACGCTAAAGATGTTATTTCGTGGGCTAGGAACAGTATGCGTGACAGTTGTAGATACTATTCATCTGGTCTATATTCTTCAAACACCGTCTCAATTATCTGCTCTACTTTTACGAAAGAGTTTGGAAATTTCGATCCCAGATATAGTAGTGAAAAAATCTCGAAGAGCAAATTTTAGTCCCTTTCGAAATGAACAAGCTATTGGATTATTATTTTTTATCAATTTCATGAGCCCTCTTTATGAGCTCAGTAAGTGTTGATGGTTTTTTGAAATCTTTTGTCGAGACTGTATAATTTTTAAAATCTGCCAACTGTGAATACATATCTTCTGTAATCATTCATTTATGAGCACTATTTTCATATTCCTGAAGTGCTTGATGAAGCCCATCCGTATTTCTTTTTACATCATCTGGTCCATTTTTCGTATCAGAAAGCCTATCCATATATACCATAATGCTTGCTAGACACGATCTTATTTCAGTAAAATTTATTACTTTTTCTACAACAGGATTCCCTGAATAAAAATTAAAATCAAATTTCCTTGGATTGTCATAAAGAGAATATTTTTCCTTTAATATTCGACGATCCTCATCTGTCATAACAAGATCATTCTCTGGATTTGCAAACAATCTATCAAGTCGAGAATATGATGAATTTGAAAACATATTGCTACCGCCTTGTATGATTTTACCATTCTGAATAATATCATATCCGTCTGGTAATCCATTTTTATTGTTATCAAATTCTACATATACCTTATCTCCTTCTTTTTTAACCAGTCGATAATTTGCATCTTTTACTTCGCCATCTATCAGATCACCATCGTGAAATAATTCAGGAATAGCTTTTTGCAGCTCTGCTTTATCTGAAATACCATTGAGAAATTTAGCAGATATCCTTTCGACCTTTTCGGGATTTTTAGTTTTTTCATCGACTATTTTCCCATTTTCTACCTTATAACCTGGAGCTATTTTTACAGAATGATTTCCTTCATCGGATGGATCAGACCAAACAATGCCCACAGGAAATTCCCATCCTTTTGAGTCCGAATACGTGATTCATATTTCTTTTAAGGTCTTAATGTCTTTCAATGCCGGATTTGTTCTCAAGCTCTCGAGTATTTTCATACCAACAGCAATCACTTCAGGATCCTCAGATCATACCCGTTCTGCATCTGATAAGGCTCAAACCTCGGTAAGTTTTCTGTCTTGATAAATATAGGACTTACCTGAATCAAAATCAATTTTTTGGTACTTATCGCCTGTTACAACACGGATGTTATTCCCAGAATTTTTCCCAATATTTATGCCTGGAGCGCTGATATTCGCAGAAACAATATTTAGGTGTATGAGTTTACTAAAATCGATTTTCTGTAATCATGTTGCATCTCAATAAAATAGTATACGACGAATATTTGTACACGCCTGAATATACTGGATGTCGGCATCTCCTAGCTGTTTAATCAGTGTTTTATGAGAGCTAGCGGCATTATCATTGAGCTCTTGTATATTTATTGGTTCAGGAATTTTCCCATCTTTATTTTCTACTAATTTTCTAAATTCAGGCGAGAGATCTTTCCACTTATCATTCCCTTCTGATGGAGTGTCTTTTTTTATCTCTTCCCCTTTTTGATTTATTTCGTGCCCGTCAGGTGCATATATTTTTCCGTTTTTTACCGTGAATCCATCTCACATAACAAGTCACCAATCATCCTGAGCATCCTCATCGTGCCATTTGAGCGGAGATGAGTCAGGCAAGTGATAGTCATACTGAGTTAAGCCTATGTCTGCAAGTGTTGCTTTTTGAAATCAATCAAGCTTATGGAGTCCTGTCAGTATTTTCTTCTCATTCTCTTCTGCTTCATGGACTTTATCAGGTATTTTTGGTGACTGGGGCGTCTCTCCTGGTGTTTCTGTACGTACGGGTGGTTTCTGTTGAGCTTCTGCTGGTTTTTGAGTATCATCTTTTTGTTTTGCTTGAGGTTTCTCTCATTCTGCTGGAGGCGTCTCTTGAGTGGTTTGAAAAATCTTCTGCCAAGTGGGGCCATTCTTTGCTATCCATCCATCCGCCTCGAGACCATTATCACGCTGAAATCTCTGGACGATATCGACAAATGCACGAGAACCAAATCAAGTACTCTGAGAAACTCAGAGAGTATCATAGATTTTTCCCTGCTCTTCCTCTGAAATAGAAGCAGCCAGTGAAGCATTTTTATCTACAGCATTCTGCACGAGTTCTTGTTTGAGCTCATCAAGTCCGCCTTTCGCTTCAGCCATTTCAGAGAGGACGCTATAGAGCCCTCGACCGAGGATACCATACGATGCCTGCTGAACATACCCATTTTCCACTAATGTTGTAACGCCATCTTTTGTCACCGCGACATCGAGGATGCTCGGGTGCGATGGTCATATTTTATCCTGAAACTGTATGAGAGCTCGTTGGAGATTTTCATCATATGCAGAGGAATCTGTACTCACGGGATAATGAAGTTTTTTGAGCATTTCCCTCGTTTTTTTGATTTGCTCGGGCGTGATTCAGAGCTTATCAATCGTCTTTTTGATATCTTCCATGCTAGGACGTCCTTTTTCAGGTTTCTCTGGAGCGCCACTCTCTACCCTCCTCGAACCGAAAACTCTCTGAAGAAAATTACGTTTTTTCTCAGAGGCATTATTTTGGTGAGCATCCTCACTCCTAGAAAATTCTGTTCTATTTGGCATATAAAAAATAATATCACACTTTTCTATGAGTTACAAATTCCCGAGAAAAACTCGCCTTTTGTCAAAAATTACTATGATACAGGCATGAAAGAATCAAAAAAAGAAAGACGTGTCGGCTACGTGACACTCCTCGGACGGCCCAGCTCTGGCAAGTCGAGTTTCGTCAATGCTGTTATCGATGACAAAATCAGTATCGTGTCGTCTATTCCTCAGACAACGAGACGCCTCATTCGTGGTATCTACACAAACGATGACTATCAAGTTATTTTTCAGGATGTCCCAGGTCTCCACTCCAGCGCTCACCACTGGAATCAGTCCATTAACTGGATTACAAAAAATGCTCTCAATGATACCGATGTCATCCTCCGGGTCATCGATGGTTCGAGGGCAAAAGGCGAAGAAGAACTCATCATCGACCGCATCGTCAGTGAAGCAAAAGTCCCCGTTGTCACTATCGTCACAAAATCAGATCTTCTCCACGAGAAGGATAAAAAAAGATTTCCAGCAGAGGCAATTTTTGTCTCAAATATAACAAAAGAAGGTATAGAAGCTGTCGTTCAAGCTGTCGGTAGCAAGCTCCCTGTCGGCCCCCTCCTCTACCCAGAATCAGACGTCACGGATCAAGATGTCTACACCCGAGTCAATGAGCTCATCCGTGAAAAAGTATTTCAAACAACGTACGAAGAAGTCCCCCATCACACCTATATAGAAGTCGAAAATATGGAAGACAAGGGGAAACTCGTAAAAATCCTCGCCTATATTTTTTGCACCTCAGAATCTCAGAAAAAAATCCTCGTCTGAAATCACGGTTCAAAAATAAAAGATATAGGAACTCTTGCCCGTCGTGACCTCCAGGACCTTTTTGAAAAAAAAGTATACCTCGAGCTCCATGTCAAAGTCTCAGACAATTGGCAGGATCGTGAAAATATTACTAGGAAAGTTTTGGGTAAGATGTAAACATAAAAAACCCCGGGAGACACGAAGAAGAGCGAAAAACACTTGTCGATAACGAAGCATTTGTTATTATCGAAGCACTTTATACTCCTGATTCACTTTTATGCGCGGCCAATATTCTTCTGCTCAATCACAATCAGTTCTCTGGACGAGGATCCTTCTCGGCCTCGCAGCGCTGATACTCATCATCCTTATTGGCAAATTCATAGGAGGAAGTAGTGCCTCTCTCGAGACAGCCGCAGCTAGCCTCCGTCTCCCCGATGGGACAAGCAGTGCTCAAATCGTCGATGCAGATAACAAGCAAAAGGATGTAAACGCTAATACACCGCTCTCATCACTCGACTTTATCGAAGTCAAAAATGGTACAGGACAAGTGGTTATCCTCAGTAATCCAAAAAATATCCTCACCCTCAATACCGGTACAAAACTCCGATATCTCGGGCCAACAACTGATGGAAAATCACAATTCCGTCTCGAAAATAAGGATCTATGGGTTCAATCTGATACATCGGATATGACATTTGATCTTGTCGGCGTCACGCTCACACCATCATCAACGACAGTACTCAATGTCTCAAAAAACGAACTCTTTACCACCATCACCGTTCTCCAGGGAAGTGCAACAGTCACTCTCGCAGGCTCATCTCAGGAAATCGGAGCTGGTAAACAATTGAACTACTCTTCTCTCAAGACGCTCACTCCCGAAGACATATCTTCTCGTATTGTTCCTATAAATCCTGATGCACTCTCTTCTGACTGGATGAAATCAAACGGTGCAACAGCCTACATCAGCGCTACTGCTCTCCCCGGCTCAACCACTACGACACCATCAAATACGACAGGAAGCGGTAGTCTCGTCCTCTTTGAATCCCCTGTCGATGAAAGCACGGTCGAATCAAAAACAGTCACCGTTTCAGGCCGTGTCCTCTCAGCAAATGTCGCTCGTGTGGTCATCAACAATGTTCCAGCAACTGTTGACCCTGCAAAACAAACTTTCAGTCTCTCTAGTGTCGCCCTCACAGCAAAAGAAAATAACATCGTCTACCGAACCTATGATGTCTCTGGTACTATGCTCTCAAAATGAGTCATAACCGTCTACACAACTGCTCCGTGAGTCAATACAATTTCAGCAAGTACTACGACAACCACAGCTGGTCCAGGCGCTCGAGCACAAGTAGAAACCTATAAGCCTGATAGTCGATTCAAAATCGTCTCTCCAAGTACTGATTTCTTTGAAACTCGAGATACAAAAGTAAAAATTGAGTGACGCGTCACGGGAAATGTTGTTCATCATATCACCATCAATGATTTCAAGCTCGGATCTTTCGCGGTCAACGGCACATCTTGGTACTATTTTGCAAATCAGCAATTTGGTAATATGCAAGAAGGCGTCAATACCTACACAATTCGATATTTTGACGCAACAGATAATGAAATCTATAAACAACTTTTCGTTATAAAGAAACTCTCTCCCGTTTCACGCACTGTCTCTGGTGAAGTCTCACGATAATTATTTTCCCATGACTCGAAATAAATATGCAGGGTCTTCTATTGTGGAAGTCGTCGTCATGATGCTCATCATCAGCATATCTATCGTGGGGATTTATTCGATGGTCAACAACGGCCAAAAACTCGCGAAACTGACCGATGATCGCCTCACGGCTCTCAATATTGCCAAAGAAGGACTCGAATCTGTCTGAGCCCTACGCGATACTTTTGTCATGAAATCTTTTAGTGCCAATGGATGTTTTTTTACCACAGATGGAAAAAATTACAGTCCCCTCTGCCCTCTTACTTCAGAAACATATATTTTTACAGATGCGAAGACTCTCGTATCAAAGACTGGAGATTTCACTGTCTGTATAAACCCCGACGGATGGTATTCTCAGGAAAAAATGACCAACGCTGCCAATTCATGCATTGCAACTGCTACCCCGATTTGCTGATGAGCACTCACTTCGAGCTGTCGTACACGATTTAGCAGAAAAGTCGATTTTGAAAAATGCAGTACTCCTCAAGATCTCAAAAAATGTATCAAAGCACGAGTAGAGGTAACCTGGTGAACTGCAGACAAGATCAAGCTCGAACAAGAATTTACAAAAAAGTAGAAATTTAAAACTTCGAAATCATTTCCTGTATTTCATCTTTTGTCACTGGCGTGCTCCAGGAAATACTTGTATTGGCACCAAAAACAGCTGTATTTACTCCGATAAGCGTTCACGCCTCATCTAACAAGGGACCACCACTAAAACCACTCTGAGCGTTCACATCAGTTTGAATAAAATAATCGATAACCCTCCCGTCACCTTCCGTTAGTTTTTGATGCGTGTCAGATATGATGCCTCGTGACACCGCGAGAGAGTCATTGAGCACGAGTGCACCAAACGCCAACACGGTATCACCACGCTCGAGCGAAGCCTGAGAAGGCACAGCATAGAGTGAAGCTCTCTTCTGAAAAATATCATCTCATTTGATTTGAACAAAGGCAAGATCATGAATTGGATCTGCAATTATCTTCTGGGCGAGGTATACCTGTCCATCAAAGGTACGAACAGTATAAGTCTGCCCGGCTTTTAAGAGATGTTTACTGGTGAGGATAATCCCCTTCTGGGCATCAACTATACTACCAGCGCCGATAACCCCATCCCGATCAGCAACCAAAACAATAGCGGGAGAAACCTCTCGAATAGTATTCTGAATATACACTCATGCCTCTTTTGATGGGATTTGTATGAAAAAGAGGGAAAGTACACATATGATGATGAGCATTAAGACGCTCACATGATGGGAATATTTTTTCATAGAGGAAGTATATTTTTTTTAGACAAAAAGCGAAAAAAATCTAGACTGCGCGAGTTATGAAGCATATAGTCCTCATCGGTGGAGGATCATGAATCTCTCACCTTCTTCCCGCTTTTACCTCTGAATCAGATTGGCAGATAAGTGCTATCATAGCGACGAGTGATAGCGGTGGAAGTTCTGGCGTGATACGAAAATCCTATCCTGTTCCAGCCATTGGCGATATAGTGAAAAATATGGCTGCCCTGGGTGGCGATGAGACAAAATGGCTCACCAACAGATATGGAGAAGGTTTTCTGGCTGGGCACACAGCAGGAAATCTCTGGATCCTTGGGCTCATTCAATCATATGGTTTTGAAGGTGGTATAAAAAAAGCTCATTCACTTTTAGGATACACAAAACATAAAATCATACCCGTTACCTGAGTAGCTCACGATATCATCGTAAAAACACATGACGGGGAAACAATAGTCTGAGAGGGACCAATAGTACAGTGTCAAAAACTCTCCAGAAATATAGCAGAACTCAGCCTCACGCCACAAATTCAAGCTTCACCAGATGCTCGAGAAGCGATTTTACAAGCTGACTGCATCATTCTCGGGCCAGGAACGCTCTATACGTCATTGATAGCCTGTTTACTTCCTCTAGGGATGCTGGATGCTTTTGAGCAGTCCCAGGCAACAAAAATATATATAGCCAATGCCGCAAATTTTCCACCAGGACACTGTGATGGCTACCATTTAGGGGACTACTTGAGTGAGATACGAAGACTAACAGGTATTGATAGATTTGATCACATTCTCGCTCATGATGGTACTGGAATAACCGAAAATCTCGCTATTTCGGTCGAGTCAGATCCTTGTATTGAGACACTAAACGTGCTGACAACCCCGGCAAATAATATCGATGGCATCTACGATAGTATACGGAGAAACACTCTTCGCCATGATGGGGAAACCGTGGTCCAGTGGATAAAAAAAATATTTAGCTAAAATACCGCCATGACAGAATGAAATACCGTGCATCCGAGTTCCTGTATTACCAATTGCATTATCGGGGAAAATGTTCACATCGGACCATTTTGTTTTATATCAGACTCAGCCCTCTCAAATAACGTCACCGTGGAAGGCAATGCTCGAATAGAAAAAAGCACTCTCTGAGAAGATGTCGAAATCCTCTGGTGAGGAATTATACGCGAATCCTCGCTCGATACTGGGTGTATCATCGGCGGTGAAGTAAAAAAATGCGCACTCGGTAAAAACAATAAAGCAAAACATCCTGGTACCAGCATCATCAGCTCAAAAACGGGAGAAAAAGTGAACTTTGGTGGTGGTTTTAAGTGTGCAAACTACGACGGAACAGGAAAGGGGCATTTTATCATAGGAAATAATGTCTTTTTCGGATGTAACAGCGTGATCTCTGTTCGCGCCAATCAAACAACGACTATACACGATGGCGTCAAAATAGGAGCCAATATTCATGTCAGCACTGATATTCCTGCAGATTCCCTCGTATACCTCGATCGCGAGACAGGTAAAACAACGATTCGAGAAGGCTACTATTCAAAAAAATAATCATGCGCCATCCTTATTTCTTTCTTTTTTTCGGCGTTTTTCTCATCCTTTATAGTACCGTCAATGGATATATTTTCTTGCACGGATACAGGATGACTGGAGTTTTTGGTATAAATACAGGCATCTATACGACAGCTTTTCTCTGTTTTTCTTTTGCGTATATCATCGGTGAATATATCCAGCAGCGAAGAAGCTCTGTTTTTTCTGACAATCTCATCACCCTCGGTTCACTCTGGTTTGTCGGCATGGTACATTTCTTCTTTGTCAGTGTCGTCTATGATCTCTTCCGGTGAGTAAATACATTTACCCACTGGGTCGATGCTTCTGGGATGAAATCTCTCGCGTATCACACGACCTGGTTTACTGTCTTTGGGACGATTATCACTATCATGATAGGCTATATCAATGCGAGAAATCCAAAAATACGCCGATACAAGATAGTATTAAAAAAGAAAAATCTCGTTCAAAAGAACCTGCGCCTCGCTGTGGCGAGCGATATACATCTCGGTCCGACAAATGGCGTGAGTCATATCGAGCGCATAGTGAGAAAAATAAACGCATTGAATCCTGACATCATTCTCCTCCCCGGAGATATCGTGGACGGCGAGCTTGACCCCGTTATCCGTCGAGATCTCGGGAGCTATATACGGAAATTCGAATCTCGGTATGGCGTCTATGGCATCACAGGAAATCATGAATATATCGGTGGTATGGAGCGCGCAAGAGCCTATCTCCGAGAGCACGGTGTCCATATCATTCAAGACGATCTTATCGAAGTCGCATGAGTCATCATTACAGGAAGAGATGATGTCTCGTCATCGAGATTTGGTCGACAAAGGAAGGATCTGTCAGATATACTTGAAGGTATAGATAAAAAGAAACCGCTCATCCTCCTTGACCATCAGCCAAAAAAACTCTCAGAAGCACAAAAAAATGGCGTAGATCTTCAATTTTCAGGCCACACGCACAATGGACAGCTCTGGCCCCTCAATCTCATCGTTAAACGCCTTTTTGAGCTTCCTGTAGGCTACAAAAAGAAAGGTCATACTCATATCTTCGTCTCCCCCGGCGTCGGCACATGGGGTCCTCCTGTCAGAACTAACGCCCGTCCAGATATACTCTGTGTTGATGTAGAGTTTCAGTAACCTTTTTTAGCTTCATCAAATAAATAAAGATCCCATCATCTGATGGGATCTTTATCATTTGAAATGGCCTTAAAATTTTTGCAAAAAGGACTGAGAATATAGCAACGAGTCTCGTTAATGCAAAACTTTTTTTTACTTTTTTCTTGACAATATTTTGAAAGAGACATACTATTATCCCGTAACCTAAAAATTTATGGGAAACCCAACAAATGTCACAAATCCTTTCGAAACAGGCGGGAAAAGCGTATTAAAACAGGATATGTCTACACGACATTTTCTTGGTATGGGCGTTAAGACACTCTTGGCACTATGAGCAACAAAAGCAAGTAATGTACTCTGACAGACTCTCCCTAGTACGTATAACGAAATCATAGCTGCCTTAAATAAATGAGAATTGACCTACGAGCAATTAATTGAAATAGGGAAAAAATATAACGGCAATTTCAATGATGATCAGAGAAAAGTGTTGAGCGGCGAACTCGCAAAATTAAAAATGGAAAAAGAGAAGCCTCGCATAGTTGAAAAAAAACCAACACTAGGCTCCAAGGAAGAAATGGAAGTAAAAAAAGCAAAGAAAGATCAAAATATAGCCGTTACCAATGCAAACAAATCCCTAATTGATCACAGGTCTTGGGTAGTATCGACTGACAAAACAGATTCAGCAAAAGCAAGAAAATCAAATGATTGAAAATGATTTCAAGTCGAATTTGTTGATAAATGAAGTCCAAAACCTGTTCGTATGGGTGGGGTTCAGTCTAGAATTCAATTGCCTGGATGAAACTATAATATGGAGATAGATATAACTCCTCAGGATGCTTTTAGGGTATATCTATATGGAAATGATGGAAAAGAAATAAACGCCGATGGCTCAATTGCAACACCTGGCAAAGCAAAAATTACTCTGCAAAATGGGAAAAATAGCTTTCCTATACCAAATAATTGCGTAAGTGTTTGATTCTTTACATTAGTAACGCCCGTTAATAAAGTTGTAAAAATAAATAAAATAGAACTTAGCTTAGTTGAAGATGGGGTTGTGGCAGCTGGAAAATAGAAAAAATTGTTTTTTTGAAAAAAGTGTCAGAATTAGGTGGTAGTGAAAAAATATACAAATTACATCGTGTTTTTATTGGTTCTTTGTGTAACCATTTTATATGTGCGTTCATATATTTATGGCATCTTCGGATGACTAAGTAATCAACTAATACTGCCCAATGAGTTTGGTCAATATTCAGCAGAGGCCAAAAAATACTCTAAAGAAAATATAAAACTTATAGATACTTTGGAGGTTGGGAAAGAACCAGGGCTTTTTTTAATGACTAGCGATCTGAATAGAATCGCAAATATATCCCCTCCTTCAGCAGTCATTTTTATGGCTATTTTATGCTATATTTTAACAACAAATGTTATATATGTATTTATACGCAATGTTAGTAAAAAAACTACTTGATTTGTCACCGTTATTCTGATAATTTTTTCTTTTCTCAGCACTGCATCTTTGATTCTTTTAGCAACTCGGCAAGCATTATGTCACATATTCCTGCTACTTATGTGTTTGAGCTGGGAATATCATTATAACAACAAAAAAATACTATTAGTTAGCATATTTTTTGCAATGGCCGTGCTTTCACATAGGGTTTGAATAATGTTTTCAGCATTATCTTTATTTTGAGTGTTGTGATATTTTTTAATAAAAAAAGATAGGGGCTGAATTAAATACACTATAAAAGTAATAAGTTTTTGACTTCTATTAAGTGCCCCTTTTTTATTCATGCAAATCGGGGATATAATAATAAGTATCGAATCATACATATGGAAAATACAATGATGAACCCTCGACGTAGACAATGTAACAAAATCCTTCCAAGATGCTTCGGAAGATGGTTGATGGGATTTTTTTACATCTTCCAGCACAATTAAACATACGCCAATTATCCATTATTTTATTTACGAAGCCATAATACTAATACCTCTAATCGCTAATTTTAAAAAAGGTATTTTGTATTATGGAAACAAAAACAAACTTGCCCAAGCTCTGTTGTGGATTTTGTGTATTTATGAATCTTTTTCATTGATTTTTGGAACAAGAATATTAGCCACGCTAGAAATAATATTATTACCACTAGCTGGAATCATTCTTCTACAATATAAAAACAATATTCTAAAAATATTAACTATTTGCAGTTTTATATTATTGAATACATTCCTTTCCTCAAAAAATATTCAAACTTCTCAAATAATAAATATTAAAAATGATAAGAGTATTGAATTCATTAGAAAAAACATAAGTCCTGATAGTGTCTTACTCTGACATCCCTGGGTTGCCGACATAGGAAATCAACTTGGCTATATAACAGGAAATAATATTGCTTTTGCCCCACTATATATACCTATCTATGGCGCAATTATATGAACATACAATGGCAACAACAAACCGATTTCACTTTATACTACAAGAGTTATGGCAAAAAATATGTGAATTTCTTTAGCTTTTCAGCCAGAGGTCCATGAAGTCTTCAAATGACATAATATGTATATTTTAATTGTTCGATGAATGGAGAAAAATTTATTTAAAAAATATAATAATAAGTATTTTTCATCAGAATATCTAAACTTAATATATGAAAATAAAACAGGCAATACTTACTTTAGCTATATCTTTAAGGTAAATATGGAAAAAATAATTTATTACGATGGCCGTGCTTATTTCCACAATAATTTTTTAAAAGATTACAATTAATCAAATATGAAAAATATTTTTAGGTTTGAATATTTTCAAAAAATCTACTGCATTAACTTAAAATCCCGACATGATAGAAAAATTTTAGCAATACAGGAATTTAAAAAACTCGGGATTGAAGATAGAGTAGAATTTTTTGAGGCATTTGAGAATACAAAAAACTGACACTTATGATGTTTAATATCACACAGAATGATTATTGCTGAGGCACAGAAAAAAAATCTGGAAAATGTTTTGGTATTTGAAGACGATTTTACAGTAATAGAAGAAAATCTACAGGAATTAGCATTATCAATAAAAGACTTAAAAAGAAAAAAATGGGATATTTTTTACTTAGGATGCGCCTTTTTCTTTCAAGATATCCCCTATCTAAAAAAAAATGACAATCTTCTCGAGGTTCATTGATGACGAAGTACGCATGCCATAGCCTATAACAAATCTTTTTATGAATCATTCTTAAACGAAACAGCTTTAGAAAAAATACCAATTCTAATAGAAAAATATGATGCTATAGACGTCTTGTTATCCAAATTTTTACAAGAAAAACATATTGCCTATATGCCTTTAAGGACAATATGTAAGCAGTCTATAAGTTTTAGTAATACGGAAAATAAGATAATCAATCTGGATAAAAATATATTAGGAAATTTCTTGTATCTACGCTGACGATCTGAAATAAAAAATAAAATTTGTTTTTTGCTAAGAAAAATCCTATATTTTTTTTTCAAATACATGAAAATTGATTTTTTTAAAATGACAAAAATGAAAAATTATTTACTTCTTCTAAGAAAAGTATTTATAAAAGAATAAATTGTATCAATAATTGGATGAAAATTATAAATATAACGTTTCATTTTTAAATACCATGGCAGCCAATGTCAATCATAATGGTGTATCCCGTAAGATTTTTCCAAATTAAAATTGACTAAGTATTTTCAATTTAAAAAATATTTCGGATGAATTGGGGAGAAATAAACAGATGGAAATATTTTTATATTTCATTCATAATTTCGAATAATTTTTGTGATATAATTAGGTCAAATTTTATCAAAAGAATTGGCTTTATTTTTTAACAAAACAATACGCTCACCAAAACTAAAAAAAATTTTCTTCACTAATGAATGATTTTTAACACTTCCAAAAAAAGCAGCATTAATAGTTGGTTTATTATCATAAAGAGAAGGATCAGTTCATATAAAAAACTCTTCATTTTCAATTATTTTTTCTATATTTTTAAGACATTCCATGTCTGTATCGATATAAATTCATCCATGCTCTAAGATAATGCAAAATCTTAAATAATCAGATTTTTCCGAATAATTTTCTAATAGATTAAAATAACTTTCTTCAAAATATAATAATTCGTATATATTTTTCTCATTCCACATTTTTATTTGCCATCAAGCATTAAAATGAAGCCAGGTCTTTTGATACCTGATAAAATCATTAGGCATGGTGGATCAGCCCAGCCAAACCTGGTGGAATACTTTTGGAATAAACATTACAAACAATATAATACAAATAAATAAAATCACAAATTCAGTATAGAATATGAAAATAGCAATTTACACAACAAGATACCCCTGATTGGGCTGAATAGAAAAACATGTCGAAATTTTAGTCAACTCGTTAAGAAAAGAATGACATGAAGTTTCAATAATAACCGCCAATAAAATATTCAAATTATTTCGTAAGCAATTTATGGCTCAGATATTAGGAAGTATTTTATTTCAAATTGGATCATGTTTCAAACACCAAAAATACGATATCATAAATATTCAATCTGGCCCCTGAGGTCTCCTTTTTTATCCAATTAAAAAAAGAGGAGCAAGGATATTTTATACAGTTCATCATACATACTATCAACAAATAAAATATTTAAACGAATGATTTAAGTATCCCTTGTTGATTATAGAAAAAATTATTTATCAATTTGCGGATAAAATCATCAGCGTATCTGAATCAACTAAAATGGTTTTAATAGACAAATACAAAATAAAAAAACAAATTTACCTATTATGGAACCCCCTCATGTATGACAAAAATAAAATTTCAAATAAAAGGATTAAAAAAACAATACTATTTATATGAAGGCTAGATAAAAGAAAAAATCCCATATTTATGATATTTCTTTTAAAGGAATTAATAAAAAAAGATACAAAATTTAGAATGTTTTTTATTGGTAATGGTATTTTACTAGGTGAATGCAGGAAACTTACAGAAGAATATCAACTATGAAAATATATAAAATTTTTATGAAATCTTAATGAAAACAAAAAAAAATATTACATGTCTATTTGTGAATACTTAGTAGTTCCATCTATTTTTGAATGACAGGGAATAGTATATTTAGAGGGCAGATCGATGGGTATGAAAGTTTTATGCAGTGACTGTGATTGATTAAAAGATATGTGCCCTTTGGAAAAAAGATTCAAAGGAATTGAAGATGCCACAAGAATAATAAATGCTAATGCTCCTGTGGAAGAGATGGAATCACTCGATAGATTTACATATAAAAATTACCTCTTGTCATTAAAAAATATTTTTTAATATGCAAAATATTGTTGTTTCAATTATTATACCAGTTTATAGAGACTGGAATAGGTTATCAAAATGCCTAGAAAATCTAGAAAATCAAACATATCCACAAGAAAAATTTGAAATTTTGATAGTTAATAATGATTTTTCAGATGACAATTATAAAACGATAAAAATGCCAAAAAATGCAACACTTTTAATAGAAAGTAAGGCTTGATCTTACGCGGCTAGAAATACAGGGATTAAAAATAGTAGAGGAAAGATTCTATGATTTACTGATTCAGACTGTATACCCGATAAATATTGGATACAAAATGCAGTTGAAATTTTTGATAAAAACCCAAATATTAAAAGAATAGGCGGAAACATTAAATTATTTTACAAAAGTAGCAGACCTAACATATATGAATTATATGAAAAAATATATGCATTTAAGCAGGAGGAAAAATGTGAAAATGGGTATAGCGTTACGGCTAATTTATTTACTTATAAATACGTAATAGAGGAGGTTTGAGGGTTTAATGAGAAACTTCTTTCTGGGGGTGACTGGGAATGGTGAAAAAGAACAGAAAAACTAAATTTTAAAATAATTTTTTGAAATCATGTGATTGTAAATCATCCTGCCAGAAATAGCTTAAAAGAATTAATTCAAAAAACAAAACGCGTATCAGGATGACAGTTAAACGCCATAAAACAAACTTGATTTATACCTAAAATTCCAGGTATAAATTACATGAAAAAATATGGTCAATGAGAGCGTTTAAATAAAAAAATATTAATAATGTTAATTCGCATTTTTTTAAAATTAATCGCCCTAAAAGAAATAATTTATATAATATTACTATGAAAAAAAGCAGAAAGACAATAAAGCACAACTTTTGATTAGAATATTTTAAAGAAAATTGGAATAGGCTAGCTACCGAAGATGCATTTTGGTCGATATTAACAGTAAAAAAGCTAAAATGAAATAAATGGGGCTTGAAAGAATTCTTAACTACTTGAGAAGAAGAGATAGCATCAATTATTAAAAAAATAAATATTCCACATATCGGAGGGAAAAAAGCCCTCGATTTTGGGTGTTGAGCATGAAGATTAACTCAAGCCCTTGCTAAAAATTTTAAACACGTTTACGGAATTGATATATCTTGAGAGATGATTAAAAAAGCAAAAGAAATAAATATACAAAAAAATATAGAATATATTGTTAATGAAAAACCCGATCTTCAAATATTCCACGACGCTTCCATAGATTTTATATGCAGTTTAATTACTTTGCAACACATGGAACCTATTTATATAAAAAAATATCTATTTGAATTTATACGAATTCTAAAAAAAGACGGTCTGGCAGTTTTTCAGATACCGAGTGAAAATTCAAATTTTACAATTTGAGTAATTAAAAAAATAAAATCTCTTTTACCTAAAAAAATATTAGATATTTATCAAAAAATAAGAATAAAATGAAAAATTGATATGTTTAGCATAGAAAGAGAGGAAGTAATAAAATTACTTCAAAAAGAAATGGATATCATTTCCATAGAAGAGGATAAAAAAGCTGGAAAAAATTGGATTAGCTATACTTATACTATGAGAAAAAAATAATTTATAAAAAACTATTTTCTTGAAACTTTAAATCACTCAATAAATAGAAAATCTAGGTTGCAATCCAAAAAATCACGAATCGCCTGATCGGGGTCCATAACCATAGCCCTGCCATGCAGATTAAAAGAAGTATTAATAACAACTCAAAATCCCGTTATCTTTTTCATCTCAAGCAAAAGATGATAATAATTAGGATTATCTGTTTCTTCTACAAACTGAGGCCTAGCAGTACCGTCAATATGACATGCTGATGGCAGAATACTTCTATATTTTTCCTTTAACCTAAAAGCCATAGTCATATGTTTATTTGGGAAAGACGATTGGAATAATTCTTCTCGATCCAATTCCAAAATTGATGGACAAAATGGCTGAAAGTAGGGACGTCTTTTTATACTTAAATTCATTTTCTCTCTCACAAAAGGATCTCGCGGATCGGCAAGTATGCTTCGATTTCAAAGCGCACGAGGACCAAATTCCATTTTTCACTGAAAAACAGATATAATTCAACCGGACGCTATAATTCGGGCAGCATCTTGTGGCCAAGTGTTAATGCAGTCTTCCCAGACAATAAATTCAGCATTTTTCATCAAAGTGTCCAATACTTTCAAGCGCGAATAATCTGGACCCCAGTACGGCATAACTTTAGTATTAAGCCATGAAATATCACTATTATTATCAATTAGTTGCTGAATAGCTGGTCCCAATGATGTTCAATCGTCACCCATACAAGGAAGAACATAAATGTTCTTAAACGGAGTACGTTCATAAATATGGAGATTTAGTATAACATTCGCCATTACTCAACCAGCAAGGCAAATTTTATCAATTTGATATCTATCATAGACGCAATTTAAATAATCAACAACAATATCTTCTAAAAATTTTTGAACTGTCGCGGCAAAATTTTCACGACCAATAATATTCATTTGACTACGAAGGAATTCCCTATTATAAAGAGTGTTGGATAATTCATAGTTAGGGCACCAGCAAAGCTCTTGTGCATTTAAAATATGAGAACTGCGACATAAATTATACAAAGACTCATCAGGAGAACCGTAGGCGGCCAAGGCCTCTGTTTTTCACTCATCCGAATCTATTCTATAACCCAAAGCCTCCGTAAAAAGACCGTATAAATAACCTATGCTGAAAAAACATCAATCAGAAAATGAATTTGTATTAGACTCAGATATTTTATTTACTGAATTGTTCCTTCAAAGCCAAAGAGAAGAGTACTGGTTTTCTCATAACCCATCGAGAATAAATATAAGTGCTTCATCTCAAAAAAATGGAGAAAAACAAAAAGCAGGTAAGGCATGACAATAATGATGATTATACCATTTTATCCTATTTTTAAACAAAAAAGAACCAACATGGAAAATTCTCTCTTCTAAGAGAAATAAAGCCAAAATTAGCTCTTTTGAGAAAAGTTTCTTAATTTGACGGAAAAAAGTTAAGAAAAACTTTTTTTTAACAGAAAGGGTATTTTTTTCAAAGAAAAAATTAGGAATATATTTACAAATTCTTTCTGAAAAAAGGTGACAAAAAAAATAGCTTTTAAAATATTTTTTATTATATCATTTATATGAAAAGGTATGATTTAGATTTTTATTTTTAGCAGGATTGAAAAATTGTAATATACTTCCTGGATCATGTTTTATCCTGGTTATTCGTTCCAAAGAAATAGCAAAAATACTCTTCCCGGATTGATCGATAAGAGAATAAGAACTGTCATGTAAAAATAGCTTAAATCATTCCGCCAAGTTTTCTTTTTTTGATTTATTCGAAAACATATTTATTATATAAGTTGATCAGTACTTGGATACTACGTTAAAAATTCTTTTTTGCAAATATACCACGAAGAAAAATAGTTACTTTAAACGAGTATACATTTGATCTATGATTGCTGAATCCAATTTCAAATCAAACTTTCTTGCAAAAAGAAAATTTGATCCAAGAGCATGAAGTTTTGGAAAATCAAAAATACGAAATACATAAGGACGCTCACTAAAATGAGACCAATCAACAAATCTCAAATCATCATTTACTAAATTCAGATTTAATGAAAAATTACATATAATAGTCTGAAAAAAAATTTCATCTCCACTTAGGGTGTATTTATATCGAGTAAGATACTTTGGATTTTGATTCAAATAGTCAAATATACACTCAACACCATTATGTGTCAAATTTAGCCAGTTAGATCATCAGTAAAATTGGTAATCAATTTTTCTTCAAAAATTTAAGAACCGAAGAATAGGAATAATTATTCTTTTATTCAGAAATGAAAGAATTTTAGAAAATATATAACTTGAATAATTACCGTCATCTTTTCTGCAATTATTAGCATAGTAGAATCTCATTCTATCGAGCCCTCAACTATCTCACCAATTGTCATTAAATGGTAAGGCGTGGTAAGTAAAATACTCATTATGATTATTCCTGAAGAACTTAATAATTTCTGAATTTTTTTTAAGCGGGATATCAGAACCAGATATGATAATATATCTTTTATATAGCTTCTTTTTAGCCTCCCTCATCAATAAAAGTGTTGCTAAAATCATATTTAAACGGCCGTGATACACGGAATATTCCTTATAGATATATATCTTATTCTTATTTCGAAAATTATTTATATCAAAAATAAAGGAAGCTTTTTTATCAACATGAATGTACAAGTCAAAATCCTTTGATAAGTGTTCTATAAGTGATATAGTTTGATAATTTTTTTGATGCAAAATAATTAATACAGCTATCTCTGAAGACATAATAATATGGGATTATTTTCAATTATAGGAAAAACATGTTTAAAGAAAATGATTTGCCTTTGTGTATAAAATATTAGTATAGATTAGATTAAATTAAAATAAAATATAAATAATATTTACTATGATGTGAGTATCCTATAAAAAATTACAAAAGGTTAGAAATGAAAAAATAATACCTTTTTTGAGCGGAAATGTGTTAGAATTATGATGTGGTTCATGATTTATCCCAAATTTTTTAAAGACAAATAATAAAAGTAACACTTATACTGGCGTTGACTTTCGTGAAGATATCATACTTAAGTTAAGTAACGATTTTCCAGTTTATAATTTTTTACAATATGACTTAGATGAAGTTCTTGAAATACAAAATGAATTTTTTGATACAGTTATCAGCATCGCAGTGATAGAACATATTTATAATCAAAAAAATTTCTTTCTTTCTGCAACTAATAATTTAAAAATAAACTGACATCTAGTCATCACAACTCCCTCAAACTTTGGAAATGACTTAATTTATCCACTCATCTGTAAATTATGAATGCGGAAATGAAAATGAGTATTATCAGATCATATTACAATATTCAATAAGGAACGTTTTGAAGTGGCTGCAAAAGATTTTTGAATGGAAATAATACATTTTGAATTTTTTGAATTTTTCTGTAATCAATTAGTGATTTTAAAAAAAATTAGATAATCTACCTCAAAAAATATCTATATTCATTTGCTCAAGCCCACTGGCCTCAGATTCAATAATTTGTCCGTGTGCGGAAAGAGCTTTCTGAAGATTGAGCAAGATAAAAAGCTAAAAATGGCTTTTCCCTATCTTGAAAAGAATTACATTTAAAATCTTCATGGCTTACTCACCAAGCCGAACCCTTATAATTCATTATTTGAGTGAGTTTATCATACATAATTTTTTTATCATCACTTGAGATATTCCAAGTAGCGCCATGTGGTAAGTCAAGACATCATAATTCCGTCTTATTAAGGACCTCAGGTCCCAATGCCCACTCAAGTGCTCAAGAGGCGGTAAAACTAAATTTCACCCACTTTTTAGCCTCTCCAGCTCTATTTCTAATGAGAATTTCCTTGGATCACTTATTGGTAAAAGTAGAGTAATCCAGAAGTCCGGCAAGATTTGGATCGTTGTAATTACTTAAATCTAAAGCTGGTTCAGTAGACATGGTATGCCGCATCTGGACATATGATTTCTGCATTGGAGAATTTTCATGACCATTATTTGCATAAAAGAGCGTCCACCCTCACCCATCTGTGCTCATATCACAATATACTTTTGTCTCGCGACCACTTATATCGATAGAGTAAACTCCTGATTTTGGTCGCGTGTAGAGCTGGATAATTTGAAGTATATCCTTGCAACTTTGAAGGGTATCAAATCCAACTTGTTTACGTGCTGTGTTATCGAGCAAATCAAGCTTGGTTCCCGGGGAAGAAATAATATTGCCATCTAGAGAAAGTAGAAAATCCCCAGTGAATGTCCCCACGGAAAAAACTGATCTATCACCAACTGTACCATTTCGATTCGTTTCATCTTTCAGGTAAGAAAATATTTTGTATTCTGTTCTATCGTCGGAAACGTAATAATTATATGGTGACTCTGTTACCGGGTCGAGAAGGTTCGTGAGACCTATAGCATCATAAAAATCACTTCCGGCAACACCCTGATAACCTATTTTGACTTCTTTCAGCCGAAAATCAAAAGCCTTCTGTGGAAGTGGCAATTTTTCTCAACGCTGAAGAAGTGCTGTAACTGACTTTTCGATAAGTTTCATATGCTTCATTCGGATATCATCGGGACTTTCGATTTGAGCAACTTCTCGACTTACTTGAGATATAGTCTCTGCATTATGGGGCACTCGATAGAGAAAAAACCAGACTCATGCTCACGCGAGAATCACGATAAATACCACAACGATAATAATATTTTTTTTACTATGAAGATCGAATGCCATGGAAAAGAGATTGTAACTACTTGTACACTATGATGTTTTAGAAATTTTTGCAATATTTTTTCTGTTGCCAAAGACACAGTTCTCAATTCTATTTTGTAGGAAATAGACGTCCTCATTTCTCTGGACGCAAGATACTGTCTGCTTCAAATTTTCCAGAATCTTTTACTACGCCATGGAAAAGTACTGGTTTGCCAATTTTTACTTTTTTATCATCGCAGTCTCATTTTCTACATACAAAATTGACTTCCCAAGGGTAACCAGCTGGGTCTTTACCAAAAAAAATGCTATCCTCAATTCTAGAAACACGAAGTGGTAAAATGCCATCTTCTGGCCGGGGCATCATCTTCCGCATACCTCATCGAAAATCACGGTAATGTGGCTCGAGTCGGAGTATTCGCTCTTCTCCCCACTGAATTGCGTGAGTAGAGAAAAGTATCCAACCAAGAATAAGGGAACCTCCAAAAAGAGCACTCACCACCAAGAGGGCATGAAAGCGATATCACCGACCTGTCCGAGAAAAGAGGAAATATCCGAAAAAGAGAGCAAAAAGAACCCCAAGGAACCAGATATATGGAAGAGCGAGGAGAAGTCATGCATTTTCTTGCATATCCATCCAGCGTACAAAAACACGCTCTGGCATATCAAACTCCATGAGCATCAGTGAAAAGGCCACAGCCCCCGCTAAAAGCGTCAATAAACAGACACTCCAGAGAATGAAATGAGCCATGACATACTGCCACCTCGGCTTCGGGGCAAGTTTTTGTGTACGAATATTGCTGAGTATTTTATCGCGAAGGCTAGGCATAGCGAAAAAGGTAAGAAAATTGTGGCTCCTGGCTGAGAGCGAGAAATTGTTTTTTGGCACGGTTGAGAAGCGTCCCCACTGTATTGACAGGTATTTGAAGGATATCACTGATCTCTTCATAGCTCTTTCATTCTGCGAAAAAAAGAATAATAACGGTGCGATACTTCTCGGGAAGCATTTGAATAATTTCTTGTACTCCCCTTCTCTGCTCATCTGTCTGAAAATGAAGAGAGACATTATCCTCACTCGCGATAGTTTCTATGAGAGCTTGGCTGTATTCATCTTCTGCATCGAGGCTGAAATGACTTTTTTTCGAGTTTTTTCGCAAGTAATCGACTGATACATTATGCGCTATGCGGTAGAGCCAGCTCGAAAACTTGAGTCGTGTATCAAAACCATTTAATGATCGATAGGCTTTTATAAAAGTCATCTGGGCGAGCTCTTCTGTGTCTTCATGAGCAGAACCCGTTATTCGACCGATGTAGCGCAGAATTTGCTCTTGGAAACGATCAATGATCAAGGCATAATTATCAGGATATTCGAGCGTTTTTTGGACAAGCTGGGCATCAGTAAAGTTTTCTGTCATGAGTAAAGTATAGGGAAAGGGGAAGAAAACGAAACTCCCCTTTCGGGGAGCTTTCGATATGGGGAAAGAGGAAAACTAATTCTCTACAGTAATAGCTGGCATAGGGTGTACCTCCTTGTCATCACCATAGCCGACACCTCCCAGCTCTGGAAGCTTATTATTTTTCTTATAGTACGCTACGAGACGATTGAAGTTCTTCTGAAGTCGTGTATCGCTTGGAGCTTTAGTAGGATCTTTTTTATCAGGATGAAGGGCCTGAAGAGCAGTCTTTTGCGTTGCAAGAGCAGCTTTATAAGCAGTAAAATCATTATTTTGGACAGCGAGGAGTATCTGTGCTTGTGCGTCAGAGCGAGCCTTCTCTGTTGCAGCCATTTTTTGAAACTCAGCTTCAGTTGGGATCTGAGCTATCATCGCAGTTTTAAATGCGCTATAGTCACCAGATTTTATTGCATTTTTTACTGCCTGACGCGCAGCGTATTTAGCTACCATGGAAGCAAATTGAACTTCTGAGATTTTTGCTTTCACAGAATCAGGAAGACTTGCATAGTTATTGGCTATGATAGCGTTTTGGAGAACAGAATCATTTGTTCCAGTATCTGATTTTCTATTTTCCATCATCTCTTTATTCGGAATTATTCCCGGACGTCAGCCCTCAGAACCTTCTGCAAAAGAAAAAGCACTTATCACAAGCGCACTAGCAATGAGACCCGAGACAATCAATTTTTTATTCATAAATAAAGAATAAGGAAATAAAAAAGACAGAAAAAATTTTGTCTTAAATTATAATACGAATTATGTGAAAAAATATTTCAATTTCGCAAAGTTTCCCTCGGATATCCGAGGGAAACGTGTATAAAGATAGATAATAACTAATTATCTTCACTTTCTTTCTCTGGGGAGCCACGATGTCATCTACCATGTCCTCCCATCATTTTCCCGCCCATACCTAGAGCACCAAATCCTGGTCCCCCCATATCAGGAAGTTTTCCATTCTTTTTGTAGTATTCGACGAGTTTGTCGAAGCGCTTTTGAAGCTGAGTATCTGACAGGGATTTTGGAGCATCGTCATCTTTATTTGGATTATTTGCTTCCATCTGTGCCCGCTCAGAAGCAACAGCACTTTTAAATGCTGCAAAATCATTATTTTTGACTGCCGCTTCTATAGCTGTCTGAGTTGCTGCATGGGCCTTATGTGCTGCCACCATTTTCTGAAACTCAGTTTCCGTTGGGATCTGAGCTATCATCGCAGTTTTAAATGCACTATAGTCACCAGCTGTAATAGCATTTTCGACCGCCTTGTGTTCGAGTGATTTTTGAACCATTTCAGCAAACTGCGCTTCCGAGATTTTTGCTTTCGCAGTATCAGGAAGGCTTGCATAATTATTTGCTTCAACAGCGGTTTTCACAGCAGAAAAATCAGGTCGACCAGTTTTACCAGAAACAGCGGCAAAAGTCATAGAACCGAGAAGAACGGTCGTGACTCATGCAGCTACGAGTATGCTTTTTGTATTCATAATATTTTTTAGAAGTAGTAGGGAGGCAATGAGAAAGGAAATGATGGAGAGGATTATATACAATGAGCGAGCTCAGTATGATGAATCCAAATGTTTAATACTTTTCGTTGCCTGTACCCCCTACTACGCAGATCGTTATAAATTATTTCAAAAGTCTATCACCATTACCCCATCATCTTCATCCGTTTGTATAATATCATAGCTGATTCAGCGCTCTTCGAGATATTCATGAAAACCATCCATTTTTGCACGATATTTGATAGCATCATCGAGGATTATAAGACCACTTTGAGTTAAAAGCGGGAGAGAAAGTTCAAAAAACTCACGAGTCATACGAAATGCTCCATCGATAAAAATAAAATCAAATTTTTTAACAGGTATGTTCTTGAGAGAGCTTTTTGGATTTGAGCAATGAAGCAACTCTGTCCCCTCTAAAAAAGCTGGGAGCAACTCTCTCGCATCAGCGTAATAAAGGGAGAAATTCTCTAACTCCATCTGGCAAATATCCGAAGTCACCTTTGGTCAAAATTCAGCTGGAGACACATCAACTGATCCTCAACGTAGAAGGAGGGAAAAAGAAGAGAGGTTTTGTCTCAGCTCTTCAAAGGCGTGGCGAGAGCATTCTATGGAAGTAATTGAAGCATTCGGACTACTCAAAGAAATCATCATCGTAGAAAAACCATTTGCAGGTCATATTTCCAGAATATTTTTTGGTCATTTTTTTTGCAACATCTCTATCAGAAACTGAGCAGTGCTCCACGAAATATTGGGAATATGACGCTCGAGACCAGCTCGTTTCATGTTCTCCAAAAATCAAAGTACGGCAGGAGAGGTCAGACGTATGAAAAATGTATTTGATTCTTTAGGAGTGGAGGTCATGCCTGCATGCTATGAGATTTGCAAAGATGGTCAAATTATGATACCATCATAGCATGACTGAAGTAAAAAAAATTGGTAGCGATAATGTCCTCGAAGACTACTTTCTCGATTTGCTCGTAGAAAAGCATATTATAGACCGTGAAATACAGGACCTCCTTGATGTGATAGAAAAAGGTCAGATACATCCAGACTATCAGAAATTGATGAAAAAAATCCTCTTCGGAGAAAAGAATATCTATTTAGAAAATTGGTGAACACTCGAAACAAGCCTCGAAGATATAATCAAAAGTATCAATGTGCGAGGTAACGATGTAGCATCTTACGGTATAGTACTCCGTATGATGATGAGAGTTATCGAGGAAGTATTTGATGTCGAAGATGAGTATTTTCATGATTTTATTCTCTCAGAAGAAAAGGAAGATGTCGAACATAGGCTCATTATCCTCATGAAACGAATCCTCGACTATGTCGAAAATGGTCTCCGTGATATGATAGAACATTCAGAACAACTTAATGAACCTATCGATGATCATATAAAAGACGAATTTCTCATCATAAAAAGTGCGCTTTTGCAATATCCATCTGAAATAATGACCTCTCAAAAAGACGCTATAGAATCACTCAAAATACAAGTTGACGCAGTCCTCGTAAAGATCAAAGAAAGAAAGAAAAGTCTCACACATCTCAGGTAATCACTTGATTCCGATTTGAAAATCGATACCCTCTAGACAATTATGAGTACCTATACTATCACTGGCGGGTCACAAACAAGCTGAGAAATTACCGTCAGCGGTTCCAAAAATGCTGCACTTCCGATGATTGCAAGTACACTTTTCTTTGAAACAGCTGAACTCACGAATGTCCCGGATATTTCGGATACACACCTGATGAAAGATATCCTTGAAAGCTTAGGCGCTAAAGTTACCTTTGAAAAAAATACATTTACGGTTGATAATAGTCAGTTGTCACTTGCAAATATACGACAAGACCTCTTCAAAAAGGCTCGTGCAACCTACTATCTCATACCTCCTCTCCTCGCCCGATTTGGAGAGATAAGCCTCACCTATCCAGGTGGATGTAGTATCGGAAAACGCCCAATCGATGGAATAGTTCGTGGCCTTGAACAACTCGGGTATGCCAGCACTCAGATAGATGAAACGCTCGCATTTAAGGGGCAAAGTCACGCCAATGACATGACCGTCAATGCATATTTCTCAGTAGGAAGCACAATAGTGCTCCTCCTCGCAGCATTGAAACGAACAGGAACAACACGAATAGAGCTCTCAGCATACGAGCCGCACGTCATGAATATGGTTGATGTACTCCGTGACGCGGGTGCAGATATAGCTCTCCGATATGACCATACAATCATCATTCAACCAAAAGAACTGGGGAAACACCTCTCTGGAACAGTTATCGGAGATTATATCGTCTCAGGAACACTCGCAGTCATTGGTGCCCTCACAGCAAAAGAATATATAGATATTCATGATGCACGGACTGAAGATCTCTCGGCCTTTCTCTTCAGTATAGAAAAAATGGGCGTAAAATTTGAAAAAAAAGATAATGATACTCTCAGGGTATATCGTTCGAAAAACCTCAAAGCTGCGAATATTCAAACCAATATTTATCCTGGATTTCCAACTGATCTCCAATCTCCGACCGCTATTCTCATGTCTCAAGCTGATGGAGTAAGCAAAATCCATGAAATACTCTTCGAAGGACGTCTCAATTGGCTGGTCGAACTCGAAACCATGCGAGGACATATCGCCCTCATAAATCCTCATGAAGCAATGATATTCGGAAAGACAAATCTCAGATGAGCAAAAGTATCAAGCTGGGACCTACGCTCAGGAGCTGCGATGCTCATCGCAGGTATGATAGCTTCTGGAACTACTGAACTCGATAATGTCTCTCACATTGAACGCGGCTACGAAAATTTCGTCGAAAGACTCCAAGGCATTGGAGCAAAAATCGAGAAAAAAGATTAATATGGAAAACTACGCAACGCAATATCTCGGAAAAACCGTGACAGTAAAAATGGATAGACCAATGGGGACAAGACATCCTCGTATTTCTGAAATTTATTATATCTGGAATTATGGATGAATACCTGGAACTCTTGCTCCAGATGGTGAAGAAATTGATGCCTACGTACTCGGTGTTTTTGAACCAAGAGAGGAATTTACAGGAACTTGCGTCGCAGTGATTCATAGAACCAACGATGAGGACGATAAACTCGTAGTAGTTCCAGAAGGAAAAACATACACCGATGAACAAATCAGGGCTATGACCGAATTCCAAGAGAAATATTTTGAATCGGTTATTATCCGATAACCAGAAAAGCTGATAAGGATTTTTAAGGGACAAACTGTCTAAGCGGGGTGAAAACAGATTGCATGATGAAATTAGTCTATAGCGAGTTTTTGTCCCTTAAATTGTTTGGTACTTTTGCAATCAAAAGTACCAAACAATTTAAGCCTAAAAAATAATACTAATGATGCCCGTGATTACTTTTAGCTTTCTGAGCAAGAAGTCTTTTCCCCTCAATAATAGTTTTGAATTCTTTGACTCCAAGTTGGCCTAGAAAAGCAGCTCGAAGGCCTGCAAAACCACTCATTTCTTGTGCAAATTGTATCTTTTTATCATCATCCAAAAGACCAACCTGTTGGTTGGTTTTGGAGAGAATGTCACGTACTGATGACATAGATGAAGATTAAGTATTACTTTTTTTCTTTGTCGTCTTTTTCTACTTTTACTGTTCATACTTTACCAGATTTGATTTCTTTTTCAATCTTATCCATGATTTTTGTATGTTCGAGGAGGTATTGTTTGACGTTATCGCGACCTTGTCCGAGTTTTTCACCATCATAGGTATAAAAAGCACCAGATTTATTGACGAAGTTTTTCTCAACTCAGAGATCGATGATTTCGCCTACCTTTGAGATACCTTCATTGTACATAATCTCGATTTCAGCCTCGCGGAATGGTGGAGCGATTTTGTTTTTGACGACTTTGACACGAGTCACATTACCCATGATCTTCTTATCATCACCTGTACCAGACTCGATCGCTTCGCGACGACGTATATCGATACGCTGAGACGCATAGAATTTGAGGGAATTACCACCAGTTGTGGTCTCAGGATTACCAAACATGACACCGATTTTCATACGGAGCTGATTGAGTGCAATAAGGATACATCCAGATTTGCTGATAGCACCAGTTACCTTTCGGAGTGCTTGCGACATGAGACGAGCCTGGAGACCCATGTGAGAGTCACCCATTGCCCCTTCGAGCTCTGCTTTTGGAGTAAGTGCTGCGACAGAGTCGAGAACGATGATATCGACCGCACCAGAGTGAACGAGAGCATCGATGATTTCGAGAGCTTGTTCACCATAGTCAGGCTGAGAGATGATGAGTTTTTTGATATCGACACCGAGCTTTGCTGCATAGTTTGGATCGAGAGCGTGTTCTGCATCTATAAACGCTGCTGTTCCGCCATTTTTCTGAACTTCTGCAATAGCATGAAGAGCGAGTGTTGTTTTACCAGATGATTCAGGACCAAAGACTTCGACGATACGCCCTTTTGGGTATCCGCCACCGAGAGCTTCATCGAGCTTCAGTGAGCCTGAAGAAACCATCTCTACTGGGACATGAGGTTTTTCACCCATGACCATCACGGCTCCAGCGCCATATTGTTTTTCGATCATTTTGAGTGCGGCCTGGAGAGCTGCTTTTTTGTTGTCATCCATAAACGGAAAGTGAGAAAGTAATTCTTACAAAAACATGTAAGTACACCCAAGTATAGAAACCTATTTTCAAATTTCAAGTAATTCCGTAAAATCTTGATAATGACTATTATATAAGTTCTTCCCTAATATAGAATTACTTCTGGAGCACTCTCTTATAGTGTTCTTTAAGGCTTTCCTCTGTTCCATAGGAAATCTTGCGACCCTTACATACCTTGCAAGTAAATTTCATTTTTTTAGGGTCAGCTCTATCAGTTTCTACAAATTTTTTGCAATCATGACAGAAAAAAACGATACCACCTCGGTCAGGATTAAAAGTGATTTTCTCTTTTCCATAGGTAGAGACATTCACGAGGTCGCTCTTAATACCATAAAATCCAGTATATTTTCCTTCTGGTGCAGGTGTGGGTGTTGGAGTTGTGTCAGACATATGGAGCAATTGTAGAGATGACACGATTTTTCCTGAGTGGAAGGTTATTGACAAAATAATTATTATACTAAAATTATATCAAATCAATTTATGCCCGAAGAAGCCGAACGACATCTGTCACATTTATCACATATGCCTTTTCACGGCGATCTTGTAAGCGCATTCGCTGTAGAATTACAAAAAAGATGAAATGGCCGAAAACCACAAAATCCTGCAGATAGAGTTCAAGAATTAATCACACAAATTACTGACGGGAGCCGGGAGACTCCTTTGTAAAGTATTTTAGTCCAAAAATCCTTGCCAAAAAGGAGTTTTTTGTATACTTTCTAGGCCTTTTCAAGAGGCCGATTGTTTTGTCTTAAAAAAAGCTTAATTCACCTACCTTATGTCTGAAATCACTACCATGAATGATGTTCGTCGAAATATCTCGACAGAAATGGAGAATTGTTATCTCGATTATGCGATGTCTGTCATCGTCTCTCGTGCACTCCCTGATATCCGTGACGGGCTCAAGCCTGTCCACCGAAGAATCCTCTACGCTATGCACGATGAAGGCCTTCACCCAGGAAAAAAATACTCAAAATCTGCGTGAGTCGTCGGTGAAGTACTCAAGAAATACCACCCTCATGGTGATAGTTCAGTGTATGAAGCAATGGTTCGACTCGCTCAGCCATGGGCACTCCGCTACCCTCTCGTCGATGGTCAGGGAAACTTTGGTTCTGTCGATGGCGATAGCGCTGCGGCGTACCGATATACAGAAGCTCGAATGGCAAAAATCACAGGAGAAATGCTCGCTGATATAGACAAAGAAACAGTCGACTGGAGACCAAACTTTGATGCATCACATGCAGAGCCAACCGTTCTCCCAGCTCGTGTCCCAAATCTCCTTCTCATGGGCTCAGTCGGTATCGCTGTCGGTATGGCGACAAATATCCCACCTCACAATCTCCGTGAAGTCGTCGCAGCCATCCAATTCGTTCTCAAGCACAAAGATCGTGAAAGCATCACAGTAGAACACCTCATGGACTTTATCAAAGGACCCGACTTCCCAACAGGAGGCGTCATCTACAATCGTGCAGACATCCTCTCAGCATACGCTACTGGTCGTGGATCGATCATTCTCCGAGGTAAAGCAGTCATCGAAGAGACAGCTGCAGGACGTCCAGTTATCATCATCAACGAGCTTCCCTATCAGACAACACCTTCAAGTATCGTCGAACAAGTCGCTCATCTCATCACAGAGAAAATCGTGAACGGTATTGCAGAAGTCCGCGATGAGTCAAACAAAGATGGTATCCGTATCGT
This sequence comes from uncultured Candidatus Peribacteria bacterium, assembly GCA_965231115.1. Lineage (GTDB taxonomy): Bacteria > Patescibacteriota > Gracilibacteria > BD1-5 > JAGOOR01 > JAGOOR01. The sequence goes on from OZ246415.1 coordinate 58,389, forward strand.
CCTCGAGCTCAAGCGTGACAGCTTCCCTCGTGAAGTCTTGAATCAACTCTTCAAACTCACTGGTCTCCAATCATCGTTTGCCTACAACATGATTGCTCTCACGGATCGTGGTCTCCAGCCAAAACTTTTCAATCTCAAGGAAATACTCGAAGAATTCATTGTCCACCGTCAAGAAGTCATCAAGCGTCGTACGACCTACGAACTCCGTATCGCAGAAGAACGCGCACACATCCTCGAAGGTCTCAAAATCGCACTCGATAACATCGATGAAGTCATCGAAACTATCAAAAAATCAAAAGACCGACAAGGCGCAAGTGACAAACTCCAATCAAAATTCAAACTCTCAGAACGCCAGGCAGTTGCCATCCTCGAGATGCAGCTCCAGCGTCTCTCTGGTATGGAGCGAAAGAAGCTCGAAGATGAACTCGCGGAGAAACTCCTCCTCATCGCTGATCTCAAAGACATCCTCTCAAAACCAGAACGTGTCGATACTATCATCTCTGATGAGCTCACAGATATCAACGAAAAATATGGTGATGATCGCCGAACAGAAGTACACAATTCTCCTCTCTGACAATTTAGCGCAAAAGACACTATCCCAAATGAAGAAGTCATCATTACGCTCTCAAAACAGGGCTATGTGAAGCGTCTCAAGGCATCAACATACCGTACTCAGAAACGCGGAGGTATGGGTGTCGCAACAGCGACAAAAGAAGAAGATGAGATTCAGATTCTTCTCTCGTCAAACAACCACGATGATCTCTGGTTCTTTACCTCAACAGGTCGAGTATTTCAGCTCCCAACATACGAAATACCAGAATTTTCTCGTACAGCGAAAGGATCTCCAATTGTGAACTTTATCTCACTCCAACCAACAGAATCTATCTCAACCATCCTCAATGCAAACGAAGCAACGAAACCGTTCCTCTTCTTCGCAACCACTGATGGTACAGTAAAACGTCTCGAAAGAACAGAAATCACCAATATCCGCTCTTCAGGCCTTATCGTGATGAAGGTCGAAGAAGGTAATAGTCTCGGATGGGTCTGTCCAACAAGTGGCTCTGATATGATGCTCCTCGTCTCAAATGAAGGTCAAGCTATCCAGTTCCCAGAAACTGATGTCCGTGCTATGGGTCGCTCTGCTATGGGTGTCCGTGGTATTCGTCTCAAAGGCAAAGATACGCTCGTCACTGCTTCAGTTGTTTCAAAAGAGATGAAGTATGTCTTCACTGCTTCAAGTCGTGGTCTTGGAAAACTCTCAGATATTGAGGATTATCGCTCACAAGGACGTGGCGGATCAGGCGTCAAAGTAGGTGCTGTAACACCAAAAACTGGTAAGATCATCTCTGCAGCAATGCTCACAGAAGATGATCGAAAGACAGCAGACTTCCTCCTCGTCACAAAATCAGGACAAACAGTACGCATGCCTCTTAAGGATGTCCGTCTCACTGGCCGTGTCGCTCAAGGAGTCATCCTTACTCGCCTCAAAGACGATGATGCAGTAACATCCATGAGTATTGTTCGAGAACGAGAAGAGGAAGAAGAGACAAAGTAATTTGACACATTGACATAAATCATTCATTAATATAATTAATGAATATTTATGAATAAAAAGCTTCTTGTAGAGATTTCTTTCGACGAATCAATTATTCCAAGAAATAGTGGTAATTGAAATTTCGAAGTTGGATATAAAGCGCCTCGAAAATGAGTGAAGAGCATAAGAGATGGAGAAATAGTTTTTTCAGAACCAATTGCAGCAAGAATGAATCTCTTCTCTCGTTGATTCAGAACTTGTTTGGGAATCGCAGGAATCAGTGAAGCTGGAGGAAAAGTTTTATCTCATATATGTCCAGGGGGATATTACCCATCAACCGGAAAAAAGTTTTCTAGCTCCTATTTGCGCGAGCATGAAAGTGATATAGAGGACGCTCTCAGAGTGTGGCGAGACGAATGCGGTATAGATAACGAACACACTGGTATATTTGGAAGTTGTATTTTCCCTGAAAATAAGAAAGAATGATCTCTTGCTTACCTTGAGGCAGTGAGGTGGATAGGAGATAAGATGGCAAAAATATTCACAGGAGATCCTCAAATATTAGGACTCCCCTCAAGAGGCTATAATGAACAACATATCTCCGTAACAGATAGGATACATATAGTAAGAAGGCCGTCTCTAACACTCACTCAACCAACTGATACTGGCATATCACTCGATAAGATTGGTCCTTTAGTTTCAGCGATGATGAAGTAGTTTTGATGCTCTATAGTTTTCCCGTTGATCATTATCATGAAACTTAAGCATGGTATCAGAGATAACAACCCCCCAGGGTTTGCCAAGCATATAATAGGTTTTAAGCGTTCGAGGAAGCCAGAGTTTTTTTATCAAATTTTCAAAAAAAGACAGGAAACCAAAAATATTGCCCAATTTCATCAAAAATAGTCTCCAAGAGGGATTTATGAACGAATAGTTTGGTTCAACTCAATTTGCCTCCATAAAATGCTCGTATGTGGCATTCTTATTCACGAGTGGAATCAGAGTATATACCCAGCGGTCGAGATAGGGGTCATCGGGTTGTAAGCAAATACTCTCCAGACTCATAGCATCTTCTGTTATAAAAAACGAAAGACAGAACCTATTCTTCGTTCTTTTGATGTATTCTGGGTTTCATTTCTCGAGTCAGTGAGTATTGCGACGTCGCACTCCAAACACGGATGCAATAGCAGTCACGATAAACCTCGCAATCCAGAGGTTTCTTTTTTTCGCAATAATAAAGAGATCAATATCAGAATTCTCATCTGCCCCGCCCATAGCTCGCGAATTACACAAGGCTACCATCTGAATCTGGGGAAAGAGAGAGAAGAGAAATAAAGAAAACCCATGCAAGAATAACATAGGTTTCAGTATAAGGATTTTTACGATTTACCAACTAGGCAGCGTCCTCAAGGGGAAAGTCTTGAGGAGGAACAGGTTGTCTGAGCTTCTTCCATCAACGACGCTGTAAAGCCATAGCTTTTAGGACTGCTCTAGGAGACATATATGTGCCTTCACCTGGTACTGGAGATGCTTCCACATCCGTAGGACCATGAATGGCCACGTGGACAACTCTGTCCGCAACTCATCGGGCCAACTGCAGTGCCTCATCGGTCATATATGTTCATCTTGGTTCTTCTGGAAGCAATACTCATTCAGGGCGAAAACCATCGTGAGGAAGATAAGGGCCTGTATAGGATTTACCAGGTAACGTACCTTTACCTTGTGGGAAAGGAAATCGAGGCGTAGATGCCAGTCCGCCATCATCCAACGTGTCTAAAAAAATTGGTTGTGTCATATAATGATTTTACGAGTATTTTTATTATGTCAAATACATACCATCAGCATACATTCGGAGAGCAGTTGCTCGTGCTCCTGCACCAGGTCATTCTACAATTTTCTGACCATTGATTAGGAGGACATTATTCACCCCTGTTGGGAACCATGATGAATCATCATCATACATAAAACCCGCACGAATATGATGCTTGTCGGCGACGAGCATACATCGAGCACCTGATTTAAAGGACTCAACAATGATATCCGAAAGCGTGACGACATCATGATAGAGGCCGGAATGATTGGCAAAAATAACTGCTTTGTAGAGCACATCTTTCATTTCGAGATCTATGACTTCTTGAAAGTTTTTTGCACCTGGTTCAGCAAAACCACCACTTGTGACAAGTGTATAGAGTTCTTCTTCTGTTTTCCCGAGAGCTGATTGTTCTGATATGACATTGAGCGTACCATTAATCACTGCTTTTACATCGTGAATCTTCCCTTCATATCGATGAAGTTCTGGAAGTATACCAGAATTCCCACCCACTGTCGCAGAATATGAGAGATGATTACGATAGGGTTTGAGGATATGCCAGTAGTGAGCCAGGACAGATTTTTCACAGGTGATGACATGACCTCCTTTTTCGAGGACGCTCAGATAATAGGGTAGATGTTTCGATGCATCATCGAAACTGGGTACAGAAATATAGGCAACTGTGTCTTTGTCGACATGCGTGTCGAAGTTGTCGATCGTATCTATTTTTTCTCCATTTGATGAGAAAATTCCACTCTGGCGAACTATTAAATCTACCTCAATTTGATGCTCTTTGAGAACTTCGTGAAGTGTTTTTCAGACATTGCCGTAACCAATAAGAATTGTTTTCATATAAGGTTCATTTTACGAGAAATCATGAAAAACAGAAACGAGAGTCTGAGAGGAAATACTGTTTGAACATGAAGAAAACTGATACAAGCTGCTGACATGGTGAGCGAATTTATTTCCTCTCAGCAGTTTTGCGTACTTTTGCTGTCAAAAGTACAAAAAGGAAATACGGAATAGTAATTTACCTGGATACCGACTTCCGTCGGTATGACAGCTAAAGAACTTGCCCTTTTAACACCCACCTGTCAAGCTCCAGTATTTTGATTGGAATGAGATCTCCTAATTGTATTTTCTCATTTTTTGGAATAAAGACTTCTTTGAAATTTCTCGTACGTCCTGAAATAGTTCCATCTTCTTCATCGATTTTTGAGACCATAATCACTTCTTCTCGACCGAGCATAAGCTGATTACGTTTCTGAATAATCTCATACATGAGTGTATTGAGACGATCCCAACGCTCGGCCTTCACATGAGCAGGCACTTGTCATAGCATTTTCGCGGCGTAGGTTTGTTTTCTCGGTGAATAACGAGCGATATAAGCATAATCAAATTCGCATTCTCTGAAGGCTTTCATCGTATTTTCAAATTGCTCTTCTGTCTCACCCGGAAATCCGACAATAATATCAGTCGAAATACCAAAGAGCGGGTCTCGTGATCGAAGATAGTCTACCTGTGATTTAAAGTCGTCATACGAATGTTTGCGGTTCATCTTCTTCAGTAAATCATTATCACCAGACTGGAGGGCAAAATGGAGATAATGACAGCATTTCTCCAAATCAAAATGAGCATCGAGAATATCTCGTGTCATATCGTGAGGATTTGATGAGGTGAAGCGAATTCTATCGAGTCATGGAATTTCATTCAACTTTTCCAAAAGTTCACGAAATGGCGTTCTGACAGTCGGAGCGGACCAGATTAATTCTTCCGAATTCCATAAAGATTTCCGTGTTTCTTTGCCATAGCTATTCACGTTCTGGCCGAGCAAAGTAACCTCTTTTACACCTCCATGTTCGACAACTTCGACACACTCATGGACAATCTCATCCTGAGCTCTCGAAATCTCATGTCCACGGGTATAGGGAACGATACAAAACGTACAATAATTATCGCATCCTGTCTGGATAATAATATTCGCATTTTTGGAAGCATCCCGTTCTTGTCTGACGCGGAGATAGGATTGAAAATTATCATCCTGGCCTATATCCTCTCAATACATAATCGAAAGAAGAGTTGTCAGAGATCCTATCTCCTCGATACGGACGACAAAATCGATAGTATCGACACGATGAAAGAGCTCATCATCAGAATTATACAGAGTGGGGGTGTCTAATTTTTCGCCCTCATGAAGCAGGGTAATCTGTGTCGTATTCTCTCGACCGGCATAATCATAATATTTCTTATTGAGGCCAGTTTTACGCGTCATACAACCCGTCAGTCCTACCTTGATATCTCGACCAGTTTTGTGTCGCAGCTTGTCTATTTCTTCGACATAACCAAATACCTTGTCTTCCCCTTTCTGACGAACAGAACAAGTATTAAATATGACAATATCAGCCTCTTCCCAGGTGTCGACTTTCGACAAGCCTGCTTGAGCCAGAAGCATATGAATTTTCTCGCTATCAGCATGATTCATCTGACAGCCAAAAGTCTGGATACAGAACTTTCTCTGCAAAACAGCCCCCTTTTGAAGGGAATTTTGAATATTTTTTAGCTTGTCAGCAGAGATGAGGGGCATGGCGATAGTATAAGAAAAAAGCTTGTTTTACTAGACTAAATGGGGTACACTAACTCTATGACAGAAATTCCTGAAGAGCTTTTAACAACTGATAAACTTCTCTACCTCACGAGCCTGAGTGGTGAATCACAAGCACCTCTGATGAAAAAATTAGCACAAGTGGCCCAAGAGCTTTTTGAGGAATATCCTCAAAATTTTTGCGCTTTAATACCATTTTGATCGAGAACAAGATGATTGTCGGAGGCAGATTCTGACTTCGATATATTTCTCGTACTAGAAGATGTGGAATGACATCTGCTGGATAAGAGAAATTCTGCGCAAACAGAACGTATTAAGAAGGCTTTTTATGATAAAATGGGAGATACATGAGTAAAATATCAAATAAAAGAAAAAAGTAGATCCCACTTTGAACAGAGCCTCTTGGGGAGATGAACAAGCGAGATTGATTCCAATCTTGCTGGAGCCATTTTAGGTCCCCACCGTCTCCATACATCCCTCAAAAAAATAAGAAAAAGTTCGGATAAAATCAAAAAATATACTATCGAAAAGCTTCTGCAATGTCTCGAGAAAAGTGAGGAAAAGAAAAAAGTAGGAACAAAAAAATTTGTCAGCAATCGCCTTCGGCTCTGGAGAAAAAGACTGGAAAAACTTCTCGATTACAAAGAATAATTATTTTTTCTTCGTCCGGGCTACAAATATCATCACGATAACGAGAAATACACCTCCGACAATTTGGAATGTATCAGGTGTCTTATGTTGGACAAATATATCGATAATAAATCCCGTGATAGGAAATGCGAGCTCAAAAATACTCGCACTCGTCGCATGAACATGTTTGATGCCGCGATAGTACATCGTCGTACCGAGAACACCAGACAGGAGTGCCACAGCAGCAATAAGAGACAATTGATGAGCATTAAATGTTACTTGCTGCCCCATATCAATACCAAAGAGAGAGAAAATTCAGAGAGCTATGACACCGAGCACTGCAACCATACCAAGACGGAAAGCAGTCATCGTGCGAGCCTTATATCCCTGATGAGAGAGAAAACGTGAGAAAACCGTCGCAGAACCCCAACAAAGGGCAGCGATGAGGCCAGCAAGTACTGCTCGTGTCGTATCACTGCCGAGACTTGGGAGATGTCTCCCCGCCTCTCCAAAGCTCAGAAAATAGGCAGAAACGATAGCGATCAGAGCGAGAGGATAGAAACTCTTTTTTGGTCTCTCTCCGAGGAAAATCAGTGCAGCCAGAATAGCAAAAAGTGGCTGGAGTTTGAGGAGGAGAAACATGACACCAAAAGAACTATAATTCACATGTGCCATGGCCCAAGTAAATGAATAGGTGCCAATAAGTCCTGAGAAAAGTGCCACACCAATGAGTGCAAACCATGCCTTTGTCGACAATTTTGGGAATCGAAAATGCTTCATCCCTACAACAGCAAGCACGACAAACCCTATCGCATGTTCGACAGTGACGATCGTGAGTGGCGAAACCCCCGAAACCTTTGAACGGAGAAGTCCATCAAGTCACCAGCAAATACCAGCGAAAATAATCCAAAGGAACGAGAGGTTCATAGAATGAAATTAAGAGTTACTTTCTCTCCACTGTCATATAAAACTCAAGAGAATCTCCAACTTCGATACGAGATTCTGACTTAAACTGAATACCACATTCCTTCCCTTCTTCGACTTGATTTACTTCATAGACACCTTCTTTGAGGTTTTCGACTTTACCAGAAGCAGCGACACGATCATGACGAATAACCTTGAGCTGGGCGCCTTTTTGAATATTTCCAGAGATGACTGAGAGACCCACGATTTGCATTTTTTCACCCGTATAAAATATCTTGAGAGCCTTTCCTTCTCCGACAAGTACTTGATCATATTTGATATCGATCATACCTGTCGCGATAGATTCGACTTTTTCAATGATACGGTAGATGACTTTGTCAGTGATAAATTCGATTTTTGACTTAGAAAGCGTGTCAGTAGCATTGCTCACTACTGGGACATTGAAAGCGATGAGGAGAGCTGCACTCGTACCAGCCATGAGTACATCAGATTCATTGACAGCACCGATACCAGAATGGATGATTTTCACTGCGACGTCCTTGGCAGTGATTTTCTGAAGTGATGATTTGAGAGCTTCGAGAGAACCATTTGAATCAGCTTTGAGAACGATTTTGAGATGTTGAAGAGTACCAGTCTTGAGACGCCCCATGAGATTCATGAGAGATGCTTGTTCAAATTTATTCACACTCTTACTACTTGACGCGAGCTTAAAGGCTTGGGTTTTTTCACGAGCAGCTTCGAGCGTAGGGAAAACTTGCATAATCTGACCACCTTCTGGTACCTCATCGAGACCAGTAATCTGTACGGGCATACTCGGTGTCGCCTCAGAGACATTTTTTCCTGCAGAATCTTTCATGGTACGAATTTTGCCACAAGCAGAGCCACAAAACACAGCATCTCCACGATGAAATGTACCGGCATTGACGAGAATATTTGCGATAACTCCTTGGCCTGGGTCAAGATGTGACTCAATGACCGTACCAACACCTGGACGATCAGGATTTGCTTTGAGTTGTTTGAGATCGGCGACGAGAAGAACCATATCAAGAAGTGTATCGATACCCATACCAGTCTTCGCAGAACATGGTACACAAATAGTCTCTCCTCCCCAGTCTTCTGGGACGAGTTCATGCTCAGAGAGGGCACGCTTTACAGCATCTGGATCAGCACCTGGCTTATCCATCTTATTGATAGCGACGACGACAGGAACCCCGGCCTCCTTTGCGAGATTGATAGATTCGATGGTTTGTGGCTTGAGTCCTTCATCAGCAGCTACTGCGAGGATGATGATGTCAGTGAGCTTAGCACCACGAGAACGCATGAGAGCAAATGCTTCATGTCCTGGAGTATCGAGAAAAGTTATCTCTCGACCATTTCTCTCGATTTGATACGCACCAATTTTCTGCGTAATACCTCCAGCCTCACCAGAAGCAACAGAAGTTTTTCGAATCGAGTCAAGAATAGAAGTTTTACCGTGATCGACATGTCCCATGACAGAGATGATTGGCGGACGGGCGACTTTCTCTGCTGGATCATCTCCAGCGAGAAGTGCTTCGATATTTCCATCCATGAGATCCGTGATGTTTGAGTCTGTAGAATGTGATTTTTTGACCTTAATGTCAAACCCTTCAGCAATGAGAAAACATGTATCAAAATCTATCTGAGAATTGATATTGACGACGATACCATTTTTCATGAGTTCTCCGATGATACGAGCCAGTGGAATACCGATTTTATCAGAAAATTCTTTCACTGTGAGAAAATCCCCGACTTCGACTTCTTGTCCAGAACGATCAACGAGCGTCTGCTTGATATCATCGATATTTTTTTCCTGTTTTTCTCCTGCTATACCCTTTGAGCGACGAAATTTATCGAGATCTTCTTTGGTATCAGAACTAAATGTGAGTTTATGTTTTGTGCCTCTTTTTGTTGTTTTGAAATTCTTCTTAGGCGCATCTGGTTTGCGGAAATTCCCTTTATTTTGTTGAGGCGAGCCCGGTCGCTGTGGAGCACCACTTGGACCACCAGGACGACGAGCACCAAATGAGCCAGAGCCTGAAGAAGGAGATGTCCCATTCGCAGGAAATCGTGGCCGATTTGGCCCAGGAAATGGACGAGAACTTCCAGAACTTTGTGTCGGTGCTGGACGATTATGAAACACCACAGAAGGACGACTGACAAATTTTGTACCAAGATCGAGTTTTCCACTTTCAGGGAGCTGTACCTTTCGTGGTGTGTATGGCGCAGGGACTTCTTCCTGAGGAGGAACTTCTGGAACAAAATCATCGACAACAGGAGGTACAACCTTCTCTGCTGGTGCAGGGGCTGGAGCTACTTTTTTAGCAACGATTTTGATCTTCTTTTTTTCGATTCATCCTCCAGATTGTGTCGTGCTGGGACCAATATTTGCATAGTAATCATCTCCGGATGTTGGTTTGACCATAAAAAAGCCCTATAAAATTATAGGGCATAGAGTATAAAAAAAGTGCTGGAAGTCAAAGTGTTTTCGGCAATTAAATCGGCAATTTCATATTTTCATCACTGGTGTCTCAGAGAATTTTTTTATAACTGTCATGATCTTCATTTTCGACACCCTGTACAAAGACATGTTTATACGACTGTTTTTCTTCAGTTTTTCGCACTATTATGCCTCCGACAACCAAAAGAAACCCTCCTAAAAGTGTCAGAACAAGTCCAGACATTCCTGTAGTCATGCGGATATTACTGCTCGCAGAGATGGTACTCGCCGCACCCATAAGACAGATACTCACAATCATTGTCATGAGAATAATGATGCCCCCAAATCGAACATAAATATACTGTGAACCAAAATTCATGTGCCAAGTTTTTTGTATTTTTTGTGTAAAATCGTATGAAAAAAGATGAATGATCAGGATAAATAAAAGAATCGAGACCCACCAACCAATACCACCGCACAAAAGAGAAAATGCACCAATGCTTCCATTAGCATCTATCTCAATCCATGGAGAAAAGAGTCAGAGTATAACGCACACGATACCAGCAATAACGATTTTAACACCCCAAGAAGACTTCATAAAAAATCACCAAATATTTTCGATATATCGAATGAGAAAAAAATGATGGATTCAACGCCTGGAGCGAAATGGTGTATAGGGAGACATATGTGCGACTTTATACTGATAAGGTTCTAAGAGTAAAGAAGAATACATTGACTACGAAAAAGTTTCAGCGTATACTTAAAACCATGTCAAATCAGCGTCCCAATACAGTCGTTATCCTCTTTCTACTGGTGATCGGAATACTTCGTATCTTATGAGAAAGTATTTTGAAGGGTGTCTGGGCTCTCTTCACTGGAAAGGTTATACCGCTAAAAAATGTCCGCCCTCTGCGCCTCTGGCACTGGTGAATCATGGATGGCCCAAAAAAATTCTGGCGCTCCCCGAGTATGACAAAAATAGGACGGCTTGTATCGACAGTCATTCAAGTTGTATTTTATCCTCAAAAATAATGCATCTCAGATATCGTACATCTGGTTTTACGCTCATCGAAGTCCTCGTAGGAGTGATGCTCTCGGGGCTTATTCTGACGGCTGCTTATAGTTCTTTCCAAGGCATCATGAAGAGCGAGATACGTCTCGGTGGCGTCATAGATATTCAGAGAAATCTTTTTTATCTGAATGAAAAACTGGCATCCCTCATCCATGATGGTGGCACACTCGATTATGAGGAATATTTTAATAGACGAATGCTCGGGTATGAACAAGATTTTGTACCAAAAAATCCGGATGATCTCGCTCAATGAAGTATTTACACCTTTAAGACCCTGTCAAAATATGGAAATGGAAATACAAAAATTTATCTCTGTGGCAAGGACAGCTCGACCGATCCTGACGCATGTCTAGGAGCAAATGCTGTCTACGAAGCATCCACCACTGGATGATCTTTTATTAACCTCTCTACTGCTCGTGCACTATGACAAAATCCACAACAGGCTTACAGACAATACAGAGAATTGGGATTTAATTATGCTCCAAATCTCCCCTCACCTATAAGACTTCCTGCCATATTTCCATCAGACGGTCCTCAGCCGACGAGTATGGTAAAGATAAATGAGAACGGACTTCCCGAGCTCTATCTCATAAAAAAACTTCCCGATGGTTCCTATGAGAGGACCTATTTTCGTCATGTGTACGAAGAAGATCCGAACTATAGTTATGCGACAAACCCCTGCACACCCTCAGTATCCAAAGAATACTGCATAGGAAAAATACAAATGACGAGATTGATTAGCTGTGATAATCTCGATAAAAGTGGTGCTTCTGATAAGCCAGATGGAACCATTGACGCGTGGATACCCCATGAAGATTTTTCAAAATCATGAACACCGACTCTTTGTAGTAGTATAAATAGTGGTAACATTGGTGCTGCAACTGATAATCTCCTCTGGATCGATGTCAGTTCGCCAGATATGAACATCATAAAGGTCTCTTTTCTCCCCTCTCCGCTCAAAATACCGAGTCTCATGTCTGGAACAGGAGAATCGGAACCAAAATCACCAACTATTCAAATGCATATAGAGGTACAACTCTCCGAAAGTATCCAGAGAAGAGGCCTCCTCGATGATGCATCAAATACACCCAGAATGCTGATAACTACTTTTGACCTCGCTGATCTCTAAAACACTATGCCAAAAAAGAATCAATGATCAGCCCTCTTCGTCACGATTATGATTACGAGTATCGTATTGATCGTGGCGATGATATTGCTCGAGCGCATTATTCCATATTCTCGCCAGATTAGAGGTATGCAAGATTCTCTTCAGGCATACTATACTGCCAGAAGTGAGGTAGAACTCGGTCGTTTTTTGTTCTCAGAATGAGCTGACACGAGTGGTATCCGACAAAATATAGATACAAGCCCTGTCCGCATAAGTGCGAGCGAGCCTATAGCCCTCAGAATGCCAAATATCAGTAGTACAAAAACAGGAGAAGCAATCGTCATTGCACAGGATAGAACACTTCCTCTCAATATACTTCTCTACGATCAGGATTCTACCTCTGTTGGCTTTGGGACAAGTAGAGGCAAACCAACATATCATCTCCTCAATTCATTTTGAGGAGGATTAACTTTTGACCTGAGTGGCGTCAATACTGGAAGCAGCTTTGGGGTGACTCTTTCTGTTGATCCGGACACTCCTGGAGCACAAACAATTGGTGTAGAATTTATATATAGCAAAAATAGTGATGATCCATTTTTTGGAAGCCTCAACATAACAGGTGCTGGTAACATATTTGATGCAAAAGATGCCAGCAATCAAACTCTCTCCAGCTTTCTCGCCAACAATCGAAACTGTCTCTCTGCTCATTGTTTTATGAAGCTTCAGCTCAAAAATGCCACACAATGAAGCATAAATATAAGCCTAGCCGTACCATCTTCATCAACCAATACCATACCAGACCTCAACGCCCTCCTCATAGCAGATGGGCTCTCAGATAATGGACAATACCATGCACGTATTATAGAGCTCATCCCTGTGACTCAGAGTATTTAATAAAAACCCTCCGGAAAGGAGGGTTTTTTGATATTGAATTCTGTATCAATACTATTTCTTCATGCCTTTTGGCTGGTAGAGGTTACGACCGACTCGTTCAAATACTTTCTTGTTCTGGAGATTCATGTAGATAGTGTTTGATTTGACGATACGTGTTTTGAGAACTTCTGCCGTGATATCATCAGAACTCATAGGCTTCTTCAGTTGTTGGAAGATTTCGAGAATAACATCCTGAACAGTACCAGAAGTATAGCCCCATGCTTTGAGAGCATAGATACCTCGACCGATGAGGACAAATTCTCCATTACGGATAAGCTCGTTGTGAACTGTATTTACTTTTACCTTCGTACTAAAATGTCCTGAGATAGAGTTTGCAAGTTCGAGGAAGTGAAGTGGTTTGTTTGTCTTCTTGAAGATATAGATAGCCTTATCCTTGAGCGTCTTTGGGTTGAGGATATGCCAACTTGCGAGACCAATCATGACTTTTTCACCCTTCACAACATCGAGAAACACATCCATGATAGCATCGACGAGTTTTTCATTGAGGAAAGCGAATTGTGGCTTGTAGACTTCGAGGATCTTCTCATAGAGAGCTGTCTGTTCCATGACATCACGACGCTTTTTGAGCATCTTAACCGCTTCAGAATGTACTGATTCGATAGATTTTCGAGTGATTTGTGGTTCGTGAAAGTACGTCACAGTATTGAGACGAGGCTTACTTTTTTGCATGTCGAAATCAGCCTGAAGAATGACTTCCATCATACCTTTGTTGATGACGCCTGCCATTCCAAGTTCCTTGATGAGGACAGAAACAAGTGCATCACGAGACATGATACCACTATGTTCATGGAGAATACGAGCTGCCATTGCCTGAATATCAGCAAGTGGGGTACTCTTGATCATACTACCAATACTCTTCACGCCCTTATCTTCTATTTGACGAACTCGCTCTCTTGTTATTCCATAATTATCTCCTATTTCTTGTAGTGTTTCTTTGTGACCATAAAGCCCGATTCGATGTGTTATAACATACGATTCTTTATCACTCAGTCGTGAGAGAAGTGATTCAAACGCTGACTGAATATTTGCAGCAGTAATAGCAACCATAAATTTGAAAAAGAAATAAATCTCTACCTATATATATACGAATGTTTGTACGGAAGTCAAAGAAAAATTTAAATACTATTTTGCTTGACAAGGAGCTCGCGCCACTTTTCTTCATGGGCAAAAGCGTCGAGTGCAGCTGCCTCCTGAGCGAGTTTCTTATTTGTACCACTACCTGTGCCAATAGTCACTCATAGTATAGATGCGGAGATGGTGAAAATTTTTTCATGATCTTTCCCCTCCTCAGAGAGCACTGTATAGAGAGGAGTGATGTTGAGATGTTGTTGTATCATTTCTTGGAGTCGAGACTTCGGATCTTTGATTTCCATTTGTACTCTATCAGAAGCAAATACTACGTCTCTTACCACAGCAAAAACAGCATCGAATCATTGATCGAGATAAAGTGCACCGAGAAAAGCCTCAAACATATCAGCAAGAATATTTGGGTTTTTTGTACCGCCAGCATTTTTCTCCCCTTGAGACATGAGAAGTACAGTATCGAGTCCATATTCGAGTGCTATAGCAGCGAGGTGTGTACCTCGTACATATCAGCTACGGAGGTCGGTCATCCAACCCTCATCTTTATCAGGATATTTTGCAAAAATAAGATGTGTCATGACGAGTTCGAGCGCAGCATCTCAGAGAAATTCAAGGCGTTCATTGTGTTCAGGAATTTTATTTTCATTGAGGTATGAACGGTGAACACAGGCAGTCTCAAAAAGAGTAATGTCTGTCGGCGTTATACCGAGTTTCGTGAGAACAGAGATGAGCATTGAGGTATCTCCCATGATTTATGTGGCTTGAAAAAAAGAATATGCAAGTGGCTCTCTCTTACTCCAACCAGCAATGATATCATTTTGTTTCGCGAGGATCACATTGAGAACTCCATTGATGAGTTTTTTACCAGCATCGTCAGAATATCGCTTCGCAAGTTCGATAGCTTCGTCGATAGACACACGTGGTGGCACATCATCTGGACGAAGTACGAGAAGCTCAGCAAGGGCTATCAAAAGAATAAGAGCGTTGATTGTCGGGAGCGTCTTTATGTCGTATTTTGGCGCAAATTCATAAATGACTGAAAGAATTTTTCACTCTTGTTCTATGATAATTTTTTCCAGAGATGCAGCATAAGCGTCATCGATACGATCAGCGTCTTCGAAAAAATCAGCATCTTTGGAAGCTGAAACACCCGCTATAACACGGGTGTAGAGTGACTGGAGAAGAAAACGACGAGTTCGAGAACGAGAGAAAGACATAATGTAACAGAAGAGATAAGTGCCAAAAGCTCGCTGAGCACTACTCTCGATTACTTAGCACGAATAACTTTCTTTGGTTTTTTTGCTGTTTTTGGTGTTGTAGCCACGACCGTAAATGGTTTGTGGGTTACACCGATAATAGCACCAGACTCATCTCGGAGAAACGGAGTTCTTTCGAGGAGTTTTTTACCAGCGCGGATTTCCCAAGCAGACGTACGAATACGTGTTTTAGACTTGGATTTTTTCTTTTTTGGGGAGAAAGTCATAGGAGTATATTATTCTCAGAGAGTAAATGGAAGGAGAGCCATGATGCGAGCCTTCTTGATAGCAGAAGAGAGCATCTTCTGAAATTTGAGACTGACACCAGTATAATAACGAGGCGTTATTTTACCATAGCGAGAGAGGTATTTTTTGAGCGTAGGGACATCTTTATAGTCGATATGCTTGATACCTGCTGCCTTGAACGGGCATACGGTTTTGAGTTTTTTCTTAGACATAGGTTAATAATTGGAATTAAAAGACATTTTCCTCTTCCATGTCGACATCGAGAATATCAGCATGTTCAGGTGCAGTTTCAGGAGATTGATCTTCGTAGCCAGGAGCATCTTCTCTTTTTGAGAGAAATATGAGATTCATGACGACGATTTCTGTGCGGTGGAGACGAGTGCCATCTTCGAGCTCTTTTGTACGAGTTTTGAGACGACCTTCGACATAGACGAGTTTTCCTTTTCGGAGATACTGGTCACATCGATCCGCGAGCGGACCCCACGCTATACAGTTACTAAATTCTGCCTCACTCTGAACAGTACCGGTTTTATCTTTGAAGACACGATTGGTAGCGACGACGAAGAGAGCACTTTTTGCACCACCAGTAGTGGTACGAACGAGTGGATCTTTTGCGACATTACCGATGAGGATTACTTTGTTAACAGTTCTCATAATACATTAAAAGATCAATTAAGCAGGTATGATGGTCAAAAGATATCTCCACAAGCCTTTTTTGATTCCAAAGACTTTATTGAGTCCAGGGATATCGAGACTAGCAGCAGGCTTGAGTGTATAGATGAGGTAATAGCCCTGTTTTGAGCCATTGATTTTGTACGCCATATCGCGTACTCCCCACACTACTTCACTTTCCACACTGAGTCCATGAACATCGAGCTCAGAGCGTAAATCGCTTATGAGCGTCTCGAGGGCTTGTTTCTCGAGCATCGGATCGATGATCATCATGAGTTCGTATTTCTTCATGCGAATGTTATGATGAAAATAAAAAATAAATACTTCCGTTAACACGAAAGTAGCTGTATTATATAAAGCAAAAATGAATTGCAAGAAAAAAGAATATGAGAAAGTCCAGTGTTATTCCTTCGGGATAAAAAATGAGTATTTTTGTTTTAAATTTAGGACTTTGGGATATAATGGACATATCCTCCCCAGAGGTGCATCTCATCGGTTTTTTTTCCTTATAAACTATTTTCTATTGAGGAGCCGCTCGCATGCTTTACAGTATAGAGCTCAGCACTTCGAGCATGAGAGGCATTCCCTCTTATGCATTTGATCTCATTGGAAAATTTCCATGATAACCCTGGGGGGAGATCTACCTCAAGGTAGATCGAGTAATACGAAATACATTATGATCAGTCGCAAATCCTCCATTGATGCTCGAAAAATACAAATTCTCTGACTCATCGTACGAGAGTATATAAAGAGTGGTTATGCTACGGGAAGCAAATCGCTCGTTCGCGATGAAGGAATGGAGATATCTCCTGCTACTATCCGAAATGACATGAAGCAGCTTGAAGAAATGGGACTTGTCTATCAGCCCTACAATTCTGCAGGACGTCTCCCAACAACACGAGGAATCAGAATGTACGTCGACTACCTCATCGAGGTAGCGCCTCAGCGCTATCTCGGAACTCCTCTTATTGCCCAAGAAGAAGTTCTCGAATTCCATGATGATAGACTCTATGATCTTGTCTCAGAACTCGCTCAAGCAACGCATGATCTCGCATTTTGTTCCTCACCAGATGCTGGTATATATTGTATAGCTGGACTTTCACATTTTCTGAGAAAACACAGCGAAACTCTCGAAGAGAAAGTGTTTAACATATTAGACATTGTTGAAAACAGAACCCTCTTCACACGGACCATCACCAATCTCGCTCAACCAGGACGAATAACAGTCTGCATCGGAGAAGAAAATATTCTTCCTGAGCTCGAATCATGTGCTCTCATGGTCGCAGATATAATGATGGCCGGACATAGATGCCATCTGGGACTCCTTGGTTCAAAGAGAACAGATTATGGTTTCAATCTTAGTGTGCTGCGAACAATAGGAGTATAATAAATAATATTCAACAAGTTTTTTACTCTCATGTAAAGTTTCTCCGAATCAACTTTCGGAAAGATAGATATAATAGCAGTATGCGGAGTTTTATTGTTTCTTTTTTGTTTATTGGTTGTCTCTCTTTTGCCTATACAAAAGAGGATATATCAAATGCAAATCACCTCGCAGAGAAAGGATTTATAACACAACAAGCAACAACAGGAGGCTATCGCCTCGATGAAACAATTACTCGTGCCGAAGTAATAGCCCTATCTCTCAAAATACGCTGAACAAACATTCCCTCGAAATATACATGCAAGAATTATTTCACGGATGTATCGTTTGATCCCAATAATACATGGATTTGTCCAGCTATAGAAATCGCCGCAGACAACAGAATCATATCAAAAAATAATAAAATATTTCGACCTCTCGATCCTATCACAAAAATAGAAGCACTGGGCATGATTATGCGTGCAGCCTGACTCACTCTCAAGCAAGAAGGCTCAACATCATACAATAGCACAAAAATGACAAATGATGGGACGGCAATATGGCAAAAAGATCTCTTAATAAGCGCTTACTCAAAATGAATAATAGAGGCCAGTAAAACCGAGGATAAAAACGGTGTTCCCTTTATGAATTTTTATCCTAATGAAAAGGCAAAACGATATATGATTTTCTGATATATCAAAAACACTCTTCCCCTCGAAATAGAAAAAAAATACACAGTGACATTTGATGCGGTCTGTAATGCAAAACCAAAAGGGCTTCAGACAGCCAGCATTTCATGAAAAAATTCTATTCTGAACATCTATCCCCTCCCCCTCAAACAAGCCTTCAGCGGGAGTTACATCATGAAAAATAATATTATTACCTATATAGCAAAAAAGGTGTCAGAAAACGATATACTCCTCGGAAGCTATATCTATCAATATAATTGTGAGGAAAAAACACATAAAAATATTTCCCCAAGTCTCAATAGTGGGCTCTATGCTGGGCTTGTACTCAACGATACAGATAAGCGCTACATATTAACAAGAATTTACGGTCGAGAATATAAATTGCCTGGCACGAGCACTTTCTACATATACAATCTCTCTGAAAAAAAATGAATATACATAAATGGTGGCTCCGCAAAGGGCCTCGATAAATATGCAAAAACGCCTGCAACAAGGTACCTCACCAGCATCGAGAGGCTGCGATTAAATAAAGATATTGTTGAAGCAAAAATCGTTATCAATGATGCTGGGGAAAATCCTGATACGGCAAGTATTCCAGAATATAAAGCCATCTCTGAAAAATGGGTAGAAATAGATCCTGCTACTGGTGTTCTTAAATAATTTATTTTTATTCTCTATGAAAAAACTTCTTCTCTCTTCTCTGCTTGTAACCAGCATTTTTGCTTTTGGGTATAATCAAACAGCTCTTGATAATACAATTTTTCTGGTGGAAAAGGGCCTCGTCACGAGACAAAGTGATCCAAAAAATTATCGACTCGACGATTATATCACACGGGCAGAGCTCGTCGGTATCTCTCTCAAGCTCAAATGAACACAATTACCAGAGAATTATCAATGTAAAAAATATTTCACTGACGTCACGGCAAATGATTGGATATGTCGAGCCGTGGAGATGGCCGCAGATGAAGGCATTATTTCTCGTACAAACAAGGCATTTAATCCCCAAAGAAATATCACTCGTTCTGAGTCTCTTTCCATCATATTAAAAGCCAGTGGATTGTTAGATAAAGTGCCTTCTGTGCTGACAAATTATATAGACCGCGACTTTGTCTTTGTGCCTCGAAATATAAACATAGGTTCTTATTTAGAGACATTGTCCTCCAAAGATCCTGCAGCAAAATTCAAACGAATTATTTTGATTGATATACTTGATTGGCAATTTTCTATTATTCAGAAATGACTCTACTTAAAAGTAATTGATGATAGTGATTTTAGTCCTGGAAATTACCACAGTTTCACCGATGGAAAAAATAATCCTGATACAGATTATCGTGATTATAATATATGGTGGTTTCGAGAATCGCTGTTTATCAGAAGAGATGATGCCTTCAAATTTATGAAAAATACTTACAATAAGCGTGAATTGGTATCTGGCGAAATTAGTCTATAATTCCTCATCTACTTCTTTACATCTTTTTTATGAAAAAAATCCTCCTGATTATCGTCGCAATCATCGTTGTCATAGTTTTCTGGACTGTCGGACAGTACAATTCGCTCGTTACGGGTCGTGCTGGCGTCGACACTGCTTGGTCGAATGTCGAAGTCCAGTACCAGCGACGTGCTGATATCGTCCCTCAACTAGTGGCAACAGTCGAAGGTGCGGCAAATTTTGAAAAGAAAACGCTCACTGATGTAGTCGAAGCCCGTTCAAAAGCAACACAAGTCAAAGTCGACCCAACAAATGCTAACAGCCTCAAGGCATTTACGGCGGCTCAGGGCGAACTCAGTAGCAGTCTGTCTCGTCTCCTCGTCTCAGTCGAAGCGTACCCAACACTCACAGCGACACAGGGATTTCGTGATCTCCAGTCTCAGCTTGAGGGAACAGAAAATCGTATAGCTGTCGCTCGTGGTGACTACAATGGAGTAGCAAATACTTGGAATATCAAAATCTCTCGAATACCAACAGTCTTTATCGCTCGTCTTCTTGGATTCGATAAAGCTGCCCTCTTTGATGCGCAGACTGGTTCTGAAAATGCTCCAAAAGTAGAATTTAATCTGGATAAATAAAATTATTGTCATCTGAACAGACAAGGGTTTTTAGGGCAGAAACTGTTTAAGGTCCTTGCTGAGCAGAAGTGTAAGATAAAAACAGTCCGAGTTTTTCTGCCCTAAATGCTTTTGGTACTTTTGGCAACAAAAGTACAAATATTATGAAAAAAATCCTTCTCTTTTCTCTTTTAAGTTTTCTCTTTTCTCTTGAAATTAGCAATGCTGATTTTGTCGTACCTCCACTCCCCTCTTCTCCTGTTTATGATGAAGTTGGATTATTGAAACCTGAAGAAAAAACAAGGCTCGAAAATACGATACTCACGCTCGAAAACGAAACACATCATCAAATAGGAGTAGCCATTATCAAGAGTCTTCAAGGTCGCGTCATAGAAGAAGTTGGAATTGTACTTGCTCGCTCCTGGTGAATTGGCCAAAAATGATTGGATAATGGTCTCCTCATACTCATCGCACCGACCGAACGAGAAATGAGGATAGAAGTCGGACGAGGACTTGAATGAGTTATAACAGATTTGATTTCCAAGAGAATTATCGACGAGAATTTCACACCTAATTTCAAAGAAGGAAATTATGGAGCCGGACTTACTGAAGGAATCGAACGTATGACTCCCCTTCTTCGCGGTGAAGTCGTCGATCTCCCTGAAAAAGAAAGCGAACAGCCTCCCTATATTTTCATGATTATAATCTGACTCTGGATGTTTGGGAGTGTACTTTCTTCGACAAAATCATGGTGGCTTGGTGGTGTTTTTTGAGCCATTATTGGTGCAGTTTTAGGATCTTTCACAGGTTTACTCATCGGGTGCGCACTTGGTCTTGGTATCGATTTTATACTCTCCACTGTGCTCTATAAAAAAATCTGACTTTGATGAGGCCATTTTTGAGGTGGATGATTTGGTTGAGGAAGTTCTGGTGGTGGTTGGGGTGGTTTCGGCGGTGGATGATTTGGTTGAGGGGGCGCCAGTGGCAAGTGGTAAAATATAAAATATAAAAGTCAATACTCTTCCCTCTCTAAATAGAGTGCTTGAACTTTGAATTATAGGGCATTATCTGATACGATGTTTACATAGAATTCATGAAAAAAGCACTTCTCCTCATACTCATCGCCCTCTGAACACTACTCTGTTTTGATGCACTGGCACAAACCTGGTCATTTAGCTGTAGCGGAAATAGCTGTCTCAAAGCAGGAGTTGATGCGGCGGGCCAATACATAGGAAAAAGCTCTGGTGTCGTCACCGGTAAGGGAATTTCACAGGCCGTGCAAGACGTCATTAAATATTTTCTGACGTTTCTCTCGGTCATCGCCGTCATCTATGTGATGTGGGCTGGCGCACAAATGCTCCTCTTCCCGAGTAGCGAAGAATCGAGCGAAAAGACAAAGAAAATCATCATTTCCGTCTTTGTGGGCATTATCATTATATGGTTCGCATGGTGGATAGTGAGTACACTTTTCTATGTTTTGAATAACAATAAGGTGGTAAATAATTTAGTACCTCGAGCCTATGCGGAAACTCAAATTCGAAATATCGACTTTACGACCTACAGCAACAAGATTCGAGCGCTAAAAACACAAATCACAAGTGGTTATAGCCCAGAGGTAACCAAACAGCTCACTATCCTTGTTGATGGTGCCTACGACCATCTCCCGGATCGTGCAGATATATTTGTAAATAGACAGCTCTACGACAAAGTAAAAAAGGCTATTGCTGACTACGACCTCCATAGAGAAGAGATTGATCGCGGTATTCTCGAAAATGCGATTGACGAGTTTCTCGAACGAGCACAAACATTTTCTATTCAAGGACAAATCGGTTCAAATCCTCAAAAAGGAGATGCGCCTCTCTCAGTTACACTAGAAGCAAAAAACATGATTGATGCGAGTGGCACCGTCATTCCTGACACGAACTTTAGCTGGTGGCTTCGTACTCCAGATGGTCCAAAAGTCCTCTGACACGGAAAAACAATCAATTATGAATTCAAAGATGAAGGCACTTTCACAGTCTATCTCACTGTCAATTCTGCCAGTAAAAATAGTCGTGGATTCACAGATGTTGTGAGTTTTGAAGATCAGACTATTCTCGAGGTAGGCCAGCCAAAACTCAAATGGATCATATTTTTCAACGAACAACTCGCATCAGATTCGATGAAAGTACCGACTCGAGATGCTCTTCAAAAAGTCCTCATCGATGCCACTCAAACAAAATTTTCTAATGGATATACCATTGCAAAGACTGAGTGGGATTTCGGAAATGGCAAATGAGCGACACACGAATGAATTCCTATCATAGAAGCCCAAGATTATAAAGAATGAGATTTTAATGTGAAACTCACCCTCACCCGTAATGACGGAGAAGTATTTTCAAAAGCGATTACCCTCAAAATAGGTGATCCTATAGCCTCTATCGGCGTCAATAACAAAAAACCAAATAAAGGTGAAACTGTCATATTTGAAGCAAAAAAAGCTACTCAAGAGGGAGTACAGTATTCTTGGGAAATACGAAAAATCGGATTCGAACAACCTATCTATTCCACGACAGGACCACGCATGGAGTATGCATTTAAAGAAGTAGGGCGCTTTAGTGTTTCTCTCTTATCTAGTAAAGACCGAGTCGTTGATAAAGAAACCTTGGAGGTAAGCATCGAATCGCGTCCTCCTGTTGTTCGATTTCTGGCAGAGCCTCTCTGACCAGAAACACCAAATACCTACGTATTTGATGGTACATCTACCTATGATCCCGACTATCCTGACAATCAAAGCCTCAAATACGAGTGGTACGTCAATGATAAACCCGTGCAACTCTTCGATACAAATTCCAGCAATAGTAGATGAAATTTCACTTTCACAGAAGTAGGAACTCACCAAGTCGAGCTTCATGTCGTCGATACAGAATGAAAATCGTCTGTCTTTAAAAAAGCCATCACAATCAAAAGTCTCCTATCTATCAATCTCAATATCCGTCCTCAGGTAGCAAAACGAGGAGGAAAAGTAATACTGAGTGCCGACGCAAACAATGGAAATATCTATGAATGGACTATCGGATCAAAAGATATTGCCGTTACCGAAACTGGCCGACATGTTGTCACCTTTGAAAAATCTGGAACGTATCCAGTAACGCTCAAAGTGACAGATAGATATGGTAATATAAATTCTATCCAGCGAAAAATCTATGTCGTCGATGGCGATGCTCCATTTTCTGTCATACAACTCTCTACAAAAAGCCTCCTCTCTGAAACTCAAAAATGAGCATGTAGCGGAAATGATGCACTCATAGTCGACAGAGTGACTCCCGTCTCAATCGTGGGGGACAAAAGTGTAAATGTCGGGGGAAGTACGACTGACCTGACATATTTCTGGAAGATCGGCATCAATTCAAGCTCTTCTCAGAAAAACATGACCCATACATTCGATGAACTCGGGTGTGAAAAAATCACTCTCACCGTCAATGATAAAAAAACTGGAGCGTCTCATTCATCAGAAGAATGGGTAAAAGTCGTCAATATACCTCCAAAATTCTCCGATATACAAGTAAAAGTAGAAAATATTGATCAGGATCCTATGCGCATAAACCTCCGGATGGAGGGAGCAAAAGATCCAGATGGAAACATCTCTTCATATACATGGTACTATTATACCAGCAATGATGAGCAGCCTCAGGGCTTCCGTATAACGACAAAGCCCGAAACAAGCTTCACTCTTCCAAAGATTAATGGTCGCTACTATTTCTCTGTGGTTATGGAAGATGCCAACGGACTCAAAGTAGACACTCGAGATATATCTGAAGAGAAATTTTCAACTCCAGACCTCTTGGTCAATCAAAATATATCGATGCCTATCATAGACTTCAAGGCAAATAATACAGAGGTAAAATATGGAGAACCTGTTGAGTTTTCCGTAGGAGTCAAAAATGCTCTCGGTCAAGATATATCAAAAGCTGCAGAATATCGATGGGATATTGATGGTGATGGCTTTTATGATACAAAGACAAATGATGCTCACTTTACCTATAAATATACCATACCAGGCGAGTATCACCCAAAAGTAAAAGTGACACACCGTGGTCTCTCAACAACAAAATTTATCACACTCAATGTCGTCAATCGTCTCAATCCTCAAGCAGCTATACAAGTTATCGGTGATAAAATAATCGCCTATAATATGTCAACCGGTATCATCCAAAGTGTCTCATGGTTTGCGGATGATAAAAAAGTATCTGAAAACAAAGATTATCTCATCTACACTGTCGGAGATGGTACTTTTCCATCATCTATCAAGATAGAAGTCTCCGACGGAAAAGATACACAGGCGGCTACATTTTCAATAGCGAGAAATCCAAAAAATAAAACACTGCTCAAAAAAATAGAAAAACCCCTTATCGTTCTCACCAATGATGCAAACGGTAATGTGGAAGAAGTGCCTGATAACGTCGTATGGAAAGATCCGCTAAAGCCTCTTTTCTTCTATCTTGGGGAATCAAGTGGGGACATACAGTATTATGCTATCGACAATGATATAGACATCGACACCGACCTCTCTGGCGGCAAAGATGATGACGCTGACAACAAGGGGACTGCCTCATATAGAATGGGGCGACCGTATTCTGTACCAATGGGAAACAAACGCACGACTATCATGCGTCTCAGACTCCTCAAAAGTGATGGAAATGAGATTGATTCGAGACAGATTCGGGTCACTCGTGACTTTATCGCACCTCTCATAGACACTGAAAATCCTGCAGTTATTATCAAAGCTCCTCAGGTATTTAATCTCTCCGCAGAGGACAAAGCTCGTCTCGACAAGCTCCGTGGTCTCGTACAAAATGTACCAGATGAGGAGAGAAAAGAACTCTCTCGATATCTCGATCAACTCGGGGATATCTGGTATGATAGAGCTGACCGTGCTGAGACACTTTTACAATTCTCCCAAGCAGTCAACATCAGCAAGACCATGACTCCTGAGCTCAAAACTCGTATTCTCGAGCAAGTAAATCTCATCTATACTCAAGGCCAACAAGATGCTCAAGAAAAAGATATTGCCAGAAAAATGATTGCAGATTTCCTTGCAAAAAGTTCATATAAAAAAGATATCTTTGGTGATGGTACAGATGGTAATGGCGGACTTCTCGGACAGATAATAGATAATCCAGAATACTATGAGCAAAACAAATCTATCGTACAAAAAATTTATGATGACTATATAAAGTTTGATAAAGAAATTTCAGACGAGGCAAAAGCTGTCATAAAAGACAAACTCGCCCTCCTTATCGGAAACCCTCCTATACAAACCACCACTGTTCCCCCTGTTGTTACAGAACAGACCGTTTCTCTCTGGTCAAAAATCCAGACAAAAGTGACAGCATTAGTAGGGGATAAGTGACCAATTGTTCTCTGGATAAGTATAGCTGTTATTGGTCTCTTAGGCCTCCTGGTGCTTGCAAAACTATTTAGTGGCTCAGGAAAAAGTTCTTCACGCAAAGATGGCCATGGAGATAACCAAGGTGGGGGGCTAGCTACAATGCCAGAAAATAATCATGGTCCTGACTGGATGCATGCTGACGAACAACATGATGCACATCATGATGATCATGGTTCTAGCGAGCTCGATACTCATGCATCGACACCTGATTGGCTCAAAGAAACAGAATCACCATTTGGCGAAGAAGATGTGCTCTCAAAAGAAGTAGCCGCAACAACGGTGCACACGGATACTCCAACAAAAACCCCCGATTGGATGCACGAAGAAACTCCTGCAACACCTATTATAGCTGAACAGGCTCTCTCATCAGATACCACATCACACACAGAAGTACCTGCATGGCTTCAGTCTGCCCCAGAAACAACCACAGAAAATACAGACACAGAAACACCTTCAATACCAGCTCTGCCTATTGAAAACGTTTCATGAACAACCACTGAACCTCAGAATGTAACTACTCACGATGACATACCCGATTGGCTCAAGTGAGCTGAACACGAAGCAGGGCCAGAATCAGAATCAGAGAAAGAAGGGAAAGGCTCAGATGAATGAGTAAAGCTCTTTTCACCTGATGTATCTCAATGAGAACCTGTCGCCGAAGAAAAATCTGATTCAGCACCTACGTCTCCCCACGCAGATCTTCCTGATTGGCTCGCATGAACTCATAACACTGAAAATGCAACTCCAGAAACTTGAAATATCCCAGAACAAAAAGAAAATGAGGATAACATACCGAGTCCGACCATCTCCCAAGAAAATCCGGAGAAAGAAACAACCCCAGTGGCTCCAAAAAGTAAGGTAAAAAAAACATCTAAAAAAGATGCTCAATTAACTTCTGAGGAACATCTCCTCGAACCAGCGCACGATCTGATAACTCCTGCGTCAGATACACATAATACTTCTGTCTAATTCATGATTGCTATACGTCCTACAACCCCGTCACCAAAACCAGAAAAGGAAACAAAAAAATCCTTCTGGTCTAAAATCGCGGCTTATACAGCAAATGATCAGGACTACACACCGACACTCAAAATCACCAAAGCTCCAAGTGCTCCAAAAAAATGACATTTTTTAGCCAATATTCGAGCTGCATTCTTGATCTTGATTATTGGATACTTGCTTCTTTGTGCCTACGTATTACTGAATCCAGAAAATGCGCTGTTCTTCAACAACATTCTCTGAGTCCAATATCTCACCGTTCGAACAGTTCTCGAGTACACCATATACGTTTTTTATAGTGTTTTTGGTATTCTCATTGGTTTTGGATTTCTCTTTTTTGGATACAAGGCTTTCTCTATACGGACCAAGAGCCGTGCAAAGCGTGCCAACATATGGATCCTCACAGTATTTTTCTGTTTGATATTTTTTGCAAATATTGCCCTCTTTGCTGTAACTTACGAATGGTTTAGGAGAATTGATTTCAATAATCTCGATGGGCGAGTGCTTGTCTACAATAACTCTCTTTTGAAGTATTTGAAGCCAACAGATGTGTCGACAGCGCTCATACCAAACGACGTCAAAATAGGGCCATTACAAGTCAGATATGATCTCAGCGCCTATATCAAAAAGCGAGCATTTCTCGAAGGTCTCGTCCTTACTGAACCCTATACATTTGAAATAGATTATGATGGCGATCGAAAACCTGATCGATGAACTGGTAAAAATAATTACCTAGATCATCCGATTACCGATGTTGATTTTGCGCCTGTGATATCTCCAGACTTTTCATACGAACAAGCAAAGGTCTATAAGCCAACCGCAAGTATCTCTGGTACAAATGTCGCAGGAAAGCCTATAAAGTTCGATCTCGACATACCAGCCATTTCACTCGACAAGATAGTCAAAATTGGCCGAAACCTCATGTCAGATGGTGGCATACAGTACACATTTGATGCGGTAGATCTCAGTGATTTGGGACAGGTGCGATGGACGGTCCTTGGAGACTCAAAAATCAGCAAAGATGGATATCAATTTTCCCCAGATAAAATATTTGTTACTCCTACTATAGTTTGTATGCAGATATTTAGAGGAAAAGCACCTCTCACTAATGAATGTGATTGGCAGTTTGTGACAGAAGAAAGTACTAAAAGTAATATCCAAAACACGGACATATCTATCAAAATCGACCCTATCAATCCCCTCAAGTATCAATTTAGCGTCAGTCCTTCGACACTTCAATGAGATATAAAAACAATTCGTTGGTATATCGATGGTCAGATATATGTCGGTAAGTTTGATTCTGGTTTCGAAAAAATATTTGATTACACATTTCATAGACCAGGAACCTATAAAATCGAAGCTGAGATAGAAGATACTCTTGGCAACGTTGTTCGAGTAGCCACTCCAAAACCTATCTATACAGCTGATATGGTCGACCTTAAAGATGGCTTTTCTCTGAGCGTCACAGACGATTCTGGAGTGGATCTGATCAAAGACACCTACGACAAAACAACGCAATCTTATCTTCTCTCTGACTTTCCTGTCCCAGGAATACTTAAACTGGATGGCACGAGAGTCCGTGCAAATTCATCTCGTCTCCGACTTTCAAAAGTAGAATGGGATACAAATAACGATGGAATCTACGAATCTGAAGGACTCACACTCGAACACCCTCTAGACATACCAGGAAGATATGATATTCGGGCTCGATTCACATTTACAGATCTCTCTGTTGACGGCAGAGATATACCGATTTATCATATTGATAGACTAGCTGTTGTAGGTATACAGAAGGCTCTTGATGTCCGTGTAAAAATGACTGCAGATGATGAATACGCTCCGGCATCAGTAAGATTTGACGCCTCTGGTTCAAAGATACAAAAAGGAAATATACGAAAATTCCTCTACGACTTTGGAGATGGTCACAAATACGAAGGAGAAGGTGTCGTCACAACATACAAATACAATAAGCCTGGTGAATATAAGATCACAGTTACAGCTGTTTCAAATACAGGCCTCCGAGCGTCAAAAACATATACACTTATCCTCAAAAAACCTCAAGAAACTGTCAGAATACAGCCAAGTATTGCTTCAAATCTTGCCGAAGCTGGCCTCCCTATAACATTTGACGCACAGATAAAGGGGACTGATGCAACTATATTTTGGGACTTCGGTGACGGATCAGGTGTCGTGACAGGGAAAAGTCCAATTCACGAATTCGCGGATCCTGGTACCTATGTAGTTAAAGTACGGGTTGAATATAATACCGGAATAGAGGAAAGCGATAGCGTTTCA
This sequence comes from uncultured Candidatus Peribacteria bacterium, assembly GCA_965231115.1. Taxonomy (GTDB): domain Bacteria; phylum Patescibacteriota; class Gracilibacteria; order BD1-5; family JAGOOR01; genus JAGOOR01. The sequence continues at coordinate 87,561 of OZ246415.1, forward strand.
TACATCGTCCATTAATACTATGCATATTTCTCTCTTTATTCAGTTTTTCACGACATACTGGTTACCATTATTGATTATTGGTGTCGGTGGTCTTATCTATACGAGTATTGTCGTCTGGGCAGGGAAGATAAAAAAATGGCAAGCACTGACATTGTTCCTTACGGGTATTATCGTTATCACCTGTATTTTTCTTCCATTTAACTGGTCTATTCAGAATTCAGGAAACTGAAAAGAAGTCTCTCTCTTCTTTTTTCAGATAAATATTGAAGGAAGTAATTTTATCTCCATATTGAGAAATGCTCTTGCTCATAATGGTCTCGTACAGACCGTTCAGCTCTCATTTCGTGAGAGAGATATTGCCAGCGATATTATTGTACTCTTTCTCGCATTTCTCGAAGAACTCGCAAAGCTCACACTCCTCATCCTCTGTATCAGAAAAAGTCTCAGAATGCCTGTCATTATTGTTTATCTCATTCTCATTTATTCACTTTTTCACAAACTGAATGAGGTGAACTCCTCACTCACTATGGGAGCCATGGGCATAGGAAGTTTTATTGGTCTCATCATTCTCTGGAATCTCCTCAGTACCCCTATCCGTACAGAGAGTGTCGCGGATTATATTTATAGTATTGCTCTCGTGGCTCTCGGCTTTGCCTTTGCAGAAAACATAAAATACATGATTGATATATCAAACCATGGTGGAAATATAGACAGCATTACAAACAATGCCATCCTCCGATCTATCTTTGGATACCTCTCACACACATTCTTTAGTATGGTGTGCGTGTCTTTGTATGCTCGAGGGAGATTTGCTTTCTTACGACTCATCGACGATTCTGGGAACCTTTCTCTCGGTCAAAAAGCACTTGGGTGGAAAAATTATACCAGCATTAAGAGTATCCAGGGGTTTTGGACTGGTGTTATCTGTGCCAGTATCATCCACGGTGTCTATAATATTCTGATTTCTTCAAATGTTCTTATCCCTTCGGTCATACTTATCGTCGGTTTCCTCTTCCTCGAGCTCTTTGTCCTCCATGATCTCCGAAACAACACCAAGTACGGACATATAGAGAACTATATGCAATAAAATTCTCTTGATTTCTAAATTAGCACCTATATAATGTAGGTGCTAATTTTATATTTTATCCCCTTAGAATATGAATCAAAATTATACCATGGCAGCCCAAGAAAGGCTCCAAGAATCAGTCCAGTTCGCTCAAAGTGCTGGGCATACAACTATAGAGCCTCTCCACCTCTTACGAAGCATTTTGCACGCCTCAGAAAGCATTAATCAATCCCTCCTCGAACGATCTGGAGGTAATATTCAAGTACTCAAAAACGATGTCGACAATGCTGTGTCGAAATTGGCGAAGGTAAGTGGAAATACCGCTGAACCATGAGCTTCCCAGGAATTGGCGAAGGTCCTCCAGAGTGCTGAAAAATCTATGAAAACCATGGGGGATAGTTATACAACAGAGGAACACCTCATGATAGGATTGTTAGAGTCTGCAAAATCACTAGAAGGAGTATTTAAGGCTGGGAATATATCCCTCAAGAACTACGAAGAAGCCGTCAAAAAACTCCGAAATGGTAAAAAAGTCACCTCAAATACGGCAGAGAATCTCTACGAATCACTCAAAAAATATACTATCGATCTGATCGATCAGGCCAAGAAAGGAAAAATAGATCCAGTCATCGGGCGCGATGAAGAAATCCGTCGAGCGATTCAAATTCTCGCTCGTCGAAGTAAAAATAATCCTGTCCTCATCGGTGATCCGGGGGTTGGTAAAACAGCCATTGTCGAAGGTATCGCCATCAGAATAATCAGTGGCGAAGTTCCTGATGCGCTCTTATCAAAGAAAATCCTCACCCTCGACCTCGGCGCTATGATTGCTGGAGCAAAATACCGTGGTGAATTCGAGGAACGACTGAAGTCTGTCATCGACGAGGTTGAAAAATCTGATGGCGAAATCATCCTCTTTATCGACGAGATTCATACGATTGTTGGTGCTGGTGCAGCCGAAGGATCGACAGATGCTGGCAACCTCCTGAAGCCTGCTCTTGCACGTGGTCGAATCAAGGTCATCGGTGCAACGACGATCAATGAATACCGAAAATATATAGAAAAAGATGCTGCCCTCGAACGACGTTTTCAGCCAGTCATGGTCGATGAACCAAATCGAGAAGACGCACTAACGATTCTCCGTGGTATCAAAGATAAGTACGAAACTTTTCATGCCATAAAGATTACTGACGCTGCTCTCGTCGCGGCAGTAGACATGTCGACACGATACTTGCCAGATCGTAAACTGCCTGATAAAGCTATCGACCTCATCGATGAGGCTGCTTCAGCTCTGAAGATTGGTTCTACGAGTAAACCAGCTGAGATAGACACGATCGACAAAAAAATCCACTCTCTCCAAATCGAGCGAGAAGCCCTTCTACGTGAGCAAAAAGACCGACCAGAAGACGGAAACAAGACACGTATTGTCGACATAGAAAAAGAACTCGCTAACCTCCAAGAAGAACAGAAAAAACTCCATGCTGCCTACGAAGATGAGAAGAAAATGATGCAGGATCTCAAGAAAATTCGTGAAGACAGAGAGAAGCTCATCCTGCAAGCAGAACAACTCGAACGTGACGCTGATTATGCTGCAGTCGCTGAAATCAGATATAAAAAACTCCCTTCGCTCGACATAGAGCAAAAGAAGCTGGAGGCTATTGCTGAAGCCCGTAGACAGGATGGTCGTAGTTTCTTCCGAGACACAGTCGACATCGAGGACATAGCAGGGGTGATCTCTCGTTGGTCAGGAGTGCCTGTGGGCAAACTCATCCAAACCGAGAACGACAAATACCTCCATCTTTTCGAACACTTACAACAGTTTGTGAAGTGACAAGATCAAGCACTCCGAGCAGTGTCAGAAGCTGTCCAACGTTCGAAAGCGGGACTCTCGGACAAAAATCGTCCAATTGGAAGTTTCCTCTTTCTCGGACCAACAGGTGTCGGCAAGACTGAAACAGCGAAAGCACTTGCAAGTGCACTCTTTGATCACAGTGGTGCCTTTATCAGGATCGACATGAGTGAATATGGCGAATCACACTCTGTCGCACGTCTTATTGGCTCTCCTCCAGGATATATAGGCCATGACGAAGGTGGACAACTCACTGAGGCCGTCCGTCGAAAACCCTTTTCAGTACTGCTCTTCGACGAGATAGAAAAAGCTCATCCTGATGTCTACAATGTCTTTCTCCAGATTCTCGACGATGGTCGACTTACTGATGGAAAAGGTCGCACGGTCGACTTCCGAAATACTATTATCATCATGACCAGTAATATCGGTTCTGAGAAGATTATGGATTTCTTTAGCGAGGACAAAGGTGGGCATAATGTCGATGATATTCAGATGAAAGCCCTCAATGATATGATGATAGGACAACTCCGAAACTACCTCCGTCCTGAGCTCATCAATCGTATCGACGACATCATTGTCTATCGACCTCTGGGCGACGAAGTACTCCGATCCATCATCGACCTCGAATTGGCGAAGGTGTCTACTATGCTCGCTGAAAAAGATATCACCGTTACCTGGGATAAAACTGTCTATGACTACCTCATGAAGCATGGTATCGATCCTCAGTTTGGCGCTCGTCCTCTCCGTCGCGCTGTCACAAAATACATCGTCAATGCTCTCTCGACAAAGCTCCTCGATGGAAGTCTCGGAGAAGGAAATAAAGTGAAGGTAAAGTTTGAGAAGGAAAAAATACACATAGGGTAATACTACACTTAAAATAAACACTTTGAAAAGGTCTTGCATTTGCAAAGAATAAACGAAAGGTACACTTTTATATGTACTTATTTCTTTATTCTTTTGTATGACACCTGCCGAGACATCATTGGTCGATAAACTCGTCCAAAAAATTCTCCCAATTATTGGGGTATTATTTATCGTAGGTGGTATAGCCTATCTCTTCTATACGGGGCTCTGGGGAATCATGGATAAGACTGCTCGTCTCGGATTTGGTTTTTTTGTTGCAGTGGCTTTTATTGGATCGGGTTTTGGATTACAAAACAGACTCAAGCAATTCTCAGATGTTATTATCGGTGGAGGTATATTGATATTTTATATCACTCTTATCTTCTGATCTCGTTTTGATTCGACCAGTAGCGTCCTCATTCCTGAAGTAGCCTCACTGGCTATAGCGGTTATTTTTGCCATAGCGGTATCCTATTTCGCCTATATACGAAATTCAAAAACAATTCTTGGACTCGGAATTATAGGAGCCTACATGACGCCTTTTTTCCTCGGACGACAGGGTGTCTGGGATTTTGCTCTAAGCTACAATTCTTTCCTACTCTACTTCCTCGGGATCAATATTGCGCTCTTTCTTTCAGCACGAAAAATATTTCTCAAAGACATCATTCTTTTCAACTCAATGGGGCTCTTTGCTGCCTCAGCGAGTATGAATTATCTCTATACAAGTGGTCAGATAAATCAGTTTAGTTTAGTTCTTTTTATAGCTATAGTTGGCTTTTCTATCTATGCTCTGGCAAATACGAGTCAGGCGTTTGAAAAACATGAAAACACCTATTTTGCATTTGGTGCGCTTCTACCTCTTGTCTGGTTTATAGGAAATATTCTCCTCTCAGCACATTATGGTTCATGGGAACAATTTATAGCATTTGGCGTAATAGCGCTGATATATTTCGGAGCATGGTACGCACTTCGTGATAGTGTAAAGAAACAAGAATATATCGCTCTCTATATGAGCGGAATTATTTCTATTATGATGATGATCCTGAGCTTTCAAAAAGAAATGGAAGACTACATAGGACTTGTTATAGGTGCACTGAGTCTCGTATTTTGAATATTGTATCTCATCAATCCACTGAAACAGAGATTGATGACATTTTTCGGTATGGCATTTATCGGTGGCCTCATAAATATACTTATATTCGGACCAGAATATGGTATGACAACTCTCAATCCATATATCATCATCGCTGGACTTGTTCCTCTCATGTTTGGCTTTGCAGTTGCAAAAAAAGCTGATAGCCCGGATAAAGAAGTGCTCAATGTGTTTGCGACATTTGCTGCGATTATATCTGGTCTGATACTTCTCAATCGACTCTATATCCATCTTGATATCCCGGCATCATTTATTTTTCTGACAACCCCAGCCCTGGTTATCACGATATCGCTTTATATCTCTCCTGGAGCAAAAGAAAAAGAGCTGAATATATTTGCCTTTGTTTTATGTATTCTAGGATATTTTACGACATTTTTTATCCTCCTCGATCGTATATACCCAGCACCCGTTGGCATATTCCCATTTCATACTCAAGAAAGTCTCATTGGGCTCTCGTCTGCTTTGATATTTTTCGGGCTGACAAAAAAACAAAGAGAAGCTGCTCAAAAAGAGAAAAAAGAACCAAATTTTTTCTACATACTGATGACAGTGATGGCGACATTGCTCATCGTAAATCATGAACTTATTACATCATTTAACTATATCGACATCTCTGCTATCGATCAAAAAGTCTTTGGGTTCCGTGCTCTGACAACGACATTTTGGTGGGTGGGTCTCGCTTCATACCTGATATATCGTGGGACAAAGGTGCTCAATTACAAACCAGAAAAAATTCTTGGTCTCGTACTCCTCGGTATCACTATCCTCAAAATCGTCTTCTACGACCTCACTCATGTAAATACAAATCTCAAAGTCTTTATTCTCATAGTTGTTGGCGCTATCATGCTCGGCGTGTCTTACTATGCGAACAAGCAGGAACAAAAATAGTTCTGATATGAATAAATTCATAATAAAGGCGGGGAAGATCATATCAATACTCATTTGTATATTTTTAGTGTGGTATTTTCTACAATTTCCCAGTCTTGATAGAAACTGGAATGTCGATCAAAAAATACTAGCTGATATACAATTTGATGGGGCGCTCATCCATGTAAAAAATGTGAGAAATTTTGACTATCGTTCGACAGATGATTTTACGCCAGCATATTATGATGCGACATATGATACAACAAAACTTGTCCGCGCATGGTATATCATAGAACCATTTGGTGATCGTGATGGCCCAGCTCACACTATGCTTACTTTTGATTTTTCTGACGGTAGGCACGTCGCTGTATCCGCTGAGATAAGAAAAGAGGTCTGAGAGTCTTTCGACGCTGTAAAGGGTCTTTTAAGACAGTATGAGATGGTTTATGTTGTGGGTGACGAGAGAGATCTGATTAAATTGAGAACAAATTACCGAAAAGATACAGTCATGATGTATCCTCTGAAAATTCAACCTCAGAATCTGCCCAAATTCTTCATTTCTGTATTGGAGAGAGCAAAAAAACTCTCTGAAAAGCCAGAATGGTATAACACTATTACCAATACTTGTGCTACTTCCATTCAAAATCACGCAAACATCTTGCTCCCAGAAGAAAAGCAGATACCGTGGAGCAAACAAATACTCCTTCCGAAATATTCAGATGAAATCGCCTATAAGCTCGGACTTATAGATACTCAGCTTTCTCTCGAAGAAGCCCGTAAATACTACACCATCAACGAAAGAGCTAACAATACTTCAACTGATAATTTTTCAGAAAAAATACGCCTGACAATTCAATAATATGCGCCGAGCCCTCCCAGCCATTTCTATTGTAATCCTGATAATTCTCTGTCTCTTTGGGATGCTTTTGGGATGGATGAAGTATTTTGATTATCAGCAAAAAGAAGCAAAAATAGCTTCATTTTCTGAATACTATCGTGGCCTAGCTCGTGGTTGTTATGAAAAGGAGAGTGTCAATTGTTGTCTATCATCTGTGTCGAATATGCAAGCAAAAAATGCCCTTCTTATCCCAGAAAATGGATGTCCAGAGGGGAGTAGACAGGAGATACTCAAGTGTATGGGAAGCTATACTTGGTGTTCTTCTCCTGAATCAAACTAGATGCTCTTGATCCATTGAACCAGAGAGGCGAGAGATTCGTGGGTTATAACACTGACACCTTTTGTCGATTGAAATTTTGACTGAGTAGCTGGGATATGAATGGTCTTGAAACCGAGTTTTTTTGCTTCTTCGATTCTTTTTTCGAGTTGTGCGACAGGTTTTATCACACCGGTGAGAGATATTTCTCAGAGAAAGAGAGCATGATTCAGAGCCTTTTTCTGATCCGATGAGAGAAGCGCAGCAACAATCGCCAAGTCGACAGCAGGTTCGCCAACCGAGAGGCCATGACTCACATTGACATAGACATCATCACTGTCGAGGTTGATACGGCCAAACTTTGCTGTGGCAGCGAGGAGAAGCTCGATTTTCTGTGTCGATATTCCTCGGACAGAGCGTTTCGGATAGGGAAATCGTGTCGAATGTGTCAGAGCTTCTATTTCCATGATGACTGGCCTATTTCATTCAAGCGCGATAGTGAGAGCCGAACCAATCTGTGCTGTCGTTTTGAGGATACTTTCTGCTGGGTTTTTGAGGTCGAGAAGACCCTCTTCACCCATTTCGAAAAGACCAATAGCATCTGTCGGTCAAAAACGATTTTTCATCGCACGAAGAATGCGATAGCTCTGATATCTATCACCCTCGAGAAAGAGGACAGTATCGACGAGATGTTCGAGAGTTTTAGGCCCTGCGAGATCACCATCTTTTGTCACATGTCCTATAAGTATAACCGCAGTATTGGTTGTCTTGGCAAAGTGCATAAAAGTCTCTGCAATAGAGCGAATCTGTGCCATACCACCAGATGCCCCGCCCTGAGAATTGGAATACATAACACTCACAGAATCGATGATAACGATGGGATGTGGGGAAGACTGAAGGGTTGCCATGATATCTTCGACAACTTCGCCATGGAGGAAATGGATATGAGGATTTTTCACTCCGAGACGATGAGCGCGTCCGGCTATTTGTTCTTCACCCTCTTCGCCAGAGACATAGAGAACAGGACTTTTTTCTGTAGCACACCACTGAGCGAGCTGAAGAGTAAGTGTCGACTTTCCTATGCCTGGTTCGCCAGACAAAAGCGTCAGACTTCCGCGTACCAATCAGCCTCCGAGGACAGAAGCAAGTTCGACACTTTCGACAGGAAGACGGGTGTGTGATGTCGACCGAGGATTGAGATGTACCACATCGCCTTTTTTACCGGCGACCTTCTGTCGACCAACTACTTTTACTTCCTCTTGTTCGAGGAGAGTGTTCCATTGTCCACACTGTGGACACTGGCCAGACCATTTGAGCTGAGTATGATGACAATTTGAGCAAGTAAACATGTCTCCATTATAGGGACATACGTACCTTTGGAAAGACTAGACTCGGAAAGTAATCTTGAGATCGAGTACATATCCGATAATACCTGTCACAATTGACGAGATAGTACGTGCCCAGACGTAATGAAAGGCGAGATACGTAATGAGACCGTAGGTAATAAAAAGGATAGCGATGAGTGAATAGAGGGCTATGATGAGAAAACGAAAATACCCTTTTTTAAAATGTATAGAAGATTTGAAAGTCCATTTTCGGTTTACATAAAAACCTATGAAAGATTCTGCTATAAAAGCTATTGTACAGGAAAGCAGATAATGCAATCCGAAGAATCGTGTAAAAAACCACACAAGAAGAAGATTGGCTATAAGCATCAAAACACCCGCAAAGGTATATCGACTAAACTGTTTGAGATGATGATGAGAGAGGTATGAATTTTGTACGGTAGAAAGCATGCTTCAAATTATTTATCATAATTTAGCATACAAAATTAAACTTGTCAAATTATTATTTTATTCGAAATCCTTTCTCTCAAAAAAATCTTTCTGATGTTCCTGTCCGAGTGGGTTGAGGCTATGTTTTATAGCGCAACTATAGAGCTCCATCTGATTCACCACAGCCTTCGAGTATCAAACAACACCATTAGCATATTCACAATAGAGACAGTTAATTTTTTGCCAAAATGTGAGCTTCCCGAGCTTATAACGATCGAGGATGACGTATTTCTTTCTCTCAATAAGGGGTATTTCTTTGAGACGAAAGTAAACATTTTGAAACTGGTACAAAAATAAATCAATCAGGATAAGAGGAATAATGCAGAGATATGTAGAAAAAGCTCCTATAAGCTCCATGAAAACACCAATAGTGGCAAGACGAGCATTTCTGCCAGGTACAACATACTTATTCATATGAGATTTGTATTGTTAAATAAACAATTTGTAAATAAAAATAGCACCGAAGTGCTATTTTGGAATGGTGTAATGGTGCTCAACAGTCGAAATCTGGCTGAATGGCAGATGTAGACGAACCTTTACAAGGTTTAAGTCTGAATGTAAATGGTGCCCAAGAGAGGACTCGAACCTCCACGCCTTGCGGCGCTACCACCTCAAGGTAGTGCGTCTGCCAATTTCGCCACCTGGGCACACAAAGTATGAGCTAAAAAACTCAATACTGTAAGCTGTACTATAAGAACTTTTTTACTTTTTCAAGTTTTTATCGTGAGAGTCGTTTTTATCCAGATATTCTCGGATAATTTCGGCTGCGGAATGCTGACCACCAAGACCAAACGCGAGACCAACAGCGAGGCTCGTAGCAGCAACAAAACCTACCAGTATCGATCGGATGAGATATTCTGGAATAATCTCTATAGCCCCTGTATTTACTTGATTGATGGCAATCGTGAAAGTAAAGAAGAGTATGAGGACTCGTGAGAGATAGGCTAAAATAACAGCTGTTCTCGGGTTTTCAAAGTTGACAGCATTGTAGACAAGAGTATAGGAAGTACGCGAAGTCTGAATACCAAAAAATGTGATAAGCAACGCCACCAAGAGATGTGGGAGATATTCGACAACACTATTTAAGAACTTCTCTATATCAGTATAACCAGCTTTTTCTACAGCACTTCGGAGAAAGAGCAAAAAGACAAAAATAGCGATATATTTTCCGATAGCCTTTGGGAGAGGATCATTCCCAATCTTCGTTGAGTGCCCGAGAAACTTATGAAGGAGTTTTTCTATACCAGTAAAACGAAATATCCAGCCCGTGAAAAAGTAGAGAATAATTGAGGTTATGAGCCCCCCGAGGATGATTTGTCCAGCAACTGCCCATGGAGATGGCTGCAGAAGAGAATAGTAAGCTGTGTAGAACATATAACGTAGTATACAGTATTTTATAGCCTGTTGCAAGAAAAATGTCCTCTAACCAAGTTCGAGAATAATATCTCTCAATTCTGCTGCCTTTTCAAAGTCGAGGTTTGCTGCGGCGATATCCATTTCGAGCTCCAAACGACGAATATATGCATCCCTATCAACTCATTTTGGTATTTTATCAATGATTTCCTTCTTATCTTTAAATCAGAGGTCTTTAATACTCGAAATAATGGTTGTTGGAGTGATTCCATGTTTTGTATTGTAGTCGATTTGAACTTGTCGACGCTTCCTCGTAATGTCCATAGTCTCCTGCATAGACCTCGATATCTGTCATTCATAGGAGTAAAATATGACATGGCCATTGGAATTTCTCGCAGCTCGGCCGACAATCTGAATAAGTGACTGAGTAGATCGAAGAAATCCCTGTTTATGAGCATCCACGATACCGATAAAAGAGACTTCGGGGAGGTCGAGACCTTCTCGGAGAAGGTTGACGCCGACAATAACATCGACCTTTCCTGTTCGGAGATCTTTTAATATTCGTAATCGTTCAATGGTATCGATTTCTGAGTGAAGATAATGTGCGGTGACACCGTGTTCTTTGAGATAACCGGCGAGATCTTCACTCGATTTCTTTGTCACAGTCGTGATGAGGGCACGTTCGCCACGTTCGACAGCAGTTCTGATGTTGTAGAGGAGACTTTCGACAAGTTTGTCCATAGGCTCTATGGCAATCTCTGGGTCGAGGAGACCAGTAGGTCGGATAATCTGTTCCACAAGTGGTCCTCCGCGTTCTATAGGAGAATTTCCTGGTGTCGCAGAGACGCACAGAAATTGTTTTATTTTTGACTCAAATTCATGGAAATAGAGGGGCCTATTATCGTAGGCGCTCGGCAGACGAAAACCATTCTCAATAAGCATATCTTTTCTTGATTTATCTCCGGCAAACATTCCTTGAACTTGGGAGAGAGTAATATGAGACTCATCAACAATGGTGAGAAAATTCTCTGGAAAATAATCGATCAATGTCATTGGCGGATCTCCTGGTTGTCTTCCATCGAGATGTCGAGAGTAGTTTTCGATGCCCTTCACGTAGCCCACTTCATTCATCATCTCGAGATCATATTCGACACGGGTTTTGATACGCTCAGCAGCGACGATATTGCCAGTTTGCTTGAAATATTCCATGCGTTGGGCAAGTTCGGCCTTGATAATAGGGGTAATGGCTTTGACATGTTCGACACTCGTAACCGTATGAGATGCAGGAAAAACCATGAGATCATGGACACTTTCGACAACGTGTCATGAGATCGGCTCGACGACACGAATAGCCTCTATTTCTGTCCCGAAAAACTCAATACTGTAATAGTGTTCTTTACTGGCTGGGAAAATCTGAAGAGTGTCACCAAGAACACGAAACATACCTTGTTTAAAATCAGTTGTCGCCCGATCAAACTGGAGCCCAACAAGATGATTAATCAGGTCTTTCATGATATGCTTTTCTCCTTGGGAGAAACGAAGTATGCCGCCAACGTACTCCTCTTTATTGCCAATACCATAGATACAGCTCACAGATGCTACGATGATGACATCCTCACGGGTAAGGAGCGCCTCTGTCGCGGCATGTCGAAGCCTGTCTATCTCATCATTGATAGAAGAATCTTTTTCGATGTAAGTATCTGTTTTCTGGATATACGCCTCTGGCTGATAGTAATCGTAATAACTGACAAAATAATGAACAGCATTGTTTGGGAAAAATTCACGAAATTCTTGGCAAAGCTGGGCAGCAAGGGTTTTATTATGGGCAATAATAAGTGTTGGTCTCTGGGTCTGCTGGATGATATTGGCCATGGTAAAAGTCTTCCCTGAACCCGTTACGCCTTGGAGAGTTTGGTAACGATTGCCAGAGTTGAGACTTTCGACAAGCGTTTTTATGGCTTTCGGCTGGTCTCCTGTGGGCTTATAATTACTTTTTAGATCAAAGAGCATCAGTAATAACTTTTAGGGATTTTTCGAGTTGCCCATCCTTTCCTTCTGTTATTTCGACAGGAGTGGGAAGGATTACAACAGAAGGATTGATACCCACTTTGTCGAGAAGGATATTATCTGCTGTTCGCCAATGTGCTATGGTTATTTTCATCTCGGCACCATTTTTAAGAGGAAAAATCTGTTGAACTGATCATTTTCCATAGGTTTGAGATCCGAGAATTGGTGCCTTGAGGTGTACATGGAGAGCAGAGGCAAGAATCTCCGCGGCAGAGGCAGTTTGTCCATTTACGAGGATATAGAAGGGTGTGGTGGTGTCTTTTTCGCCGTGCGAAACATAGGTAGAAGCCTCTTCTCCATCGACAGTTGCTACGACTTTTCCTGAGGAAATGAAGAGTGAAGCAACGTCGACTGATGACTGAAGGGTTCCGCCGCCATTATTTCGTAAATCGAGAAGTATAGCACGATATTTCCCTGCATTTTTTTCTAATGCCTGGGATACGTCGTCTCGAGAGTGATCATTGAAAGAAAGAAGATGGATAATAAGTACTCCATTTTTTACCTCATCTGATATGATAGGTATTTCTAGATGTCTTCTGAAAAGCGTAACTTGTTTTTTTGTCCCCAGAATGCTTGAAAAAACATTTAAAACAACGGTTGTTCCTGCTGGTCAACGTATTTTTCTCACTGCTTCATCAGCAGTTTTCGCATGCATAGTCTCCCCATCAACCGATTGAATTATATCACCAGGAAGAAGCCCTGACTCCTGAGCAGGAGAGCCAGGAAGAACTCCAGATATATAGATACCATTGGGGCTTTCTTCGACATAGGCGCCTATTCCCTCGAAATCCCCCTCTATCATAGTCTGAAATGACAAAACCTCTTCTGGAGAAAAATATTCACTATATTTATCACCATAAGAATCGACGAAGGCGTGAATAAGTTTTTGATCTATTTGTTCCTGGCTTGGCTGCCCCAGATAGGTATCGAGTAGTTTTTTTTGTTCTGAGAAAAGGCTATTTGAAGAGGTTGTAACAGGTTTTTGATATCAATGTCAAAAACTATAACCAATTACAAAAAACAGAAGTGCCGAGAGAAGAATCGGAGTCAAAAAAAGAGATCGAGTTTTTTTCATCATATAAAATGCATTATGATAACTTCCCCTCTTTTTACCAATCTTTTTTACACAAAAACCTAATTGTTAAAAAGTATTAGTTTTGTCTTTGTGGGGGCTTTTTTTCTTTTTTCTTTTGTGTAAAAATATTTGTATTTAGTCCGAAGATATGGTATTCTGACTTTTGAAGTATGCCCTCTTATAAGATACATAGTTTAAAAGATTCAAACAAACTCTCTTTTATAATAGAATGAGAAAATGAAACAAGTGTTCAGCAAAAGCTCTCATCAGAGGGGTATATAGTACTCTCAGTAGAAAAAACAGAAGTGAATGAAGAGAAGATTTTTATCTTCGAGGGAAGGAAGCCAGATAAATCATTTCTAGAAGGAAAAATACAAGCAGAAGATATCTTTGTCGCATATGACATGCTCACAAAAGAATACAATTATTCTATATCAAAGCTCTATCCAAGCAGTATTACAGACAAAGTAGAGCAGGAAAAAGTGTTCCAAGAGCTCCTCTGTACGTTTGATGAAAAAAAGGCTATACCTATTAAGAAAAATAACGACACAGCGAGCAAAGCACTCAGAAAAAACAAAACAATAATAGAAAAACTCAAAACTATACTCGAAAACAATACCATTGATAACAAAGAAGAAATACTCTCAGACCTCAAGAGGCTTGATCTGATAAATAATAACTCGACCATAAAAAAATCTCTGCAGGTCATTGTCAAAAATCTGGCCATGAAATACAGATCAAAAAAAGAGATATTTAATCAAATAAAGCCATTTATTGGTGAAATTGGCGTGTTTATGCCACCAGATATATATTTTTCTTTTTTGGAGTTCGTGCAGTCGGTATTTTCATTCTTTGATCCACTTATTCACCCATCCGAAACATATAAAAGCAAAAAAAATACCACCCATATCAGCAAAGATCCAACCAAAGTTCATGATGACTTTAAAACCATACAAAAGAACATTCACATAAACACTCTTTTACAGAAAAAGTATGGTAATCAGGGGTTTTTTCACAGCATGACCATTGGTTCCAGCCAGGCTTATTTTTACACACTCTATCGTTGTCGAAATCTTTTTCTCCTTTCCAAGATGGGGATAAATCTCTTCGCCACGATATTGAGAGCCAGCATTATAGTTCTCGTTCTTTGTTTGCTTGTTATTGTTCTTCTTGATATGAATAGTTCATTTTTTGTTACAGGAACTATTTTATCACTCTTTGGTTTGATTATTATTCTGACCCTTGTAATTCCAGCCGAGACGGTATAATTTTTTCATGTTTATTCTCACCACTTTTATACACGCAGTTTTTGTTGGTGTTTTTTTTCTGTTTCATCGATATATAGAGATGGGCGTCGTTATCTGTTTTTATGTGATTTTTTTATCAAAAATAATTCCACCACTAGATGTCATAAAAAAACCAGCTTTTCTCAAAATAAAAACCCCAGAAAACGTCACACTGGAACAATCCATCTATATTAGTTCTGGAATTCTTTTCTATACAGCGCTTGTGTGAGTATTTTTGGGCATATCAGATGCTTTTGGTGTCCCGGCAGATCTCCATCTTTTTTATTATTGTGTCTTCTTTCTTACCAGTGTCATTTATGGTATTTATCTGCTCTTTTATCCCAAAAATCCAAACGTTTTTATCCTTTTTCGGACACACACGCTCATCGCTGGTATTATCTTAGGGGCCCTCGTTCTCGCATCTGTACTTTTATGACTCTTTGGTCTCGAATTCCTCATTATTTTCAACCTTCTTCTTATCACAGCAGGTCTTTCCATGGTCATATTGCTCGATAGAAACATCCCACAAGGTGCTCATACAACGAGCATCTACGTGTTTATTTTTTCTTTTATTTGTCTTATCACGGGCTTTCTTTCCTTTTTCCCCGTAGGTCTTCCAGAGTATATATTTTTCCTTTTATTTGGCCTTACAGGGCTCTATATATTTTTCCCTTCGGCTATTGAAAAAGCTTATATAAAAAAAGACATACCCATTCTTTCTTGGCATTTTTCTAACTGTATTTTGGGTCTCTCGTGGGCCATATTTGTGTATCTTTTTTGGTCTATCTTCTGGTGATATATGGACGACAGAATGATTATTTCTGTTACCCTTTTTCTTCTAGCAGGACTCTGGGTCTGGGTCTATAACACTGACGACAAAAATCCTCTCTTTTTTACAGGACTTATCGCTGTTATCGGTACTTTTTACGGGTTTATGACATTTCAGATTTTGCCTCCTATTTTTTGGATGATTACTGTGTGTCTTTTTGTGTTTTCAGGAGGGCTTGTCTTGGTCGCCCGGTTGTATAAAAATCAGACAGAAGAGCTCATCCTCGCAGCTGGATCTGTCATATTCTTCTGTGCCTCAGATGTAGTCCTCATTTTCCAGAATTACGGGCTCTTCGAACTGTCGACATTATTCTTTTTCCAATCATTTCTTTGGTACGGAGTGTACGAGATATTTCATCGACAATCCAATGCTAAAAACCGAACATTATAAGAGAAATATTCGAAACTTTAGTGTCGACAAAGTAATAGTTGGGTCTTATTATGATGATGATATGCAGCGGAAAATTCGCCGGTTCAAATTTGCTCACAACTATGTCGATCGTGTCTACTTTGAATCCCTTTTTCTCAAGTCGGTCATAGAATATCCTCCAAATGGAGACATCATCGTATATCCACCCATAAGCGCTCTTGATTGGATCATTCGTGGTCCAAATCATGCTCAAAACCTTGCCCAATATTTTTCTCACATCTATCAGAAGCCCCTTCTGTGTCCTTTTAAGAAAAAACTTTTTGCAGGACACCAATCCCGTCGAAGCAAAAAAGAAAGAGCAAACACGAGAAAAGAATACATCTTTGATAAAAAATACACGTCGACCATCAAGGGCGCGAGAATTATTCTCGTAGATGATCTTATCACGACAGGATACACAGCACATACGCTTGGGAAACTCCTCAAAAAGGCAGGAGCAAAGGAGATTGCAGGATACTTTCTAGCAAGTGAAAAAGTCTAATTTATAAAAAATTTGTCTCAAGAGACGAAGTCTGTATACTGGCGTATCGCTTTCCTATGTCCAATACCATCGATCTTTTCTGAGTCACCACGCATAATCTACGCAATGTAGATATATCGTTCACCAAAAATACCCTCACCGTCCTCACGGGCGTGAGTTGATCTGGTAAATCATCCCTTGCTTTTACCACACTCTGTAACGAAGGTCAGAGGCGGTATCTCGAGTCTCTCTCTACGTATGCCCGCATGTTTATCGGTGGTATGAGTGAGGAAGCAAAAGTGAAAGAAATACGAGGCCTCACACCAACCATCAGCATTGAGCAGAAAACCGTTGCTCACAATCCCAGATCAACTGTCGGAACCATCACTGAGATTTACGATTTTTATCGTCTCTTTTTCCTCAGTCTCGGTACTCGTATCTGTCCACATGACGGTACCCCAATGGCGAAGAAGACACATAAAGATGTCATTCAGTATCTCGCCAAGAGTAAAAATGGTCTCAAAGTCGGAATCTGTGCTCAAATACGAAAAACATTTGAAACCTCAGAAGAACTTCGAGATTTTGTAGGGCAGAAATGATTCGTCAGATATTTGTCGAACAATCATGTCTACAATCTCTCCGATGCTCTTCCAGAAAAGATAATTGAGCCATGGATAATTGTCGACCGTGTCGAACTCGATAGTGATGATGCAACGCAAAATGATAGACTCTCTCAATCTATATCAACTGCTTTTGAGCACGGAGAAGAGGTCGTCGGTATTTATAATTTTGAAAAAGAAACGATGGAGATTTTCTCCAGAGCTTTCCGTTGCCCACTCTGTGGTTATGTTCCAGAGGAGCTCACGCTCTCACATTTTTCATTCAATTCGCCGACAGGTGCCTGTCCAGATTGTCATGGTTTATGATCATTCCTGAATTTCACAGAAGCTTCCACTATCGATCCAGAGAAGACTATAGAGGAGGGGTGTGTGATGCCCTGGACACCTGACTCATACTATTATTTTGTCCTTCAAGGAGCATGTAAGCATCACAAAATCCCAACGAAAATTCTCTACAAAGACCTCACTGACAAACAAAAAAAGATTATTCTCCATGGTTCAGAAGAACGACTGTCACTCTCGACACCTCAGATGCAGAAACCCTGGAATGCGAAGTACCCAGGAATCATCCCATACCTCAATCGTGTCTACCATGACCCTGATACGACCGAAGCACTCCATGAAAAGATAGACCCATTTGTCGTATCTTCGACATGTTCGACATGTCAGGGGTATCGTGTGGGAGAGGCAGCGAGAAGTGTCATCATAGATGGGAAGCATATTGGACATATAGCTGAGATGTCTGTCGAGAAAACTATCGACTTTTTCGAGCATCTAAAGCTCTCTGGAGAAGAATCAAAGATAGCAGGGAATGTGCTCAAAAACATCCGTGACCGCCTCAAATTCTTAAAGGGTGTCGGTCTGGGGTATATGACATTGGCTCGTCGCTCGAATACTTTATCGGGGGGTGAATCCCAGCGTATTCGTCTTGCGACGCAGGTTGGGACAAGACTCGAAGGTATTACCTATGTCCTCGATGAGCCATCTATCGGTCTCCATCCTCGTGACAGTCGACTCCTTATAGACAACCTTCGTGAGCTTGTGAATCTCGGCAATACTGTCATCGTTGTCGAACATGACGAAGATATTATGCGCACAGCTGATGAGATTATCGACATCTGACCAGGGGCTGGTGTCCATGGTGGTAATATTGTCTTTCAGTGAACCTATGACCAGCTTCTGAAGTCTGGGACTGAGACAGCCAAGTTCCTTCGTGGTGAAAATGTCATACAAATACCAGCACTCGACAAGAAACCAACGAAGTTTCTGAAAGTGAAGTGAGCGACAGAAAACAATCTCCAAGATGTCAGTGTCGACATTCCTCTGGAAGCTTTGACAGTCGTCACTGGTGTCAGTGGATCAGGCAAATCTTCCCTCATCAATAGGACACTTTCGCCAGTCATGAGAAATCTCCTCCATGGTACTCGTGATGCTCATGGCCCTCTCAAGGGTGTCGAAGGATATGACGATCTCGACAAAGTAGTCATCATTGATCAGATGCCGATTGGTAAAACTCCTCGCTCAAATCCAGCGACCTATACAGGAGTTTTCACTGACGTCCGAGAAGTTTTCGCACAGACGCTCGAAGCGCGCGCTCGAGGATATGGACCAGGGCACTTCAGTTTCAATACGAAACAGGGCCGTTGTGACGCTTGTGAGGGTGATGGTGTTCGTCGAATACAGATGCATTTTCTCCCTGATGTCCATGTGACCTGTGAGTCATGTCAGGGTACTCGATACAATCACCTCGTCCGAGAGGTTCATTTTCACGATAAGTCTATCTCTGACATCCTCGCCATGACTGTCGAAGATGCGGTGGTTTTCTTTGATAAATTCCCAAAAATTAAACACAAGCTTCAGACCATTCTCGAAGTCGGACTTGGTTATATCACTCTGGGCCAATCAGCCCTGACTCTCTCAGGAGGTGAGTCCCAGCGTGTGAAGCTCGCGACAGAATTGGCTCGAAAATCGACAGGGAAGACCCTCTATATCATGGATGAGCCTACCACCGGTCTTCACTTCTCAGATATCCAAAAACTCATGTCTATCGTGTCTACTTTGGTAGAAAAAAAGAACACCGTCGTCATCATAGAACATCATCTGGATGTCATCGCCAATGCACACTATATCATCGACATGGGCCCAGAAGGTGGCGAACGAGGAGGACGATTGCTCTACCAGGGGCCACGAGATGGTGTACTCACGGCAGCAGAATCGTATACTGGAGAATGTCTCCAGGAATATCTCGACCACAAAAAGAAACAAGTAACTTCTAAAAAGAAAAAATAATTGCATGGAACAACATGTCGATATATCTCATCTCTCTGGCTATCATACACCCGCGATGGCGAGATATTTTGTCGAGTTTCATGGCGACAATGTCGATGATGTAAAAGCTGCAGCCAGATTTGCTCATGATATGAAGCTTCCCATACTCACCATCGCCGGTGGTAAAAACAGTCTTCTCGCTTTCGACGAGTATCCGGGCCTGGTCATCTATAACTCGTCCGAGGGCTACGATCTCCAAAATAGACAATTAAAAGTCCTCTCAGGACAACCTATATGGGAATTGGCCGAAGTGCTCGAATCTGAGCATGGGATTAATCTCTGGCATCGTTTCCAGGGTCTCCCCGGGTCTGTCTGAGGCGCTGTTTTTGGTAATGCGGGATGTTTCGGTCTCGAAATAGGGCCTTATGTCGCCTCTCTCACAGTTCTCGACATGAACACAGGTGAGATACTCATAAAAACAGGCGAACAGTTAGCTTTTGACTACCGATGGTCGGAGTGCAAAAACCACCCAGAATGGTTTATTCTCTCGGTGGAATTTGACCTCTCAGAGCTCCGTGAAAAATATCACTCTGACGAAGAGCCACTTCTCTGGCGCGAACGAGTCCAGCCAGTTGGTTTTTCGTGCGGATCATTTTTCAAGAATCCAAGTCGAGAACAATCTGCTGGTTTTCTCATCGAAGAAGTCGGTCTCAAATGACATCATCATAACGGCGCTTATTTTTCTGACAAACATGCCAATTTCCTCATGTCCGACGGCACAGCGAAGTGGACAGACCTTGTCGAACTTGTCGAACTTGCACAAAAAAAGGTTATGGACAAATATCAGATATCGCTCATTCCCGAGGTTAGAATTATAAAAATATAAATTAAAAAATACTGGAGAGTGAGACATGTTTTCTGTTTCGTAAGAATATAAAGTGATTATAAAACATATTTATTATAAATAGTCAATAATGTGTTCCTTGTAATAATATAAATAATGCCAATATAAAATATATAAGGAACACATTTACTTCCTCATTTTATTTTTATGTTTACTGCTTTTGTTGAGAGGTTCAGAAAAGTCACAGCTATCACAGCTATAACAACCATCGTCTTCTCTTTGGTGAGTCCTGCTTTTGCTGCTGTCGGTCCGACTTTTACAGCAACACAAACCGTGGCAAATGCATCAGTGGGATCCAATTCGGAAATAGCAACTCTCGCAGATCCTGTCGCAAATGTAGCAGAAGTAAAAGCGACACGGACTATTGATGTACAGTCATTGCCAGGAAATAACAAGACGTTGACTATAGGTACATGTACTATTACATTTACTGCGACAGCTGGTTCCACATTTGATGAGCTTGATTGTTCCGACAATGCTGCAACTATTGATAGAGATACTGGAGCAGGCAATAGTGCTCGAAATGCATCGAGTATTGCTGGCAAAATTCGTACACTGACAAATGTGGGTTCATCGAACCATGGAACACTCGTCGTCTCATGAACAGGAACAACAGCGATTTTTACAACAGCAACATCATTCACAGAAACAACAGCCAGCGTTATTGGTTTTAGTGGAACTGCGACCACCGCACCTATTAGTATTACCAGTACAAATTCAGTTACATCTGTCATCCCAGTAAACCAAATAAGTACTATTACTATAGGAGGAACGGTCGACATTGGTGATATTTTTATAGTTACTTCTGCACCTCTCGGTACAGCGAGTTTTACAGCCCTTACATCAAGCACATCAGATGTTGCCGCAGGTCTCAATACAGCTATACAATCTCATGTCAACTATCCTGCTCGTAATTATACCACGAGCGTTGCTGGAAGTGTTATCACATTGACGGCCAAGACAGCTGGCACGGCATTTACCACACTTACCCCTACAACTACTAACTTCTCAGGTACTTCTCAAGTCGTTACATTTACACCTGCACTTCCAACGGACGGTACGACTTATCGTGCGACTTTGAATGGTACAATTTATGACTATCCTGTCGTATGATCTATCACCGTTGCTCAAGTAACTGCTGCTCTCAAGCCACTTATGGACGCTGCCTCAGGCATTACTTGTACAGAGGATGGTGTAAAAATCACCTGTACTGCAGATGTTGCCGGAACAGCATTTACTTACGGAACTTCAGTTATTGACACTGCGGCACCTTCTGCACCGACAAATACTCTTCCAAATGGTACAACAGTTAATACTGACGGATGGGATTTCACATGGAATGCGTCAACTGACAATTTGTCAGGCACTATCACCTATGAATATCAGGCTTCTCAAAACCCAGCTGTTGATGGCAGTGGCGTACTCACGACATGAGTTTGGTCTTCAGGGACACTTCCAACAAACACTATTCATTCATCAGGCGCAGCACAGGGTACTTGGTATTGGCAAGTAAGATCAAAAGATGCAGTGGGCAACTATAGTGCATGGACTACAGTAGCAACAGTAACAAAAGACACAATAGCTCCTGTTATCTCTACCGATGGTTCTTTTATCACAGTTGGAACAGTCTCGGCTTCAGGCGCTACCATCACCTATACGACAGTTCCTTCAGCTGTAGACGCTGGCACTCCGAGCCCAACAGTTACTTGTTTGCCTGTGTCAGGGACAAATTTCGCGCTTAATTCGACTAATACTGTTACCTGTAGTTCTACTGATGCTGCCGGTAATACAGGCACTCAGGGCTATACGATAACCATCACAGATACAGCAAACCCAGTACTCAATATACCGACGAACGTCACTGTTGAATCAGTCGCACCTGCCACTTCTGCTGCAATATTCACAGTTTCTGCCACAGACAATGTAGACACTTTCTCATCGCCAGTCAAAAGCAGTGCGACGAACCCCGCCCTTGTCTGTGATTATCTTTCAGGTGATGTCTTTGTCTTTGGTACGACAATCGTGAATTGTTCTGCGATAGACTCTCAGTGAAATAGCACGAGTGGTCATTTTAATGTCACTGTTCAGGATATGACTTTACCGACTGTAGCTATCACTCTGGATGACAATGTTTTAAATGTCGGAGATACAGCGCTCGTCACGTTTACTTTTAGCGAAGTTCCTGTCGGATTTGATAACGCAGATGTCACCGTCGAAAACGGAACACTCGACACTATCACAGGATCAGGCACGGTCTACACAGCGACACTGACGCCGAATACTTCCGTAGAAGATGCTATAAATAAGATAACTGTGGGTATAGGCTGGACTGATGGAAATATCCCAACTGGAAATGCTCCAGCAGGATCGACAGACTCGCCAAATTATGATGTCGACACAGCAAACCCAGTCGTAAATACACTCACAGCGGTGCCAACAACTGTCACTGCTCTCGTCAGTTTCTCAACGAACGAAGACACAACATCAGTCATTAACTATGGCGAAACAAGTGCCTACGGTACGACAGCAACTGTAGCTTCAGTTGCTACAACAAACCATAGCATCACTCTCACAGGACTGAGCTCTTGTGGTCAGAGATATCATTATTCTGTGACAGCGACAGATACTCATGGAAATGTCACGACTACCCCAGATGATGTCTTTGTCATGCATTGTGGTACAACGGGTACCGGTAGTGGATTCTCACCACCTCTTCCAGAACCTACTTCATCTTCGACAACTTCGACATCCGGTGGGACAACGGATGGAACCACAAGTGGAACATCAGGAACGTCAGGAGGTACAACTACTGGCGGAACAACGGCAAATACATCGGGAAATTCAGGAGGAACGATCCCCACAACCCCTACGAATACTGAAACCAATACAACAGGTGGCACCACGGCACCAACAAATCCTACGACTCCTGCGACCCCTACGACTCCAATAAATCCAAATCAACCTTCACCAGAACCTAATCCGACAACCCCTGCGAATACTGAAACAAATACCACAGGCGGTACTCCGAGTACTGGTGGGACAACAGGAGGTACAACAGGTGGCACGACACAGGGCAGTGGAACAAGTGGTGGTACATCGTCATTTAGTCCTCGAGAGACAACGCTCGATGCAGGTGGCGGAGTGACCCCTGAACCAGAAGTAAAAACAACGGTCGAACCAGTTACTCCGACAGCTGTCGATGAAGGTGGATGAGTCGTCCCAGAAGAGAACAATTCACACACTCTTACTTGGACGCTCTTGGCTCTTCTCGGTCTCCTCAATGGTTGGTACTTCTTTGTTTACAAAAAACCAGGCATTAATTAATTATTAATTTCAGAGATAAAGAGGCTTTCGGGCCTCTTTATTTTGCCTTTTTCGTCGTTTATCCTATATTTTCAGCATGAATATTTCAGATTTTAGTCAGGAGCTTGTCCAAAAACTCCAATCACTCTCACACGTGTCTCTCATAGCCCACAAAAACCCTGATGGTGACGCTTTTGGCTCTCTGGAGGGTATGAGGCAGCTCCTTGTCGATAATGCGCCCCATCTCACTGTCGATATTGTCCTACCCCAGGAAGATTTTGATCAGCATGTATTTTGGGTTATGTGAGAAACAGTTCATTCAATACCAGAAAAGACAGACCTTATCATCCTCCTCGATGCTTCATTGTTGTCACGTACAGCTCTTCCTCTGGAGGCATTTCAGGGGCACGAAATACTCTGTATCGATCATCACGAATCCTTCCCAGACAGTGTCTCCGGTTATCGTGACTCTTCTGCCAGTGCGACATGTCTCATACTGACGGAGATGGCTCTAGAGCTCAACTGGCAGGTTTCTTCGAAAGCGGCGACAGCATTGCTGATGGGTATTTATACCGATACAGGTGGCTTTATTCATCGCAATACTGATGTGCGATCATTTCACGCTGCGAGTGAGCTGATGCGTCTCGGAGCTGATCAACCAAGTATCAGCACTGAAGTTTTTGGGAATTATTCTCTCGACTATCTGCATGATCTCGGAAGGGGACTTTTGTCTATCGTTGTCGAAGATGGTATCGCATGTCTTTTTCTCTGAGAGGCTACCAATACAGCACTGAAGAACCATATCATAGGATTTTTGAGTGGTCTTCAAGGTGTCGACATTGCCTGTGTCCTTGTCGAACTTGATGGTGTTATAAGGGGGTCATTTCGTACAAGAAAAGCTGATATCGATGTGAATGAGCTGGCAAAAAAACTCGGTGGAGGAGGACATAAAAAAGCCTCAGGATGCATCCTCGAATGACATATAGATAATGATATCCTCGATTGGCAATGAAAAACCTACACGCCGAAAGCCTTTGCCCAATTTATAAAAACTCTCTAGTTATGACTACTCTCCGACTCCAAAAATATCTCTCCGAGTGTGGCGTCTGTTCTCGCAGACATGCCGAAGAAGCTATCAAAAATGGCGAAGTCATCGTAAACGGTGTCCCAGCTCAAATCTGACAGTCTATCGATCCAGAAGTCGACAAGATAGAATTCTCAGGGAAGCTCGTACACAGGAGTGAATCGCTCGTGTATTATGCTATGAATAAGCCTCGAGGCATCGAGACGACCTGTGCTCAAAAAGATGGAAAAAGTATTGTCGACATCATCGACACGAAGACCCGAGTATTTCCTATTGGTCGTTTGGATAAGGATTCAAGTGGTCTTATTCTCCTGACAAACGACGGCCGTCTGACACATCGACTCCTCCATCCATCATTTGAACATGAAAAAGAATACCTCGTCACAACCTATGGAAAAATAGAAGACATTTCTCTCAAACAGATGAGCCAAGGAGTGCGCTATACTATCACAGAAGGGCCTCGAACTTCGCCATGATCGACACGTTCGCCATCTCAGAGATTTCCTGCTGCAAAAACGCCTCTCGTGCCCAAAAAATTCGTTCAAACTCAGCCCTGTGAAATAAAGAGAGTGAGCTCTGATACGTTTCGTATCATCCTCAAAGAAGGAAAGAATCGACAGATTCGTCGTATGGTCGAGGCGTGTGGTCACCAAGTCAAGAAACTCAAGCGCATCCGTATCGAGCATATCCTCCTCGGAGAAATGCCTGATGGTGCCTATCGTGAGCTCAAGCGTGGAGAGAGAGAGGAGCTCCTTCGACGAGGGGCATTACCGATCGTCGACTTTGCTCCTATTTCTGGAGAAGTGATCCATGGAGATGGACGAGGCCATAGTATAGGCTTTGCGACAGCAAATATTGTTTTCCCTGCTGGTATAGTCCCAGATAAGACATTTACCTGTCGTGTGACGCTCGATGGCGAGATATTTCTCGGAGCTGGTTCATATCAGCCAAAGAAAGGACACTTCGAAGTCCATATCATCGATTTTGATCGGGATATTTATGGCAAAAACATCCACATCGACATCATGGATATCATCCGAGATAATCGACCCTTTGCATCCATCGAAGAGCTCAAAAATCAGATAATAAAAGACGTCAACCATGTCCGCGCCCACTGGCAGAGCCTCCTGAATAATCCAGAAGAGAAAACGAGAAAGAGAAAATAGGATTTAATGAGGAAGGCAAATACAATGAGGAATTATGAATTTACCTGGATACCGTTTTTCAACGGTATGACGGCTGGCCCTGACCACCCAAGCCTGTATAGATTATGACATTGAAAATTCTTGATTTTGCACCTTGTAGTTGATTTGTGTCATCCCGACGAAAGTCGGGATCCAGGTGAATTAAAATTCCGTTAAATAATATCATCGTAGAGGTCTCTCCAATGAGGATTATTTTTTTCTATGAGATCTTTCTTCCAGTTTCTTTGCCACTCCTTCATTTGTCTTTCTCGCTCGATAGCATTTTCTATTGAGTTGTGTACTTCAAAGTAGACGAGAAGTTTTGTATTATATGATTTTGAAAATCACTCAAAATATTCATTTTTATGTTGCCAAACTCTTTTTATGAGATCACTCGTACTCCCAATGTAGAGTGTCCCATTTTTCTCGCTTGCCATGATATAGACACAGGGGAGAAAATTTCTATATGTCATAGAAGAATTTTAATGACCTGGATACCGTGTCAAGCACGGTATGACAAAGACATTGATTTCCCCTCTGTATAAAGTATACTCCCATTATTACGGTACATTTATCAAGAAATAATAATTCATAAACCTACCTATGGCTCATATAGCGCTTCTACATCCACAGTGTGCCCGTCTCGGAGGTGCTATAAAAATGGTACTTATGACCGTTCATGCACTCCAAAAACAGGGACATGAAGTGACGCTCTACACATTTGAACACGATGAGGCATGTTTTCCAGATCTTCAGAAAGACATCACCATCGTGACTCTACGAGCACCAGACGCAGGATTTCTCAGAAAACCTCTTCAAATAGCCACATTAGCCTATAAACTTCGACACGTCGACATCATCATCGCCAATAACCCACCGATGCAGATCGTTGCAGCTCTCACAAAGCTTTTCGTACCGCGTATCCGTACTGTCTGGTGGCATCATCATGCGCCATGGTATTATAGGAGTTACAGTCCTGTTATCATCGCAAAGGCAATATTTGAAAAGTTCTTCGTGATGCCGTTTATCGATGAGATGGTCGCTACGAGCTACTATGTCGCTGATATCATAAAAGCGTATTGCGGCAGAGCATCACAGGTTATACATCCAGTATTGGATTCAATCCCCGCGAAAATAGTACCACAAATCGCTCCAGATGAACAAATCACCCTCTTTACGCATGGTCGTCTCGAAGAGGGAAAATGACTCGATATGATCGTACGAGTCTATCAGAAGATTCGTGAAAAACGTAAAAATGTGCATCTCATCGTCTCAGGAATGGGAAAACTCGAGGATTTTCTCCGTGAACAAGGCATCGATGTGAGACCATTTGATCGTTTGTCGACTTTCTCTGACATTATGTCTGGGAAATATGGACACGTTTTGTGAGTGTATTGTTCATCGATAGATGCTTTTGGTATGGCATCTCTCGAGGCACAAATGGTAGGAATGTCGACAGTCATACTCGACAGGGGTGGCGCAGGAGAGACGATTGTGTCAGAAGATGACGACTCACTTGTCGGGCATCTTGTCGACTCCGAAGAAGACCTTTTGGCAACAGTACGGCATTACATCGAGCATAAAAAATTTCAGAAACATCTGTCAATTGTGAATTTTTCTCATCACAGAGACTATTTTTACCCTACCAGATTACCCCATGATTTGCTCGTACTGATGAGCAAAACACAGGTTTCATAAGTGTGTGTATTTTGTGTGGGGATTGTGAAGAGTGAGTGAATTCCCTTGTCTACCACTTGAATCCTCCAGAGAAAGGACTATTATCTGGCCACGATTGTTCGTGTACATCTCCCTCGTTTTTCACTCTTGCTTGGTTTCGACATATTTTCTGTGTCTTTGACACATGACGAACATGTCGAGTGACTCGGCTCGTAGATCGAAGAGGGTTACGACTCCACCGAAAGAAAAATGAAGAATTAAAAACAAAGAAGAGGCTGAATATTCTAACCACATAGAATTATTCAATTAAACCTCACTCTTTTCTTTTTCCTCTTCTCCCTTTCTCTCTGTGTAGAAGTTCGATGTCCCCGTACAATTATATTTTTTATCCTTTTTATTATGCGTCAGATCCTTCGACAAATCGTCGCAGTTCTCGCGTTTGTTGGAATTACTATGAGCATCGCTCCTAGTACTTTCGCTGCAACATACAATGACTTGTCTGCTGCAAACAAACTCGCTACTGCAGGAATCGTAGTTGATCACTCAGCATCACCTGCTCAGTATCGACTCGCTGATAATGTTCTCCGTCAGGAGGCTATCGGTGTTGCTGGTAAAGTGTCTGGTGTTATACCAAACACTCCAGTTTCTTCATACACTTGTATGAATAAGTTTAGTGATATTTCAGAAGCTTGGGTTTGCCGAGCTGCTGAACTCGGAGTTCAGGCTGGTCTTGTTAATGGTAACAACGCTAAGTTCCGACCTCGAGACAACGTATCACGATACGAATCTCTCCTTTGGGCTATCAAGTCTAATGGCATCTCTATCTCTGATACTTCTGTATCAGGTGTAGTAGCTCGTGCTGTAGAAGTTGGTATCATCTCAAACGCATCTGCATTCAACGCTACTGTTGCCGCTACACGTGGTGAAGTATTCCGTTACAATGCTTACGCTATGGATTACAAAGCTGCTAACTCAAATGGTAATGGTAACAACGACATTCTCTGTCTTCTCGATCCTTCATTCTGTGGTAACAATGGAGGTACAGTAGTCAACGGAAACGTCACTGTTGGTACTTCTGCTGCAAATCCAGGTGTTATGACTATCGCTACGGGTACAGCTCACAACACTGTCTTGGCATTCAACGTGTCAAACAGCTCTTCTGCTGCTGCAAACGTAACTGGTCTCCGCTTGACTAAAGCTGGTTTCTACTCTACGACTGCTGTTTCAGGTATCGAAGTATTCGATGCTAATGGTGTTCGTCATGGAAATGTCGTTACTACTCTCGGTTCAAATGGTGTCGCTATTATGACATTCCCTACTGAGCCTATTATGGTAGCTGCAGGTCAGACTGTCACAATTTTTGTTAAAGCTAATATCTCATCAGCTAACCTCTGTAATGGTAATACTACTACATGTACTGGTACAGTTGGCTTCAATGTCAATTCTGCTTCTGATATTACTATCTCAGGCGGCACTGTCGGTGGTTCATTCCCAATCGTTGGAAGTCTCCATAATGTTGTTAGTGGCGCTGGCACTATTGCCACTGTTACTCTCGATGAGATGGCTGTCAATGCTGGTGGTGCTACATACAATGCAGACCCTGTAGCCTCTCAGGAGATTGCTAAATTCCAGGTTCGTGAGACATCAAGCAATGAAGACATCGTCCTCACTGGTCTTACTCTCTGGAACAATGGTAATGCTTCTGCTAATGACTACAAGGATGTTCAACTCGTCGATCAGACTGGTGCTGTTGTCGCTACGGCGCAACCTATGGGCCAGGTCGTCAAGTTCGTTCTTGCTACTCCTTATACTATCACTAAGGGTCAGACTAAGAACTTCACTGTTCGTGCTACTATCGTCAATGGTGCTTCTCGTACTATCCAGTTCACAGTCTACAACGACTACGACCTCTACGTAAGAGGTGTTAGCACAGGAGCTACCCTCCTCGCTACTGCTGGTACTACTGACACATCATTCCCAATCGGTGATACTTCTGCTAGTTACAACAAAGTAACTATCGGTTCTGGTTCACTTATCTTCAATCGTTCTGTTGATTCATCATCGACAGCTGTTACTCCTGGTGCTACAGATGTAGTTCTCGCGAAATACACTGCTAAGCCAGTTGGTGAAGATATGGAACTCCGAACAGTTTCATTTGGTATTGATCAGGATGCAGGTTCTGTAGCTCTTACAGGTACTGTATTCGTCAAGGTTAACGGTGCTGTTGTTTACTCTGCTGCTGCAAATACTACTAATTTCCCAATTGCTGGTACTGTCGCATCTCGTACTCTCTCATCTTACCCTATCCTCACTGCAGGTGTAGAAAATACTATTGAAGTAGTTGCTTCAGTTAGCTCTTCTGCTACTGCTACTGATGCTTATTCTGTGACTAACTTTGATGTAACTTCTGTCAAACGTCTTATCTCAAATGACATCACTGATCCTTCTGTTTCACCACAGAGTGGATTCACTCGTTCTGTTAAAGCTGCTGCTGTTACAGTAACAACTCTCGCAACTCCTGTTGCTGGTTCTATTGTTCCTGGTACAAACGGAGTTAAACTTGCAAGCTTTGAATTCAACGCTAGCTCATCTGGTGAAGATGTTCGTGTCACTGCTATTACTGTTACTGATACACTCAGTTCAGGCAGCGCTTACACAGCTATCTCTAACCTCGTTATGAAGGACGCATCTGGTGCTCAAATCACTACATCTTCTTCTACAGCGACAAATGCTGCTACTGTTACATTCACATTCACAAATCCTATCGTTGTTAGTCGTTCTGCTACTACAGTTATCAATCTCTTTGGTGATGTAGTATCTGGCGCTACTGCAGGTGTATCTCACACATTCAAGATCGCATCAGCTAGCAATGTAACTGCTACAGGTAAAGACACTGGTAATTCTATCAGCGCTCCTACTGTTGCTGGTTCAGGACAGGCAATGTCTCTTGTTTCAGGTGGTAGCCTCTCTGTTTCTACAGATTCAGGTGCTGGAAAAACTCCTTCACTTGCACAGGTTGTCCCTATTAACACTGTAGATGAAGTCTATCTCGCTGCTCGTCTCTCATCTCAATTTGAGGCACAGAAGATTACTCATCTTACACTCAAAGCTACAGGTACATCACTCGTTCAGAATAACATCAAGAACATTCGTCTCTACGCACAATCTGGTACTGGTCCACTCCTCGGATCTACTGCTGCATTTGCTTCGACAAATCAATTCTCTAGCTGTTCTTCAAACGTATGTGAATATACATGGACTGCTACAGATAATCTTCTCCCAGCTACTATCGATCCTTCATCTCCTATAACAATCTTTGTTAAGGCTGATCTCCAGGGTGAAAATACTGCTATGCTCGGAAATGATTTCTACTTTAGCATTGCTCAGGTAGCTCAGGTTTCAACTGATACTCTTACTGGAACTGCTGGAACAGCAAGTGTCGTTATTAACGGTACAACTGTTTCTGTAGCTAATACAGGTACACTCAGTACAACTGTTACAGCACTCAAAAATGCTGTTAATGCAAGTAGTGTTGCGGATGTTGTTACTGCTACTGAATCTGGTGGTACAGCTGTTATCGTTACGTCAGATGTAGAAGGTCTTCCATTTACTATGACAGGAGCGAGCGCAGGTGGTACAACTGATTCTATTGTTGCTACAACTGCTAACGCAGGTGTCGCAGTCAAAGGAGCTATCTCAAATACATATCTTCTTGCTGCAAGCACAAGCGGTTCTGCTGCTAATGCTACAGCGAAGACTTATATTGTTCCATTCAAGGTCACTGTAACAGGTGAAACTCCAACAAATGGTTCAGTTACGAACTCATCTATTGGTGCTGGTACTCAGCTTGCTCGATTCAAAATCACAAACAACGGCTCTGCTCAAGTAACATTGACACACGCTAAGTTCACTGATTCTGGCTCACACACTGGTACTGCTGCTCGATATACTGTCTACGCTTCAAGCGAGAACTCAAACGACTATACAGCTAATACTCTTGAAACTTCTTCAACAGATTCTGTAGACTTCGGTTCTCTCGCTTCTACGGTAACACTCAATGGTGGATCTTCTCGATACATCACTGTTGCTATCACGACAAATACTGGTGTTATCCAGGGAGATACATTCTCTTACTCTGTCGCAAGTCTTGGTGATCTCAAGTTCTCTGCAGCTGAATCTGCTCTCCTCTACGATGGAGACCAGGATAATGCTCAGACATCTACTATCTCAAGTCTCTTTGTTGATGGTAAACCTGCTCTTGGAACTATCCAGAAGCAATAATTAGTCTCAGCCTCACGGCTTAGATGAACACATCTGATGAAATGTATAAAATCATCCGAAAACCCCCGGTCGCAAGACTGGGGGTTTTTTGTTGCATTGTTTTTTCGCAGGAAAGGATAGAATGTACGCATGAAAAAATCTTCCAAAAAATCTTTCCGCCTCATCGTCCTCATCCTCATCATCGGAGGTCTCTATTTCCTCGCGGGGGACAAGTCTGGGGAGAATTCGACATTTACACCATCGAGCTCAGTATCGCTCCACGATGGACAGTCCTATCTCGATGCAGCAGGACAAAAAGAAGCCCAGAAAAGCCTCGCAGAAACGCAAAAAGTGTATGACAGCTATAATGCCTCTACAGATGTCTTTACACGCGTCGGCACCCTCATGCGCATATATGGGTACCAAGACAGCCTCGGACGCTACACAGATGCCAAAAAAACGCTTGAGTCTGTCCTCACTCTCCAGACAAATCCAAATACGCTTCGTCTCTATGCTCTTCTCGTCGCAAAGATGGGCGATACTGAAGAGGCTATTACCTATATTGATAAGGCTATTGCGCTCGCTCCTGCGCTCCCAGATTTCTGGAATACCAAGATAGACTTCCTCCGTGTCCTCAATAAAAACAATCTCAAAAATCTCGACTCGACCTACCTGGATGCCCTGAAAAAAACAAATAACAATATCGATATGGTCGCAGGATATGCTCACTACCTCGAGCAGATGGGTCGAAAATCTGAGTCTATCACTTATTATAAAAAAGCTTCAGAGATGAATCCAGCAGGTAAGTATGAATACCAGGACGCTATTACTCGTCAACAATAGATCATGCCCTCTTTTCTCAAAAGATTTTTTATATTCTTTCTCCTCATCTCCGGGGTATATACCTTTGCCCTCGAGGAGACGACGGGTACCATTGGGCTCGATTTTTATCCACTCTTCTCTGTCGTCGCGGGCGATAAGCTCTATACAGGAGATGGTCTCAGCAATACCGTCACTGTCATAGATACGACCAAAAATGCCTTTGTAAAAACTATTCTCGTCGGAGAGGGGCCAAGCGCGGGCCTCCTCATCGGCACGTCTCTCTATATCACGAATACCAAGAGTGGAACAGTGTCTATCATCGACACAAGCACGGATACGGTGAAAAAAACTCTGAGCGTCGAAAGAGGTCCACGATACATGCTTCTCGCAGGTACAAATCTCTATGTCACCAATACTCTCGGAGATTCTGTGTCGATCATCGACACCACGACTCAGTCGTATCTTAGGACTATTCCAGTAGGATCAGGGCCTACTATGATGGCATATCTCGCTGGAAAATTGTATGTCCTCAATTCGACGAGCACAAGTGTTTCCTTCCTCAATACCTCAAATCTCCTCGGTACTATATCGACGGCTCTCAACCCAGTAGCACTGACGACTCTCTCAGGCCGGTATCTCTATGTCACAAATTATGGCGGTAAAGCTGTGACCATCATCGACACGTATGATACAAATTCGACACAGGTGTCTGAGCCAAAGATCCAAATCCCTGTCGGAAATCGTCCTTCGGCATCCATACTCGTCGGAACAAAAATCTACGTCACCAATACTGACGATAATACTGTCTCAGTGATCGACACAGCGACTAATACGGTCACCAAAGTCATCCCAGTAGGAGAAAAGCCAGCTGCTCTCGTGGCTATCGGTACCAATCTCTATGTCGCCAATTCTGGCGCTGACACAGTGTCGATGATCGACACGATTACTGGAACTGTGAAGCAGACGATCAAAGTGGGTACCTCTCCGACATCGATGGTGGCTAGTGGCACAAAAGTCTATGTCCACAACAAGGATACGAAAAACATCTCCATCATCTATACAACTGTTCCTATCCTGAAATCCATCTCCACCGACACTCCAGATGGGACGTATCGAGATGATGCCGTGATGAGCATCTCTGCTTCATTTGATCAAAAACTTGCCTCAGGATCGACGATGACTGTCCTCCTCAATAATGGCGTAGAGCTCACACTTGCTACTATCGATGACCAACAACTCTCCACGAACTATACGGTTCGTCCGGGAGATGATATAGGAGACCTCACTGTCCGAACCATCAAGTCTGCCAGTATCACAGGCATATCAGGACTCAAAGCGACGGGTAATTATACCATCCCTGTGAAGAAAAATATCGGAGATATTAAAAATATCATCATCGCCACCAGTCATCCGACACTCAACTGTTCTCTCACTGGCACAAAGCTGTATAGAAAATGTAGCAATGGTGTCTATACAGCAGGTATAAAAAATACTATCGATAATCTCATCTGTGAAGGTTTTGTAAACAAACAAGCGACACAGACGATCAATTATCGTCCCATGAAAACACTTTCTCGTATAGAGGCTCTTGATATGGCTGTGAAGATGCTCCGAGTCGCTCCAGCGAGTGTATCAGAGTACAAGCGTCCATTTAGCGATATCCCAGAGGATGCAAAAAGCCCACTCGAGGCTATCGTAGAAACGGGGTTGCAAAACAACCTCATCTCTGCAAAAAATACACGCTTTGAACCTCAGAAAAAAATATCACGAGCAGAGGCGTATGTTATGGTGCTTAAATCTGTTTGTTTTCCACTTGCCGAAGGATGAGACTGGAAAACAGTCCTCTATGATCCGATAAAAAATGCTGAGCTTACTTCGATGCCTTGGGAAAAATTTAAACCAAATCAAATAATTCTCCGAAAAGAACTCTTTACCCTCATGTCTCGTGCTGCTGACTGGGCAAACACAACCGGTGGGTGCATGCCTCAGATTTGCAAAAAATAGTTTTTGAGATTTTTAAGGGGTCATCGATTTGACTTTTTATAATAGAATATATAGTTACTGTAATATGTTTCGAAAGAATCTCATTCTTCTCTCATTTCTCTTTCTTTCAGTAGGGAATGCGTGGTGAGCGACACTTTATTATAACGCTGCCACGAACACGAACTGGAATACGCTCACGAACTGGTGGCAAGATAGTGGCTTTACGATTCAGGCAACTTCTCTACCGACCGTAGGTGATGATGTAATAGTTTCAGCGAGTGTTTTATCAAATACTGGAGGGGATCCAACCATTAATACGCTAACGGTCAACGGCTGAACAAACGTTTCTTTAAATATCACGGTTATTAATGGGGCCACTTTTAATAATTCTACCCGAAGTACTTTCGGTAAAACCATAACAGGTAATGTCACTTTTAATAATTCTAGTAGTCATAGAGGAACTATAACCGGTAATGTAACATTTAATAACAATTCGGGTATCACAAATTTTGGAGCTGTCATAAATGGTAATGCTACATTTAATAATTCCAGTGCAATATTAACTGCCACTACAATCACAGGATTGGTTACGTTTAATGGGAATAGTTCTTTTGGCGATCCATTTGGGTCAACGGTCTTAAGTAATGCAATTTTTAATGATTCAAGCATAAACCACTGAAGAGTGAGCGGCACTGCTACTTTTAATGGTTCCAGTGTAAATGGTACAAATGGTATTGTTGACGCCGCAATATTTAATGATAATAGTTCAAATACTTATTGAAGCGTTTTGGGCAATGCGGATGTCTACTATCCTTCTGCAAATCCAATAGGTGGAACAGTAGGAGGTACGGTGACGTATCATAATTATCCGGATACAACGCCACCAGTACAGAGCTCTATTGTCGTAACACCCGGGGTGACAACAGCAACGGTAACACTAACAACCGATGAGGCGACCACTTCTACTATCAGTTATGGCCCTACGAGTTCATATGGAACCACTGCGACGATCAATTGAGTAGCCGTGACGAATCATAGTGGCTCTATTTCTGGTCTCAGTTCTTGTGGCGCGACGTATCATTATCAAATCAATACAACAGATGCAGCGAATAATACATCGAGCTCTGCTGACGGGACATTTATTACTCACTGTGGAAGTACGAGTGGAGGAGGGTATTCTCCACCCCTTCCAAGTCCATCTGTTCAGGATGAAAGCACCCCAAAAACTATAACGCCAGTAGTTCCAAAAGAAGAAGTAAAAGTCCCAAACATACCAACTATTTGAGAAGTGCCTTCAGAACATAAAAACGAAGATATTGTGGTGACCACTATGCCACAAAAAAGCGAAAATAGAACTATTTTTTCTACCCGTTTTTCTGTTATAAAAAATGATCCTTCCTATGTTTCTGAACTCCAACAATTCTTCAATAAATATGAGAGTGAGACTCTCTCAGTAACGGGTAACTATGATAAAGACACTCAGGAAGCAGTAAAACGATTTCAACTCAAGTATGCTTCTGAGATTCTCGCACCATGGGGTATTGCCAAGCCAACAGGGAATGTGGGGGTCTTCACACTGGCAAAGATATATGATGTCATTTCTGCAGAATCGAACAAAGGCAAGACGCTTTCAATCGTCATAACAGCCAAGCGTAATAATAATTCAGATGATATCAGAAAGCTCCAACAATTCTTCAATAAATATGAGAGTGAGACTCTCTCAGTAACGGGTAACTATGATAAAGACACTCAGGAAGCAGTAAAACGATTTCAACTCAAGTATGCTTCTGAGATTCTCGCACCATGGGGTATTGCCAAGCCAACAGGGAATGTGGGGGTCTTCACACTGGCAAAGATAAATCGCATTGCACCCTAAATAGGGTGGATTTTTTGAAGAAATTCACATAATTTTTTTATTGAGTAAAAATTATGTCGTTATATTTTGCCCTTCTGCATAGTATAGGTCTTACGCAAAAAAAGTTACGCTCTGTCAAAGTAGACAGAGCACAAGCATATTATGAAAAACTCTCCATTTCTGACCTTGTAGAAGCGGGTTACACAGTAGACACAGCAACCCGCATTGTAGACAAAAAGACCTCAAAAATTGTCGAAGATGTCTACAATAATCTCAGCCAAAATAATATCAGAGTTGTCCATATCGATGATCCAGACTACCCATCGCTTCTCGCGACGATACCAAATGCACCGACGATTCTCTATGTCCGGTGACAAACACCTCCTAATGATGCCCTTATCTCGGTCGTCGGTTCTCGGAAACACTCACAGTATGCCAGTGATTGTCTCGGAAAAATACTTCCAGACCTCATCCGTTCTGGATATGGTGTAGTGAGTTGAGGAGCCTACGGTATAGACACTGTCGCTCATGAAATAGCACTGAAAAATAAGTGATATACAGCAGTTGTTTTTGGTTCTGGTGTCGATGTTGTCTATCCTCCATCAAATCATCGGCTCTTCGAAGAAGTCATCGCATCAGGCGGAGCACTCATATCTCAGTTTCCACTCGGTACACTTGCTGAGCCCTACAATTTCCCCATACGAAATGAAGTTGTGGCGAGCATGAGCCGGGGGACGCTCATCGCTGAGGCGTGAGAAGATTCGGGAACACTTATCACTGCTCGTCTCGCTCTCGAAGCCAATCGCGATGTCTTCGTCATACCAGCAGACATGACACGAGTCTCAGCTCTTGGCAGCAATCGCCTCATCCGTGATGGCCTCGGAAAGCTCATCACCGAGGCAAATGATATACTTGGCGAATATCAGATTGTCGACAAACAGTTGTCACTCCTCGCTCACAAACCGACATTTTCTGATCCTGTTCAAGAAGCCCTGTATGAGCTTCTTTGTCTTGATTCACTGGGGATAGATACTCTCTCTGAGCGACTTCAAGTAGACACGCTGTCGATCATGAATGCTCTTTCGTTGATGGAAATAGAGGGTATTGTCGCGAGTCAGGGCGGCATTTACCGAATTTTATAGACACTTATTTGAGCTTCTGTTCACAATCCGTGAAGAGATCGAGCGCTGAAATATATGGATTTTTCTTCATAGAGGGGTTTTCTGTATTTTTTGAATGGATATTTTGTCGATAATAACTGAATTCTATCAATTGGTCACTGAGGCCTGTACAGGCTTTTGTGGTTTTGGCGAGAGGGGTTCAGAAGAGGTGCTTGTAGTAGGTCATGAGACATTCTTGTCGAAACCATTCACGAGCATCTAGGGCTATTATTTGAGAGGGATCAACTATGAGATTATCTGCGGCACAATCTGCCTTTGTCGTCAGTTGAGAGCTGACATATGTATACAAACAATTTTCTCTGAAATGACCTGGATTTCACTGACCTATATCATCTCCTATACGCGCACACTGGCCAGGATCATGTCGCACCTTACTCTGGAAAGTCCACCATGTGTACTCGATTTTTCTATATATCGCTGCTACTCCACCACCCATCTGAAGCATGACCTGCAGAGTAGACCAGAGGAGCAAAATGCCGATACAGATAAGAAAGATTTTTTTCATCTAAGCAATAAAAGAAGTTATTTTTTCTTTGATGGAAGTCATATTTTCTGGCGTTTCTGTGTGGGCGTGATTACTGTTCATCTGTCCACTCTCAGTGAGAGGTATGAGATGGAGATGGGCATGATCTGTGACGCCGTAGCCTTCTATGAGAAAGCCGATGCGTTCACAATTCGAGGCCTTTTTGATAGCTGGAGCGATGATATTTTTTGAGACTTTCATGAGGTGCTCATAGAGCTCGTCAGGGATGTCGAGAATGTCTCCGATTTCTTTTTTTGGTACGACGAGCGTGTGTCCGAGGGCGTGAGGCTGTATCGTGAGAAAAGCGTAGATTTTTTCGTCCTCATAGATTTTGTATGAAGGGATTTCTCAAGCTATGATTTTACTGAAAATGGAAGTCATGAAAGCATTATAACTGTAACTCATCGAAATCAAACACGGGAGAATTAGTTTAGTACTAAAGTATTTTGAAGGTGAATTATTTTTACACCTGGATCCCGACTTTCGTCGGGATGACTACAGATTCTGTCATACCGTTGAAAAACGGTATCCAGGTTATTATGAAATTCCTTACCGATTCGTTCTGATACTTTTGATGGCAAAAGTATCAGAACCACCGAAAGCAAATAAACCTGTCTGCCGACAGGCAGGCTCGCTCTCCACTTCGGCAACTTTCATTCTCTATTCATGACGCTCAGACAGTATTTGCTCTCGGACTCTCGTTTCTGTTTTTTTCATGTTTCTGTCATACTAACTTAACTCATCTTTCCTTCCTTCACAAAGAGTTTGTAGAGGACAGGGACGATAAAGAGTTTCAAGACTCCAGAAGTCGTGAGACCTGCCACGAGAGTGATGGCCAGAGATTGCCATGTCCCGGGGACGAGAGCGAGGGGGATATTTCCCATAATAGTCGTGAATGAAGTCAAAAATATTGGTTCAAAACGTGCACGACCAGCATCGAGAATTGCCTCATCGATTGTGAGCCCTGATTTTCGATTCAGGTTGATCTTGTCTATCAATACGATGGAATTGTTCACGACGATACCGAAAAGCGCAACAAGGCCTATCAGCGATGGGAATGAGAGGGTATTATGAGTGAGAGTCAGACCAAAGAAGACACCGATAAGCGAGAGAGGTATGGGTGCGAGGATGAGGACAGCTTGTTTGTACGAATTGAACTGCATGACGATCGTTCCCACGATAAAGAGGAGGCCGAAACACATAGCGACGAGGAGGGATTGTATGGATTTGGCATTTTCATCGTTGACACCTCCGATGACAAATTGATATCATTTGAGATTTTTTGCGACATTTGCTTGATAGTCTTTGCTTCTGGCATTGAATTCTTTGAGGAGCTCGGTCGCATTTGTCGTCGCATCAGCTCAGACCGTGAGACTGACGGTTCTTTTTTGATCGATACGTGTGATAGAGCTGACCGATGATTCGAGAGAGTTTTTCATGAGATCTCCGAGAAAGACATACTGCCCTTTTTGATTTTTGATTTTGAGTCCTTTGATCTTCGACAGTGTGTCGACAGACTGTCTATCGTACCAGGCACGAACCACTATCTCATCAGATCATTTGAAAACTTTTGTCACATCGATACCGTCGACAGCCATCTTCAAAAAGAGGGCTACCTGAGAGGCAGAGAGTCCATTGATCTGGAGTTTCTGAGTATCGAATTCAAAGCTGAACTCGAGAGGGGTTGATTGGACAGAAGTAGCCACGTTTACAGCACCAGGAATGGTCTCAGCGATAGCCTTTATGTCTTTTAAGATTTTATTGAGCTTATGAGCATCTTCGCCAGTGACCCGAACTTCGAGATCTGCCCCAGCAGGTGGACCGCCTTTGAGCTCTACGACAGTGAGTTTTACACCAGCAATCTGTACTTTCTTGAGCGATGTGCGGAGTCGGTCAGCAAAATGTGATGATGTCTCGGCTCGGTCTTCATCTTTTTTCTTGAGATTGATGGTGATATTGGCGAGGTTTGTCGACGAGCCTGAACCACCAGCACGGATATTGCCAGTCGCAGCAGCGCCACCGACAGTGGTCGTGAAGCTTCTTACAATTTCTGGATCTTCTTTTTGAAGCAGTTCTTCGACTTTTGCTATCTGTGTGTCGGTGACT
The DNA here is from genome assembly GCA_965231115.1 of uncultured Candidatus Peribacteria bacterium. Lineage (GTDB taxonomy): Bacteria > Patescibacteriota > Gracilibacteria > BD1-5 > JAGOOR01 > JAGOOR01. The sequence goes on from OZ246415.1 coordinate 127,594, forward strand.
TCGAGTCTCTGTCCTGGCTCTGCCTCGAGGTTTATATAGACGATATCCTGATTATCTGCTGGGAAGAATTCTGTTCTGAGAAGTCCTGTAATCGGAAATGAGAGCGATATCAAAAAGAGACCCACAATAGCTCCGAGAAATCTCCAGAGTCGACCACGAGAGGCGAGGAGATAGGTGAGAAAATTTTCGTATTTTACGATGAGTGGTTCAAATGAGACAAATCGTCGTGTCCAAAATGTTTCTTTTTCATTTTTCCCATGCTTATGAGAGTTATCACCCTGGAAAAAGAGTGTCAAAGATGGAACTATCGTCAGAGAGAGAACGAGCGACAGGAGGAGTGTCGTCATGATGACAAATGGTATCGAGAAGATGAATTTCCCAATAATACCAGTCATGAAGAGCATCGCTGCAAATATCCAAACAGTGGTGAGAGTGGTCGCTATATCGGGCCATTTGAGATCTCGCAGAGCCAGGAGCATAGCTTGCCTTGCAGTGAATTTGTTTGATTTATAGTATTGATCAAACCCTGTCACTATCAAAATAGCATCATCGACCAGGAGACCGAGTGAGAGAACCAGCGAAAAGAGTGAGAGGAAATTCAGTGTCTGACCTGCGAGCTTGAGGACGACAAAAGTCAGCAGAAAAACAATAGGTATCGTGAGTGTCGGTACGAGAGCTTCCTTTAATCCAATAAAGAGAAAGAGCGTTCCACAGACGAGAATGAGTGTGATGGCAAAATCACGCGTGAGCCCACTGAGGTCACTTCGTATCTGTTCAGAGAGATCAGTCGTGGTGTTTACTTTGACATCATCAGGGATGATTTTACTGGCTTGGAGTTCCTTGATTTTTGCTTGTCATTCATCGACGAGATCGATGATGGAACCACCTGATTTTTTGATAACAGAGAGGGTAACGGCTGTGACGGGTTCGGCACCTCTGAGTGAGAGACGAGAGCGGGTTTCTCTCTTTTTGGTTGCTTCACGAACATCGGCCACATCACGGAGAAAGATAACACCTGGATCGCCGATGTTTGCCACGGCTATATCCCGGAGCTTCTGGACACTGTAAAAACGATTGTCGACATTCATGGTATGCTTATATCCTTCGACAGCATAGTCACCGATAGGGAGGGTCGTATTGGTCGCCTGGAGAGTTTGATTGATCTGTTCAGGAGTGAGACCATACATTTCGAGTTTTTTGGGATCGTAGGTGATACTAAATTCTACCTCATCGCCACCAGTGATATTTACGCTCGACACATTTGGGATTTTCTCGATTTCATCTTTTATATCCTTGGCTATTTGATTGAGCTCGAGAGGTGTTTTATTTCACGCGAGAGAAAAGACCCAAATCGGCGTGTCGCGGAAATTGAGTTCTTTGACACTTGGTTCTTTGGCAGATTCTGGGAAGTCTTTCTTTGCCAGATCCACTTGTTCTTTCACGTCTTGAAGAGCTTTTTTCATGTCGACACCGGTCTTGAATTGGAGGGTGACACTGGCGAAACTATTCTGAGATGTCGATGTCATCTTGTCTATATCCTTTACCTTACTGACATTTTTTTCTATTTTTTTGACGACGAGATCTTCGACACTGTCTGGGCTCGCACCGGGCAGAGCCACATTGATAGAGATGATACCGAGGTCGACTTCTGGCGTACTCTCGAGGGGGAGAGATCGGAGAGCTATGATACCGGCTACTATAAAGACGATGATAAAGAGGAGAATAACTCGAAATTTGTCTGTGAAAAAAGTAAACCATGACTTATCAAGCTCAGGATCGTAGGTGAGTTTTGAGATGTATTTATTGTCAGAGGACATAGGGTGGTATTTAGAGAGACTTTTCTTCTTCTGGTACTATTTTTGGGTTTACCTGCACTGGCACTTCAATCGTCTCGTCAAAACCTGCCTGCTGTACATAATCGCCATCTTCGACATTCAGCGTACCAAGTGTCACTATGGTTTCACCGAGTTTGAGGCCTTCAATAATGGTCACACTTGTTTCGTTTGTGGCGCCAATTTTGACTTCACGTTCATGGACTATTCCAGCGTGAGGATTATTTTCCTCAGGAGTGAATATATAGACAGCATAGGTTTCTTGTCCGAGATTTTTCAGAGCAGAAAATGGTACGACAATTTCTTTCTTTTGTGTTTTTTCTGATTTTTTGTCATTGTTTGTCACGATGACATCGACGATATCACCGAGGGCGACATCGGGATGAACTTTTGGAAGGCTTATCTCTGCCTTATACAAATGAGTCACAGGATCTGGTCCAGCAGAGAGACTTTTGAGCTTTCCTGTGATCACTGTCCCATGGATAATGAGGGGAACTTCTTGGGTCACATGGAGAGATTTTTGCTGCTCTGCAGTCATCTCAGTTTTGACAATAAGTGTCGAAGTATCACCGAGAGTGAAGAGTGACATACCAGGACTTACGAGAGAGCCTGTTTCTGTATTTTTGGCTATGATGACGCCAGAAAATGGGGCGACGACAGAGAGACGTGCAGCACCACCCTCAGCATTGTCATATTTGATATTTGCTGAAGCGAGAGACTGGTCTATCTGACGGAGTGTGATATCCCGTGTTTTTACAGCTGTATCATAGGCTCTTTTTGCGAGGTCGAGTGTCGATTTGGCATTACTTTCTGTCGTTGCTGCGGCTTGTTCTTTTGCGCTGCGTTCTTTTTCGTAGGTCGCGAGAAATGATTGAGCTGTATTTACAAATGTGACCAGTCCTGTCGATATACTATTATACTGTGTCTGGTATCCAGTGACGAGAGCTTTCTGTGCTGCGAGGGTCGTAGGAGTAAAGCTGGAAGCATCGGTCTGACTGTTATTGAGGACTGCCTGGACATCACTCAAAACTTTTGTTGCTAGAGTGTAGACCCTCTGGAGCTCTGTCACGCGATCGACGAGGGGGAGCTTTGTATCTGGTTTCCAGTTTTTGTATTCGAGAAGGCTCGATATAGAGTTGATAGCATCATTTTTCTTTTGATAGTCTGTGACGGCAAGGAGATATTCATAGCTGTCATTGAGTCCTTTTTTTGCATCTGTCACACCGATAATTGTGTCACTTGTGTCGAGTACGTTGAAGAGAAATGATTGAAATATCTGGAGCTGATTTGAGTAGCTCGTCTCATATCCCTGAAGTGTTTTTCCTTGAGCAGTAATATAATTTTCGAGATCGAGCTGTGCCTTTGATACAGTTGTACTATCCTTTGCCGGGGTGAGTATTGCTGCGTCAAAATCTTTTTGTGCCTTCTCATAGGCTATACGAGCAGCTTCGACTGATTGATCGAGGGAGGCGATACTATTTTCTTGTGAGAGACGTGCTGTCTCGACCCCGATAGACGCTTCACGGACACCATTGTTTGCTGTACCATAAGTATCCTGTATTCGTGCGAGAGTTTCTCCAGCGAGCACTGCATCGCCACTATTCACAGAGATTACGCCCATAAAACCTGTTGCCTGAGTGCTGAGGGAGACTTCTTTTTGTGCAGCGATTTTGCCTGTGATATGGACCTGTTCAGAGAAAAGGCTTTCTCCGACAACGGCTGTTTCAACGATTTTACCATCTTTTTCAGGAGTCGTCACTGTTGCCGCGGGAGCACTGCCTGAAAACATATTTTTTATCACGAGGAGGACAAAAACGAGGAGCGCCGTGATGATGAGTTTCTTTTTCATAGGATTATTTAAGAGCATTTATATGTATGTCTCGAATCATTTGAAGTGATGAAGTGACACTTTCGAGAGGGATTTCGCTGATTTTTTTAGAAAATTCGGGGATATGTTTTCTCATCATAGTCTCTATTTCATCATGTTTTTTCTGCCCGAGTTTTGTGAGGGTTATTTGTTTTTTTCGACGATCTGAGGGGTCTTCTCGGCGAGAGACATAGCCTGATTCTATCATACGGTCGACGACGCCAGAGAGGTTTCCACGAGTCGTGTGATGGTCACACCAGAGGTCTGTCATAGTGTCCACTGTGCCCCCCTTGGCTATGAGCTGTTTGATGATACCAAATTGGATCATCGTGATGTCACTGTTTGCGAAAAAGACCTTTTCGACAAAGAGATGAACAGCATGACTTGCCTCCATCAGAGACTTGAAAAAATCCATAACCTGTGTTTCTGTCGGGGATGATTTTTTCTTAAAAAGCATATTGTTTTAGTAGTGAATAGTTTACATATAAAACAATATTTGCAAGATGTATCTGAGGATATACATTCCTCAAATCACTTTTATCCAGCTATCCTCTCAACCTTACTGAGCATTTTTTGACAGTCTTCAGGAGTTTTTTTTCTCATACGGTCAAAGACGGTATAGCTTTTTACCTTAATGCCACACCAACCCAGTACGCCCATTTGGAGTATGACTCGGAGTGGATTTCCGATGAGCCAATAGAGGACGCCAAATGCATCGCAGGTACAAAATACTCGTGCTGTTTTTCCGACGAGGAGTTTCTTTGGAAAAATAAAGGTATCCTTTGTATATTGATATGCAAAGCCACCAGTAAAAATGGTATCAAAGAAGTTTTTCAAAATAGCCGGAACATTTACATGCCAGATAGGGAAGATAAATACGAGCTCATCAGCTGTTATGATTTTTGCTTGAATTGCATCACGAATAGGGTCAGGTTTTTTCATGTCAGCCTTTTCTTCATAATCGAGGTAACCCATTTTGAGGTCAGTCTTGTAAAGATCTAGGATTTCGACAGAGTGACCATTTTTCTCTTTCGTTTCTCGATATTTCTGAGCCATAGCCTGAGTAAAACCATGCGAGCTGGGGTGGGCTGTGATGATAAGTGATTTCATAAAAAAGCGTCAGGTGAATTGACGCTAGTGTATGTTATTTTAATTCGTAGGCAAACTTTCCCACTCAAACCTAAAAATATCTTCTACTTTGAAGGGGCCCCATTTTGTTTCAGGATTTGTATGTCTGCCAATCCAGCGAAGAATTGCATTACTGCCTGAAGCAGTATCCACCACGCCCAAATCTAAAGTCCTATCAAACACAAAAACTGCTCCACCACGTGTTGCACCATTTAAATCAAATTGAGTATCTGCGGAATGTGTTGTTGTTCATTGTTGTAAAAATCCTTGTTCAAGTTTTTTTTGCCATTCCTTCGGGCGCTCTAGAAGTTCTTTTCGGACTGCAATAATACTTTCTTGAGAAATGTGTCACGCAAGTTGAACAACTCGTGGAAAGTGCACACCAGGCTTAATTACATCTAAGAAAACTTGTCCTGCAGGGGTGATTCGAAGACAATTATATTTTCCATCTTTTTCAAAAGCGTCCATATGCCAAACCCTATCAGGACTATTTCTGAGTTGTTCAACAATTGGTTTTTGTGCTTCTGCTGACGTTAGTTCGCCATCAGTGGTACGAGGTAGACGGTTTATTATGTCTTCATTTGCCGGTTTTATATCTGATACTGCTGAATGTGCTGGCTGAGCAACATCAACAAAAGGATTGCCTCCTCCGTGGAGCGTTATTATTTCTGGAGCAGTTAATGGTCGGTCTACAGACATAAATACAAAATTAACAAGTATTCATGGTATAATAATCATTTATACTGTCTGTCAAATTCTAGAGTTCGATTTTTAGCAGAATATTGGGCAGGCCAGAAGTATGATTTGGCTGTGTCGTCATAATTGTTGTAGCATCTTCAAAAAGATGGCAGAGAATCTGTGTATGATCAGTGTCGAGTTCTGAGAGGACGTCATCGAGGAGGAAGAATGGTCTTTTTCCAGAGATTTCTTCCACATATTTACCGAGCAGACGGATAAAGGCGAGGAGGAGAATCTTATTTTCTCCACGAGAGAGGATATACTTGGTCGGCTGCCAAACGTTATTTATCTCAACAGAAAAACTAATCTCATCGAGGTGTGGACCAATGGTTGTTCGACCGACGACCAGATCACGTTCGGTATAGTCTGCGAGGAGTTTTAAAAATTGCTCTTTTGTAACCTCTGCGAGTGGATGTCGTTCCATGAGTTCGATTCTGACTGGTCCTGGGAGATCGAGATGATCGAGAGATTGTGCCTGAAACCATGTGAAGAATTTTCTTCGTTCATGAATGACCTGAACAGCATACTCGGCGAGGAGTGTGTTCCACGAAGAGAGTTCTCATTTGGTGGCTTCACGATCGAGGATAGATTGAATCACACGATTTCGAGAAGTCAGGGCCGTACGATAATTTTTCTGTATTTTATCATACACAGGACTGGCAAAGACGAGCATCTCATCGAGGAAGTTTCGTCTCTCACTTGGCTCACCCGAGATGACTCGGAGATGATCACTCTGTATCCAAAATGCTCGATACGGCATTTTATCCTCATATTTTGGTTTGGAACACGATTGCTCATCCATATACCATTTTGGTGAGCGATTTTTTCCATCGAAGAGCGATTGAAACAGGATTTCTCAGAGCTCCAGACGAAGTGCCCATTCTGACTGTCCAAAAGAGGACTTCTGTTCCCAGCTGGTATGGTGAGGATTGCTCGCATTGATGAGAATAGAGATGGCTTCGCAGAGTGTTGATTTTCCTGAACCATTATTCCCTACCACAACCTGAAGAGCCCCTTGTATTTGGAGAGTTTTATTGTTGTAGTGTTTAAATTGGTAGAGGGAGAGGTTCATGGACTTATACAATTAAGGTTTCTAGTTCACCAATGGCTCTAAAATTGACGCCATTCATCTGTTCTTGATTTTCGTGATGATGCCCAAAAATCCACGTTGTTCCTGCAGGATGAGGATTAAGTGTCCCCATTGCTAACAATATTTCTTGTAATTTTTTTGTCGTCTTGGATGGATCTTTTGCTCTATCTGGCCACATTTTTTGTACGACTGACAATGGACCATCATGAGTCACGATAACACGCGGTCGATAACCACGATTTTTAATTATTCTTAGTATATCTGTAAATTGTGTATCATCGAGCTCTTCCCCATAGTGAGTTCTCCCCTGAATTCGAGCAAATGCTGGAGTTTCTGCCCCTCGAATTGTAATAATATCACCATCTGATGATTCAGCGTAGTCTTGTAAGCTCAGCCTATGGCGAAGAGGTATGCCGCCATCATGATTACCGAGAAGTATTCTGACTCTCTTTTTTGTTTCTTCGGAAATCATGTCTCGCAAGAAATATTCCCAACTTTCTTTGGTTCCACAGAAATCTCATAGCTGAATAATTTGCCCATCGGGGTTTTGGCCTAAAAATTGATGCACTTTTTCCATAAATCACCCATGACGATTATGGACATCACCGATGACACACAATTTACCAGGTGCAACATCTGGGATTATACCGTGATAAAGAGAATCAAGATGCATGACGTGATTATATCTTTGAAAGTATCCTTTACAAAGATATTTTTAAATCTTGAGTGGCATGATAATATGTCGGAAATCTTCTTCTTTGGTATTGAGGCTGGTTCCCTGGATGAGAATAGGAGAGAGACTCGTCTCAAATCCTATGCGGACATCTTCGCCTTCGACGACCTGAAGCGCATCGATAAAATAGGTCGCATTGAGACCGACCTGATCATTTCCTTCTACCTCAGCAGGTATCTCTGTCTCACTCGCACCGAGCTCTGTATCTCCAGAGTCGAGACGTATGACACCCGTACCATCGAGAGCCATTTTGACATTGAAATTATTTTCACGAGCAATGAGGCTAACCTGTCGGAGTGCCTGCACGAGTTTCGAACGATTTGTGAGAGCATTAACGCTTGTCGATTTTGGAAAGAAATTTCCATAGTCAGGGAAGTGACCATTGAGCAGTCGAGAATAGAGGAGGACGTTTTCGTAGACGAGGAGTACTTGGTTATCAGCGAAATACAGATCGACACTGACACCGTCTGCGAGAGTTTTCATGATTTCACTGGCGCTTCGAGCAGGGAGTATGATGGCTATTTTTTTGTCGATCCCAGTATTACAGTTGTAGCGGTATTCTGAGAGTCGAAAGCTATCAGTCGAGGCAAATGTTACATGATCGGTGTGAACTTGAATATAGACACCAGCAAGAGTTGGGCGGATATTTCCACTTGCACAAGAAAAAAGTGTCTTTGAGAAAGCTCGCTTGAGAACATCAGAAGAAATCGTAAATTTGGTATCTCGTCGAGTAACTGGTATCATCGGAAATTCATCAGCCCCGAGACCTTTATAACGCATTTTTTGCTTGTTGGCTGTGAAGTTGAGGGTGTGACCCGTATCAGTTTTTATCTTGAGACGTGTGGGGTCGAGGAGATTGAGATATGATGCGAGAAATCGAAAAGAAACTGTGATGTCGCCAGGCTCTTTGATATCTACGTCTTGATCTATCGTATACTCGATAGCCATTTCGAGATTGTTGGCGATGACTGTGAGTTTTTCATTCGTAGCACGCAAGAGAACATTCTCGAGAATCGGCGTAGTAGGGCTATTCACGACAGCATGAGCAACAGTCTTGATGGCTGTAAAAAGTGTATCCGAATCGAGTTCTATATGCATAATGAGGATATTACTGAATTCTAGAAACAAGTATATGGTAGCTCCGGTCGGACTCGAACCGACATGAGTTGCCTCAATGGATTTTGAGTCCATCGTGTCTACCATTCCACCACGGAGCCATATCACTTGCTTGTATGCGGTCGCCCTATGGCTTCCATCACCGCACAAGGATATAGAAAAAGATGATTTTTGCAAAGGAGAGTTATTAAAAAAATCCCTCAAGAATTTGAGGGAGAAACCGTGCATAGTTTTATTTTTTAGAGGTCTAGTCGTGGTCATAGAGTGACCTCGTTGGTATTATGGGTGATTTTCTTTTAGGATTATTTTTCGCCAGGAGCCTGAGAAGCAGATTTTTCAGTATCTCTCGACCATTTTCAGTCATCACAGATTCTGGGTGAAATTGGACGCCGAGCATTTTTTCCTCAGGAGAATATATCATATCGATACTTCCATCAGGTTTCATAAAAATTTCGCATCATTTTTTCAATCCAGAGCCAGCAAAAGAATTATATTGCCCGACTTTTTCCACTTTTCAGTCTCGTGAAATAATTACATCTTTTTGTACCCCTTGCAATGGTTCAGGAAGTTTTTTTACATTGATGCCCAGATGCTGACAGATAGCTTGACAACCAAGACAGATGCCAAGAAGAGGAGTATTGTCGCGGTCTGCTAATATTTCTCTGATCTTATTCATCTTAGGATGAGAAAAATCATTTATATCACCTGGCCCTCCACCAAAAACAAGTATTTCCTCATCTGGTATATATTCATCATAGTCTTTTACCACGACTTGTGCACCGAGCGATTCGATCATGACAGCGAGAATGTAGGAAAAATCGTCTTCGAAATTAATAACAGTTATTTTTTTTCAGAGAATTTCGGGACAAAATTCAAGGTTTTTTTGTTCACCAAAGTGAAATCTGCTTAAGTATGTATTTCGAGCATTCCGCATTGCACGTTCGTGTCTCTTTTTTTGAAGGGGATGAAGCATGGGTGGGCGTTGTTGAAAAGATCCAGAGAGAACTGATATATTCCCCTGAGCTTTATTGCTCGTTTCGTCGGCTTCATCTTGTGGATTTGATTTTTGTGTGATACCTGCCCCTGCACTGATAGTTCCAGTTTTGGCCTGAAAATCAATATGTATACCACGGATGGCAATGGCTGAATCAAGGTTTCCTCTATTTTTATAGATTCAGAATACGCCTCCGTAATATCATCGAGTGATATTTTCTATACGTGCAATTATTTTACAGGCCTCATCTATTGGGCTTCCAGTGAGTGTTGGCGCATTGAGCGTTCTGCGTAATGCATCGATAGCGTGAGTTCATGGTACGACTTTCCCTGCAATGAGATATTCTGTGTGTATCACGGCACCCGTTTCTCGTAAGAAGGGTCACTCTATATGTCCATGTGGGCAAAATCGAGCAATCATTTTTGTTCCTTCATCGAGGAGCATGGTTAGTTCTTGGCGTTCTTTTTCATCCTGCATAAGAAATTTTTCCAACCTATCATCAAATGTATCAACATCACCTATTTTCATCGTCCCAGCAATAGGATTAATAGTAGCTCGATTATTCCGAATAGTAAGGTGTCGTTCGGGACTTGCAAATGCATACGCGTGATTTGGAGTACGGAAAAGGGCAGTCATATAGGTCCCGCGTATCTGCAAGAGACGAGCAAGGACTCCTAGGGGTGTGGATTCTTGTAATCATTGAATAGAAGCTGAGAAATTTCGCGCAAGAACAACCTGACAAATATCTCCATTTTTTATATGCTCTTGAGCGGCAATAACTTTTTGCTTATAGGTCTCATCTGGAATATCTGGAGAAAAATCTCAAAATGAGAATTGAGAGTTTCAATGAGAATTGAGAGTTTCAATGAGTCTGTCACGAGTCATGTATTGTATATCCTTTGTCGGGGACACGATGGCAATAATTGGTTCGTCACCGATCACATGTCTCCCTGCTTCTTTCGCGCGAGAGAATGGGGTCAAGAATGTAGCAATTTTTCAAGGTGTTTGAAGAGACTTTATTTCTTCGAGTGTGCTTGCTCTGACGAGTTCGCCAGGATAGATTTTTGCATGATTGCCCTGGACAATGATAGCATAATTTTCACTTCTGAGTGAGAGGGGAACAGAGTTCGGTTTCATAAAAAAGAATGTTAAAATAAATAATGTATTACTATGGTGTGACAAAAGAGTCACAAAAAGAGAGACTAAAAAAGTCTCTAAGGAGTACGATGTACTCTGAAATACTATTTACGCCATCATCCTTTTATCCTGCCATACTGCAGGATACGAGATCCTCGACTGACCGTCGTGATAGAGAGCTCGAGCTCTTCGGCTATTTCTCGCTGCGTTTTTCCAGCGGAGAGAGCGTGCATGATTTTGATTCGTTCATCGAGCGCTTCGATTTCCTGGGGACTGAGCATGTCTTCGAGAAAACCATCAAGGTCATCAGCGTGACGCTTTAATTCAGTGATTATATTCTTTCGGAGAGTGGTTTGGTAGGACATAAAATATACTAATGTATTACTACGATGATATATAGAGGGCAGAGAAAGTCAAAAGATTTTTATATTTTATTTTCTACTTTACAGATTTTAACCATTTTACTGTTTCAAAGTGAAGTCATCCATGTATAGTATCTAGTCTAAAAACCAGTCATTCTTCTATTACGCCGGGAGAAGGATATCTAAATTTCATTTCATTAGCTCACACTGATATTCCCCCAATATATTGTTGCATATATGGAGGTATTTTTGTATTCACAGCCTCGATCATAATTTGACATAATTTATTATTTGTAGGCGTATCTCATAAGGCATCATGCGGCCAGCCCCCTTTAAATTCAACATCATCCATTGCAGATTGTATAGCCCCCTTCAAAGTACTTATATCCATTATCTTTTGGGTATTTTTTTCATCTCATTGTATCAATCTCTCGATCGCATTAACTGGTTTCTTTCATTTATTGATTTGATCAACTACATTCCACCAAGCGATACCCGTACCAATACCAAGACCTACTAAAATAGTTGCCACTTTGCCAGGAGTGCTGCTGAGAAAAGGTGTCTTGGGAGAAGGAGTTTGCACTGGTGCACTTTTTGGAGTATTTTTTACTTCTAATTCACTCAGAAACCCCAGTAAATCAGCCACAAGCGAATCCTGCTCACTGGTACTTATCTTGTTCTCAGAGAGTTTTTGAGTACTGAGACGGATTTGAGCTATCTTTTCTTCAACGGCTCTCCGCCTTTCGCGATCATTGGCCATCGAGCTGAGTTCAGTCTCGAGAGTCCTTATTTGGCCATCGAGCTGAGCCTGAACTGTCTCTGATTTAGTTATTTTATGTTCTGATTTTAGTTGTCATACTTTGTCTGTTATCTCTTTTCTTCTTTCTTTATTCCAGACAGAGAGTGTTGTCAGCTCTTGTTCGAGATTCTTTATTTCAGTTTCCCATGAGACTATCTTTCGTTCTATACCACTATTGACCTCTCCAAGAGTTTTTCTATACACCTCTAGTGCATTTTGTATGGCGGCTTCTGAGAGGCTCCAGATAGAGCTATTTTCTACCCAGTCATCTGTACTAAATTGTGGTACAAAATGAGGATGTGATTTCTTTAAAACTTGGAAAACGGAATCTAAGTTTGTAGGAAAAAAAGAAGAAGGACTTGAGAGAGAAGTGTGCATGGTGTACAATAATTTTCTGAATTATAAAAGATTATTATACAATGCAAGTATAAAATGTACAATAATTGGAGAAAAATCCTCCTGTTACATTAATAATTTGATGTTATTTACATGCCCCATTCATACATCAATTCGCGCAATCCCTACGTTCGGCCGCCCAAAATATTTTTGCTCCGCCTTCAGGATACGCATAGCAATATGCTTCGCTTATCCACTCTTTTCCATCTGCGTCTTTGTTACACAAATCTGTATATGTATATGATTCTCAAAAATACGAAATTCCAGAAACAGTTCCTTTTAATTTTGGGAATAATCCACCATCTGTATCAACACATGATGTGGACGGATTTACTCATGGTCCGACGGTAGTATTTGTAGTGATGGTGGTGGAACTCGTCGGAACGCATGCACCATTCATACAACCGTTTGGACATTTGTGGTCTGCCTGACCAGAGCCACCCTTGCCAACAAGTCCTGCTTCAGCTCCACCCGTGAGACAGACCGCCTCATCCACATAACACCCAGTTCCAGTACATGATGTCACTTCCTGAAATGATTGTCCTACTTGTTTTGTACAGACATCGGTGGCTGTTTTGGTTCTACCGGCAGGGATAACTGCTGCATTATTTGTCGCAGTACCTTTGGCAAAAATATTCATACCACCATCAGTGTCGGTACAAGCAGCTACCCGATCAACCGCTTTAATATTAACACGTTTTGTAATACCATCACCGGCAGTGCCGATTTCATAAACTTCTATCTGATAAGAGCCCGGTTTTTTAATATTAAAGCCTTTCGAAAACACGTGTTCCCCTTGGTCAGAAAGTGTGAATTTATAGCCCTCATCACCAAATGACGGAAGGCTAACATTTGCTACCGGTCATGTAGCGTTATCAAAGTAGATTGTCCCTTCATAGTTTGTAATTTTATGACCACTTGAATCAAGAATCCTGACGGTCATATCGAATGATTCATTAGTAGCAACTTCGGAAGGTGCTGACACATCAATGCTCGCTAATCCAATCACTATACCACCCTTACACGCGCCGTCGTTGCAACCATTTGGACATTTATACTTGATAATGTCTATACATCCATCAGGCCGACTACATGATCATGCTCCTTCATGCCAGTTATAAGGCCTACATACCCTTTCACTGAGAGTATCCTGATTGTCGCATGAATCATATTGTGGTTCAACTGAAGCACTTTTTACTACCCCTTTTTTAAAATAATCCGTACCATCACTATCAATACAAGTAGATGCTATTGCTTTGTTTTTGCATGTATTTGTACATGCATCGCTATCATTGGTATTCCCATCATCACATTCTTCACTACCTTCTTTTATACCATTTCAGCATTTCGCATTATTGCCACCACACAGGTCTGGGGCAATATCGCAAATATTAGCAGTATTATTTGCATCAAGAGCTTGTGAAACCCAGTAAAAGAATTCTCCACGGGTAGCAATAGCAGCTGGATTGAAATTAGCAGTATTGGGAATGAGCTTATTAGATAGGGCTAATTCAATTATTTGATTCATCGAGAGAGAGTTGCTAGGCATGAGTCCAGCAGATTTCAGAGCAAAGCTCATCGCCTCCAGTTTTGAGAGTTTATCATTTGGTCTAAACACACTAGAAGTCCCTATTAATCAGGCTTTTTGAGCAAGCTCTGCTACCCGACATGTAGGAACTGTTTTTCCGATATCACTGAATGTGCCAATACAGGTATAACTCGATTCATTCTCCAATATGCCCCCTAGAGCTTTTGCTTCTGTACGCACTGCATCATATCGAATGAGCGAATCAGCAAGACGATATTCAATAGGTTTTGCTGAAAAATCATCAATGATACCTAGGCTCGCAAGTTTATTAGCAGCCTGGAAATAATACGCAGCATTTTCTTGACTACATGTGCTGCTACACCCATCTTCATTTTTTGTGTTCCCATCATCACACTGTTCATCTCACTCTCTTACCCCATTTCCACACTGTGCTGTTGAGGCCCCTCCCACCACAATCGTCTTCGAAACTTCTGCACCTTCTTTTGGTCGAATAGTCACAGTCATAGTACCAGCTTTTGAGAATTTAATCTCAAAGTTTTTTGACACCATATTGTTCGACACTTCTCCACTCATAATTCTCAGTGCTCCTGTTGGGAATACTGCATCATCATCACCAGCGACGATAATAAAGAACGGTTGAGTGTACGTCGTGCTCGCAGATACTCGGACTTGGACTGAAGCCCCAACAGCTGCAGTAGTAGGCATATCAACAGACAGATCAGCTGCAGCAGCTTCTTTCAAACACACTCCACCATTACACCCATTTGGACACTGAGTCTTTGAGACATGTGCTGCATCATCTTCGTAGAGTCCATTGATACATTTGAATTGTTTTACTTCATTGTTTCCACAAGTATCCTGGAGAGAAGTGCTTGGAGAATACAGCATTTTTACCTCACCACTGATGTAGATGTCATTATCTGGATCATTGGTCGTGCATATCTTTCCTCGTATACCTTCGTACCAAGAGACGTAGAGGGTTGTGAGACGAATATCATTTGTCAGCGTATTGACTGACTGCGCGAGTTTTTTGATTTGGTCTTTGGTTGTGACAATCCCTACATCACTTGTAAATCCTGAAGTAAAGTATGTATTGAAGTCATCTGTTCTCGCGAGAGACATACTCAGGATTTTTTCTCCTGTCGTATTGAGACCATTTGTACCTGTTCCACCAAAGTTACTTGTCTTTAGTGTGTCAATGAGTTTCGTCTTGTCTGCATCTCTAAATCCCTGAATATTTGGGATACGTTCGAGAGAGTCTTGATACACTTGTTCGAGGAGTGTGAGTTGATCGTTGGTCAGTGCTACTGGTATAGCTCTTGATTCGAGACCTTGCATGATATGCATAGCTTGAGCGAGTCTATCCTGTGCTGACTGTGGAGCACTGGTCTTCCACCATACGAAACCACCTAGTCCGACGAGGACGAGGATAAATACGATAACTTTCTTGTTCATAAGAACGATGTAAAAGGGTAAAACTCTCTGATTCTGCCATTAAGTATATCCTACCCAAAGACGAGAGTCAAACATTATCCTATAACATTTCCAGCCTTATCCCTGATAATCATTTTTTTATCTTCTGCTTGTCTATTTGCCACGTATTGCTGACAGATCATAAAGAGAGTACCGATGAGCCAGTAGAGACCGACACCAGCAGGAAATTGATATGCGAAGAGGCCAGCCATAGCAGGAAAAACATAGATCATCATCTTCTGCATCTGTTGCATATCTGGGACATTTGGGTCTTTCGGAGCGACTTCTTTTTCTGATTGTTTGGCTTTGAGTTTTTTCTGAGAGAGCCACATCTGACCAAATTGGAGACCACCAGTGAGGACACCGAGGATGACACCTATGATACCACCACTTTTTTCGAGATGAAGACCGAAGAAGTATGTATTGAGTGTGACATTTTTGAGTTCTTGGAGCCATGCGATGTTGTAGAGATGGGCAAAATTACTCGGGTCAGATATATGAAGAATCACCTGATAGAGGACGATGAGAATAGGAATCTGAACAAGAATTGGGAGACAAGAACCGAGTGGATTGACGCCTTCTCGTTTGTAGAGTTCCATCATTTTTGCTCCTATTTTTGCCTGATCACCTTTGAATTCTTCCTGGATTGCTTTTATCTTTGGTTGTATGACCTGCATACGTCGTTGAGAGACGAGCATTTTCTGTTGAGGGATGAGAAGTCCGAGACGGATAATGAGTGTGATAGTAATGATGGCCCAACCGAGACTATGCCCAGGAAAGACGAGTACGAGAGCAGCAAAAAAGTTGTATACAGGATTATAAAAAATAGTACGGAAAAAGAGACGAATATAGCCAGCATGGCCTATCGTAAGAGCTACTTCCGAATGATTCGTCGTCGATGGTTGCGTATAGGAGAAGACGAGGGCAGTATCTGGTATTTTTTCAAAGCTCGATTGAAAAGTCAGGATATCTTCTTTCACTTTCCCGAAAAGAGGAGTCACTGATTTTGCTGGGGCATGTACTGTGCGACAGAAAGCTTCTGGAAGAGCTGTTTTTTGCACACCATTGGCGATGACCTCGATATCTTTGCAGGTGTCGACGACAACTTCTGCATCTGTTTCATTGATAAGCGAGACAACAGGCGTCGTGGGGAGCACAAAGCTCGTTGCATCACTGGTTATCCTGACCTGTGGAGGTACTGGTGCTGCTTTTTGCTCAGCACTTCGCCATGCAAAAATGACGACAAAAACGAGGTAGACACCGATAAGTACTTTTTTGGAGATATTCATGCGCAAGAGTATATCGGAAAATAGAAAAATGGAAGTAGTGACCAGGCAGGGCAGTGGCCCTTCTTATTTCCTTTTTTCAAAAAGTCGGAGAGCATCGTCGACGAGTGCTTGTGGGATTTTTCTTTCGAGTATTTTTTGCCCCTTTTTGAGCGTGAAGACACACTGAAAATACTTGTCTGTCGGAGTTTTCAAAACAGCAAGCAATCCATCGTAGAGACCACGACGGTAACGGTTTCTCTGAACTGCTCGTTTATCGTGTTTGCGCGAGATACTGACAGCTATACGATGACACTTCGCGCCTCGTCATTCGAGACAATGCATGCTCCAAAAATCCGAAAAAAAGGGTCTTCCTTTTTTGAAGACCCTACTTACTTCGTATTCTCTGAGTCGATATTTTTTTGCGATCATGCGAGAGGGTTATGACCTACTTGCTTTTCTTTTTTGCAGCTACCTTCTTAGGTTTTTTCTTTGGGATAATATGAAATTTTGGGTTTCCTTTTGGAGACTTGAGACGGATAGGGTAGCTCGGAGTCAATTGATGACGACCTTTTTGACGACGACGCTTGAGGACATTGCGACCATTAGCGGTGATAGTTCGAGCGAGGAATCCGTGTTTTCGGAGACGTCTGCGTTTTTTGAGTTTACCAAGCATAGAAAAGAATTAAATGATAGATGGATAATATGAAAAAAATCGGGAAGTCAAGCTTCTTTATTTTGCCTGAATGAGCTCCTTAGTTGGGTCGTAGAAGTCGAGATTTTTCTCACCGATAATACCAACCATGTGATCGAGGAGTTCTGAGAGCTTGATTTCTTTTTGGATTCCTTTGTCCATATCCTTGAGCTGACAGACGCCTCGGCGAGCCTCCATTATACCGATGATAGCAACATATTTCGCTTTGAGTCAGTTTGCTTTTTTGAGCTGTGTTTTCATCGATGGAGAACCAAATGAAGCGAGGACATTGAGTCCCATTTCACGAGCCTTTATACTGAGAGGGAGGGCGAGCTTCTTTGCTTCTTCACCGACTTGGATGAAGTAGAGATCGATAGTGTCTTTATTTTTTACAGTCAGTCCTGACTCAACCATAGCATCTATGAGACGCTCCACGCCGATAGCAAATCCTGCTGCTGGAACTGGATTCTTGCTTCCGAGACTCGTCGCGAGGTCATCATAGCGACCACCACCACAAAAAGAATCCTGAGATCGACCAGAGTTATCGACACACTCGAATACGACATCTGAGTAGTAGTCGAGACCACGAACGAGATTGGCATCTTCGACAAAGTCGATACCGAGAATAGTCAGATATTCTTTGGTTGATTCGTAGTAAGCGAGTGAATCTTTTTTCATGAAGTCCTTGAGCTTTGGAGCAAAAGGAAGAATCTCTCGAACATCAGGATTTTTTGAATCGAGGAGACGGAGGGGGTTATTTTCCACACGAGCCTGATCTATCTCATCGAGGAGGTGAGATTTTCCACGAAAAAATGCCTGGAGTTCTGCGACATAGGCTTCTCGTTCTTTTGCATTCCCGAGGGTGTTGATTTTGGTTGTGAATTTTCCTTTGAGACCACAGTCAGAGAGGATTTTCACTGCCATGTGGATATTTTCTGCATCGAGGACTGGATCGCGCTCACCGATAATCTCCGAACCTATCTGATGAAACTGTCGATAACGACCCTTCTGAGGTCTATCATAGCGAAAATGCGGCTCGATGTAGAAGAGATAGACTGGCTGAGATTCAGATTGAAAATTTTCGAGATAAGAACGCATTACGCCAGCAGTTGATTCGGGTTTGAGGACGAGATCGCGACCTTTTTTGTCCTGAAATTCATAGAGTTCCTTGCTGACGACATCCGTATGGGCACCTACAGAACGTACGATAAGCTCTCGCATTTCCATGACGGGAGTCGAGATACGAGTGAATCCAAAATGTCGAAAAATATGACGAGAAACCTTCTTGATAAAGGTGTAATAACGCTGTTGTTCGCCGAACCAATCTTGCGTTCAGCGTACTTTTTGAGGGATTTCCATAGAAAAATTTGAGAAACAAACTGCTCAGTAGTATAGTGTTTTTCTGTATTAATCAATGAAAATCTGTGAAAATTACTTTCTCACTTCTTCCACAGAAGATGAAAAATTATTTCCATCTGCATATTTGATATTTATTTTTGTCTTTTCTTTTTCTGTAGGTTTTGTTATTTTGCCAACCATTTTTGCAGAGTACCCCTGGAATCATATCTCATCTATGACTCTTTTTGCTTGTTCAGGAGAACAGACGAGAGCGTAGGGTATACCCATATTAAATTTCTTCATTCCATCCGCAAATATTTGTCCTTCGGCTATCATGCACATCTCAATTATTTGAGGGATTTCTACTCCAGAATAATCTATATCGATACCGAGACCCGAGTCTGCGACGACATCAGACCATTTACCGACAGGATTACCAGTCACATGTATCTGTCATGCGAGCGCATTTGCGAACATAGGTCAATTTTCGACACCACCTAAGAGAGTGTCACCTACGAGAGGATTGAAGACCGTTGTTTCACCAGTAGCTATATCCCAGAGAGGTGTATCCGGTCACACCATGGAGAGCCTCTCTTTTACCGCTGGAAGAATGCTTATTTTTCGTTCATCGAGTGTGTCAAAATAATCTTGCAATGTTTTAAGTGGCCAATCTTCGCCGAGAAGTTTTTCCATACTGGCACGGATTGCGGAGATGCCATTTGCACGAGGAGAGATGATTCCTTTTGATGTTTTATTTTCAAAAAGTGCGATGACTATTTGTCCATCCTCCAAAGGTACGAGCTTATTACCATTTCTGTATCCTGTAGTAGATCATCCGAGATTGAGCTCCATAGATCGATCTATCACTTTCTGTTTTTCTTTTGCTCATGATGCTTTCTCTATAAGTATCTTAACGTTTATAACGAGCAGTTCTACATCTACAGGTAATTGTCCAGTACTTGTTATTTTCTTGGCTGTTTCGTCTAATCGGAGTAATTCATCAACCAGGGGGCCATAATTATTTCTCGTATTTTTGAGCTTATCTCCATCACCGAGAATAGCTGTTTCTCCAGCGACACAGGCGATTTTTGTTTTTTCAATGACCCGACCAATAGCGTGAGCAAAAGCGATACAAAATATCTCACCCTGCTCTGCATCTTCACCAGTGAGAGTGATGTGATCGATATCGAGGATATCACTGACGGCCAGCGCTATATCGCCATTTCTGAAATCATCGACATTCATAGCATAGAGGTCGAGAAACATGCGATAAAAGAGGTCTCGAGCAGTTGCTTCTAGCTGTTCCTTTTTGTGTGCAGACTTGTTGGCTCTGTATTTCTCATAAAGACCGTTGAAAGCCTTCATATAGATCCTGACTTTTGTTCCAACACCATCTGTTTGTATTTCGTGACCAGCAATATCAGCTTTTTGTGATTGTTTTTGAGTAATTGTGGCACTTTCAGGAACTGATAAACGGTTTCCGTGGAGGATTCATAATTCTTGTGCACGAGATTTTCTATTGGCCTGAATGGCGGCCTTCTTGAAATGGGCAGAAGCGTCATCTCAGGCTTGTATTACATGTATTGAGTAGTCGTCATTTTCAGGGGTCATAAACCTAATTTTATTTTTATAAACTATCTCTTTATATTCTCTATTTTTTCTTTGTCAAAAAATAAAGGTATATAGTTATTTAAAAGATAAAAATCGCTTCTATTAAAGTGAGAGTGTTTTTCATTCTTCACACAATCCTCACAAATCGCCTCTAGTCAAGTCCCTATTTTTCTATATAGTGCAGTATATGAAAATCTCAAAACTCCTCCTCATCGCATTGTGTGCGACATGTATTCTCCCGTCTTTCGGGCAAGAGAGGGCTGATAAAAATAAAGATCTCTATGATTTCGTCGTTCCTGTCGTAGTCGATACAAAAACAGACGACAAGGATGTCAAAAAAGATGATAAAAAAGATCAGGCAAAAGAGACAAAAGATGCAGATCTCGTCGCAGATGCTCAGACGCTTATCCGAGACAAGCTCGTCCAGAAGTATCAGGTTCGTCTCGATGAAGTCATCGATCGTCTCACTGGTCGCCTCGGCACTTCTTCTGCTGCTACTCAGCGCGAAGCTCTCGGAGACCTCAAGAAGACGATGAGTGACCGCAAGGATCTCGTCGTGGCACGCAAGGATCTTGATCCACTCAAACGTGACCTCATCCTCGCACTCCTTGACCACGTTATTTATCGTATCGATGGCATCATAAAACAATCAGCTCAGACTGAGACACAGCAACCAAAAGCATAATGAAAAAAGAGCCGTGAGGCTCTTTTTTTGTGGAGATATGTTATTGAATTATTCAGTAACAGTTGTTTTTGTTATCTCGACTTTTTTAAATGGTCTATCTCCACTATCTTTTTGGACGAGGGCAATAGTTTCGACGACTTCCATGCCAGTTGTGACCTTGCCAAAGACGCTGTGTTTCCCATCGAGCCATGATGTTTCCTCGGCATGGACGATGAAAAACTGACTTCCATTGGTGTTTGGTCCAGCATTTGCCATAGAGATATAGCCTTTCTTATGAGAGAGTTCAGGATGAAATTCATCTTCGAATCTCTCACCATAAATACTCTCACCACCACGACCGGTCCCTGTCGGATCGCCACCCTGAATCATGAAATCTGTGATAACACGATGAAAAATCGTGCCATCATAGTAGCCTTTTTTAGCGAGTTCTACGAAGTTTTTTGCTGTCTTCGGGACTTTGTCCGCGAAGATTTCGAGTGTGATATCACCATGATTGGTGTGAAGAGTGACGGTAGGATTGGACATGAGTGATAGTTATTAAAAATATGAAAAGAGGATAACGAAAAGGTATTTATTGCAAAGTTTTTCTTCCATTCTCTGCGAGTGCTGGTCCCTGGTAGTTGAGATATCGTAGATAATTCTGTGCCCACAGTTCCTCGAGAGGGAGCAAGTTATATCGAACAATATAAGTATGAATAAGTTGTTTCACCTGAAAAGAAAAGCCACCCGCATTGCCCGTAGTCATATAATCATCTATATCACCGCAGAGTATATCAGTACATTTTTTGACAGTTTGATAATGCTCTTCTTCCTCTTCTGGCAGGCGATGAGAGCCAGGAGTGTGAACCCATTTTTTCTCTAAAATATTTGCCAATCCATGGCTTTGAAGGAGGCCAAGATATTCAGCCATAAATAATCGTCCCACATCTCGAAATCTGCCTCAAAAACATGATTGGGATATCATATTTCCTATGATGAAATAGGTCAGTACCTCGAGTATATCTGAGAATCCGAGTGTATCGATACGGCCCTGCACATGAGCTGGAATAGTTGGAAATCCTTCTCTGTCTAGGACACCATCATCATAACAACACATGCACGTAGCTGTGAGATTATTGTGGGACGTGAGAAATGCCTCGGGTTTGTATTCTTTTTTATGTGGTTTTGCAAAGATACATGTGGATGCGATAACTCCAGCAAACATATTTGGTACTCTCCCCGCGACACTGAGCTGGAGTTGTAATTCTTTGTCCACCACCACACCGAGACGAGCCAGCTGATAGAGTATGGCCATGAGTTGTAGAGGCGATTGGCACGGAGGGAGATTGAGTGACCCGTCAGCATGTAAGAGCTGAAAAGGAGTATTTTCAAATCCGACCACTTGTCGCAAGAGTGTCACCTTTTCCTGTGAAAGAGGGGTGGAGAAGTGTATCTTTCAGCCTATAGGGAAATATCATTCTGCAAAAGAATAGAGGAGAGACTGTCTCAATTTTTGTGCATCCTGTATGGATTTTTGTATTATTTTTTCATACCGATGAGTCATTGTTGCGAGAAATGTAGTCACATTTTTCGTTATTCTCTCTACGATTCCTGCTGGTTTTGGCGCGGGTAAGAGAGGAACGGTTCAGGGATTTCTCGACAAAAATAAACTTGAAATACCAAAAAGAGTATCAAATGCATGTGCTCTTCCAGGAGTTATTATTTGGTGGATAAAATGAGCATACGGTTGTATATTTCATGTACGGATTTCATAGAATATCTGTGCTATTTGGCTTTTACAGAGTATCATGAGTCTTTTCTTCTGAGAGGGGTTATTTGTATACCAAAAGAGCTCAACGAAATTTTCGGGATTCAATGTACGTATATACGGTTCTATACTTGCATCATGACAATAGTTCCAGACATGAGCGAGGAGTTTGATCCCCGTGATGCCTCTTTTGTGGAGTAGTGGTAAAAATATTTCCTGAGCGATATTTCTCTTTTGCTTATCAGTGTGGACACCAGAAAGAATACCATCAACGTATTTATCTACATCTTTTTCATGAGCAGTAGCAAAAACAAAATGACAATATGTCATTCATATCTGTTCATAGCCAGGGATGCGCAAGAGATACTCTGTTGTCTCGGGCGAGAGTACAGTTTTTGTATCAAGTGCTGTGGTGAGGAGTTGAGTGCCTAATGCGTAGAGTTGATCGCGTTTTGGTCCTGGCTTGACCCATATACTTCTGAGAGCGAAAAATACTATTTCCTGTTCCTGCACCGTGAGTCATAGCAGATGTGTATTTACATCTTCTCAGCTCTCGAGACATCCGATTATTGCTCTGATTCTTTCGTCTATCAGAGGGGTTCTCTTGTGTATAAGTTTTTCATACGAGAGGCCTTGTGAGTCTGCCTGGAGCCAGAGATGATTTCATCTGTCATTGATGAGTTGTTCTTCCATGGCCAATACCTCACCTAGAGTACTGGACGCGATGATGCGAAATGCTTCAGAAAAATTTTTGTCAGAGACGCTATCTATAAAGTCTACCAAAATATGGCTATGATCTGGTGAGACGATACCACCATTTCTGAGTGCACGAATGACCAACCAGAGGATTTCTTTATCATATTCACTCGGATCAGTCGCGAGATATTCTTGAAGTGCGCAAAATATCGCAGATCTATTTTGACACACATCAGGGCTTATTTTTAGAGCTTCAAAAAAATATCGTTCTTCATCACCCTCGAGAAATCTCTGAAATAGTGCAGAGAGAGATATTTGTTTACCGATATTTTGAAAAAGTTCATCGAGAGTCGCCTTCTCCATATCAATAGGAGGAGGTAGAGATGCTCGTATGTCGTGGCACATCTTCTCTATCGCTGCATACCCCTCTGTACCAAACTGTCTTGCCCAGCCTGCTACAAATTCTGGTAGAGAAAAATCTATATCGTGATATCTGTCATGGAATTGAGCGATGAGATCATCTACGACTTTGTTTGGGCCGTCGCGCAGGGGATTCAGATGCGAGGTAGTTTCTGGAGGAGAGTATTTGAGTAGAGACTCATTAAATCGGGCAGTATTTCTCTGAATAATCAGGGGCAAAACATCAGGTGGTGCATACATGCTCTCCGTTTCGCCATCAGGCCTCCTGTAGCTAAAAGCTGTCGATGAAAAATCGGTATTCTGTCAAAATGAACCGAGAGTAAGGGTGGTGTTGGCCCCTATTTGACCGTCAGGATTGTGTATTGTTAGTTGCACAATGATATTTTTATACTGAATATTTATTTATGTCAATATTTAATGTATAAAATAGGAGTTGATAAAAAAAGCCATTTGAAGACTATATCAGCAAGAACAATTCATATTTCCTCTCTATGTGCAAAGAACACACTCATCTCGCCTCTACTACCGGTACAAGTCTTCCTCCTTCTCCGATTGAGATGTCAGCATTGCCTGCTGCTGAAAGAAAAGTAAAAGGCCTTATTGATGGTATTGTCTGAAAAGCTCGTAAAACAGGTATGGGTAGCCTCGTGGCTTGATGGCTAGAACAAGCTGCCAATAGTCTTCGCAAGTAAAAATAAAAAATCCCCAGAAATGGGGATTTATTTTATTTTGGAGGCACCTGCCGGAGTCGAACCGGCTTCCAGAGCTTTGCAGGCTCCTGTATGACCGTTCTACCAAGGCGCCAAGTAACGGGATTATAGAGGAAGGAGGTTTCTTTGCAAACTTTATTCGATGTAATTTCTTCGACGCAAACTTCTCTCGACTCATTCTAAAACCTGTTCAGGGGTGAGATCGTGAGAACCATGTATCCTATTATGAGTCATCTTTTCTGTATCGGCCTCGTGAGCTATTCTCTCTGCCCACCGCGCATGTGTCGCGTAATCCTCGAAACCATTGTAGAGATCGAGCCATCAGGGTATCTCAGTTATGGCGGATTCAATTGCTTCTTTTCAGACATTGGCAGGGTTGGTATTGAGGAGTATCATACCATTTGCGATTCTACGAGCCACTGGAGAAGCGATGACTCCACCTGCGCCAGCTGAACTGGCCATGATGATAACAATTTTATCTTTTGTGTGAGTTGCGAGAAGTTGAAGACAGTTATCGATATGCTCCACTATTTCATGATTGTGGTATTTTTGCGGACAACCTATAAAACTGATTCAGAGTGTTTGAATCCTGTGTCATACTGTTCTGTATTTGTCCTGAAATCAAAGATGTGAATGTCGCTCGATGTCATGTGTTATCGGTCGCCCAGGAAAATTGATAATGACGGTATGGGCACTGGGATTTGAGAGATCGAGAAAATCCATAAGCTAAAATAAAATAATTTTCTGAGGTATCCTAATGCCTTTTCTTGGTCGATAAAGAGTGGGCTCGTTGCAATCGTGATAATATCAGCTTTTTCTATCCAGTATTTCGTGGTTTCGAGCGTCTTTTCGTCATCAAATCCTTGGGAGAAATAATCGAGATCGATATCGAGGATGATACTCGGATAGTCTGTGAGATGCTCGAGAATTGCCTCTGAAGTTTTCTTTTTGAGCTCACCTTCCCATGAGAAAATACCGACTCCGATTTTTTCTTCTCCCGTGACCATGAGCGTCTCTGTAATAATCCCTGTTGCGAGTGCAGGGACGATAAAATCAGCGATAGTGAGATCAGTATTCACATATTCTTCGACCATTTCTTCATTGGCATCTTCCAGGGATTTCCATGATGGAAATGCCATCGGTGTGGCGAGATCTGTGTGCTGATCGATATGGATGAGAAGGCTTCACTTCTGAATATATCACTTTCGAAAAGCTTCGTGCCAGAACGCAAAAGCATGATTGTGATTATCCATGACCCATGTTGGTACTCTTGCATCTTTCAAGAAAACAAAATGCTTGAGTCATTTTCCAGCGACAATTTTTCCACCCACTTCTCACTCGATAACTGTTTCTGTCGCAATTTGAACATCATCCAGAGTTCATGTGATGAGACTCGGTACGACAATCGAATGACTCTCTCGCTCGTCCCAATTCAGACGATTGTTGGAGATAGCGGCAGAAATGATATGGGATATTTTATACATATCAGTAAATCCAATAACTACTATCGTCAATTCATCGGACTTCTATACGGGTTCATAGAAACTTTTCCATCAGTACCAATACCGGGTAGTGGTACAAACCAACCAATACCGCATGCTTTTCCACCAGCTTGAATAGCTATATTTGCAAGACAGGTTAATGCAATCCTTCCTCAACTATGATGCACGCACTCACCATCCTTGACTGAATCGCCCGGTGGACACTTACAGTCAGGGTACTTGTCCTTGTTTAATCCATTTGAACAATCCTGTACACATTTTCCATCCTTTTCATAATAATAATTATCACATTCGCAAGAATTATCTTTCTTATGTAATTTATCAAAAAACAGAGATCAAGAATAGAAATCAAGCCCATTATCACATTGACATTGGTTTTTATCTGGATCTTTTGTGCCTGCTTGAAAATTACTGACATGAGGCTTGTTGTGAGGACATCCGAGGGGTTTGTCGCACTTTTTTCAAGACCCAAAGAACCCTGACATCAGAAAATTGGAACCTAAGCCATCGTCCGTACATTCTTCTATACATGATGCATCGCATCCATCTCCATCTGTTGTGTTGCCATCATCACACTCTTCAGTTGCACTGAGTTGACCATCTCCACAGGAGCTAGATTCATTTGTACAACCGGCACTGCATCCATCTCCATCTGTTGTATTCCCATCATCACATTGTTCACCAGAATCAACTGCTCCATTGCCACAGTAGGGATTTGTAGTTTTCTTACATGAAACACATTCACTTCCAGTATCATCACATTCTTCACCCGCCTCAACCACTCCATTACCACAAGAACCACCAGATGAACAGATACCGTCAGGTCACCTTGTCTGAGGAAAAATACATGCATCGACACATTCGTTATTTACTTTTTCTTTTCCCTCTGGACATCCAAGATCTTCACAAGTACCAGAAGTGTCATTGCGTACTTGATTCGCTCCACATGCTGGCATACAAGCACCATGCCATTCTACTTGTCCATCTTGACATCCTGCATTCTCGCAAGTACCGGCGGCATTTCTTGATTGTCATTCCGGACACTTATTGATACATACACCACCCGATTCTTCCTGTCCGCTATCACAACCTTTATTAACACAATTACCATTTTCATTCTGGGTTTGATTATCTCCACATGTGTAACAGTTGGCAGCATCACAATCATTTGTAGTAGAATCAGTACTTTGATTGATATCAAAAAGACTACTTGAGGCAAGGAAGCTACTCAAGCGATTATTGAGCGGATTTGGGACTGGCTGATTAATCTCAACGGTATATTCACCCACACAATGCATTATAGATATATCTTCTCCATCAGCTGAGAGTCATTGGAGCATTTCATTACAAGTTTCGAGAGGTTCTTTTAATGCATCACCTTTTTTTGGGATAACTATTTCAGGACAATTAATTTTTTCACCATTGATATATGTATCTGCTCGATAAATCATGGATTCTTGTGTGAACTCTAACTGATATTTTATCAGATATTTATCTGGCGAACCGAGAGTGAAAACTGCACCTTCGAAATTTGTGCTTCCGTTGCTATGTTTGAAGCTGTAGGAACTATCGACAACTGTACACGTCACGACATCTTTTTTACAGGCATTATCTTCGCTACAATCGCTATCATCACAATCTTGGATGCCGTCACGATCGTCATCGATTTTGTTGGCACAGAGATTTTCAGTAGCAGGACAGATGTTTTGTTTCATGCTATCAATATTTTTTTCCAGCCCTGCGATAACAGCGAGGACGTATGTGTCGAGGGCACCTTTGAAGGCAACATAAGCGTTATACTCTGCTAATTGATTATTATATTGTTCAAAGAGGTTGTTGTATTCTGACACCGCATCGTCATACACCTTCTTCGCCGCTACTGCAGTATCGTAAGCCTTCTTCGCTTTATCATACGCTGGCTTTGTTACAGTATCGTAAGCCTTCTTCGCGGCTACAGCTGTATTATATTCTGCTAAGGCTTTCGTATATGCTGGTTTTGTCACGGTATCATAGGTATTCTTTGCAGCCACTGCAATGTTATATTCCCCCAAAGCCTTATCATAGGCAGGCTTTGTCACAGTGTCATAGGTATTTTTTGCCACGATTGCCGCATCATACAGCTTCTTCGCTTTATCATACGCTGGCTTTGTTACAGTATCGTAAGCCTTCTTCGCGGCTACAGCTGTATTATATTCTGCTAAGGCTTTCGTATATGCTGGTTTTGTCACGGTATCATAGGTATTCTTTGCAGCCACTGCAATGTTATATTCCCCCAAAGCCTTATCATAGGCAGGCTTTGTCACAGTGTCGTACTGAATTTTTGCTGCGTCATAACGTGGCTTCAGGACATTTATATAGTTTGTATAAGCACTCGTTCAGACACTTGGAACGGCAGGCGCTACAGGAACGATTGGCGCCGTTGGTTTCCGTGGAACAATAGGTGCAGCAGCAAGCACTGGCTTTTCTGGAACAACAGGCACTGCTGGAATCGTTGGTTCGGATGGTACTACAGGAACGATTGGCGCCGTTGGTTTCCGTGGAACAATAGGTGCAGCAGCAAGCACTGGTTTTTCTGGAACAACAGGCACTGCTGGAACACTGGGCTCCGCCGGAACAACTAGTTTTATCATGGCATCGAGCTTTCCTTTTGCCTGCTTATATGCTGTGTCTGTTGGCTTTTGTTCGCTCATCTTCTTTGCTGCGAGACTATCGAGCTCCTTTTTCTGGCTTGAGAGTTTTTCGTCTGAGAGTATAGCGGTATCTATTGTTCAGAGAGCTTGTTGTATTTCCTGTACTGATTTTTTCTGCACATTTACGAGAGTATTTTTTTCTCCTATTTTTGTATCAATATCTGATTGTAGATTACAGGTAGCTGGCGTGACCACGGTTGCGAGTACATCAGACTTCAGATTACTTTTTTGTTCTCATTTCTGGAGCAATACCGCGGCGCCTCCGAGCACGACAACAAGCACCAGTATGAATACTTTTGTTGCGAACGCTTTGCTCATAGTAGTATGTTTAGAAAATATCAGACACTTTAGGTGTGATATTTCGCAAGTAGAAAGGAATATGTTCAGTATCCTTTATTTTTATCGAGACGCAAAAAATCTGTATTGACACAATCCCTAAGTACGCAATTATTTACTATCCAAAGAAAATACTTTTTTTCAGATGTTTGTTCTTTTCCGAAGAGGTATATCGTTATTTTTTGTATTCAGAGCTTGTATTTGTTCTCGAGAGACCTGCACAAGTGAGAGAATTTTACTTTTTATGTGAGTGGCCGATGTTTCTATTCGGCTATGATCGGGATAATCGACAGCGAGATAGGTTAAGCTACCAACCAGATTACCGAGTTCTTTTTTACTCATAATAAAGTCCATTTTTTCTGCCTCAGGAGTATCCGCCCAAAAAGAGTCGCATTGAGCCATACATAACACTTCTTCCTCGAGCTGTTTTGGGGCCAATGCTTTCAGGGCGTCATCTTTATCGGCAAGATTTTTCACTCTCTCCAGTACCGTTGGTACAGGTATATTTGCCTGTCATTGTACTACCACATCTTCAATTATTTTTTTGATAGCATTCCTACGAGCATTCAGTGCTTCCTGATCGTGTTTTTTTAGGTTTTGATGATAAAAAGATCATACCAGTTGTTGAAAATATGCATCTACAACTATTCTACCAGAGTCATCTTCATCGAGATTAAAAAATGTCATAATTTCCGCCCTCACTTTCCTCACACTCTCGACAGAACTCAGATCTTCTCAAACGCCAAAAACAGGAACTTTTTCTCCAGAATAAGTCGTGTAATCGAGCTGTTTTTCGGCCAATAAATCAATGATTTTTGTCACGACATGCCCCCAAGATGTATCAAAACTATATCATCCCCGTCCTGTCGTCGCGAGTCTGATCGCGGTCTCATTTGAAGCAGTATTTTCGAGATGAGAGAGGCTGTGGATTTTTATCGAGGGGGGTATTCATAGAAATATTTTAGATTATAAATATATTTGTCAAATTATTCATTTTGCTCATAAAGATAGTCTTCATATACTCAAGAGCATGACAAAACGAATGATTACGGGCATCAAGCCCACGGGGACATTTCCGCATATTGGTAACCTTATGGGTGCCATGTTGCCTCTCCGTGAAAATGCAAAAAAATACGATACAGCGATTTTTATTCCTGATCTTCACGCACTCACTTCTATCAGAGATGGAAAGGTCCTCAATGAAAATATCCGCAACGGACTTATCGCGTATCTTGCGGTCCTCGGTCGAGATACAGAGGTCACTATTTTCAGGCAATCAGACATTGTTGGGCTCACAAAATTGAGCTGGATATTGGAGTGTTTTACGCCGTATTCACTCATGCTCCGGGCGCATACTTTCAAGGATGCAGAACAGAAAAATAGTGAGATAAACATGTGAACCTTTAACTATCCAATCCTTATGGCAGCGGATATTATTGGCTATGATTGTGATGTGGTGCCAGTTGGCAAAGATCAGCTTCAACACCTCGAAATGGCACGTGATATCGCTCGTTATGTGAATCATCACTACAAAGCAGATATTCTCGTCGAACCAAAACCAATTATTGACGATGCAATTGCAGTTATCCCTGGTCTCGATGGTCGTAAGATGAGCAAGTCATACAATAATTATATCAGCATGTTTGAGAGCTCAGCAGACCTTAAGAAAAAAATTGCGACAATCCCAACTGATTCTCTCGGGCTTGATGACCCAAAAAATCCAGATACGTGCAATGTCTTTGCGCTCATCAAAACTTTTGGTGAGAAAAAAGAAATAGAAGACATCCGTGCGAAGTACAAAAAAGGTGGGTACGGGTACGGTCATGCAAAACAGGAACTTCACAGCATTCTCGATAGATTTATCGCACCATATCGTGAGGCGTATGCAGAACTGAATAAGCTCTCAGACGAAGAACTCTTTGAACCAGTTCGACGTGGAAATGCGAAGATGCAGAAGAGACTCGATGAAGTTTTGGAACGAATGAAAAAATATATAGGAGTGTAGTTTGCTATGATTCGAACGATCAAAACATTGAGACAGAAGACTCTGACTAAGCGCATTAAAATAAAAGTATTACAAATATTTATTGGTACTTTTGCTCGTGTTCCTCTCGTGGGAAAGCGAGGGAGAAAAAATGCGGCTACCATGCTCTATAAGACAGAGAAAATTCCGCTTGAAAATCTCCCGAGCTCTCTCAGGGGACTCTCGCTTCTCTACCTAACGGATCCTCATATCGGTGGAAATGTCGATGCTATGGTGGAAGAAGTGTCTCTGGGAATCCATGCTCTTCTCAAAAAAACTCACCCTGAAAGAACTCTGATTCTTCATGGAGGTGACTTCATCTGCGGTGAAGAGGCTGAGCTTTCTACTTCTGAAAAGGACGTCTTTGAAAATGCTTCTCTGCTTTTTCGGTGACTCCATAAATACCACAATTTTGCAGTCGTGGGAAATCATGACGATGACGATGCTGAGTGGGGGGATATGAGGAAGCATCTCGAAGAAAAAAATATACAATTTCTCGAAGAACCGAAAGATATACAAACTCTTCAAATAGGAGAATCGCGTGTCTGTGTTCATGGTATTCATACCTTGGTTGATCGACTCAACACAATGCCAGTAAATGAGAGAAATGCCCTCATGGATAGTCATATTCACCTCTTAACACAGGTAAAAACGGATTTTCATATCGTCCTCCTGCACAATCCTGACGGGCTTGAATATCTCCTGCAGAGACTTAAGGAAGCCCAGAAGAGTATTCAAACACCAACACTTTTTCTTGCGGGCCATACCCATGGTGCGGCTTTTGATCTCCCTCTTATTCGCTATGGTGCTCTCCGTGTCTGCAAGACGCTATATGGTCGGTACAAGGGGTGGTATGGACCAAAAGGAAAATATGCACACACAGGTAATTGGAAACTCTATGTTTCGACAGGAATGGGCAATATTCCAAGGTTCGATTTCCGACTCAATGCACACCCAGAGATAGTACTTTTTACCATTTAGTATGTCACGAATACTTCTTATTGGCGGCACAGGATTTATTGGACGGTCTCTATTGTCCTCGTTATCGTCCGAACATACCATAACGGTAGTTGCTCGTTCTCTCGACGACAAGAGTGGGATTCTTTCTGCACAACCGAATATAACTTTTTTTTCTGGTTTTGATATTTGTCATCCTCAGACTTTTTCAGATTTTTTCGCTCGACATGATATCGTTATCAATCTCGCTGGTTTAGTGTCTTTTCATCAAAAAGACAGAGAAAAATTGATGAACATAAATTATCAGGGTACGCTCAATATCATCGCAGCCTGCGAGAAGAATAAGATACAGAAATTGATTCATGTGAGCTCTACAGCTGCTCTCTGATTTTCTGATCAGGTGATAGATGAAAATTTTCAATTTTCTTGGTCAAAATATCAACGATGCGTGTATTCGTATTCCAAGTTTCTTGCACACGAAGCAGTTCGTATGTCATCATGCCCATACATCATCATATCACCATCACTCGTTTTGTGACCCGATGACAAAACTCATTCTCATCGATTATTGCGTTCTCAAAAGAGTTCTCTGTTTCCTATAATAGCACCATCCGGTTCCAATTCTTATGTAGATGTGAGAGATTTAGCAAGCGCTATCCAGCTCGTGGCTTCATCTCCTGTCGTGCGAGAAGAGTTTATTGTTTCGAGTCAGAATTATTCCTATAAAGAACTCTTTTTCACAATTGCTACTGAGAAAAAAATAAAGCCACTTTTTTCTTTTGTTGTGCCACTTTTTTTGGGGAAATTATTGGCAGATTCCTTTTATTTTCTAGAAAAACTGTATCCGTCTGTGTCAGTGACGTATGAAAATATTTTTATGTCCTTTCAATCTCGTCGTCATAGTTCTCAAAAATTGCGTAGACTCTGATGGAGCCCGAAGTATACTCTCCAGGATACCATACGAGATATACAAAAATTTTTAAATAATCATCCACATGAGTAAAATCCTTGTTACTGGTGCTGCATGATGTCTCTGATCCAATCTCGTACGCAGATTGGTGAGAGATCGGCATGATGTGAGCATACTCATAAAGCCTCATACGTGGCATCCTCTTTTGGATGGCCTACCTATTACTGTATTTTATGGAGATATTCGTCATCGAGAAGACGTCCTTCATGCTCTGCAAGGGGTTGAGTTGCTATATCAAGTGGCAGGGGTGGTATCGTATGCACTCCTCGATAATCAGGACATGTATACGACCCATGTTGATGGCGTCAAAAATGTCCTCGATTGTGCCCATGATCTGTGAATCAAAAAAATTGTTGTCACCGCTTCTACTGCCGGTGTTGGTATACCAAACCATCAAATACCACTTACAGAAGATGTACCCTTTGATACACGCTATAACTCGGTGATGTATATGTACTCCAAGTACTGTACTATCGAATTATGTCGAGAATATGCTCATCGCTGACTCGATGTAGTGTGTGTTTCCCCGACAACACTCTACGGTCCTGGCGATACCAAAATGCATATTGGGAAAGTAGTACGAAAAATCTATGAAGAGAAATTGCGATTTGTGCCACCAGGGGGAAATGCAGTTGTGTCAGTGTCAGATGCAGTAGAGTGACATATTTTGGCCATGAATCGAGGAATTTCTGGTGAAAATTATATCCTCTCAGACGAATGCATGCTGTATAGTGATATGTTTGCTCGGATAGCAAAACTTCTCTGAAAATCATCAAAATTTACCGTCATGCCGAGATATATATTACCTTTTTTGAAATTTTTCTGCACATGCCAAGAGTACCTTTTGTATCTTTTTCATCGAAAACCTCCACTCTCGCCCCGAGCTCTTAACTTTACTTTTAAATACAGATATTTCGATGCATCAAAAGCCCGTCGAGATCTATCATGGATTCCAAAACAGAGCTTCGAGGAAAGCATAGTAGAGGCTGTCGAATTTTATAAAAATCAAAATCTCATATAGATATATGACCAAAACCGCCGTATTTCTCTGACGTTTTCAGCCATTCCATATTTGACACATGAGTATTGTGGACCGAATTTTTCAGCAGGGATTCGAGAGACTTCTCCTTATCATCGGATCCGCAGATAAGTCTGGGACAGATGAAAATCCCTGGAATGTGCAAGAACGGGAAGAAATTATTCGTGCCAGCATCCCTCTCGAACTCCAAGAAAAGATAGATATCTCTTCGCTTGTTGATGTTCCAGATGATGATGTATGGTGTGAGAATTTAAAAGATATTTTTTCATGAGAAGTAACCCTCTTCACCGGCAATGAGTGGGTAAAAGGTATCTGCGAACGTCACGGAATACAGACTGATTGGATTGGCTCTTATGACATCGATATTTCAGGGACGAGGATTCGAGAGATGATACAAAAAGGAGAAGATGTCTCCCAATATACTTTTATATAAGACGTTCTTGAGCTGTTAGTATTGAATATTGACAAGTATAAATATATATGTTATATTATGATTGTTTATTTTTAATCATATATTTTATGTTTGATCCAACACTTCCACAAGCTCCAGGTGAACAATCTGAAACAGAGTGAGTGTCTGCTTCTGAAGTTCTTGCACACCACTTTCGTGGTGCCACTTCAAATATTCTTGGTGGCAAGATAAACGTCTAAGAAAAATATCATAAATAATCCCCTCATTTTGAGGGGATTATTTATTTCAATAAAGACTGAATTATGAGTACAACGAAAACTTCCCCGTAAACTCACGAAGCTCTTCCGTCGAACCAAACATAGTAATGCCCCAGTACTCAAGATCGGCTTCGGCTGTGGCACGTGTGGCATCGAGTTGTTCTTGTGTTGTGCCGGCAATCATCGTGCTCGTAAAATCAGAAAAAGGAATACCGCGTGCGATACACTCGTTTCGTATAGCTCGAATTTTATTTGAATTATCAGCCTTGAGAACGATAAAGGGATAATGTGATATGGTGGGATGAGTACCACCATCTTTGTCCTCGTATTGAAGGAAATTCATATCTTCTGCATGACCTGAGCCACCAGCAAGGCCAGCAGCCATATGACCGAGGGCGTTCATTGCGCGACCTATTTCGATTTTTTTATTGAGAACAGCGATAAAACGCTTAGATGTTTCACTATGGAGAGGTGGACTCATAAATTTAAAGTTTAAATACTTATCTCTTTTCCAGAACTCACTTGATTCTTTTTGTACTTTTTATCGAAAAAGTACCAAAACGATTCAAGGGACAAAAACTCGCTATAGACCAAGTTCATCTGGTTATCTATATTCATTCCGCTCAAACAGTTTGTCCCTTAAAAATCTACCTCTGTTTATTTGCAAGAGTTATTTGTGAGGTTGGATTTGATGCAAGTCTGCAAAGAGGGGTTACTATTTCTTTTCCTCGTCTTCTACCTCTGCTTCTACAGTTGGCTCAGAAGGATTTTCATTCACATTTTCTTTGACTTTCACACCGTCATCAGATGTTGCTCCAGCGGCAGCGTAGATAGCTTGTCCGACCTTCATGAGTGCTTCATTGAGAGGATTAGCAGCTTCTTCGATTTGTGCTTTTGTTGCTTCAGGATTTTCGAGAACTTTTTTCATAGCTTCGATTTTCTCTTCGACGAGTTTCTTGTCTTCTTCTTTTACTTTGTCAGCATTTTCCTTGAGGAGTTTTTCACCCTGGTGAATGTGAGAGTCAGCCATATTACGAGCCTCGACTGTTTGTTTTTTCTCGCTATCCTTGTGGCGATTTGCTTCTGCTTCTTTGACGAGATTTTCGACTTCTTCCTTGCTCATACCACCACTATTTTGGATAGTGATTTTCTGTTCTTTGCCCGTGCCTTTATCCTTAGCAGAGACAGAGAGAATACCAGAGGCATTGATATCAAAAGTGACTTCAATTTGTGGGACACCACGAGGAGCAGGGACGATACCTTCGAGGATAAAACGACCAAGCGATTTATTATCCTGAGCCATCTCACGTTCACCTTGGAGGACATGGATTTCTACACTTGGCTGATTGTCCTGAGCGGTTGAGTAGACTTGTGATTTACTGGTAGGAATGGTAGAGTTTCGCTCAATCATACGTGTCATGACGCCACCGAGTGTCTCGATACCGAGAGAGAGCGGAGCGACATCGAGGAGGAGAACATCGCGGACATCACCAGAGATGATACCAGCCTGCACCGCAGCACCGATAGCAACTGCTTCATCAGGATTGACTGAAGAGTTTGGTTTTTTACCGAAGAATTGTTCTACTTTCGCGAGAACCATAGGGACACGAGTTGAACCACCGACGAGGATAACCTCATCGATCTGATTTGCCTGAAGGCCAGCATCAGCGAGGACTTTTCGACATGGTTCGATAGAGCGCTCTACGAGATCAGCGACGAGTTCTTCAAATTTTGCACGAGTGATTTTCACAAGGAGATTTTTTGGTCCACTTTCATCCATCGTGATGTAGGGGAGATTGATCTCTGTTTCTGTTGCGCTTGAGAGTTCTTTTTTTGCCTTTTCTGCTTCATCACGGATACGCTGGACAGCCATCGGATCTTTTTTGAGGTCGATACCCTGATCTTTTTGAAATTCTGCGATGACGTATTCAAAAATTCTCTGATCGAAATCGTCACCACCAAGGTGTGTATCACCATTGGTTGCGAGCACTTCAAATGTTCCCTCAGATCCGATTTCGAGAATTGAGATATCAAATGTACCTCCACCAAAATCGTAGACAGCGACTTTTTCATCTTTCTTTTTATTGAGACCGTAGGCGAGAGCCGCAGCAGTTGGTTCATTGACGATACGTTTTACATCGAGACCAGCGATTTTACCAGCATTGATAGTTGCCTGTCTCTGATCATCATTGAAATACGCAGGAACGGTGATGACGGCTTCTGTGACTTTTTCACCGAGATATTTCTCAGCATCTTCCTTGAGCTTCATGAGGACGTGCGCAGAGATTTCTTCTGGGCGAGCGTTTTTTCCATTAAACGTGATGAGAGATTCTCCGCTCAATCCAGCAGTGACTTCGTAGGGAACGTTTTTGATTTCTGATTCGACTTCACTTTTCTTTCGACCAATAAAACGCTTCGCAGAGAAGATAGTTTCTTTTGGGTTCGTGACCGCCTGACGCTTCGCAGGAGTACCGACGATGATTTCGCCTTTCTTGTTCGCGACAACCGATGGAGTCGTGCGATTTCCCTCTGCATTGGGGATGATTTTTGCTTCACCACCTTCCATGAAGGCAAGGGCCGAGTTCGTCGTACCGAGGTCAATACCGATAATTTTTCACATAAAAGTAAGGGGTTAAAAATTGATGTACCCACCCAGTATACCAAACTTTTTTTTCATTGCAAGAGAATTTTAGCACCAAAAGTGTTTAGGTGCTAGTTTATATGTATTTTGCTTATGAATAAAAGAAAAACCTCTCGGGTGAGGAGAGGTTTTACGTGAAAATTTTAACTATTATCCAGCCATCTGTGCCACATAATGATGTCCACATCCACGAGCGACTATTTCTGCTACTTCACCGTAGACACGGATATCTCCCTGCACTGTGTGGAG
This sequence comes from uncultured Candidatus Peribacteria bacterium, assembly GCA_965231115.1. Taxonomy (GTDB): domain Bacteria; phylum Patescibacteriota; class Gracilibacteria; order BD1-5; family JAGOOR01; genus JAGOOR01. Next base: position 165,050 of record OZ246415.1, read on the forward strand.
GATGCACACACTCGAGAGTCGACCAGGCATATATTGAAACGAGAGGATTTGTATCCAGGGAATGGCAAAGGATTTATGAAAGAGGAGAAAAAAGGTTGGCTCAAAGGCGATACCATAATCTTCGATACCGACTCGAACACATCGATTATAATTTCAGAATTTTTTGAGGCCCACAGATGATGCGAGGTCATTATCATTGGTTATTTCTCTCCGATAGAGTTTTTCCCACTTGCTCCATCCGGCAACGTGATAAGACATCCAGCTGATGACTGGCCACATCAAAATGATGAGAAAAACTATGAGTAAAATAACCTTCATACCAAGAGTATATCAGAGGTCTTCTCTATTGCAATATTCTGAGATGCAATAGATAACACAATAGCCCACCCAAACGCAACCAGAGCATACTTGCATCATGAAGAGTTTTCCTATACTGCCAGCTCAACTTACCTCCTTCAAAAATATGAAAAAAAATATCATTATCACCTTGCTTGTATGCATTTTTGCACCTTCGGTGTCTGCTCTCAATTTTCTCAACTATGCAGAATACCTCGCTGATAAACACGTCATCGTCCGACAGCGCCCGATAGAAAATTATGCACTCTCTGATAAAGTTCTTCGTCAGGAAGTCGTCGGTATAGCACTTCGTCTGACGGCAGGAAATTTCCGTAATATCGAAACTATCACCCTCCCAGACCCATATACCTGCGAAAAAATATTTACTGATGTCGGTCAAAATACTCCAAATTCTTGGGCGTGTCGCTCGGTCGAGATAGCCGCCAAAAATGGTGTCATATCGACGAATAATAAAAACTTTCGTCCAGAAGATGATATCACTCGGGCTGAGGCGATAGCGATGATACTTTCTGCGGTCAAACTTATGCCAAAAACCAACAATACGAGACCATGGCAAGAAAATGTGATGGAAACTTCAGAAAAATTGGGTATACTCCAGGCCGGAGTGGCTGCTAGTGATGAAAAAATCACTCGTGGAGAGCTCTTCTACGTGGTGAGCAATATCATAAAAGTTCTCTACAAACAAGAAATCGTCTACATAGACGGTCTCGCTGATTAATATAAAACACTATGGCTAAAAAAGACGATAAAAAAGATGAGCATCAGTATGATGCGAGTCAGATTCAGGTACTCGAAGGTCTCGAAGCGGTCCGAAAGCGTCCCGGTATGTACATCGGCTCGACCGATGCACGAGGTCGTGATCACTGTGTAAAGGAAATAGTCGATAACTCTATTGATGAAGCCCTCGCTGGTCACTGTACTCACATCACACTTCGAATGACTGAGTCAGGAAGCTGTGTCGTCGAAGATAATGGTCGAGGTATTCCTGTCGATGTTCATCCAAAAACAGGCGTTTCAACACTTGAGACAGTCATGACTGTCCTTCATGCGGGTGGTAAATTCGGTGGCGATAATTCTGGATACAAAGTCTCAGGAGGTCTCCACGGTGTCGGTGCATCTGTCGTCAACGCTCTTTCTTCTCGCACAGAGGCAACAGTGTGGCTCAACGGATTTGAGTATTTCCAAGCCTATGAGCGAGGGAAGCCCGTTGCACCCATCAAAAAAATTGGTGCAACAGAACACGTCAACGGTACAAAAATTGAATTCTGGCCAGATAGTCAGATTTTCGAGGATATCGTGTTTGATTTCGGGTATGTCAAAAAAGATTTCCGTGAAAGAGCCTATCTCACAAAGGGCATCACACTCACAGCTATCGATGAGAGAAAAGGAAAAGAAGATCAGATTCGCTACTACTTCGAAGGAGGTCTCAAATCATATATTACCTACCTCAACCGTCACCATGAATCCCTCGGTGATATTTTCTGTACAGAAAATATGGTTGATCTCGTCTCTGTCGAAGTCGCTCTTCAGTACCGAAAAGAAGACTATTCAGAGCATCTCACCAGTTTCGTGAATAACGTCATCACTCCCGGCGGCGGTACGCACATGACAGGTTTCCGAACAGCACTCACTCGTACTATCAATAAATACGCTCGAGAGAAGAATTATCTCACAGAAAAAGACACCAATCTCACGAACGAAGACGTCGCAGAAGGCCTCACGGCTATCATCTCTGTGAAAGTCCCTGAACCACAATTCGAGGGTCAGACAAAAGACAAACTCTGAAACTCAGAAGTTCGAGGTATCGTCGACAAATCAGTTGCTGAAACACTCGGAGACTTCCTCGCAGAGCAACCAAAAACAGCGAAATCTATCATCGATAAGTGTCTCCTCGCTTCTCGTGCTCGTCTCGCAGCTCGTTCTGCCAGGGAGACGATTATCCGAAAGGGTGCTCTCGAAGGGCTCACACTCCCGGGAAAACTCGCTGACTGTGCTTCAAAAGATCCATCAAAATCAGAAATCTATATCGTCGAGGGAGACTCAGCGGGTGGCTCTGCGAAACAGGGTCGTAATCGTGAATATCAGGCTATCCTCCCACTCCGAGGTAAAATCCTCAACACTGAACAAGCTCGTATCGATAAAATCTTTATCAACGAACAAGTCAAAAACCTCATCACTGCTATCGGTTGCGGAATCAGTGATACATTCGACATAGCAAAAGCTCGTTATCACCGCATCGTCATCATGACGGATGCCGATGTCGATGGTGCGCACATTCGTACACTTCTTCTCACGTTCTTTTATCGATTTATGCGTCCGCTTATCGATGCAGGATTTCTCTATATCGCTCAGCCACCACTCTATAAACTCGCAAAAGGAAAAGAAATCTGGTACGCCTACAGTGAAGAAGAAAAACTCGCTCTCATCGAAAAAAACGATGTCAAAACAGAAGGTATCCAGCGCTATAAAGGTCTCGGTGAGATGAACCCAGAACAACTCTGGGAGACCACTATGGATCCGGATCGACGTGTCATGGCTCTCGTCACTATCGATGATGCAGCTATCGCTGATGAAGTGTTCCGTGTCCTCATGGGTTCAGAAGTCCCACCACGTCGACGTTTTATCCAGTCTCGTGCGAAAAGTGTCATGAATCTCGATATCTAATTAACCCATCGGATATTTAGCGAGTACATCATCTCCAATCAAGCCTTTTGAGTGCAAGCTTTGTGCAAAGAGTGCTTTAGAAGTCATGCCGGCAGCTTTGCCTCCGTTGATAGCTTGTTGTATCGCTGCGAGATTTCCATTTCGGATAGATGCATGAGGTAAGAGAAGCTCACACACTGGAACCCGTCCGCCTTGAGCGGATTTTTCGAGTGCTTGCCAGAGGACTCATTTGAGTGTCTCCGCGAGCATCGTTTTGACCTGATTGTGACTATCTGTCGGACATATATCGAGCAATCTCATGACGGTCGCGGCTGCTCCATTTGTGTGGAGAGTAGCGAGCACAAGCATGCCCGTCTGAGCTGCTGTGAGAGCGAGAGAGGCTGTCTCATAGTCTCGTAATTCTCCCACGAGGAGTACATCAGGTGCTTGTCGTAGGGCTGCCCGTAGGCCTGTTTGAAAAGATATGGAATCTCTTCACACTTCTCGTTGTTCTATTTTAGAGAGAATTCTTGTGTGTTTGTATTCTATTGGATCTTCGAGTGTGACGACTTTGTTTTTACGAGTTCTATTTATCTCATGGATAATGCTGGCGAGAGTCGTAGATTTTCCTGATCCAGTTGTACCAGTGACGAGCACGAGTCATTCTTTGAGTGATGGAAATTGTAAGACTCTTTCGGGAAGTCAGAGATTCTTTAATTCCGGTATGGAATTTGGTAGATATCGCAGTGTTGCCGCTATACCCTCTGAGGTTCTATATACATTAGCCCGCACGAATGAACCATCAGAGAGAGTGAATGAGCCATCTATTTCTCGGGCGCCTTTAATAATAGCATCAATATCAATTCCAGGAACATGTGCTTTCAAAAATTCTATAACATCATTCTCAGTCTGAAGAGCTTCAAGCCCCTCATGTGTATCTGTTTCTCCGTGTATTTTAAACATGACGGGACTTCCTGTCTCAATAAAAGCATCGGAAGCATTGAGGCTAGGACCGTGGACGAGAACTTCTTCTAAAAAGGCCATAAGTTATAGTTAATAATTATGCCATTATAAGTGTATATTTTCTCTGGTCAAAAATAGATCACAAAACCCTCTAGATGAGCCAATATTTATGAGACAGCGTTCTAAAGCGTGAACCCTGGATCCAGATCTCTGATGAGAAAATTTCATCGATCTTCCATACGAGATTCGACAAACCGACGTTGTTCTTTTTCGCTTTCATGGAGACGATAGGGTACAGAGAGTGTGACTATTTTCCCTTTTCTTCTTTCGTCACGAGCATCTGTCGACACAATGAGAAACTTCCTCCCGTCATACTCTGTCTCTATTTTTCATCGAGGAGAGAGACGGTATACTACGGGAATTATATCTCCTTTATGTTTTTCTTCGCCAATTATTTTAACTTGTACGCCGTCGCCTTCGGGGCTAAATCCGTATCTGTCGAGCATTGCTGCTATAGTAGGTTTTCTCATAACGCTCGTAGATTCTATGATGCTTCTTGTTCGTTCTGCAAGCTCAAAGGCTATACCAAGTAAAGTTTTCCCAAGCGATTTACCTCTCATATTTTCCGGTACGTAGACTCATGCGAGCTTATGTTCCCCACGGATTTTATGCACAGATACGAATGGGACATCTTGTTTACCAGTATCGAGTATGTAATTACATCTTGGATTTATTTTTTCACCCGGCATGAGAATCTGTTTTAAGATGAATTCAGATGGCTTGGGTCATCCTATATAGACATTTCAAATCTCTTTACTGTCGTAGCTCCCAAAAACATTTGGCATAGTAATTTTATAAATTAGAACTATCTTAATAAACAAAAAAATAAAACAATATTTTATTCCCAATACATCTTTACGGGCGCGTAAAGTAAATTAATAATAATATATTAATAATATATGTCAAATATAACACTTTTTTCCTTGCTTTCCGCCTCAAAATAGGGCACAATGTGACCAGATGACACCTATAAAATATATATTTTCTTTTATTCTCGGCTCTCTCGCTGCGATAGCTGTCGGGAAAATCGTGTCTATGAGTGGCGCACAGACCACTGTGGATGCATGGTTTGTGACTCTCACGGTCGTCGGTCAGGATGTAGGTGACCGTATGGCGCTCTTTGCAAAAGTGCTGACCCATGGTGCTTCTTTTGAGGCAATGGAGGGAATTAGTTATCTCATAGGACACAGTATTCTCGAAGAATTTATCAAGTTTCTCGCTTTTTTCGTAGCATTTTATATCAATAAGCCGAATTCTATACGTCAGATAGTTCTGACTGGTATCGCAGTTGGTATCGGTTTTGCGATGATGGAAACCTGCGGTTTTTATTCTTTCACAGTAGTGAATCTTCTCTCTGGTTTTATCCTCCGTTCTATCGGACACGGTCTCTTTACGGGACTTATAGCGCTTCTCTTCGGTCGCGGGTATTTCATGCAGATGCTCTGGATTGATAGTGGCGCAAAAGGGAAAATAACAGGATGGATGGTCCGTTATGAAGAATATTTTCTCCAGTGAATCATCACATTTCTTGCCCTTATCCTCGCAGCGATTATTCACTCGAGCGTGGATGTATTTGCTGCTCTCGGCGGTCAGAGCCTTGCGATACTCTTTATGATGGCTGGCTGGATGATGTTTACATTTTTCCTTCTTCGTCCTGAGTCGGATAAGCCTTATGGAACTATTATTCGTGAAGTAGAACTCCTCCGTCATATCGTCGATGAAGAAAAACAACTTGTTGCGATAGAAAAGTCGAGAGATTTTCGCAACCTCCCGATAAAGGCAACAGAATGAAAGATTCTGAAAATCCTGAAACGATTTGCAAAACAGTAAAAAAACCTACAATGCACGCGTCTGGGGCTTCACCTGGATCTTAATTTCTCATTTTTTATATATGAAGCATGATCAAAAAAAGGAGATAATCAGCAAGTACGCTCGTGAAAAAGGCGACACTGGTTCTCCAGAAGTACAAATCGCACTTCTCTCTGTCCGTATCGAATCTCTCACTGCCCATCTCAATGAGCACAAGAAAGATAACCATTCTCGTCGTGGCCTTCTCGGTCTCGTCCAGAAGCGTCGTCGTCTCAAAAACTATCTCCAAAAGAGCAACCCAGAAGCATTTAAAAAAATAACAGAAGAACTCGACGGTATCAAGGCAACTGCTAAAGCTGAAAAAGCTGCTGCAGCTCCAAAAAAAGTAAAAACTGCTAAAGCTGAAAAAGCTGAAAAAACAGCAGCAAAAAAAGAAAAAGCTCCTGCTAAAAAGACATCAAAGAAGAAGTAATATTTCTCTCTCAAAAAGGCTCCCGAAAGGGAGCTTTTTGTTTTAAATACTTAATTCGAGGTGTGAATAAATAAAAGTTATCTCGATAGACTTGAATACCTTTTGTATTCTTTTTATCCTTTTTACCAAGCGAATGCTTGACTTATTTATCTATACTTACTATACTTCTTCTTAGAAAAAGTTTTTACCCTTTTACATCGTTCTTATGAACAAGAAAGTTATCGTATTTCTCCTCGTCCTTGTCGGACTAGGTGGTTTCGTATGGTGGAAGACCAGTGCTCCACAGTCAGCACAGGATAGACTCGCTCAAGCTATGCATATCATGCAAGGTCTCGAATCAAGAGCTATACCAGTAGCACTGACCAACGATCAACTCACACTCCTCGAACAAGTGTATCAAGACTCTCTCGAACGTATCCCAAATATTCAGGGATTTAGAGATGCAGACAAGACGAAACTCATCAGTACTCTCCAATCTGCTGGACTCACTGGTAATAGTAACAACGGTCTCAATCCTGCGGCAGACGCACTCATCATGCTCTCTTCTGACAAGACTGATGTCTTTGCTTCAAAGATAGAGGGGTACATGACAAACCTCGGTACCACAGTGAGTGGAACAGTGGCAACAAATATCAAAAAACTCGCACAGTCCGTCAATACGCTGACCAATGATATTCGTCTCACAAAACTCTACGTCTCTTGGTACGAAAGTATACGAGGAAAGATATGTACGACCAATGATCCGAACAATGACATCTATGTCAGTGGTGAGGTAAAAATGATATATACACCAAACACTTCTCTCCAGGATACTTGTGGGAACAATGAGGTAAAACAATTCAAATGTATCAATGGAATCTATGAAGATGATGCAGAGCATATCTCAAAGACTCAGTGTCCAAATGGATGTAATGGTGGAGTGTGTCTCAAAGAAGGGGCTACTATGAGTGGCGAGATTTCTCTGAGCATGCCGGAAACAGCGGCTATCGGTGCACCAGTACAAATCAGTGTGATGACGACAGGTAGTGACGGACTCATGAATTACAATTATACGAAACCCTTCTTTATCATCATCGCTGGAGATGATGACGCTATTTTCCCAACAGGTGCCCTCAGGATGATGAGTGGGGAAGCAACAAAAAACTTTGAAATTAAGTTCTCAAAAGCTGGAACTATGACGGTCACTATCAGACCAAAAGAAGGTGCAGAAGTTTCGAAGACGATTGTGGTGGGAGAGGGCAAAATAGGCGGTGGCGGTGCGACCGTGAGCTGTTCGAGTATAACAGGCGTGAGTACGAATTCATGTAATAGGTGTGTCCGTTTCAGCCTTCCTAGTTCTTCTTCAGCTATGAATGTCTTTGTACCTCGTACAGGTATTCCTGCAGGAAACAGAGAAGTTATATTGATGAGCCAAAGCGCTATTACTGCTGAGAAATACCAGGGTGCACAGGTCGCACCGACAGGCAATATAACAAATTTATTTAATCTTGTGGAGAGTTCTCCGACAAATACATCATGGGCTTGGGCTACCATGAAGAGTGGTAATTCTATCACAAAATGACCGATTCCGGATTCGATTAACCGCAATATTCCTATTTATGGTATACGATTCCAAGTTGTTTCTCTCTTCAAAAATGCTGCCAATAGTGTTGTTCCTGGAACTGATACTACATCTACGGAGTGTTATTTTTATTATGAGCAACCAGCTACTACTCCTCTTTGCTGAAATGGTGTAAAGGAAGGTGGTGAAGAATGTGATGATGGCAACGCTAACAATGATGATGCGTGTGCAAATGTGTGTAAAAATAATACTACTACTACGGTTTCTTGTACTGGCACACGTCCTGCGAATTCTACTATTCTAGCCAATGTCGGTAATACCTCACGAACATGGACCTATGATGGGAGCCCAACAGGGCCATACCAGAGCTGTAGTTTCAAGTGTCAATCAGGCTATAGCTATAACAATAATACTTGTACACCAACACAAACTACATCAACACCTGTATATACTTGTACTGATAGTGATGGAGGTGCAGACTATTACAAAAATGGCCTTATTACTCAAATACAGAATGGTAAACCTAGCACATTAAATGACTCGTGTGCCCAGGATAATATTGGAGAACTTACGGAATACTATTGTATGGCTGATGGAAGTGGTTGAATAAAATGGGAACGACATATGTGCTCAAATGGTTGTAAATTTGGGGCATGTATTACTGTTGATACAACAAAGCCTACTTGTACTGGTGAAAGACCTTCAAACTCTATTATTCTAGCAAATGTGGGTAATGTTTCACAAGACTGGTCGTATAGTAGCAATACATCGGAGTACCAAAAATGTAGCTTTAAATGTGAAGCGGGCTATCTCTATAGCAATAACACGTGTGTGTTGCCTCAAGTTACCAACTCAAATAAGTATACCTGTACTGATAGTGACGGAGGTAAGGACTATTACAAAAACGGTGTTATCATTCAAACCTATAACGGACAACCAAGTACCCTGAATGATTCGTGTAGTCAAAATAATGTAGGAGAACTCACTGAAGAATATTGCCGACCTGATGGAAGCGGTTTGATAGATTTTGAACGACACATGTGTCCTAACGGTTGTCAGTATGGTGCCTGTCTTCCGTCCACCACAACCACAGGAACGGCTACGACTAATGTAACAAGCAATGCCACTATTACTTGCCCTACCTACACAGCTCCTATCTGTACTGATGGTACACTCGTTGATGGCGGAAAAGATGCAAATGGTTGCGCAAAAGCATCAACTTGTGTAAAAAATACTTTCGTGTGCCCTACATACACTGCTCCAGGATCAAACTTCTGTGTCGGTGGTCAGATCATCGATGGAGGTACTGATGCAAATGGTTGTCAAAAACCTGCTACATGTGGTCCAAAACTCATCACAGGTGCTGTGACAGTTGATGGCGTGAAAGATTGCTGGTTTGGTGATGTAGCAAAAAAAATCACACTTGGAGATCTCATCGGTTATCAGACATCTCCTAGCTCAGGCCTGAAATATCTCGATGAAGTGGTCTTATATGGTGCCACTGTTCCTACCACGACGTCATTACTGAGCAATATTTTTAGTTACGAAGAATCATCTTGGACTGCTGCTGATGGTAGTACGCCGACAAATAGCACTCAACTTTCAAACTTTTTCATCCTTCGGACATATAGTGAGGGAACAAGAACATGGAATATACCATCAAATACTAAATTTTATGGTTGTTTTGCTCGCTGAGATCGCCCTAATACTTGGTAATTCTTAAAAAAATTTGTCTTTTACTTTTTCACTATGAAAAAAATTACTTTCTTTATCGTCGTCATTCTCGCTCTTGGTTGAGCGGTATATTTCTCAGGTATAGATCTATCATTTTTAGGTCTCCGGTCGGCTATACTGTCTGAAAATAACTGTAGTTCATCACTTCTGCAATCAAATAAAGCAGAATATGACAAATCAGTTGCTGATCTCGCCATTCTCAATAGTTATATCACGCTCAATACATGTGAAACAAGTGGACAGCTAAATACTCTCGGTAAAAACAACTTTGAAATTGCAGCCTGCCAGAGAAAGCTCAATCTCAGAAAAAATAAGACAGATTTTACAACAGGCTATCTTGCTTGTCAGGATTCAATTAACGCAGGTCCTCGGATACTTTCATCATCTGTTTCAACTGACTCAGGAACTACCTACCGTACACTCATAGAGCAGGATGAAAAAGAAGATATGCATGTGAATGAGTCTGTATATGTGCTCAATCTCCGTTCACAGAGCGAAGGGTATATCAAAGAATTGGATTATGAGATGAGTCTCTCTGCTACAGCTGGGCATCCAGATATTAATGTCACAAAAGCAGAACTTTCTTCGACACGTACGGGGGTATATGGATGTTCTCAGAATGAGGTTGCCCAAAATGATGCCACAAAAAAGATCTATGCTATTACCTGTCGAGCCATTGGTAATGGATATCAGGCAATGATCGATGGAAATGGTGAATTTGCTATCAATCTCAATCTTTCTGTGTCTACTATCTCAGGAACTGGCGAAGGTGCATTGAAGTTTACTGGAGGCAAATTCATTACCACAACAACGAGCGAAGAAAAAGCATTTACACGACTACCAAATATTGTTCCTGGAACAATCAAATACAGTATGGCTTACGTAGATCCACGAGACCTCTCTGTTGATCTCATTGCTCAGGCCAATACCAGTTCCACAACTATTCCAGTAAAGGCTGTCTTTAATAAACTGATTAATATTGCGAGTGTTTCTCTGGATGATTTCGTCATAACAGGGGAAGTGACACCGACAAATCTCGACTGTACAAATAGCACTGATGCTGAAAACTCACTCCGCACTGTCTGTAGTATCGATCTAGAAGTCGATGATATCAAAAATCCAGCAACTATCACAGTCGATTTCCCAGCTGGAAAAGCACAAGATAAAACACGAGGTACTCCAAAAAATAATCTCGCAGCTGCACAAAAAACAATTAATTATGTCTTCGGAGCTCCAAAAGTATTTGTCGGAGCACCATGTACGACAGAATCGCCATTCTGCTCGGGACTCGATAACACTCCTCAACTCATAGCCTATGCTGCTGTCGGTGATATACCGACTGGCTCTGTGGTCAACCTCTACCCAAATGCATCATGTAGTGGTACTCCAGTACAGACAGTCTCGGTGACCCGTGATATGCCAAAAGTGGATCTCTATGAGAGGAATAGTCTCACAAAAGATGAGAGCCGAACATATAGTGTTAAAATTGGTTCGAGCTGTTCTTCTCTTGGGTCTTCTGCCAATGGAAAACAAGCGGAATATAAATACACAGGTGAGACTATAGCACAGGTCGATCGTCTCTCTTGCATGAGCAGTACGACGTTTCAATATACCAAATTTTCTGTTGGACCTTTTGTCGCAAATACTTCGACACTCTGTGACGCAGGCGATATGGTCGATGTCAAAAAATGTAATGCATGGCAAGGCAATGCGACATTTAATCCAGAATGTCTCCCAACAGGTCAAGGAACACTCAATAACCCTTATCGTATCTGTACTCCAGAACAACTTCAAGAAATCGATAATGCGCCAGGAAAACATTTCCGACTCGGTAAAACTATTGATCTCACCAAAGCTGCGAGTTGGTTTGGTGGCAAAGGCTTCCAACCTATAGGCCGAACCCTTCACTTCGGTTTCTGGGGATCTCTCGATGGAAATGGATACGAGATTCAAAACCTCAGTATCAACTCTCCTGATCAATATACTGGTCTCTTTGGTCAGGCAAATGGTGCCGCATGGCCGGGGTTCTGGGTGAATAATCTCAAGCTCAATAATACTCGTATCCAAAATCCCGATAATATTAGTGGTTCGCTCGCTGGATACGGAGGTTGTGCCATCATTAGTGGTGTCGAATCAACAGGCATTGTGATTACCGGTTCAAAAAATGCAACTGGTGGACTCGTAGGTCAAGCGGGCTATGAGCTCAAAATACTCTATTCAAAAGTGAGTGGAAGTCTCTCAAGTGCTGATTCTATGAAGTCAGCCCCTGAATGAGATGGTCATATCTGAGGTATGATATGATATGCTCCAGGTTCTCCGCTTGAGATTGGTTACAGTGAATCAAATATGAATATTTACGCAAAAGGTGGGAACATCTGAGGCCTTGTAGGATTGCTCTACGGTGGTCCGACAAAATATCTCGAAATTCATGATAACCTCATCAAAGGAAATATACGTGTTAAGAGTGGTTCTGGAGCTGTTGGATGAGTACTCGGGAATGCGAGCTACGTTCGAGCACAAAATAATATAGCACAACCAGCAGGGAGTAATAAAATTCTTGCAGAAGGAAATGCTACGGTAGAAGGTGTCGGATGATTTGCTGGTCAAACTTCATACTCTGAATTTATCCATAACAAGACAAGCTATAGCATACAGTGAAACACTCGAGGAACTATTGGAGGATTTGGTGGTCGACTCGATACGTCCACTGTAGCTCGCAATATTTCAACAGGGGCTATAGGATGAGAAAATAGTAAAGGCCCACAAGGTTCATATTATATTGGTGGATTCGTCGGATTTGCCTCAGGATGAACATATACAGATAACTACTCTACGAGTGATATCTACTTAGGTAGCAATGCTGCTGCTGCCTATATTGGTGGATTCTCTGGTATGATCGGAGGGAATACTTTTAAGAGAAATTATGCTACAGGCACAGTCACCACAAATCACCCGGGTGATTATAACTATGGATGATTCTCTGGTTATATCGCTGACTCAGTGACCGCAACAGATAATTTTTCTACAGGAGGTTATACAGATGCGGCTGGTCTTTATGGCACAGGGCCAGACTACTTTGGAGGTTTTGTAGGTTTGACTACCAAAAAACCAGCTGATATTTTTGAAAATAATTATTTCTACAATCCAACAGTAACAACTTGTACTGGAGCAGCTTCTGCAAATAAACCAGCATGTACTTCGGTAGCTTCCGCAAGTGTATTTAACGACGCGTCACATCCTGTGTACACTCGTGCTGATAATGCTTGGGACTTCACGAATACTTGGAAGGCGGTTTCTGGTGGTCTTCCTGAGCTACGTTAGTCTACACAGGAGGTTCGCGTTGTAGTGTTTTTCTAAAAACACATATACTCTCATTATGTCCTGGGAACGATTGCTCATCTGACGCTCAAAAATATTTGTTATCATGTTGATAGCGCTGTTTTTTTTGATAGTCACAACGATTTTCTTTCGCCTCCCGTACATGAGCTACACTGGTGATGTTATTAGCTTCACTCCGCTCGAGATTGATATGAGTAATCTCGACTTCGCTGGAGAGAGATTGCCGATTGATCCACTCGTCAATCCACGAGGGTATGAAAAACTGGAGCAAGAACTCCTCGTCACACATTTTACACTCTATCAATTTCTTCTCTACCATAAATACTCACGTACCTATTTTCCGTATATAGATTCGTATTTTCATGAGGTGGATATCCCTGATGATTTCAAGTATTTGGCTGTCGCAGAAAGTAGTCTCAAAAATGACGCTGTGAGTCACACTGGTGCTGCTGGTCTCTGGCAACTCATGCCCGATACAGCACGTCGCTATGGTCTCCGAGTCGATGCTGAGATAGATGAGCGTCTCCATTTTGAACGAGCGACTCGTGCTGCAGGCGCCTATCTCCTGCATCTCCATGAAATATTTAATAACTGGACACTTGCTGCTGCCGCCTATAACCGTGGTGAAAGTGGTTTACAACGAGATCAGGCAGCACAACCAGCAGCGAAGACGTACTATAATCTCATACTCAATGACGAGACAGGAAACTACATCTATCGTATCATTGCCATCAAATACCTCATGCAGAATCGATGGAAACTTTTCTCGCCGCAGATGCTTGGAAGTATGTTTGAAGAACCAGCGACAAAAAAGATGACCATTCAATGACCTATTATTGATCTACGAGTGTGGTGTCTCGATAATGATATTGATTATCAAGAACTTCGTGAACTCAATCCGTGGATTCTCGGGTACACACTCCCAGGTGGTGCCTGGGAAGTGAAATTATTTGTACGATAATACCTATGGTTTCTGATCAAGAATTTCCTGAAGAATACACTGACGGTTCCGTACTTTTCTCGGGACAGAGATTTATCGTTGATCCTCGCGCTCTTATTCCTCGATTTGAGACAGAAGAACTCGTCAAATATTGCGTAAAACTTCTCGAAAAAAATACTGAAATTCAAACTCTGGCAGATATAGGTACGGGTAGCGGTATTATTCCTCTCTCTATCACAAAGAAAATATCACGACCGCTTCAAACATTTGCTCTCGATATGAGTCAGGATGCTCTCGATCTTGCAGAGGAAAATGCAGAAAAACTCAGTTGCTCAAAAATACAATTTCTTCAATGAGACCTTCTTCAGCCCTTGATTGCGCACTTTTGAAATGTTACTCCAGATGAAATCCTCATCACAGCAAATCTTCCGTACGTACGAGAAAAAGAGATTAATTCGTGACTTCTCCACGAACCACGGATGGCGTTTCTCGGAGGAGTGCAGACAGGATTTGAACTCTATGAGCGATTTTTTGAGCAACTCCTCGCATGGAAAAATCGCCCAAAAACATGTCATGTCGTGATAGAGTTTGGATTGTGGCAGAGAGATATAGCAGAGACGGTTTTGATGTGAAAAGATTGTTCATACAGTTTTTTTGCGGATTTACGAGACATAGAGCGGTTTGCACATATTTGCCTTTCCAGATAAGTCGGGTACAATTTCACTATGTCACATCTGTTTGAGCAAAGCGCCTGAGGCATTGTCTATCGCCGTCATGGGGGTACTATTGAAGTACTTCTTTTAAAATGGAAAAATTCAGGAGGGAAAATCGTCTACACTTTGCCAAAAGGTCATACTCAGGATGATGAGACGCCTGCCGATGCAGCCATCCGTGAAATCTCAGAAGAAACGGGACTCGAAGCATCGATGCTCAAGATCAAAAAATTTATCAAAACTATTTCGTTTTCATTTACAGCGCGTCACAAGACTGGTCATCCTACCATTGATAAAGACGTCCATCTCTATCTCGTCCAGTATATGGGGACGAAAAAACCACACGTCCAAAAAGAAGAACGATTCGTCGGATTTGTCTGGCTCACTCCAGAACAACTCAAAAAAGTAAAAATGAAACCAGCAGTCTATGAGATTGTCGAGGAGAATAGGGGATTTATGTAGTCTTGCAACTTGCCCTCACTTTCATATACTCCTCCGTATTCCGTTTAACTGATGCAACCAATTAAACGAATAAAACCAATTAAACTCAACGTATATGAATATCGCTCTCGGTACTAATGGTGCCAATGTCCAAATCACAGAAGGAGACGCACACCTCTCACTCGGAGATACGAGTGTGAGTGTTGATGGTTACGATATGAGTTTTCCTGGAGAGTATGAGCGTCGAGGTATTTTTGTCGAGACTCGTACGAGCCATGAACATGCGCTCTACATCATCACGATTGACTCAAAGACACTCATCTATCTCCCTACTGGCACAACAGTGGATGATCTCGAAGCACTTCGTGATGTGAATAATAAAGATGTCGTTATTTTCCCAGCCAGTGAGACACTCTGGAAGACGGTTGAAACATGGGAGGCATCTGTCGTGGTTCCTTATGGTTCTACTGCAAAGACTCTCCTTGCCAAGCTCGCTCAAACAGTTGAGCCAGCGACTTCTGTCAATATCAAACCGAGTGATCTCGAGAGTGAAACAACACGATTTGTCCTCCTCGGCTAGTCTTGTAAAAATTCTCAAAATTCGTACTATCACACTTATGAAATTCCGCTCAAACATTTGTTGTCCTCTTTCTCGCTGTTGCTAGGAAGAGTTTTTTGTAAATGTTTTTCAAAAGCCCTCCTAGTCGGAGGGCTTTTTAGTGTATTTTTTATGTTTCTTCTTTCTTCTACTTCATTTCTCGAATTCTGGTGTTGCTGCGTTTGCGACAGTTTTATTTCATTTTATTTATTTTATGCAAACACACACCATCACACTTTCAGAAAATCATCTTTCACTCACAGGACAGATCTATGCAGAGCAAATCCCACTTCCCAAAAAAGTGACAGAACTCACTGTGAACAATCTCGGTTCGAGGATTATCACCCTCCTCGGCAATAGTCGGAAACGTACTGCTGTCATTGTCACCCCAGGAAACGAATGAGTCGTCTCAGATGAGGATATAGATCGTATGGAGATAGCTATTCGAGAGCCACAGATCCATATGGATACACTCTTTGGTGCGAAGTGAACTATTGCACTTTTCAAGGCAACAAAAGATCGAGCCGCAGATACGATAGGTGTCCGACATACACCAGAAATGCTCGATGCCGAACGTCGTCTTGAGCTCCTTTTTGAGACCCAATGAATTCATATTCAGAAAAATGACGATTTACGAAAAAGAGTCACAGAACTCTCACAACAAATCACAGCAGAACATAAAAAAAGTGTTCATGTCTGGGATGAAATTACTCACGAACTCCTTCGTACAGATCTTGGGCGAAAGCTCTTTCGACAGCTCCGACCTATCTATCTCGAGCGTCAAAAAAAGAGAGAAGAGGCAGAGCTCTCCGAATTTCGTTCTATGGATGTACTCTTTCGTCGACTTCTCGGAGAGATACAACCGACAAATATATTTATCGGAAGCCCAGAAAAAGGAGGACGGTTTGAGATCTATGCTCGTCATATCTCCAAAATCGCAGGAGATACAAGCCGAAAGCTCTCGAAACCCGTGCAGGATATTTCTGCTTCGAGCGTTGTTTTGAATCTCAAAACATATACATCTGTTGCGAATGATTTTCAGGTCTAGATTTGGCTCATTGGGAGGCAAAAAAAGATACTCCTTGCAATTCAAAAATTTCATCTATAATCCTCTCGAATATGGAAGCACATGACGCACCACATATCCTGTCTGTTCCACCGCATGCACTTGCGGAAAGTGGGATATGGTCTTACGTGACAAATACCGTCCTCTCAACGTGGATATTTATCGTTATCGTAGCGGTTTGTGGGGTACTGCTCTATACAGCATCACGACGCAAGTCTGGCTTTATTCGTACGACTGGATACCTCATTGTGAAGCATTTGAAGGCATTTTTTGAACCACTTCTCGGACACAATCTCCCTATCGAAAAGACACTTTGGTTTGTTGGAGGTGTTTTTATCTACATCCTCGGTTCAAATCTCTATAGTCTTCTCCTCGATTGGCTTCTCGCTTTTTCACCAGAGACATGGCACGACTATCTCCGACCTATCAATTCTGATATCAATACGACACTCGGCATGGCAGTACTCATGATCCTCATCTCACACATGATTATGATTCGTTTCCGAGGAGTTATCGGTTATGTACTACATTACGTCTTTAACTTCAACGGTCACGGAATAGTCGATAAAATCATCAATGTTGTCGTCGGTTGGCTCCACATCATCGGTGAAGTCGTCCGTATTATGGCTCTCTCGCTTCGTCTCTTTGGAAACATATTTGCTGGAGCCGTCCTCCTCGGAGTCATGCTCTGGATCACAGCGAAAATCGGCACTGCAGCCCTCCCACTCTGAAATATCCTCCTTGTCCCATTCTATTTCTTTGAAATGTTTGTGGGGTTCATACAAGCGATGGTATTTGCACTGCTCGTATCTCTCTACTTCCAAGAAGCGTCTGATACGCATCACTAAATCACTAACCTTTTTATTTCCTAATTATCTTTTATGAAAAAGTTAGCTCTTATCTCTCTCCTCGCTCCTCTCGCGGTTTTCGCTGAAGAAGCATCTACAACTGCTGAAAAAGCTACAACTGCAGTATCTGCATTTGGCCCTCTCGGTTTCGGTTTCGCAGTTTTCGCTTCTGCTATCGCTATCGGTCTTATCGGTTTCTCAGCTGCTTCAGCTATCGGCCGAAATCCTAGTGCTGCAAAAGAAATCTCTAGCGGTATCCTCCTCCCGATGGTCCTCGCAGAAGGTCTCGGTATCATCGCTGTTATTCTCGCATTCGTAAAATAATAGTGTTCGTTTCTTAAATATTTTCTCATGGAAGCATTCAACCTTGGATCCATGTTGATCCAAGTCATAAATCTGGCAATTGTTCTTTTTGTTCTGAAAAAGGCACTCTTTAATCCGTATCTAAAAATGGTCGAAAAAACCGAAGCAGATATGGCTGAGATTGCTAATGTCCACGCAACTGTGGAGAAAATACGAAAAGATGCAGAAAAAGAAGCAACAGCGCTCATCTCAGAAGCTCATAAAAAGGCATTTGAAATGCGTGAACATGCTGCAAAAAATGCTGCAAAAAATGCTGATGATATCGTCGCACAAGCAGAAGAACAAGCACGAATTATCCGTGAAAGAGCCGAAGGGGAAATCCAGGCTCTCGAACAGACATTTTCAAAGCGTATGAAAGAAGGTGTCATGACAGCTGCTGTCGCTCTCAATAAGAAACTTCTCGGACAGTCAAACACTGCACGACAAGACTTCATGAAAGCGCATCTTGATGACGTCGTAAAAAAATAAATCATGGACCTCGAAATCCCACATCTCGAAAATCAAAAAGTACGAAAAAACATCGTGAAGTACTTGAGTGTGTTTCGAAAACTTCGAAAGATATCTCGTCTTCGTGCTGAGAAACTCTTCGCACGTGCTGTGAATGGAGAACAAGAAGCGCTCATCATCTCTGGTCAGTTTATCGAACCAGCAGAAGAGAAGTATCTCCTCGCTCTCTATAAAAAAGTTTTTGATTCGCCAAAAAAACCAACGTTTCAGATCAATCCAAAACTCCTCTGAGGCGTCCGTATGTCCTACGGTGATCAGATGGTCGAACTTTCACTCAATCAGATAAAAATTTAAACATTCATTATTTCCTTTTATGTCTCCTGTTTCATTTGACTCAGTCCTCGCGGACATCACCAAACAAATCCAGTCTCTGGATATGACTCCAGAAAAAGTCCAGACCGGTATCGTCGTCTCTCTCGGAGACGGTGTTGCTCGTGTCGATGGTCTCTCTGGTGTCGCGTACAACGAGATGGTAGAATTTGAATCTGGTGCTGTGGGTGTTGCCCTCAACCTCGAAGAATTCTCTGTCTGAGTTGTCGTCCTCTCTGGTTTTAAAGATATCCACGAAGGAGAAACAGTGAAGGCAACTGGTCGTGTGATGGAAGTCCCAGTCGGACATGCTCTCATTGGTCGAGTCGTCGATGCTCTCGGTAATCCTATCGATGGTCGCGGTCCTATCAAAGCTCTCGAAAAATACCCAACAGAACGTGTCGCTACAGGTGTCATGAGTCGTAAAGGTGTTCATGAACCACTTCAAACTGGTATCAAGGCTATCGATGCTCTCGTCCCAGTCGGTCGAGGTCAGCGTGAACTCATCATCGGTGATCGTCAGACAGGTAAGACTCAGATCGCTATTGATACCATCCTCAATCAAAAAGGTCAGAATATGATCTGTGTCTACGTCGCTATCGGTCAAAAAGATGCGAAAGTCGTCCGTATCACAGAAGAGCTTCGAAAGGCAGGTGCGATGGACTATACTATCGTCGTCAATGCTGGTGCTTCTGCTCCTGCAGCGATGCAATGGCTCGCTCCATATACAGGATGTGCTATGGCTGAGTACTTCATGCTCAATGGAAAACACGCGCTCATCATCTACGATGATCTCTCAAAACACGCGAATGCCTACCGTGAGATGTCTCTCCTCCTTCGTCGCCCACCAGGACGTGAAGCGTATCCTGGAGACGTTTTCTACCTCCACTCAAAACTTCTCGAACGTTCTGCGAAACTCAATGACGATCTCGGTGCAGGTTCTATGACGGCACTCCCAATCATCGAGACTCTCGCTGGTGATATCTCTGCGTACGTCCCAACAAACGTTATCTCGATTACTGATGGTCAGATCATGCTCGCGACAAACCTCTTTAACTCAGGTGTTCGTCCAGCGATCAACGTCGGTCTCTCAGTCTCTCGTGTCGGTGGATCTGCTCAGACAAAAGCGATGAAAGGCGTTGCAGGAACATTAAAATTAGATCTTGCTCAATTCCGTGAACTCGAAGCGTTCTCTCAATTTGCTTCAGATCTCGACCCAGAAACTCGAGCATCACTCGAGCGTGGTCAGCGTATGGTAGAGCTCCTCAAGCAGGATGTCTACTCACCAGTGGTCATGGAAAAACAAGTCTGCGCTCTCTATGCTGGTACAAAAGGATTCCTCGATTCAGTTCCGACAAAAGATGTCCAAAAATTCGAAGCAGCGCTCTATTCTGCTCTCGATACAGAAGGAACAGTTCTCGAATCTATCCGTACAACTGGTAAGCTCGAAGACAAATCAAAAGCTGATCTCGAAATGGTCATCAAAGCTGTGAAAAGTGATATGGGTGTATAATTAAAAAATGATGGAATTCATAAAATATATATTTTGGCTTTTCTTTTCAACGAAAGGGAGAATCAGTAGAAAAATATTTAATTACACAAGTGTTTTCCTTTTGTTACCAGGTGTCGCGTTGTTTTATATAACGATTTTAAGAGGAGATGTTTTTTCTGCTTCTTTTTTGATTCTTTATATATTGTTTTTAACTGTTAGTGGCATATTTTTAAAAATAAAAAGAGCTCATGATTTAGGTCTTAGTTGGATATCAAATTTTACTGCGGGATATCGTGATTGAGATAAGTGACCAAATAAGTATTGACCAGATCCACTCGAAAAGAAGAACTTTTAATTCTTCATTCTTAATTTTTAATTGCTTCGCTCATGCCTGCCTGAAAACAAATCCTCGATCGTATCAAATCTGTCAAAAACACGGGTAAAATCACTCGTGCGATGGAGTTGATTTCGACCGTCAAGATGAAAAAAGCAGCTGACCTCGCTCTCGGAGCTCGTCCATTTGCGATGGAAGCAAGTGGTATTTTTTCTCGCGTAGCAGAAGAGATTAGCATGAGCCCGTACGTCGAAGGAAAAGAAAAAAAATCAAAGAAAAAATGAAAAAGTCTCGTCGTCGTTATCACTTCGAACAAGGGACTCTGTGGAGCCTATAATATCAATGTCTTTCGAGAAGTTATCAAACAAACAAAAGGGACAAAGGCAGACTGTATCACGATTGGTAAAAAAGCTCGTGAATTCGTACTCCGCACAGGTCATTCACTCGTTGCTGATTATTCTGAGACATTTAAAGATGATCCAACGCCAGCACAAGTAAAAACTATTTCAGCAAGCATCCGTGAGCTCTATCTCACAGGAGAGTATTCGGACGTAAAAGTGATTTATAGCTTCTACATTTCTGCTATTTCTCAGAAAGCGGTCACTCGACCATTTCTCCCTGTTTCCCAGGATTCTCTCTCGACATTTCTCGAAGAAATCACTGGCTCTATCATCTCTCCTCTTAGCTACTCAGGAGAATATAAAATCGAACCATCAAAACAAGCTGTCGCAGATCGTATCGTCCCACTCATCCTCGATCTCATGTTCCATGAGATGATGCTCGAAGCCAAGGCAAGTGAACATGCTGCTCGTATGGTCGCCATGAAAAACGCCCGTGAATCATCACAGACAAAAGTAAAAGAGCTCACCCTCGTCTACAACAAAGCTCGTCAGGCTGGTATCACCAAAGAAATCTCAGAAATCGTTTCTGGTGTGGAGAGTATGAAGGATGTCTAGTTTGACAAAACAATATAAACAATAATCTATAAATACTAAAAATATTTATGGTTAATCTTGCTGTACCCCTTGTTACTCCCGGATCACTCGTGAATTATTCAGGCTCAGATACTCCTGAAGTTTTTTTTGAGTCTATGAGAAAACTCATGGATCACGTCAGGCAATCAGCTAATACTGTTGTGCCTGGCGGTACGACCGGAGAAAGTCATTTGCTCAAAATGAAACAATATAGATCATTGTTAGAAGCAGTCGTTCGATTCCGATGAGATCTCCATGTACGCGCATGAGTATTAGGTAGAGATGAACACGTTGGTACTCAGATACAAATAGCACGAGAACTCTGAATTGACGAGACAATGATTGGTTGTGGTCATACGGGTGATTTTGAAGTGAGAGTTGCCACTGCAAGGGAGGCTACTCTACCGACGGGAAAGATTGTTCTCTATAATATGCCAGGTTGATCTAAGCCGCTACCGCTTGAATTTGTAGTGCAATGTTTTGCAGATAAAAGAATTATTGGTATCAAAGATTCTTCTGGTGATGCAGAATATTTTGATAAACTCCTCACACTGAGGGCCAGTTTTCCATGAAAAATAATCTCACATGGAAGTGAGCCCCTCTATGGTAGAATGTCTGCAGATAGGAGGGGGCTGGTTGATGAAGTGACAGCGTGAACGGCCAATTTAAATCCAAGACTTCTTAGGGACTTTATCGAAAATCCAGAAAAATTTGGCGGAGAGAGAGATGCTCTTGGGGCAATGATATGAGGACCTCATGCAGGATTTGATACGAGCACACCAGGATGAGCTATACAAAATTATATTTATGGGCTTAAGACGACTTTACGCCTACAAGGAATTCTTACAGGTGCCGAAGATTTCCTGATGTATGGAGATAAGGCGAAATGATTTTTTCCTATAGATTAATATTCTTCTCTACCCACTCTTCCTTCTTTTTTTTGGAGAAGGTTTTTTGTGTGAGTGAACCAGTTTGGATTTGTGCATGAAAAAGTTTCACCGGCATTAATTCAAATATGCCATTTCAGAAACTCGGTCGAACAGATACTTCGAGACCAAATGTCGCAGAGAAATAATCCTGCACCGTTCGACGGTCGTCCTTGCTTGTTGGTTCTATCAAAAATGGCTCAAAATGACTCGATGTACTACTCCAGTAGGATTTATGCGCTTCGTGGAGAAACACGACGAGTTTCGCTCATTTTTCACTGCGACGAATTATCTTTTTTTTGACGGGTTCTTGTCTCCCTTCTGTCGTAAACCAGAGACATTCCTGGAGTGGATAGGTGTCTTTGTCTACTTTGTCGAAGGTTGTCGACATGAGAGCGCCGAAGTCCATGAGTGCGTTATTGATGGCTCTGCCAGAGATTTTTTTATCTCGTAATTGATATTCTAGTTTCTGAATCATGTCATCTCAGAGAGACAGATGTCTACTTCCGAGATAGTATCGTGCAAAAATTTTCTGGAGATTTGCATCCATCGCGAGAACCGGCTGGTCATATCCAAATGCGAGAAGTGCTTGAGCAGTGTATATTCATATTCAGGGCAGCTTGCGAAGTTTTTCAAAATCATCTGGAAAGATACCGTCATATTTTTCTACGACTCCTTTTGCGAGCTCTATCATTCGTCTCGCTCTTCCATAGTATCAGAGGCCCTGATAGTAGGGGAAGAGTTCATCATAGGTCGTCTCGGCAAGTGATTCAATGGTCGGGTATTTCTCCAGAAAACGCGTGTAGTATCCGATGACACGATCGACCTGTGTCTGCTGAAGCATGACTTCAGCAATCCAGACTTTGTAGAGTCTTTCTTTGACCGGTGTAGCATATATCTGCCTCCATGGTAAATCATGGCGACCATATTTTTGGTACCATGAGAGAATCGAACTGAAGGGAAAAGATTTAATGTCCATGATGTCCGTGTCCGTGAGAATCGTGTTTGTCTTTGTGACCATGATGTTTTTCTTCTGTTTTTGGTGTTGGTTTGCCAGAGAGATCTATAGTACCTGGTTGTTTACGAATGGACTCGATATATTTCACATCATCCACCTCAGTCGGTACATAACGAAATCCAGTTTTGTAGGGGACAGCGACATGATTCTGTCGAACACCATCGACATAGATATGCATATCTTTTCCACTCGCATGTTCTTCTTCGTGATGTTCGCGGAGATTTTCCTGGATGATCTCGATGATTTCACTCGGTTTATACATGCGAGAGATGTACATCTCGTCACCCATTTTGTGGATGGTGATGTCGCCTATGTTAAACATCTTATCAAATATACTTCCCTGGTGTGCCTGAACAGAGGATATGTCATCGTATTCCGTGAAGGTAAAGTCATTCATAAAGAGAGACCATCGTACATCAATCATGCCACGATCAGTCATAATCCAGACATCAGAATACCAATCAAGCACTTTGTAGAGCATGATAAAAAAGAGTAGAAACAGATATGCTTCAAAGAGCCAGAGAAACTGTGACGTGAGAATCTCGGGATACCACCAGTGATAGACGCCCCAAGATACGAGACTGACAGGAAATGCGAGCCAGAAAAAGATATTTGGAAGTGCGACGAAAAAGTGTCTATGAAAAATAGCTCTGATAGTATCTCCTTCAGAGAGGTATCGTCGGAAGAAAAAATCATGCACTTTGAGCATCACGAGATGTTATTTTTTTACTACAGCCTCGAAACTGTCAGAAACACTCTCTCCATTAGTATTGTTTTTAGCTGTGACCGTTATGGTATGAGTGAGAGTACAACCTGCCGGAGCATCAGCAAACTCTGGAAGTATGATTTTGCTTTTTCCAGATGACGAATCTGCTATGTCTGATAGATTTTTCTCTGTTGTCGTGATAGAGCTCGGACATCCAGTCGGTATTGTTTTTTCAGAAAAGCTCACAGTATCAGCATGAGCAGAATCCCATGAAAATACTATTGCATCAGCATCACGAGCTTCAAAGTTATGAAGATTTGGCGGGAGTGTCGAAATGCCCATGTACGTATTATTTTGTTTCATGGCGATATTTGTGACCCGAATTGAGACAGTTGGAGAGGCTTTGTCGCCTGATGTAGTGAGTGCTTGAGAACGGAGCCCATCAGTGCTTCCTTGCTTCCAGAGGACTGCTAAGACACCAGCGATTGCTACGATAAAAATAAGAGCTTTTGTACTTCCTTTGAGCATAAAATGCATTAAAAATAAAGCCAGAACATAGTAGTCCAGAGGGAATCAATGTCAATCAATTCTCTTTTAACTGAGCGATTATTTTTTCTCGTATCTTCCAATAAGAGGGAGTTCGGTATCGAGAGGAGATGTACGGATTTTGTATTCGTGATCGAAAAATATTTTTTCGAGGACTCACTCGAGGAGTATTTCGAGACACTGTCGTGTGAGTTGGAGGCTCGGATCTTTTGTTTCACTACTCATCCGGATGGCAATGTCCGTATTTTTGTCTTCTGGTTTTGCTTTTTTTTCTTGCGCTGATTCTCTTTCCTGGAGCCAGAAAAAGAGATCAATCATGCTATTTTGGATAAGTTCCTGAATGTAGCCAGTGTATGATGGATATTGATCTGGTTCGCTGAGTCGGTGTGTGTATTCTCGCAAAATTTCATCCATATGTTCGAGGAAATTGAGAAGAGCGCGAGAGAGATTTGAGACGTCTTTTCGATCGAGAGATTCCTGAAACAGTGAGACATAGTCTGGGAAAAATTTCTCAACGAGCGTGTCAAAATGAGACAGATATCCGAGGATTTCGAGTCTGGTTTTGGCCGTATCGCCTGTGTGGTCAGCATACTCACTTTTGATTCGGAGAAAATATCCTTCTATTTCTTCTTCATCTATGTCCGTCACTGATAGATTTTTAAATTCCTCTTCGAGTTTTGTGAGTTTTTTTTCAAACGCAGGAAATGGGAGATCGATGAGAGAGTCGAGGGAAGAAAAGAGATGCATAATACATGGTTGATTTTTTAAGTTGTGAGCATAGTATGAAGACGAATATTTTTTACAAGTTTTTCATGACAGAGCATATCATCGTCTATCATGAATCAGATTTCTCGAGCCCTATTGTGGTCGAGAGAGCCGAGTTTTATCAAAATAGACTGACGCTCTATCGTGAGTATTTTATCTCCACTGTTGATGCATTTATTTTTACCTTTGATGGGAAAATGATTCTTCAAAAGCGAGGTCCAAATGTCAAAATAAGTCCGGGAAGACTCCATACAGCAGTTGGTGGACACATCAATCCGCAGGAGGCTGTCTCATTTACACTCCTCCACGAATGTATCGAAGAATTCGGAGCACCTTCGTATATCATGCCAGAATCGATGTCGATGAATCAAATCCTGGATACCCTGCATGAGTACAGAGAAAAAATCATCGTCGTCAAACCGCTTTGTTTTTGGGAAATGGACCATGTGAGATCTGATGAATTTTCCAGTATTTTTAAGCGAGAAAAAAGACATGATTTTGTCGGAGTTTTTGGTGGCGAACCGAAGAATCTCGATGATTCTGTTGAGAGTTTTCATATCATGACGCTCGAGGAGATAGATGCTCGTATAGCTGAAAATGGAGATGATTTTACAAATTCATTTCTATTTACCTATCAAAAACTTCGCACAGAACTTTTCGCATTTCGAGCTGAGATTTTACTCATCTCAGAAAAATATACTATGAATAAAAAAACAGAACATCAACCTGATTGAGATTGCACACAGAAGCCAAAGGATACAATAAGAACACTTATTTTTAATGCTATGTTTATGGGAAAGGATATGTCGAAAGACGCTTGTTGTATGGGTATGGGTAAATGGATCTGTCCAAGCATCTCTGGAGTTGTCGCAGGTGTGATTGTTATCTTTGCTGGTCTCACGAAATTTCTCGGAGGTAAAGCATTCTTAACAGCAGTTGGCGGAATGGTTCTCGGACTCGTGCACATCAAGGGACATTCTCAGATTGCTCTCGCTCTTGGTGGTATCGCTGCTACTATCGAAGTACTCGGAGGTCTTTCTTTTGCTATCGGTTGCCGCAAGACTTCTCGTTATGCCGCTCTCGCACTCTCAGTTGTTATGGCTTTTGCATTTCTCGTAAAACTCCAGAATCATATGCCTCTTCAGGGTGGTATGTTCCGCAAGGTGGCCAGTCTTCTCGAGCAGACACGTATTGATCTCCTTCTCTTGGCTGTATTTTTCCAGAAAGGTATCAAAGTTATCATGTCATGTTGTGGTATGAGCTGTGGCTCTTGCTGCTCAATGGACCCAAAGAAGAAATAATTATATTATTCTCAAGAAAAAAATCCCTCCGTCTGGAGGGATTTTTTTAAAGAATAACAACTAAAGCCCAGTCGCTTCCCAGTCTTGCATCATCTTGAGTACCTCATTTATTTCTGTGAGCTTTTCTTGGATTTCTTTTTGTCACAGCTCGAGAGAGATTCGCTTCTCTTTTACTTGATTAATAATCTCAGAGAGATCTCTCATGATCTCTGTCATCTGATCGAGAAGGTCGAGGATGTGAGCATCTCCTGCTTTTTTATAGTAGGCCCTGAGTTCTTCATTGAGCTTGAGGACATCCTGTACATCGAAATCATGAACGAGATTTTCCATGCTTGTTACTCGTGCATTTTTCTTTGCATTTTTAGCCTGAAAATCTTCGAGAATTTGTATCTCTTCGGGATTTTTTTTCTTCATTATTTTTTTGATGGCCATAATTAGGCGACATTATTAGGATCAAATTTTTCGAGTTTTCCCAGATTTTTGTACAGTGCCTTGAGTTTTTGTTTCATTGTTTCCACCCTGGCACTATATTGGGCGAGTTGCGTATCTGGTGATCATTCTTGTGCTTCTTGTTTTTCGCGTACCTGGAGATCACGAGCTACCTGTTCGTAAATATTGGTCGCTTGACTGATATAGTCCATCGCACCAGCCGTCAAGACTGGTACATTGCCACTCCGAGCAGCTTCGCGGTATCGTTCTTTCCCCATTTCTCGAAGTGCCTTAAAAAGTTTTAGCACAAGGGTCGGATCTAAACTATTGAGCACATTTTCATTTCATCTCACGAGTACATTCAGCGTTGCTCGACTTTGGCTATCTGTTTTATTCATTAATGCTTTGATGTCTTTCAGTACTTTTTTTGCAACAATCCTCTCTTTTTCGGTAGGGAGTTTGTTGAAATTTTCCTCATTTCATATTTGATTTTCGAGGGCCTGAGAAGCTTCACGAGAAGACTTCAGAGTATTTGCCTCGAAATCATCTCGAGGTTTATCTTTTTGTTCTGCTTGTTCAAAGGGAAGAGCCATATACTACCCATTGTAAGACTTTCACTGAAAAAAGTAAAATTACTTCATGAGAATATGTACCCTTTTGATACTATCGAGGCTTGAGAGCCTTTGATAATACCTTGGTTGGTTTGTAGGGGTTTTTATCTGGATCTTTTCCGTGATAGTCGACTTCAATAGGCGTTCCATAAAAACCAAATGTTTCACGTATACGATTTTCGAGATAACGTCTCCAGCTAAAGTGGATAAATTCAGGCTTATTCACATTGACGACAAATTTTGGTGGATTGATAGCGACCTGAGAACCGTAGTAGACTTTTGGATTGTGGATTTTTCGACTTCCGCTTGGCGCATGTTCGAGACATGTTCTCGTGAGGAATCGGTTAAATTCACCAGTTGAGACACGTTTTTGACGCTCTTCGTGGATACCGATAGCATGTTCGAGGATATCGCGGACACCCTTTCCTTCACTTGCTGTGGCAAAGACTGTCATCGCCCAAGGACAATAGGCGAATTCTCTCTGGAGATAGGCGAGATAGCGCTTGTGAAACATCTCTGGTTCCATGTCTGTTTTAGCCTGTGAAAGATCCCATTTATTGACCATGATGATGACACCTTTTTTCTGTTCGAGGACTTCTGCGAGAATGTGTTTGTCTTGTTGGACGATTCCTTCGACACTGTCGATCAGAAGGACACAGATATCAGCACGTTCGACAGCCGCTTTTGTTCTGAGGACTGACCAACTCTCGACATTGTAGACACCGATTTTTCCTGGTTTTCGAAAACCTGCTGTATCGATGAGTGTGAGTCGCTGACCCTTGTACATGAGGACGGTATCGGTCGGATCTCGAGTGGTGCCAGCCTCTGCTGAGACCATGACCTTGTCGTAACCCACGAGAGCGTTAAATGTCGAACTTTTTCCAACATTTGGTCGTCCGACGAGAGCGATTTTGATACCTTCATCTTCTTCCTCTCCTTTTTGTTCTGGATATTTTTCACTGAGAAATTTTACGATGGCTGTTTCGAGTTCGTCTATTTTTCTATGAGAGGCACTCACAGGATAGACAGGAAAACCTGTTGAGAGAAGTGCATACGCTTCATTGACCCGAGTGATATTGTCAGCTTTATTTGCGACGAGCCATACTGGTTTATTCAATTTTCTGAGCATGGCGATGATATGATCATCGACATCAGTGAGATGGTCATATTCACAGATAAAGAGGATGAGATCTGCCTGCTCAGCACATTCATTTACTCGTTTATTCACGTCCTGGAGAATCTGATGCTGAGAACCGAAGTTCAGACCACCACTATCAGCAATAGTCCATTGAAAATCAGTCTCGAAATCTTTCATCGGGTATTCGAGGACATCACGAGTCGTGTTGGCTGTCTCATCGACAATAGCTATCTTTCGACCAGTAAAGGCATTAAAAAGACTGCTTTTGCCCACATTTGGGCGACCGACGATGAGTACGTATGGGAGTTTCATTAGGCGCAGTATAGGAAAAATATGAAAAGAGCAAAAAAGAATTTGTCAAAAAGGCTCTCTCTTGTTCGAAAAATACTTTTAGCTATACTTCTCGCTATGAAAAAAGATTACTACAATATTCTCGGAGTGACAAAATGAGCAAGCGAAGCAGAGATAAAAAAAGCCTACAAAAAACTCGCTATGCAATGGCATCCTGATAGACATCAGGGAGATAAAAAAGCGGAAGAAAAATTCAAAGAAATAAACGAAGCCTATCAGGTCGTGGGCGATAAAGAGAAGCGACAGAAATATGATACATTTGGAACAGCGGATTTCTGAAATATGGGCTGAGGTGGTGGTGGCGCGCAATGAGGTTTTGGGGGTTTTGATTTTGGCGATATTTTTGGAAATGCTCGTGGAGGTTCGAGTCAGGGATTTGAATTCGATCTCGGAGATCTCTTTGGGAACTTCTCATGAGGTGGTAGAAAAGCATCCCGAAAACAACCAATCTACGAAGATTACGAAGAGGAAAGTCTTGATATGGAGCAAATAGTGGAGCTTCCTATCTGGGACTTCCTTCTCGGAACAAAAATTTCGATTGATTCTCCCTATTCTGGTAAATTCAAAGTCACCGTTCCAGAATGTACGAAGCCTGGAACGAGGCTCAAAGTCACAGGGAAAGGTCGCACAGCTGGAAAAAAAGTAGGAAATCTTTATCTGAAGCTCGATGCACGAATGCCAAATAAGCTCACGGCTCATCAGAGGGAGATGATAGAGAAGATGGTAAAGTAAAATTTGATTTTCCATCTTTTTCTCTACAATTCCGTTTGTTCGGGTGATTAGCTCAGTTGGTTAGAGCGCTTCTATGACATGGAAGAGGCCAGTGGTTCGAGTCCACTATCACCCACCATTCTCACCACAGTATTTGTTTTACGAGGCCAGTGGTTCGGTCGAAATGAGGTTTACTCATTTCTCTCCCTATTACCCACCATTTACGATATCTTGAGACTTCAGTTCGTCACTTTGTGTGATCCTGGAGTCTTTTTTTATGTGTCACCAAGAGGCCAGTGGTTCGGTCGAAGTGAAGAAATTTACTTCTTTCTATCACTCAACATTTCACACGTAAGGTTACTCAAAGTCGTCTTCATGGTTTTTTTATTGCTCTATTTTGGTAAAATATAACGATCACCACACTGTTTATTTTATTGACAAAGGCGTACCTCACTCTTATTATTGAAAATACTTATTCATAACATCGTTTATGCCCATATCTCTCCAGAAAAAAATAGGAATTATCATCATAGCTCTGCTCCTTCTCGGGGTTGTCGCTCTCGTGCAGACCGGCAAGATACAGATACCTGGACTGAAGTCGGATGCCCTAAATACTGGAAATTGTACGGGTACTTTACCAACGAATGCAATCTTACAACCAGCAGATGCTGATTCAGGAGATCATGTATGGCATATGGATTGAGGAGCAGGACCATACTCTTCATGTGCATTTAAGTGTCCAGATGGATATGCATACAAAAACAATGCTTGTACCCTGTATACAGATGTGCCACATATATATGGTGTACAGGTTTTTCTAGAAAATTATACAAATAATACTCCTGTAAAGACCTATGTGCACTATATGATTCAATGAACTGGATTTGGTATCGGCGGAACTGTAACTATTGATGGAAATAGCCCGATGAATACTGATTCTATTCACAGTTGATTTGGTCATTATACATACTTACAAAATCATCAACCTATTCTTAGTATTAATCCTTCTTGAACTGTTGCCGATCCTTTTGGTGTGGCAGGTCACCATACTCTTACTATAACAAATGCGAATGGTACCAGTAACCTTTTTCCTTTTGATATACCAAATGCTGTTGTTTCTACGACCAAACCTTACATATATTTGATAGCTCCTTCATATGGTAAAATAGGAGATAAATTTTCTGTACGCGGTATCAATTTTTCTCCATTTACTCCAAATAATAAAGTTATTTTTTGATCGAGTACAGGAAATATTGAACTCAGTCCTGATAGCAACTGATACTTCACTATTCCTGACGTCATGTCTAATTGAAGGGCGGTTGTGCCATTTTGATACCCTATTAAGGTAAGAAATGAAAACGGAACAGAAAGTGATCTAGTTGATAATTGAATTACTGTCATTTGACCTCAGATAGATACTATATGATCATCTTTCTGACAGCCGGGCACACAGGTAACCATTCAATGATCAGGTTTTGCTTCTACCAACACGCTCCATCTGAGCCGAAATGCTATGACCGAAAATACAGTTTCTATTGATAATAATCAACTGACAATAACTGAAAATACAGCTTCTACTGATGGTAATCAACTGACCTTCACTGTTCCAACAAACATTACTCCAGATAATTACATACTTTACGTAGAAAATTCAAATGGTAGAAGTAATATTGTTCCTTTCACCATTCTTCCAAAAGTTAGCATCTCTTCTATCACTCCAGATCATGGTCCAATTGGGACTACTGTTACAATTCAAGGAGAAGGATTTTCAGATGATGACCATGCAAATAATACCTTTGTAAAATTTGGTACTGTTACGATTGACGGTATCAGTTCTCATCATGGAACAACACTAACATTCACTGTTCCGCAAGAACTTGTTGGACCATGTGATGGCACGGTCTGTACTAGGACTACCACGGTTCCTGGTAGTTATAATATTCAGGCTCAAAATGCTAGTGGCAATAATAGTAATGTTGTTCCATTTACTGTAATCTCAACACCTACCACCCCTCCTCCTCAAGCCCACATCTCTGTCGGCGGATCAAATAATGCTACTGCGAAAGTAGGAGACAAAGTCACCTATGCTTGGTCTGCTATGGATGCTACAAGTGCTACCTCTACCTATACTGCGTCACCAAGTCGTTGTGGCGCAGGAGGAGCATGGCTTGCGAATACCACTAGTGGCTCTCTCACATCTGATCCTCTCCCGGCATCCTACGCGGGTTGTACATTTACTATCAAATACAAATCAAAAAATACTGCAGGTACCACAGCAGAAGATACTCTTGTTCTCACCATCCAATGACCTGCAGAACCAACTGCGACTCTCAAAGTCAACGGAAGTACTGGTTCAGTCACTGCACGTGTTGGTGACAGAGTTCGGTACGAATGGTCTTCAGACAATGCCGCTACTGCTACCTCAACGTACACCACGAACAAAGCAAGTTGTGGCGCAGGAGGTGCTTGGATTATCAAAAAACCAAACGGGGCTATAGTAGCTCCAGCTCTCCCAGCATCCTATGCTGGATGTGTCTTTACTTTGAACTTTACTGTCAACCAGGCAAGCACAGGTAAAAAAGCAACCAGTACCGTAGTCATGACGATTCAATAATAATTCCATGAAAAAACGTCCTTCTTTTTGAGGGACGTTTTTTGTTATTCAGATAATTTTTTGATTCCAAGTGCCCTGTTCAATCCTTGCGTTTACGAATCTTCGAATACAATGACGAAACAGAAATGCCTCTCAAATTATTGTTAAAAAAATCTGAACTTTTCGGTGATAAAAACAGTTCTTCTCCATGCATCATCTCATCGACATTCATCTCTTTCTTCGCGGTTTAATGATAGGTTTTATCATCGCAGTACCCGTGGGGCCTGTTGGTGTTTTGTGTTTGCGTCGTACATTTCATTATGGTCGCTTCTCAGGCCTTGTCTCAGGTCTCGGTGCTGTTACGATTGACATGATCTATGCGACGATTGCTATCTTTGGTCTCACATTTGTCGCAGATGCTGTTATCCTCTACAAAAATCCTCTTCATATTGTTGGCATTTTGATTTTGACCTTTTTGTGATGGAAAGTATTTTTTAGCGGTTCTCACGGGAAAAATCTCGCCTTGAATCATAAAGGACTCCTCCGTGATTATATCAGCACGCTCTGATTAACCTTGGCACAGCCAGGCGCTATAATCGCACTTTTTGGTATATTTTCGAGTGTCGCACCGAGGGTTGTAGGGCATCCGCGTGCTGCTGTTTTTGTCCTTATTGGTACTGCCATTGGAGCCTCTCTATCATGGATTATTGTCACACACGGTGCAGTGTATCTTCGTAAAAAAATTAGCGCAGAATCTTTTATGCACTGGGTGAATAAAATTGCGGGGATTCTAATATGGGTATTCGCACTTCTTCTCCTCCTCGATCTGTTTCTGCATTTGAAATAAACCACACAGTTTCTATACTACTCGTAATGAAAAAGCATATTCACTGTATCGGTATCGGAGGTATAGGCATCTCAGCTCTTGCTCGGTATTATCTCGCGCAGGGGTATCGTGTGACAGGGACAAATATGGGGCATTCGCCACTCCTCGATACGCTTGCGTCTGAGGGGATTGAGATAATTTCTGATGGTGCTTCAGTTATTTCTGAAGACACCGAAAAAGTCATCTACACAGAAGCGATTATTGATGATGATACGTTAGGGCTTTCTGGCGTTCGAGCAAACCACAAACCAGAGATAGAAGCGGGTCAGAAATTTCATGCGCAGATTCTCTCGTATCCCGAAGCGCTCGCCGATGTATTTCATACTTTTCCGATGAAAATCGCAGTCGCTGGCGCACATGGTAAATCGACCACGAGTGCTATGATAGGCACATTCCTCCATGATTTACAGGCCCAGGGAACGACGATTACGGGGACATTGGTCAAAGCCTTCGATGGTCGAAATATCTCGTCAGAAGGGCAAAAAATCATGAATATTGAGGCGTGTGAGTATCGCAATGCATTTCTCAAATACAAACCTGATATCGCTGTGGTGACCAATATTGATCCTGATCATCTGGATTTTTTCAAAACCGAAGCAGCCTACCTTGATGCATTTCATGTCTTTGCTCGCTCGGCTCAATGTCTCGTGATGCTCGCTGATGAAGCCGAGAAAAAAGGGATGAGAGGACTTGCTCCGACGACGATCCTCGTTTCTGCGAACTCTTTCGAAGTTATTGGCGATGCATTCAACAATATTCAACCAGGAAAATATCCCTACACATTGCCAGAACTTCTCGTGCCAGGAGATCATATTCGTCTTGATGCCGAGCTCGCGTATGTCACGAGCCAACTTCTCTGACTCGATGCAGAAGCTGCAAAAAAATCTCTCGCACAGTATCCGGGGAGTTGGAGACGTATGGAGGTGATTGGTACGACTAGAAATTCAAATCTCGTGATGAGTGACTACGGTCATCATCCGACGGAGATTATTGCAACACTGTGAGCGCTCAAAAAAACGCATCCAGACAAAAAACTTATTGTCTTCTTCGAACCGCACCAATACTCTCGAACCTACGAACTTCGTCACGAATTTGCGACGAGCTTCACCAGTGCTGATATGACCTATATCTCTGATATTTATGCGGCCCGTGATATAGACGAGAGACGTGATATGATCAATGCAAAAATTCTTGCTGAGATGGTCGCAAAAAATTCCCCTTGTGAGTATGTAGGCACTCTTCACGATGCAGAGAAAATGCTTCAAAAAATCGATGCAGAACAAAAAAATTCCCTCCTCCTTCTTCTCGGAGCGGGAACGATTGATGAGCTGAGATTCGTCCTTTCAGAAAGACTTCATTAGAGACCTGTATCTGTTCTGAGTTCTTTCCAGGCCCGCTCAAATTCTTTTTTATATTTGAGAGGTATATTAAGACAGGTAATGAATGTGTGGAGAGGGACTTCGCCAGATGAATCTTTTTCGCTTTCAGAGACAAGGAGAAATATCTTTTGATTGTAATAGATAAGTATTGTATTTTTAGCACTCGTGAAAAGTTTTATACGTGCATATTCACGGAGTCACGGATATTTTTTGGATAGTTCATGCACTCGAATACCCCTATCGAGAGCTTCGAAGACAATATTTTCATTTAATTTTTTACTCACTCTATCCTTTACCATATCTACGACATGTTTTGTCATAGATACACCCAATCGGATACCATTCGGATAGAGTTCTCGGTAAAGCTCAGGCTGATATCATTCCCCGACGAGCCAATGTTCGAGAAATTGATTCATCATACTTTGATTAAGCCTCTACGAGGCCGACATCGTGTGGGACGAGAGCATCGATTGTTGCATACGTTGCTTTGATGCCCTGAGGAACACGAATAGAAACACGATCTCCGATTTTTGCCTGTAAATAGGTAACAGATGCAGGAATTACCTGATAGATACCACTCTGTGTGATAACCACGAAACGGTCACCATCTTTGATAAGCGTTCCAGTCATCATATCAAAGTCGATTTCATCGATGATTTTATACTGAAAAGAACCATCAGCCTTGATAGTTGCCTTGAGCTTACTTCCTTCGACGATTTTTGATTTACTGGCATAGTTCGCAGGGACGGGATAGATTTTTTTATCAGAGCCGAGCATGTCTCGACCATTAAAGATACCCTCAATCACTTTTGATTTTCCATGTTTATACGCATGAAGTCCAGCAGGAAGAGGAGTCTCCTCTTCTGTGGGTGCTTTTTTGCCCAATACTTGAGACATGAGGTGTTTTGCATGATGGAGTGAGCGTTCAGCTGTGTTTATGAGTTCTGAGAGAGCTCGAAGCGAAGCATCTTGATTTTGTTTGCGGTTCATATAGGTATATCCTACACTTCTTTTTTTTGCATCTCAACATTTCGCATCTGTACCTTTCTCTGTTTGTTATCTAGTATAGTTTTCAGTTACTAAACCTCTATTTTATGAATAAACTCGTATGAGCCATGTGACACAAAAACCCAGAAAAAGAAGGGGTGCGACGGGGAGAATGTCCAATTGTTTTCCCTGAAAGACTTTTCCGACGAGCCAAAAAACTGTTCACAGAGTATATCCTATACCGATAGTCCACCAGAAATATATCGGTCCGAGAATGAGTCCGAGGAGTATCCCGAGTCGGACATCTCCACCACCCACCCATGTAGGGAGTTCATCTATTTCTGATACAGATGGTATGAGCTTATCTGCGAGTTCTTCATTGGCAAAGATTTTTACCACGAGCCAGAATGGGAAAAAAAATGGAAGAGCGAGAAGGTTGGGTACTTTTTGAAATTGTCTCTTGCGACATACATATATCAATGCAGGTATGATCATTTGGAGAAGATAGAAGGCCATGCCGCACACACCTCCTAATATGGCAATGTATGGATCAAAGAGGAGTCCCATCTGATAGGTTCCCCATGAAAAAGCTATCAAGATAATCGTGATGATAATCATGGGAAGCGAGAGTCTGTCAGGAATAGTAAAGCTTTTGATATCTTCGAGGGCGAGCATGAGAAGCATCGAGAGTACGACGAGGTGTGATGTTATCTCAAAGAGATTATATCCTTCTGTTATAAGTATCGTCCCAAAGAGCATCCAGAGAAGCCCCATCATGACTTCTATGCTGAAAACCCATGAAGGAATCTCTGTTTTGCATTGTCTGCAGGCGCCCTTTTGAAAAAGATAAGAGAGCACGGGGATGAGCTCGTACCAACGAAGTGTTTCATAACACGATGAGCACTGGCTTCTTCCAGTCCAAAAAGATCGTTTCAAAAATCCAGTTTCCATGATGACACCACAGAAGCTCCCTACACAAGAACCAAAGAAAAAAAGACTCGTCACGAGAAATAAAAAATGCACCATAGAGTGCATTGTAGACAATTATTATTTTTTAGAAATTTTTTTAATTTTTTTCTCACAGAGTGATCACTATTTCGGGGCGCACAGAATAATTGTTATTTATATCCATTATTTCACCCACAGTGACATTCGCTGGTATTTTTCCAGTAATCAAATCAAAAATTGCTGTTTGTGTACCGAGAAGAAGTCCGAATAATTTCGGATTATGACGGCCTACTTTGAGTATTCTTTGTCAGAGTGCGCTTTCAGGGGTTATACCAGTAGGTACTTCTGAGTAACGAGCTGGTTGAGGTTTTTTTAAAATTTTCTGCACTAGTTGAGGAACTTCGTTTTCTGAAGAAGTGAGCCATTCGCCTACGATTTCCTCATCTTTCGGAGAGTATGTATTGATGGGTTCTATTCTGATCATATATTACTTCAAAAACTCTGGGTTCATCGCGATTTTGATATCAAAATTTGGTTTTGGGAGCTCAGGAGACATGTCCTGGAGAGCCTGCAGAATGATCTCGCTGACGACGAGATAACGATACCATTTATTTTCACCGGGGACGATATACCATGGCGCTTCGCTGGTTGAAGTGTGTTCGATAGCCTTTTCAAAAGCTTCCATATATTCTGGCCATTTCTTTCGTTCTTCCATATCTGATGGTCGAAATTTCCATGCTTTGTCCGGTTTTTCCAGACGGTGTTTGATGCGCTGGAGCTGATAATCAGCAGAGATATGGAGCATGATTTTGACGACTTTTGTATTATGATCTGAGAGCATACGTTCAAAATCGTTGATATGATCGTAGCGTTTTTTGATGAGATCACGGGGGATGATATCGTGGACGCGAGTGATGATGACGTCCTCGTAGTGACTTCGATTAAAAATTCCTATTTTTCCTTTTGCAGGAATCTCCTGATGAATACGCCAGAGGAAATCATGAGAGAGTTCTTCTGAGCTTGGTTGTTTGAACGATACGACGCTACATCCCTGAGGGTTGATGCCCTGTGTGACGGACTTAATGGTAGAATCTTTACCTGCTGCATCCATCGCTTGGAGGACGACGAGGAGAGATTGTTTTCCCTCAGCATACAGTGTATCCTGGAGTTCGATGATTTTTTCACGATTTTTCTCGAGACGGTGCATCGCTGACTCTTCATCCCAATCGCCGACATCATCTGTTTTTATTTTGTGGAGATTGACACTTTTTCCTGGCTGGATACGAAAATCTGAGAGTTCGACATGACGGTGTTTTGACATAAAAAAGAGTGAAAAATAGTGATTACTTCACCATTCTATCGCATTTTTCCAACGAAATCAAATTATTCACGAGGATATTTCTGTCTTTTTTGGAGTGAGAGCTGCTGCTCCATCAGGGTCCTATTTTTCGCCATGAGATCTCCGATGATACCGAGAGAGAAAAGAGTGATTCCGATAGTGATAGATACGCCAGAGATGATGAGCGATTGTATGGCTTCTCGGCCGACTCCAGTAAAGTAATAGAGGTACATAAAACGAAGTACTCCAGCGAGACCGATGATGAGTGAAGGAAGACTGAGAATGAAAAACACCTTCAGAGGTTCGTAGAGTATATAGACACGAGATATGTTCATGGTCGTTTTACCGATGTGTTCCCATATATTGCGAAAAAGCCTTGATTGGCGGGTCGGAGCGTGTGTATCGATATCAATCCATGCTATATTGAGACCTTTTTTGTATGCCTGGATAAGCGTATCTACGACGTAGGAAAAACGGGAAGTGACATTTATCTCATAGAGCGCTTCGCGTGAATAAGCACGAAATCCACTCACAGAGTCCGGTATTTTTTCACCTGCTACGATGCTGACGACATGATTTCCGAGTCTCTGAAGAAATTTTTTAAATGTCGTGAAGTGAGGGTTGGTTCAGGGGCGTCTATTGCCTATAACCATCTCTGCTTTGCCATCAAGAATAGGTTGGATCAATTCCGGTATCTTGTCGCCAGGATATTGATTATCTCCGTCAGTATTGACGACGATATCTGCGCCGAGCATGAGACTATGCATGATGCCATGATGAAAAGCAGTTCCCAGACCACGATTTCACTTGAATTGAATGATATGATGGATACCGAGCTCACGAGCTACTTCTACAGTCCTGTCTGTACTTCCATCGTTGATGATGAGATATTCTATCTCTACTCAGGGGAGAGACTTGGGGAGGTCGTGAAATGTTATTGGCAGGGTTTGTTCTTCGTTTTTACAGGGGATTTGGATGATGAGTTTTATCATAATTTAGAGAGAGTTATTATCATCGCCGTCATCCTCTGTGAGTATCATCATGCTCACGAGCGCTATGAGAATTCCGACACTGAGAGCGACAAAGTAGGCCACTCTCCCGATAACCGCTATTTCAGCAAATATAGACCACATGCCTCCATAGGAGAGGAGACATATCAGGAAAAGTGTAAAAATATTGGCGAGAGGTAAATGTTTTTTGACTTCATATTGTGTCTCATCGACACCATTAAAATTGGCAATAACAGCAGAGATGAGGGTGACCCATAGGAGTTGGAGCGTATCTATTGCCGCAGAGGCATATGACTGCCAATCTGGAGGAACAATTTTTACTTTTTGAACGATCAAAAGTATCAAATAAAGCGTAAAAAGTGTTGGAAAGATAATTTTTGACTGTATCAAGAGAAATCATTTCCAAATGGGTACCTTTTGTGATTTGATATCGTCCCAGAGGATGTGCCAATGATACGTATGGATAGGCGGCACTGTCCCCATCGTATCGATGAGTGTGGCAAGTACGACACCGAGGATGATGCACATCGAAGGGAACTGAGGGTACATGTCAAATCCCAGAGAAAGTGTTCCGAGGATCATCGTGAACAATATCCAAAAAATATACCAATATTTATTTGATGATGTGGGCATGGTGGTGTTCGACATAAAAAGTACCACCCATAGCAGCGAGAGTGACGCCACAAATCGTAAAAAATACACTCCAAATACTGAGAGGAACGCCTAAAAAATTGACATAAAAAAGAAGAAGAGGCACTGCTGATATAGAGAGAGCTATGGAGAGTACAAAACGTTCGAGTCCATCAATTTTATGTATTTCTTCATTGCTATCAGTTTTGGTGACTTTTTCATCACTTGGATCGATGATGTTTTCGTCTCCAGTGAGAGGGAAAGTCCAGCGGGTAATCCAATATCCTGGGAGACCGAGGACGACGATAGACCCGATGATCATCCGTGGTATATGGAGCCAAGAGAGCTGAGCCTCTCCCCATATACACAAGCCAGTGGCGATGAGCAAAATAAATGACAAAATAGCGGTAAAGAGAGTAGTTTTTTTCATTGTTTTTTATTATAGGAAACAGCGTATATTTATCAATATCGATTTTAGTCAAGAGCAGAAATTTGACTTACTCTCTGGTGGCAATACCATTTTCCCAGTCTTTTCTATGATTCTCAAGCTCGTCGCTAGTATAGGTATCATAAGTTTGGTTGGAGTTCATGCTTTTGGACTCGATGCCTCTCCTAGCACAACTGTCTCAGAAAATCTCCTTCATATCTCACCTTCTCAAATAGGTTCTTTTCCGTCCAGTGAAACTGGAGGTATGGATCCTGAAGTGCGACGCATCTATCTCTCGATGATACCGCCAGAACAAGAGCCGCTCGTGACAGATAGTGGTCGTTTTATCGTGTCTTCTGTAGAGTCCTATGATGTCGGTACGGTTATTAGTAGCTGTTCATTTATAGCCCGAAAAAATATCATATCTCTCCTCACAGCTCTCGGCATGACGAATCCTTGAGTTGCTCAAGGAGATGCAAATGATCTTATACGATATGGCCGATTTAATCATACCCTTACCTCGTTTACTGACAAAAAACTTTTTATAGAAGCACTGAATAAAAGAAAAACAGATTTGGTGGAGACTGTCTTTGATGTCTACCGACATGTACCAACTCGTTCTTATGCTATGCAGGGGCATCGTGTTGCGGTTTTTCTCTGAGATGATGAGCAGTGGTATATCCTCGATCCAATCGACGGAGAAAAGACGACAACCCCGCAACTTTTCGAAAATTATCTCGCGCATGATGTCGATAATGCTGAATGGCTCGTCAGATTCCCAGGGTACAGCTTTATCAACCCGCTCGAATCTGATCATCTTATGAGTATCCTCCCATTTTTCTCAGAAGATATACGACAATTATTCTCTGATGAGCCATCATTTGTAGGACTTTGATCACAGGAAAAAACTAACTCAGAAGAAATAGTAGACACGCAGGAGCTGTATACCCTCATCTCCGCTTAGTTAAGAAGCGATTAGCATCTCAATAAACTCTGCCATACTTCGTCCAGTCTTTCGCCACATTTTTGGTATAAATGAGGCATTTGTTGCCCCAGGAAAGGTATTGACCTCAAGAAAGAAAATCTCATTTCCACGAACACGATAGTCGATACGAGCGACGCCTCGACAACCGAGTTGAGTATAGATTTTTTTTGATATCGAGCCGAGTTCTTCACGCAGATGTGAGGATATATGTTCGGCAAATATTTCATTTGATCCATCAGATTCATATTTTTCTTGCCAGTCAAAAAGCTCAGCCTTGATATTCACTATCTGCATAATAGGGAGAGCTTCTGGATTTTGATTTGAACCTACGACTCACACTGTATATTCGTCGCCTTCGATATATTCTTGGACGATTGGCTTGTCAGTGTAGTCAGGGAAACGACGGAGAAAATATTTATGAGATGAGCTGACAGAACCAAGTGTGCCGATATTTTTTGCAGTGAGAGCAGAAGTATTTTGATAGACTTCCTCGATGCCTGTAAAGAGTTTTTGGAGGGTTGATGCTTTATTTGTCGCGACGGTACTTCCTCCACAATTTGGTTTCACGATAACAGGAGCTGGGAGCTCATCTGTTTTTGTGGGCGAGATGTTGTCTTCTGAGAATCAGAGCATCTTTGGAACATGAATTCCAGGAACCCACGATTTTGGTACATGAACTATTCCGAGGTGTTCGACGACACAGTTGGTGTGAAATTTATCGATACAGAGAGCATGAGTCGTACTCGGGCTACCGATGTATCTCAAACCAAGTGCCTCACAGAGCCCTGTAATGGCACCATCTTCACCATATCTGCCGTGGAGATAGGGGAAAACTATGTCATAGCTTTGATATTTTGCGAGAAATTCATCGATTTCTTCTGGGATATCATAGACATCGTAGGTGTGGTTTGTTTCCTGGAGAAAAGTCTGCAATCCTTCATTGCTACGGAGAGAGATGGGACGTTCTGGCGAGATACCACCAGTGAGAAGAGCTATGTGCATATTATGGTACTATGGTTGAACCAGCAGGATAGACGATTCGAGCGTTACTAAATTCTTCCATGAAATATCGTTCGACGAAATCATGTGTTTGTTCCCAGATAACTCCATAGGGAAGGGCATAAAAATCAGCCTCTGATTTGAGATTAAATTTTTGAAGCATCGCTCGAATAGCATTTTCATACGGATTGTAGGAAGAGTATTTTTGTATAACTTTTCCCAGCACAGTAGAGATACTTGAATACTTCACTGCGCCCCATTTTTCTGGTGATTTTTGCATGACAAAGAGAGTGTTACCCTCGCTACGATAGTCCATAGGTGTCGGATTGAGAGCCATCACAGCCTGATCGAAATTTTTATCCTGTAGATTTTTTATAAGAGACAAATCAGTACTGATGATTTTCGTCACTCCTGGAGTATATTGTACTTCGCCAGAAAATGTGAGATAGGGGACTTGATCGCCTGCATTTTTGAGAGAGAGAAGAGTTGAGATGATAGCAAATACCTCCTTTCGGCTGGCGAGGTTATTGTGTTTCCAGAGGAGTTGAGGAGCTGCGCTCGTACCACTTTGTGCTACTGTGATGACGCCAGCATCGAGTGCAGAGTGGAGGAGGTTTTCTTGCCATTCGGCAGCTGGTTGACCAGCAGCATCAAAAAATGTCACATCGCCAGTAACAGCAGTGATATCCATATCAGCAGCCTTCCAGATGATAGCGAGGGCTTCTGCTTTGGTGATTTTATCACGAGGACGAGTCGTCGTATTGTCTCTCGTGACGAGTCCGCGATCGGCAGCGAGCTCGACTGCTCGACAGACCCATGCATCAGCACTACTCGAATCAAATGTAGCATCAGAAAAATACCCCTTACAGCTATAATTCGATGGAAGTGCTACTCCACGGAGCTTCAGTGACATACCGATGACTTCTTGACGTGTCACGGTATCATCGAGCCTATAAGCGTCGAGATTGTTCTTGTGCGAGACGATGATATCAGCGTCAGCGAGACGATTCGCCATTGCACTATCTTCGCTCGTATATCCGAGACAGATAACAGCTGAAGAAACCAGCAAACAAGAGAGAATTTTTTTCATATATCTAGCATATCTTTTTTTATATCGACGCAAGTCTATCGTGCATGACAAGGCACAAAAGAGTCATGTAAAAAATGAGTTTTTATGTGTAATAGAAAATTGACAAATATTATTATTATCTAGTATTCATTTTAATGAAACAAATACACTCAACTCTCGTCCACTCCCATAAAGAATTCCCTCCGGCTCGACAGATATTGTTCGAAGTAATCGTTCGCATACTGAAAAGACTTGAACCCATACTTCGAAAACATATCGATCATACCCTGGAAGTCGAACGTCATGTTTTTAGTGTTCCGAATCTCCCTGATAAAATCGCCTGAAATCGTGTTGTGCATATTTCCGATATGCATTTTCACGAGCATTGGGAGCCAGAAAAAATGGCAGAAGCCTTGCTTGAGAAATTAAAAATCATCAAAGCAGAAGCATGAGATAGCCAGGTTATCTGCGTATTGAGCGGAGATATGCTTTCTAAACATACGAATTTTAGTGCCGTGAAACCTCATATTGTTCGCTTTATTCATCGATTTCGTGATATATTTTGAAGTGATGCTCGGATCTATGCGTGTGAAGGAAATCACGATGTACACCGAAAACATTGGCAAAAAGAAAAAGAATTTCTCCAGTCTCTCGATATAGATTATTCGAAGAGTTCAATGTGCGGAGGCTTTCATATCGTGACGACTCCAGATTTTACGGTTGATCGGGTATGAGCGCAAGAAGCTCTTCGGTCATCACTGGAGACGCCATCAAAAGACGCGGTTATGCAGCTGGTACTGTCTCACAATCTCGAAGTACTGCAACATATAGACTTGCCTGAGAGTCAGATTCCACAGATTATTATGGGAGGCCATACGCATAATGGACACATGGGCCTCATCTCTGATCCATCATTTTCTGATGAGAGTGATATCGTGAGAAGATTGATGGCATTTGTCCTGCTCGGTTATCGTTCTCCTCTTGTCGCAGG
Organism: uncultured Candidatus Peribacteria bacterium; assembly: GCA_965231115.1. Classification (GTDB taxonomy): domain Bacteria; phylum Patescibacteriota; class Gracilibacteria; order BD1-5; family JAGOOR01; genus JAGOOR01. Next base: position 209,318 of record OZ246415.1, read on the forward strand.
CGTGAAAGCTGTTACGAACAATATTTTTGCCTCTGTGAGTCCTGGTGTTGGTGAAAATGAAAACAGACCCCGCTACAATTCACCGCGAGGTCTGCCTGTTTTTATACTGAAGAAAAAAGCCTAATTATTTCGCATCTTCTTCGTCGAGACCGAGAGACTTCTTGAGGTCATCGATTTTCCCTGCATCTTCATTGGCCTTCTGGCGATTTTTGAGTTCATCGATGTAGATCTGCTTGAGTTGTTTCCATTCGGTACGTTTGTCTGTGACGAGTTTCTTGATAGTGTCACCTTCTTTTGGCATGAGCTTTCGGAATTCTTCACGTTCTTCAGTGAATACTTTTTTGAGCTCATCTATCTGGTATTGAGAGAGAGTCGGAATAGCATCGACGACACGTTTTTTCTCAGCGACTGAGAGTGAGAGTGAATGTTCGAGGAGATCGACGAATTCTTTTTCATCAAATTGTGTCAGTGGGTGAAACGACACGAGATCCATGATTATCTGATTGTCATCAGTGTTGTAGCGACCGATGAGATCTTTGAAAAACGCTTCAGCTGCTGCTGGATCAAATGCAGGAAGTGGCTGTCCACCTGTTCCTGACTGGTCACCTTGACCACCCTGAGCGCCTGTTGTATCCTCTGCCATATATGTGAAAAGTTAAGAACGGAAACTCTGAGAATCCAAAAATGATTCTATTTTCTCGCGCAGTATATCATCGAATACACCATTTGTCCAGACTTTTTCTACATCATCATCTTCATCCAAATCTTGGAGGAGTTTCATGACCTTGATACCCTGTTCATAATCAGTAATTTCGACTTCCATATTTGGCAGGTATTCAAATCCTGCAGAGGTTGGTTCGATGTTTGCTGATTTGAGAAAATTTGTGACATCAGAAAATTGTTCACGCATCGTGAAAAGCTTTGTTTCATCGCCCTCTACTAGGTAGTCATCACAGCCAGACTCGATGATCTGGTCTTCTGTGATTTTACTTGTGGGTATGATGAATACGCCACGATATTTGAACATGTGATTTGAGAGGGATCCAGTTTCCCCGAGATTACCACTGTTTTTATTGAAATATGAGCGAAAGCTGCTTGCTGTACGATTTCGATTATCGGTCAGTGCTCGCACGATGATACCGACACCACCAGCGCCCATGCCTTCATAGATGATATCTTCGATAGCTGCAGCATCTTTGTCGAGACCCGCTCCACGACGGATAGCTTTATCGATGACATCTTTCGGGACACTGTCTTTTTTTGCTTTTTCGATAGCGGTGAAGAGCGCAGGATTTTCGAGAGGATTCGCACCACTTTTCGCTGCGAGAGCGATAAGCTTTGAGTGCATACCGTATATTTTTCATTTTTGGAGAGCACTTGCAGCCTTTTTATTGGCCATAACAGGTCAGCGTCACATAATATTGGAGGTTAGTATTCGCCTATTTTACACGGATTTTTTTTAGGGCAAGTTTTGTATGAATTATTTGACTTTGTTCAGAAATAAATTTAATAGTTACATACAAATAAAAATATGGTCAAAGAAATTCGTCCACTCAGAGATCAACTTCCTGCTGTTTCGATAGAGCAATTGAAACAAATGGATAAGCCACGAATATTAGTTATGGGCGGTGGTTGAATTGCTCCAGGCGTTATCACGGCGACGATTACAATTGTTCAGCAATTGTTGGAGAAATGATTCCATCCAGTAGGATTGCTCTGAAGTTGGGAATGAGTGCAGAAAAGATGAGCCATGGGGTTTGTCGATTTTCCTCAAATAAATGAGGGGGATCTCGAATGACTCATTGCAGAAGGCGGGACATGTCTTGGTCCAGGAAGGGGTATGCTTCTCAGAGATGAGTTTCATTTTATGAGAGAATTACAAGATAGAATATGATTTCTCTGAACAGCTGTCGTGGGTGGTGATGGGACTGTCTGAGGAGCTAAGGCCCTTCAATACTCTCTCGATAGTGACGGTAGGCCGGTCAGCAATGCCGTTGCCTGTATAAAAACGATTGATGGAGATGCGGAGTTGAGTATTGCCATTGGTTTCCTAACATCTGCTTTTATCTACGCTCAAGCTATTCAAGCTATGATGCGTGAGGTTCCCTGGGAAGATGGAATAGGAATTGTGGGTGTGTATGGCCGAGATAACGGTCATCTTGCTCTGCGAGCTGCTGCTCTCGCTGTTGATGAAAAAGCCCCAGTTATCACTCTCGTGCCAGAGTTTCAGATTTCACGTCAGCACTTCCTCGAGCGTGTGCGAGAGCTCAAAAAACACCATAAAAAAGTGGGCGTAGTCGTTTCTGAAGGGTTTTCATTTGAGGGGGAAAAACCAGTCGTCGATGAGGGGAGTCGAGATGGGGCCGGAAATCCAAAACTTCTCTGATGTGTCCAGTTAATTGAAAAAATTATACGTGAAGATACGGGCATAAAAGCTATTGGAGAATATAAAATACGGACGTCAGAGCCTGGTATTTTGACACGAAGTTGCGACCCTATCGAAGTAGATATAGCTCTGGCACAAAAGGCAGGAGCTGCTGTCGCAGATGTGATTGAGCGTGGCGGATGGGGGCATGCAGTGGCTATGCAGGGAACGTTTCGAGACGGTTTTCGGCCAGTGACTATTCCGCTCCATCGAGTTGATACGGGTAATCCTGTTACTGAAGATCTGTACAATCCGAATACTCTCCAAGCAACACCATTTTTCCGAGATCATATTGCCGTACAGAACCCAGCATTTCATCATGGAAATTATGATTCACTGCCTGGACAGATTGAAGACCATGAGAGACTTCTCTGACTGATTCGTCGAAGTGAATATGAGAAACATAATGGCATCCATGTCCCAACATGGGCCATTCAACATGGTCAGGAAGAGTCTGAATGAAGAGAGCAACCAACAAAATGGACCAATCAAATTCGAGCCTTATTGGCTCAACAATAAATTTTATTTTCTGAGACGACAGACTCTTACGAGCTCAGTCGTATCTGCTGTGGTGAGCTTTTCACTTTGATAGGAGTTGAGCCGGTACATGATAGCATTTTTATCATCGACATGCTGTAGACCGAGAGCATGTCCGAGCTCGTGAACGAGGACTCGAAAGAGCTTCGTGTCACTACTAAATTCGTAGATATTAATCCTCTCGCCTGTTATATCTCGTACATATTCTCCTTCACTAAATTCATCTCCATTAGCGGCCCGTGCAGTATTGTATTTTGTGACATTCAGATGGAGCTCGTCGATGAGAGCATTGATACGATTGGCGAGTTCATTGATACTTCGTATTGTCGCGTTCATTTCTGAGAGCTTTTTATTGAGCACATCAACTCGCGCGTTGATGGCTTTTTGTTCTGACTGGAGCTTGTCATATTCTCCTGCAGGAGCACCTCCATGCTTGTTCCAATAGTCGACCTCTCGTGCAAAAGCACTCTTCATACTCTCTAGTTCTCAGAGCGATTGATTGTATCCAGCTCTTTGTGTCGAGAGTTTCTGATTAAGAGCTGTATAGCTCGACTTGAGCGTATCATAGTTCGTTTTTTTATCAGTTATAACACCATCTATTTTTTGGAGTTTTTCAGTCGTCGCTTGTCGACTATCATAGACGAGATTGAGCGTCAAGACTCCGCCTGTCTCGACGTAGTGAAAAAGTTCTTTTCCTGCGACTCCCTCCCATGCTTTTTCTGCTCGAGCCATATCAGCGAGAAATTCCTCTTTCCCAATACCAAATCGTGTATCAAAAGTACCAATCGAATAGGTAATGGGGAGCGTGCAGGGGAGATAATAATTGATTCCTCCACGAATTTTTGCATTGATCTCGTATCTGTATGGATAGGCAAAAAGTATGAGGATAATCAGGAGAGTGATTCGGAGAGCGGTGTGCAATTTCATAGAATTATTTTAAATCCTTTCTCATATATTTGAAGAGGAGCTTGAATATCTTTTCTTCAAATCGTGCGAGTTTTTCACTCTCAATCGTAAAACCCGTCATCGCATCCCAATCAATAAATGAAATCTTATTTCCATAGATAGCCTTTGCACAGTTGTCCTCGAAGAGGTCGTATGATTTTGGAATCGAAACCATCTCGCTATCGAGTCACCATCGTTTTGTACGAGCGAGTTCATCGTTGGTGATGATCATACGTTGGAGCTTTTTCTCATCACGGAGTTCTTTATATCGTTTGACCATTTCGGCATCAGGACTTCTGCTCGCTTTTCTCGAAGAATAGCGATACCAGGTTCCATTTTTTGGAACCGTCTGACCGACATCGATAAATATTTTTTTGAGCTCATTTTTGCCTTCGAAATAACGGAGCACAGGTTTTTCTCATTCAACCATGTAGTCTTTTTCCATCTGCGAAATAATCGTCTCAAATGTTGTCTGTTCTGCTTCGTAGAGTGCACGAAGCTTCTCTGGAGATTCAGCGCGATAGAGCGTACGCTTTCGGTCTTTCACAGTACTGATCACTCACTTCTCGAGAAGCAAGGGGAGAGTCTGATAGAGGACTCCTCGATACGCCCGTATCTCACGTGCAATATCAGAAATAGAGAGGGGAGACTTCTTGAGCAGAGCGACATAGATATCGCTCTCGAGTTTCCCAAATCCTAGACGTGAAAAAAATGCTTCGTACTTCATATGTTCAGTTTTTTAACAATTTATAAAGAGTGATTTTTGCTCTTTAAAATAATAAAAATAGAGAAGAGTGTTTCTATTTTGTTCAAAATTATAGACATTTTTGTCAAAAACAAAAATTCGTACTAGACTGAGTATGTTATTTATTAATAACTTCTATGAAACTCACGCCACTCCTTTGTACTTTTTCTGCAAAAAGTACCAAAAGCATTCAAGGGGCAAAAACTCGCTATGTACCACGTTCATCGAAAAAACTGTTTTCATCCCGCTCAGACAGTTCGCCCCTTAAAAATCCATATCTTCACTTCATGTTTTACAGGAACCAGAACAACAAAAATATTTCTTAAATTTATCTTTATGAAAGCCGACCTCCATTTCCATACCACACTCTCTGATGGGCGTGACAGACCAGAACAAGTTCTCGAAAATCTCGTATCTTCTGGGGTCGAATTTGCGACACTTACCGATCATGACCTCGTGAATGCATGATTCGCAGATGACCTTCGTGCGAGAGGTATTGAGACGACTCCTGCGAGTGAGATTTCTACGCATTTTTTCGCTGGTCTCAGCAAGATAGGACTTCATATGACGGCGTATGCGCCTGCATTTAGTCAGCAAGCACATGCCATGCTCGAGAAAACTCGCACCGGAAAAGCCGAGAAAATTCGTCAGCAAGTGGAGAGACTTATCGAACAATGATATCCGCTCAGTCACGAATGACTCGCACAATGGGCTATTGCGAAATGATACAATCCTGCTGGGCTCAACAATGCCCACCTCTCTAGTTACGTGTATAGCACTCCAGGAGCTATTGAAATGTGAGATCGTGATCAAAAACGAAGTAATCCAAATCGTGTGTGATTTCTCGATGAATGTCTCAAGCGTGAAGGACGAAATCCAATAGGCGCGGTCGAAATACCAGAATACGAACCAACCACTGAAGAGGCGAGCCGCATCGTCCGAGATATGGGCGGAGTTGTCTCTATCGCTCATCCGAATTTTAGTTGGGAGAAATACGAAGACATCGCCTGACTCCAGAGAGACATAGCACAGCTCGTCGATCAAGGAGTTATGGGGATAGAGCTCAACGCTCTCGCAACGCCAGAATGGGCAAAAGTAATTCTCGAAATAAAAGAGCGATACAATCTCCTCTTGACCTTCTGATCTGATAATCATGGCGAGAAAACACCCAGCAAAAAACATGGTATTCTCGGCCAGATGAATCCCTACTTCCTCGAAGACGAGGGAAGAGTGAAACATCATTTGAAAGCACTGCGAGATAGAATTGGAATATAGAAAAAATCCTCGACATTATGAGTGTCGAGGATTTATGATTATTTTGAGTTCGCTAATTGTTTCTTAGTCCTGCTTAATAATTTCTTGTGATATCATGATTTAATTAATTCAGCCATTTTGTTAATAACATCTATACATATACCAAATAAATCTTGAGCCTCATCAACACTATAGAGCTTTTCTGGGTGTTGAGTTGGATTTCTGAAGCTATCTTTAATATGTTTAAGTTGATTTATTAAGTGTTTGTCCGGCATCTTCCCCGTCTTTTTATCAATAAATTCTGTAGTTATATCTCACCAATTTTTTGTCCGATTTTTTGTCTGAGAGTTTTTATTAAAGAATTCTTTGTAATAGGCTTTTAATACACTTTCTGTACCTCTTAACATATGAAATGCGGCTGCTGTTGGACATTCAAAAACTAAACATTTTCAACATTCCCTAAAGTCTTCTTGAGCCAAATTTGGTAGTAAAGAAAACACCCCATGTCCAAACAGCTGTTCAGGATTTTTAAGTAATTTTTCTATTTCAAATCTTTTTTCTTTAACTTCAAATACATATACATTGTCAGCTTCTGCAGAAAAAACATCTCTAATGTCTTCCATAATTTTATGAAGTTCTTTTGTGAGTTCTCCTCTAGTCTTTTCGTCTCAGTATGACTCTACTATTATTTTTTCTCTAAAATTTCTCAACTTCTTTGCATAACGATAAGTGACAGACATTTTGAGTTGCTCTAAGTACTTGAAAAAAGCATCAATATTGTGAATGATTCAAAAAGAAGTTGTTAAATTGTCTGTTCAAATTTCGACATCCTGCAAATATCTGATTACTGTTCACAGATGGACGTATGGGATAATTGTTACTTGCCGCATAAGTCTAATATTACGTCTTTATATCTTTTATCAACTTCTACCCCCACATATAACCACGTCCAAAATGCTCATAACGAGCGGTTTGCTAATCAAATAAAAACGTATCTCTCCATTTTAAGCCACCCATGAGTCATCGAACTATTTTTTCTTTCTCTTTATTTTTGTATGCGTCTGTATTGAGTAGATATATGACAACCTCAGAAAAATATTGATTTGCAGGAGTAAGAGCAGAAGTGATAAACATATCTGCACTTATGTCAGATCACCACGAATCAGCAAAATATTTTGTTGTCTTACCAAATATTTCCAATTTCTTTGATGATGTTTGGAGGAGTTTGTATGCATCGCCCATTCATACAGCATCTTCGTGTTCGAGATTGAGTTCGTAAGGGAAATCTCATTGCACAAACTTTATAAGCTCTTTCGGATCTACTCCTTCTCTTATTTTGTAATTGATATTCAGAGAGAAATCGCCTATTTTTTTATTCGTCATTGTGACGTATAAGTTGAGTGTATTTTTGAAGAGGGAAGCTTGTGTTGATTTTATGGTAAAACCAGTAAGTTCCGAAGGTACACTGATAAATCCGAGATTATTTCCAGTTGGATATTTTCAGTCAAATGATGTACCAGAAGTGGGGTTGTAATAATCATCTAAAAATTTCGTTCATCACAAATCATTTTCTCACAAGAATATCTGATAATAATTATTTCATTTTTCATATATTCAGAATCAGAGATTTCAAAATTCTTTACCAGAAAAATTGGTACTACAATCAACCGTATTTTTAATATTCTGATATTTTTCGATGACCGAGAGACATTTTTCTTCTGAGTCTATTTCAAAAGTATTTCCTATAAAATCGAGACCGTAGTGGTGGAGGATAGCTTGTTTTGTCGAGAGCTCTGAATCCATGGCAGGTTTTACAGATTCTTCAGGAACTATATTCGGAGCTACAGGAATATTTGCTTCAGGAAGGGGCTTATCAAGAGTCGGATTATTATCAGAGGTAGTTCATATTTGTGAACAGGAGCACAAGATGAGACTTGCGAATATAACCAACAAGAGAGATTTTTTCATAGTAAAAGAAAATTAAGTTTTTTACCCCCACATATAACCACGTCCAAAATGCCCATAACGAGCGGTTTGTTCGTAGATAGGACGGCAGAGGTCGAGAGAGGTGATGATGCCTTGAGGCGTGAGGTCATCACGGAGGATGTCTTGGTTTTCTGCGACACCATCTATCCATGCGACGCATGAGACAGGGTGGCGGTAGCCGATAGCGTAGGCGATTTGCACCATGACTTCGTTGGCTCCTTTTTCCTCGAGGATTTTCACGGCCATTTGGCGAGCCTTGTAGGCAGCAGAACGGTCGACTTTCGTTGGATCTTTTCCTGAGAACGCACCACCACCGATAGGCACACGAGGTCCATAGTTATCGACAGCGAGCTTGCGTCCTGTGAGACCTGTGTCGGCAGTGAATCCACCGATATTCCAGTCACCAGCGGGATTGAGATGGAGCTTCGCAGCAGCGATATCGTGCCCTTTGAGCAGTTCTTCTTTTTTCAGAAATTCTGTGACTTCTTCGCGGAGGATATCGTGCGGAGTTCCACACCAAGATGCGACGACTGCGACGAGATTATTCCCATCGAGAGTGATCTGCGTCTTACCATCGTTTGGATGGAGTTTCCAGAGGTATTCATTGAGTCTGCGTGCGAGTTCGTATTCGAGTGGCATATAGTTCGGCGTTTCGCGAGTAGCGTAGCCGACCATGATACCCTGATCACCAGCACCGCCTGTATCAACACCTTGTGCGATTTCTGGAGATTGTTGGACGATATTGACGAGGACGCCGATATTTTCTCAGCAGATACGTTTTGCGATAGGATTTACATCGACAAAAGCGGTCGTGGTGAGCTCTCCGATGACGACGATTGAGCCATGACCACCCACAGTTTCGATAGCGACACGAGCGAGAGGATCCTGCACGAGGCAGGCATCGAGGATGGCGTCAGAGATCTGATCACACATTTTGTCTGGGTGTCCTGGAGACACGGATTCAGCGGTTTTGAACATAAAAAAAGATAAGAAAAAGTTCTTATCTTACCAAGTATTATAGATGAACCAATTATCTATCGAAAGTGGAGCACTATCACACGAGCGTGTGAACTTGCTGCAGGGTCGTAGAGTTTCGTCTCTCGCCTGCTCTTGATAAGGTAGGGGTATTGTAGGGGAGTTCTCTGTATTGTCAAAAATCTATTTTCGTTCTTTTACGCCCACTCGCATAGTCTGTAAATATTGCAATACCAGCTTATGATTCATTTCGAGTCTCTCGATTAATTCCAGAGAAAGTTTTTTGAGCAGGGTCTCTGACATGACAAAGTCTTTTGAGAAAAATTGTGCGTTTATCTCTCGTAGATAGATATCTGCGTATCCAGGAGGATCATCATGTCGAAATTTTCAGAATTTCATGTTGTCAATGAGCTCTTGAGCAATCTCGTCATATGTTTTTTCTTTGTATTTACCCGGATTTTTTAAGCGTCATGTCGTGACTGCTTCGGCTATGCTGCTGATTCATTCGAGTAACCACGTATGTGCGAGATAATTACCATCATCTACCGAGAGAGTTATTTTTGCAACAGTCTTGCCATCCGGTCAGATATCAGCGATACTCTTTCCGTCTGATTTTGGTGCAAAAAAGTCGAGAAAAGATGTAAATTCATTTATTAAAGTGCCACCGAGATCATGAAGTGTTTGATTATCCTTTTCTTCAATGCCGATGAGAAATAAGTCTCGTGTATTTACTCCATCTTTTCTGTCTTCTTTTTTTATGCGACAGCTCGCACCAGAACGATTAAACCCTCTCGTGGTATTTTTATCTCCTAAAATTTTATCAAATTCCTCCATGCTGACAAAACGTATCTCGACACTATTGGGGTTAACAGAAGTTTTTTCCACAGTTTGGCTCATCATAGAAAGGCTTCTATCAGCAAATGAGACTTCTTTTAAGAAGAATCGTATTTTATCATTCAGTGTTGCGCCTATAAGTGTATCAATTATTTTTGTCTGAGTTACTTCTCATGTAGCTGGTGATCACTCAGCAGGCATTTGTGCCTTTGCTGGAGCCATGAGAAGTGTAGAAATCGTGAGAGCGGTTCAGGTGAGGAGTCTGAAGCCACTTCCAAAGCGAGTTCCGAGAGAGGGTGTTTCTGAGTTTGATTTCATATAAATTTACTATAAATAATAATTTATTTTGTCAAATATTAAATTAAAAAAAAGATAAGCAGTAAAAAGTTGCTTATCAATCAATCACAAAAAGAAACACATGTTTCTCTTTATCGTGGAGCTTTCCACTTTTTTGCGAGAGCCTTGAATCTCTCTTCAGCTGGAACGTGAGGATTGACCTTCAATAGAAGAGCAATTGTATCAGCTGTAGATGTAGGAGCCGTAGATGCGGAAGGAGTTTTTAGCTCTTCTGCCTTTCTATCGAGTCTCCCGTAATCAGCAGTCATACTATTCATATGAATAGGGTTAAAAAATAAAGTGCGCAGAAGATATCGATATTTTTTTTATGTCAAGAGCTTCGTTACTTGGGTTTTTTCAGAGGTTCAAAATAATTCTTGTACTCAGGAGATTATCCTTTTTCTAAAGCTTTTCACTGTATTTACAAAACATAAAAAAATCTTTTGACAATCTCTGTCTTCTTTTTATACTTCCGACGTTTTCCTCTTGGCAACAGGAGTGAATCATTTCCTAGTTTGGCCCTTATACTTCATCTCCATGAGATGTCCGTAAGAGCCTCATCTTTCTCTTATATGTCTGGACTCGTAGCACAAAAACTCTCAATGACACAAATCGCTCGCGGTGACGCTCTCGTCGCTGTGACCCTTCTCCGTGTCCCACAGCTCTCTGTCGCTCAGATCAAAACAACTGACAAGGACGGCTATTCAGCACTCGTTCTCGATGCGAAAAACAAAAAAGGTAAAACAGCAAAACGCAAAGAAGTACCATACGATGCTGCTGCAGGTATGAACGTCGGTGATGCTCTCGATGTAAAATCACTCGAAGGTGTCGCTTCAGTCAAACTCACATCAGTTTCAAAAGGTAAAGGTTTCACTGGTGCTATGAAACGATGGAACTTCAAAGGAGGTCCTGGAGGTCATGGTTCTAAATTCCACCGAGCTCTCGGTTCTATCGGATGTCGTAAACCACGTCGTACAAAGCCAGGTAAGAAAATGCACGGTCGTCATGGTAATAAAACAGTCACTCTTCAATCTGTTCCAGTCGAACTCATCGATGCAGAGAACAATATCGTCGCTGTACGAGGTCCAGTACCAGGAGCGATGAATACATTTGTTTACCTCGTATTCTAGTTCGAATTAATCGAAAATATTTATGACTTCTCTCTCTACTCCAACTCCAGATACTCTCGACGCAGCACTCTTTGGCATCGTACCACACCTCGATGTCCTCAGCCGTCTCATGCTCCTCCAGAGTCATAATGGTCGTTTCCCAATCGCACATACAAAAGGTCGTAGCGCTCGTCGTGGTTCTACACGCAAGCTCTACAAACAGAAAGGAACAGGTAATGCTCGTGCAGGTTCTTCTCGCTCTCCAGTTCGTCGTGGTGGATGAGTCGCATTTGGTCCTCGCAGCAATGCAAATTTCCAAATCAGCATGAACGCTCAGGAGCGTCGTCTCGGTCTCGCATCAGCACTTACACTCAAATCTCTCGATAACAAGATCCGTGTTCTCGACAAGCTCGAATCAAAAACAGCAGCTATGGCGAAGACTCTTGCTTCTCTCACAGCAGAAGGCACAGTTCTCTTCTTCATCGCTCCATCAGAAATGACAAAAACTCAAGGTCTCGAAAATCTCCACGGTACTCATACAGATGTCGTGACACATGCGAGCCCAGCTGAGATCCTCAAATATGATTTCTGTGTCTTTACAGCAGAAGCTCTCAAAACACTTTCTACTCACTTTGCTTCATAATTATGAATATCTACCAAGTCATCCTCTGACCAGTCGAATCGCACAAAGCTCGTATGCTCGAAGTCGGTAATGTCTACACATTCCGTGTCGCAAACGATGCAACAAAGACTGAAATCAAAAAAGCATTTGCTGAACTCTACGATCGTCAGGTGTCATCAATCCAAATTGCAAAAAACTATCTCAAAGTACGAAATGGTAAAAAGGGTCAGATGCGTCGCCGTGCTTCTTTTAAGAAAGCATACGTCACTCTCGACAAACCTATTACTCAGCTTGCTAAACTTCATCTCTCAAAAGATTAATATATGGCTCTCAAAATTTACAAACCTACTACAAATGGTCGTCGAGGCATGACAGGAAATGCTTTCGTAGAACTCACGACTGACAAACCATTTAAGAAACTCACTGCAGCTCACAAGAGCTCAGGTGGTCGTAACTCATATGGTCGAACAACATCACGATTTCGTGGTGGCGGACACAAACGTCGTCTCCGTGTCGTCGATTTCCGATTTGCAAAAATGGATGTCGTCGCAACAGTCAAAACAATAGAATACGATCCACACCGATCAGCATTTATTGCTCTCGTACAGGATGCAGATGGAGAGCACCGCTATGTCGTCGCTCATTCGACGATGAAAGTCGGTGATACTATCATCACATCATCAAATGCGAAGCCAGTTGCTGGTAATCGCCTCTCAGTTGGAAATATTCCTACTGGTCTCTTTGTCCACAATCTCGAACTCGTTATCGGTCGCGGAGCTCAGGCAGTTCGTTCTGCTGGAGCAAGCGCTCAGGTAGTCTCACAGGAAGGAGCTTACACTCAAATCAAACTCAATTCAGGAGAAGTACGTTTTGTTCACAAAGAATGTTTCGCAACAATTGGTGTCGTCAGTAATGGTGACCACAATCAGATTGTCATCGGAAAAGCTGGTCGTAGTCGATGGATGGGTCGTCGTCCGCATAACCTCGGTACATCGATGAATCCAGTAGACCACCCACACGGAGGAGGAGAAGGTCATACTTCTATCGGTCGTCAGCCGACAACTCCATGGGGTAAACCTGCTCTCGGTGTCAAGACTCGAAAAAACAAACGTACAAATCGATGGATCGCTACTGATAAGCGAGGTTCTATCGTCTCTGCTTCCACTTCATCAGCTTCATAATTTTCTCTTATGTCTCGTAGTACTAAAAAATGATTGTTTATCCCTGAGCACCTTATGAAAAAGGTGGTTGCTCTCAATGCAGCTGGTAAAAAAAGTGTTATCAAAACATGGTCTCGTGCTTCTGTTATCCACCCAGACTTCGTCGGTCATACCTTCGGTGTTCACAATGGAAAAGAACATACTCCTGTTTTCGTAACAGAAGATATGGTAGGTCGCCGTCTTGGTGAATTTTCTCCTACACGCAAATTTATCAAACATGCTGGTAAGGCTGTTGCTGCTGCTTAATCTCTACGAATCTATGAAAGCTACTCTCAAAAACGCCCGCATCTCACCAAAGAAACTCCGAGTCATCGCGAACCTCGTTCGAGGCAAATCAGTCGATGATGGATTGGCTATGCTCCGTCTTTTCTCAAAGAAAGGTGGTGATATCCTCTACAAGGTTCTCTTTAGTGCTGCATCAAATGCTATCCACAATGATGGTGCTACAAAAGGCGAACTCGTCATCCACTCACTCTCTATCGGTCAGGGTCCTGTCTACAAGAGAGCACGTCCAGTCGGTCGTGGACGCAGTCATCGAATCATCAAACGTACGAGTCATGTATTTCTCGAACTCGCTCATAAATAAATCATAAACCTTTCTCTTATGTGACACAAAGTCAGTCCCATCTCTTGGCGTATCGGTGTAACCCGCTCTTGGGCATCTACAGGATACTATGATAAAGCAGAATATACTGAAGCTATCGGTCAGGATGTTGTTATCCGTGATCTTATTCGAAAGTTTTTCAAAGGACTTCCAGTAGGACACACTACTATCACTCACAGTGATGCTGGTCTCCGTGTTATCATCTATACATCTCGTACAGCTCTCGTTCTCGGAAAAAACGGTGAAAATCTCACAAAACTCCAGAAAAAATTTCATGCACTTTTTGGTAAAAAAGTACACGTTGATGTCAAAGAAATCAAAAACCCAGATGTTCACGCGACTCTCGTCGGTGATAGCATCGGTCGTCAGATTGAGCGTCGTCTCCCATACCGTCGTGTCATCAAGCAAGCAATTGCAAAAGCTATGGAAAAAGGAGCAAAAGGTATCAAGGTTCGTATCTCTGGTCGTATCGGAGGTGCTGAAATCGCTCGTCACGAAGTCTACAAAGAAGGAAATATCCCAACACAAACAATCAAAGCATCTATCGATTACCATGTTGAGCACGCTCTCACTATGTACGGTATCATCGGTCTTAAGATCTGGATCTACAAGGGTGACGTAGAAAATAATTAAAAAAACAAGAAAAGAATAATTAAAAAATTATCACTATGCAACAACCATCACGAACAAAATATCGAAAAGCCATGCGCGGCACCCAGAAGGGTAATGCGACTGTTGGTTTCATGCTCGCTCATGGATCATTTGGTCTCAAAGCTATGACCTCAGGATTTCTCACAGCACGTGAGATCGAAGCAGCTCGAAAGACTATTGCTCATACTCTCCAAAGAGGAGGTAAAGTATGGTGCCGTATCTTCCCACACAAACCATTTACCAAGAAAGCTCTCGAAGTTCCAATGGGTTGAGGAAAGGGTAATGTAGAATACTACCATGCTCCTGTCCCAGCTGGCACAATGCTTTTTGAAGTAGAAGGTGTTACTGAAGCACTCGCACGTGAAGCTTTTAGACTCGCTGGCGACAAGCTCTCTGTCAAAACATCAGTTATTGATTCTAGTTCACTTCTTGCTCTCGCTGCTTAATTTTTTCGACTATGCCTACAAAAAAAACTACTACTCCTGCTAAAAAGACAACAACAAAAAAAGTTGCTGCTCCTAAAGCTGCAACAAAAGAAGTGTCAAACCTCAAATGACTTCGCGCAGAACTCTTCTCTCTCAAGATGAAGCATGCTCTCGGTGAACTCAAAGAAGTACACAAACTCAGAAAAGCGCGCAGAGATGTCGCTCGTCATATCACTACTCTTCACCAATCATAATATGCGAACAAAAACTGGAATCATCACATCGACAAAAATGCAAAAGACTGTTACTGTCAAAGTAACTGAATATCTCAAGCATCCAAAATACAACAAAGATATCCCTGTTTCAAAGAAGTTTCATGCTCACGCTGAGACACCTCTCGAAGAAGGTATGACAGTAACGATCGAAGAGACAAGTCCTCGCTCAAAGACTGTTCGATGGAAAGTCATCAATAACGCATAATTCATTTATTTCACGCTCTATATGATACAAAAAGAAACAAGACTCGTCGTCGCAGATAACACAGGTGCTAAACTCGTGCTCTGCTTCAATATCCCAAAAGGAACACGACATCGATACGCTCGTGTCGGCGACATCATCGTTTGCTCTGTCAAAGATGCAGCTCCAGATGGTCAAGTCAAAGCACATAGTGTTGTTCGTGCTGTTGTCATCCGTACAACTCGACCAGTCAAACGTGCTGACGGATCAACTGTTCGTTCTGATGATAACGCATGTGTCATCGTCAACGAAAAAGGTGAACCTCAAGGATCTCGTGTCTTCGGACCAGTCTTCCGAGAGCTCCGAGGCGACAAACGTTTCAAGGCTATTATCAGTAAGGCTCCAGAAGTAATCTAATCGCTCATATACTATGAAAAAAATGAAAATACATAAAGGAGACACTGTTCGCATCATCGCAGGGAAAGATCGTTTCCGTGTCGAGACAAACAAAGATGGTGTCGAAAAACGCACACCAACTGAAGCGAAAGTACTCCGTACTCTTCCTAAGAAAGATTCTGTCGTTGTCGAAGGCGTAAACATCGTCACAAAGCACGTCAAGAAGCAGGGGACAACTCCAGGTCAGAAAATCAAATTCGAAAAACCAATCCACGTCTCAAATGTTATGCTCGTGTGTCCTCATACAAAGAAGCCAACACGTGTACGCATCGAACAAGGAAAAAAGACAGTTCGAATCTCGGTAAAATCTGGTAAAGCTATCGATTAATTTCTCATTATTTTATGTCTCTCAGAAAACACTATACATCGACCGTTCTCCCAAAGCTCGCAAAAGAGCTCAAGAAGAATGTGAACGCACTTCCTCGTCTCGAGAAAGTCGTGGTCAACATGGGTATCGGATCACTCGTGACCGGTGGACAAAAAGATTATTCTCTCTTCGAGAAGCATCTCACCCTCATCACTGGTCAGAAACCAGTTCTCTCAAAATCACGTAAGGCTATCTCGAATTTCAAACTCCGAGAAAACCTCCCCGTCGGTCTCACGGTGACACTCCGAGGTCAGCGTATGTATGACTTTCTTGAGAAGCTTATTCATGTCGTCCTTCCACGAGTTCGTGACTTCCAGGGTCTCCGACCAAAGAGCATCGATGGCGCAGGAAACTTCAACCTCGGTCTCAAAGAACAAACACTCTTTCCAGAAATCATTCAAGATGATGTCATCAAGACACACGGTATCCAGATAACGATCGTCACAAAATCACAATCACCTGAGGACTCGCTTCTCCTCCTCCAAAATATTGGTTTCCCATTTCATAAATAATTCTATGACTCGCAAAGCACTCATCGCAAAATGCAATCGTCGCAAGCTCCGGGCTATCCGCCAGAAAGCAAACGGCCAAAAGATCACATTCTCTACACGTATCTACTCACAATGTATTGTGACAGGTCGTCGACGAGGTGTCATCGGTCGTTTCGGTCTCTCTCGTATCGAGGCTCGTGAACGTATCAACCGTGGCGAAATCCTCTGAGTTCGTAAATCTAGCTGGTAATTTTTCTTTTATGACTACTGATTCTCTATCTGATCTTTTCGTCTCTCTCCGCAACGCTATTGTTGCCGGACATAGTACAATTATTGTACCATACTCTACTCTCAAGGAGCGAGTACTTGTTATCTTTAAGAAAAACAAGTATATCGTCGACTTTACTGTGGAGGGTGATGTTAAAAAAACTATTTCCATCACACTCGATGACTCTAAAAATCGTCGTCTTCCTACATTTCGCCGTATCAGTACTCCTGGTCACCGCGTCTATGTTGGTTCTACGGCTATCAAGAAATCTCGAAATGGAAGTGGTATCTACATTATCTCTACACCAAAAGGCGTTATCACAGGCTATGAAGCTCGTGCTCTCAATGTCGGTGGAGAAATTATCTGAGAAGTTTATTAATTATTTCTATGTCTCGACTTGCTAAAAAACCTATTCCGTTCCCAACTGGTGTCACTTGTACACTCGATGGTTCTACTATCGTCATCCAAGGACCAAAAGGAAAACTCGACTTCAAGCTTCACTCTTCAGTGAAAGCTGATATCGAAGGAAACAATATCACTCTCACGAGCACTGCTACTGAGAGAAAAGATATCGCTCAATGGGGTCTCTCTTGGGCTATCATCCGCCAGAAAATCGCGGGTGTCACAACAGAATACAAAAAATCACTTCAGATTATCGGTGTTGGATACCGTGTAGAAATCGCTGGCACCAAGATCACTCTTGCTGTTGGATTCTCTCACAAGGTATTTTTCCAAATCCCAGCTGGTATCGCTGTAGTGGCTGATGCTCAGGATGCAAACATACTTCACATCACTGGTATCGATTCTCAGAAGGTTGGTGAATTTGCGGCTGCTATCCGATCAACAAAAACACCTGAACCATACAAAGGAAAAGGTATCCGATATGTGAACGAGTACGTTCGTCGAAAAGCTGGTAAAACTGCTGCTAAATAATTATTCTTATGACTAAAACCTCTTCTCAAAAACGAATCATCCGACACCGTCGTATACGAGCTACTATCAGTGGTACTGCTACTTGTCCACGACTCGCGGTCTACCGATCAAACGCTCATATATACGCACAACTTATCGATGATGTTGCTGGTAAAACACTTGCAAGCACACACGATATGGAAGCAAAAAAAGGCACTAAGATGGAACACGCAACGACTGCTGGTACTGAGATTGCTAAAAAAGCTCTCGCTGCTGGTATCAAGACTTGTGTCTTTGATCGAGGTGGATTCCTCTATACAGGACGTATCGCTGCTCTCGCAGATGGTGCACGCAAAGGTGGGTTAACATTTTAAATTTTTTTCTATGTCTGATATCGATACAACTATCCCTGAAACTCCTGTCCCATCTGAGGCAGTCGCTGATACAGCTGCATCTACTGGTGCATCAGCTGGTCGTGGCGCTCGAGGTGGCAATCCTCGTCGTGATGATAATCGCGGTGGCGGTCGTCGTGATGATCGACGCGGTGGAAAAGGAGGCTTTGAACAAGTCAAAAAAGAATTCGAAGAAGTACTCCTCGAAGTCGGTCGTGTGACAAAAGTCACAAGTGGTGGTCGTCAGCTCCGATTCCGTGCAGCTGTCGTCATCGGTGATCGCAAGGGTCGTGTTGGTTTCGGTCTCGGCAAAGCTCAAGAAGTTTCAGTCGCTGTCGAAAAAGCAGTGAACTCTGCAAAACGACACCTCATCAAGGTTCCTCTTGAAAATGGTACTGTCCCACATCAGGTCGCTACAAAATTCAAGTCAGTAAAAATCATGATTCATCCCGCTGCAGAAGGTACAGGTATCATCGCTGGTGGTTCTGCTCGTCGAATCCTCGAACTCGCAGGTTGCCAGAATATCCTCTCAAAGCGTCACGGTGGTCGAAATGTCATCACGACTGCTTACGCTACGATGGAAGCTCTCAAAATGTATCAAACTAAAAAATAGTATACCAATTTATCACCATTTAGATCTATGTTAAATCACGCTACACTTCGCCCTCGGGCTTCATCTCGTACGAGCACTAAACGTCTCGGTCGCGGATCTTCATCTGGAAAAGGTGGATTCTGTGGTCGTGGTTGTAAAGGTCAAAAGGCTCGAACTGGTAAAAAAATCCATCCTCTCTTTGAAGGTGGACAGACACCTCTTCATATGCGTCTTCCGAAGCTCCGTGGAGGTTCTTTCAATAGTGGGACGACATATTCTGTTCTCCACCTCTCTGATCTCGAAGCTCTCGCAAAAACAGGACTCAAGGATATCACAATCGAAAAACTTCTCGAACTCGGCTATGTCCGTGGTAAAACTCCTCAGGTAAAACTCCTCTCAGGAGGCGAACTCACTCAGGCAGTCACCCTCACTGTTCATGCTGCGAGCAAGACAGCACAAGCAAGTCTCGAAAAAGCAGGCGGCACACTTAACCTCGTTGCGTAAAAATCATTTCTATGAAGAATTCCTGGAAACAATTTCTCCGTTCTGAAAGCCTCAAAAAGAAAATAGGGGTGACTCTTGGACTCATCGTCATCTACAAATTTCTCTCTGTTATTCCTGTACCAGGTGTTTCAGCAGATGCTCTCGAAAGTATGAGAAATGTCTTTGCAGCTCAGCCAGGATTGGCATTTTTTAGTTCTCTGATGGGTGGAAGCATGCAGCGATTTTCGATCATTCTCATGGGCCTCTCTCCCTACATCAATGCATCGATCATCCTCCAGCTCCTCTCTGTCGTCATCCCAAAACTCGAAGAAATCAAAAAAGAAGGTGCTCAAGGACAGAAGAAAATCAATAATTATACTCGTATCCTCACAGTGCCTCTCGCATTTGTTCAGAGCTACGGTATGATCATCCTCCTCAATAGTCTCGTTCAGGGCACACCACTTGTCGATACATCAGACTGGAGTCTCCTCCTCGCGATGATGACGACTATCACTGCTGGTACAGTCCTCCTCATGTGGCTCGGTGAACAGATTAATGAATCAGGTCTCGGTAATGGTATCTCTATTATCATTTTTGCTGGTGTCCTCGCTGACGTCCCAACTCGTATCGCTGGTCAGCTAGCAAATGTTACATGGACTGGATCGACAGGAGCATTTATTACACAGCTTCTCCCATTTGTCATTCTCGTTCTCGCGACACTTCTCGTCATCTACATCATCATCCGATTTACAGAAGGATACCGTCGTGTCCCTCTCGTCTATACTCGTACAGGTCGAGATGAGCGATCATACTTTCCGATTCGTGTGAATCAGTCAGGCATGGTTCCGATTATCTTTGCGATGTCACTCGTGACTTTCCCATACATCATCGGTCAGGCTGTCACACTTCGTAGCGCTGGTATGCCTCAGTTTGTCCAGAGTGCGAGTGCTCTCATGGTACAAATCTTCAATCCAAATGCGCCAACATGGTGGTTTGTGATCATCTTTATGACCCTCGTTATAGGATTCTCATACTTCTATCTCTCAATCACATTTGATACAAAAGAAGTCGCAGAAGGTATCCAGAAACGCGGTGGCTATATCCCTGGTATTCGTCCAGGTCGACAGACAGCGGATTATCTCCGTTCTGTCTCAAATCACCTCAATTTCTTTGGAGGTACATTTATCGCTATCATTGCTGCGTTCCCATACATTGCTACACTCGTGAATAATATTCTCAAAAACAACAATATCCCATCTCTTGATATTGCTCAGATAGATTTTCTTATCTCTGGATCTGGTCTCATCATCGTCGTAGGCGTTATTCTCGAACTCCTCCGCCGATTCAAGGCTGAATCTCAGGCATATGATTACAAACGATTCTTCTAATATTTTTAATTTTTATTTATGGATGCAAAACTCATAGCACATATCCAAAACCTCGCAGCAGGTAAAAAAGACTTTCCAGTACTTCGTACGGGTATGCAGGTAGAAGTCTCTCAGAGAATCACAGAAGGTGATAAATCTCGTGTACAAAAATTCGAGGGCGTTGTCATCAAGACTGGTGGTAAAACTCACGGAGAAAAAACATATACGGTTCGTCGTGTTTCTGGTGGTTTTGGAGTTGAGAAGACTTTCCCAGTCTCTTGCCCAACCGTCGAAGGTGTGAAGGTTATCCGACAGCTCAAAGTGAATCGTAAAAATATTCGCTACGTCCGAGGTCTTGAAGGAAAATCAGCTCGTCTCAAAGAAGTCAAAGCTGTGACTCCAAAAGAGGCAGCTCCAAAAAAAGCAAAAGCAACAAAAAAAGCAGCAACAGCTGAATAGTTCTTTTCAGTATTATCAAAAAACTCCCGACTCGTTCGGGAGTTTTTCTTGTCTTCAGCTAATTTTTCTTATCATAGCTCCATGAATATATTGATTACTGGCTGAGCCGGATTTATCGGTTCCCATCTCGTGGATGCTTGCATGGACGCAGGGCACACGGTTTGCGTGATTGATGATTTCTCATCGGGCTCACGAGAGAATATTGCCAGATACAAAAATAATACACGACTCATGCTGTGTGAGGGCGATATCTGCGATCGAGAAAGGATGGGATTTATATTTCGGAACTTTCTTCCTGAGGTAGTCTTTCATCTGGCAGCGCAGATCAATGTCCGCGAGTCTATCAAAAACCCACAACATGATGTCGAGGTAAATATTCTCTGAACTTTGAATATTCTTCAAGCGATGCAAGAAGTGCATTGCCAGCGTATGATATTTTCTTCGACGGGTGGTGCGATGTTTGGTGGCGATAATCCACCATATTCCGAAGAGCATGTCGCAAATCCAGAGACCCCCTATGGTATCTCAAAGCGTTCAGTGGAGTTTCTTCTCGGTTTCTATGAGCGCCAACATGGTATTCGTTCGACAATGCTTCGTTATGCAAACGTGTACTGACCACGACAAAACGCTCACGGCGAAGCGGGAGTGGTCTCGATATTTCTCGAGAAGATAAAAAAGAATGAGGCGCCAACGATTTTCGGTGATGGAAAGCAGACGCGAGACTTTGTCTATGTACATGATGTCGTCTCAGCAAACCTTCATGCTCTCGAGAAAAATCTCACAGGCATCTATCATGTCGGTACTGGTATCGAAACTTCTGTCAACGAGCTCTGGAGTATTCTTGCCGCTTCCACAGGCACTTCTCTTGTCCCAGGGCATATTGCCGGACTTGGAGAGATACAGAGAACGTCGCTCGATGCGAGGAAGCTGCAGAAAACAGGTTGGAGCATTCGATACAATCTTGCTCAGTGAATACTTTCCATGATCTAAAATATGTCCTATCATCATCTCAATACACTCACTATTTTCCCAGAAAAACTTGCACACAATTTTGATGTACTCTCAAAACTCCATCACGATATAAAGCCTGTTCCAGTTTTGAAGAGCAATGCCTACGGACATGGTATAAAAATCATTGCTTCGTTTCTCTCAGACTATGATGTTCCATTTGTCTGTGTCGACTCTCTCTACGAGGCGTATGAGCTCAAAAAATACGGCTACAAAAAAGATATCCTCATTATGGGCTATGTCGATCCTCGCGATATTCCAAGAAGGAAAAATTTCATCTACGCAGTCTCTGATCTCGATTATGCAGGAGCTCTGATAAAAAAATATTCACGCGTGAGACTCCATCTCTTTCTCGATACGGGCATGCGCCGAGAAGGAGTGTGTGATATCGATACAGCGTATGCTGAGGCCGTGCTGACAAAAATATCATCTCGCATAGAAGGAGTTATGTCGCACTTATCGACACCTGATGACAGGGGAGTGTCAGGAGCACAAATAGTTTCCTTCGAATCTCAACTGAGCATATTACGATGATATAGGATTTATCCACGCTATACCCATATCGCTGCGTCCGGAGGTCTCATACATGCTGATACATATGGAGAGGTTCCTGGCTCGATAGCTCGTTGCGGTCTCGCATTTTATGGTTATGGGCATCCAGAGCTTCAGCCAGCGATCCGTCTTACGACGAGACTGATTCAAATAAAACATATCAAAAAAGGCGATGCAGTTGGTTACGATAGGACATATATCGCAGATCGGGATATGAAAATCGGCGTACTTCCTCTCGGCTACCATGATGGTATGGATCGGAGACTTTCCAATGTCGGATATGTCTCTATCCGCGGTACTCTGTGTCCTATTGTCGGAAGAGTGTCGATGAATCTCACAACGATAGATATCACTGATGTCGAGGTTCAGGTTGACGAAGAAGTCGTCGTTATTGATGAAAATTCTGATTCTCCCGTGAGTCTCATCCGTCAATCAGAACGAGCCGGAATGATTCCTTATGATATGCTGGTACATTTCAATAAAGAGATGTTTCGTGAAAGTATTTAGAGGACAGCATTTCCTACATCGATTCAGTATTGGGGAAATAGCTTTTGAAATGTTTTGTTTTGATCTGCGAAGAAAAAAATACATCCCTCTTTTCCATACTGATCTATTTCTTCAGTCGTAGTAACCAAGGAGACTTCTGCGTTCTTGTTGGGCGTAATTTCGCATTTTAATAATACTCTACTGTGAGGCTGAAGTCTCTGAGCTCGAAAGAGTGTTTTCAGGAATTCTTTTTTATTGTGGAGCAATTGTTGGCTTAAGCGTTGCTCAGCCGTTTCTCCTTTTCATAATTCTGTACGAAATGCATCATAGAGAGCATCCTCCATTCAGGCTTGAGGAGACATGTTTGGATTACCTCGTTCTACGGTGACGGCTCCAAACTCGTCCTCAACAGTTTGAACTATATCGTCATAGGATGCTCAGAGAGAATCATCGATGATACATATTTTCCCATGAAGAGCTAATTGTCCAAATATAGCACTTGGATTTTCATGTGACCAGAGATGGAGCCCAGACAATGATTGACCATTGAGTCCTGCAGCATAGGCTTTTGGGAGCATTTCTCGCAAGGTACTTTCAGGAAGAGTCGATAAAAGGAGAGCGGCTCTGCTGCGTGTATTGCCTATGATTTTCTGTGGATTTACGAGAAAAACAGGAGTCCCTGTGTCTATGGCATGTGAATATTGGCTAAAATACTGTAATGGTTTACAGTCTTGGAGTATCACAGGAGGATTTTGTCATGCTTGATTCATGTATTATTTGGGAGACAACGCATTGAAAAATTGTGCCTGATCTACCCATAAAAATGTCTCATTACTGCCTTCTCGTAAAAACTCGTTTTCGATTTCCTCGATTGACTTCACTGCCCGAAGAGAAGCAAAAATTTTATTACCAGGAATATGATGTACTTTTGCTAGCATGCGTCCACCGTGTTTGAAAAATTGTGCTGAAAAACGTATTTTTAGCATAGCACGAGTTTTTTCATCAGAAGGCCATCCACCATCTATGCTTATTTTTCATTCTTTTCGAAGTTGTTCCATGACATGATCCATGAGGTTATCTGGGACAGTTCTTTCGGGCTCTTGACCGCTATATTTCTCTTTTACCACCTCGTGTGGAGTTCGGCCAGTGTTTGCAAAATAAATCGGTACCTCTGGAGTCTCTTTTGTGACATGGGTGTAGAATTGGAGAGCGCTAAATTTATAGAGAGACCAGCCCACGACGCCATCATTGCCTAGTCCAGGATTATTTTGTATATGTTTGGAAAAATCTATTCACGACAGGACGCGTCCGCGAGTTTCTTTGGCTAGAGACACGATTGTGTGAACATTTGGTATTTGGAGTATCTGAAAAAGCTGGCTCGTAAATGATACTTGTTCTTTTCCAAGTCTTTGAGCGATATCTGTATGGTGAGGGATGATGTCATCAGGGATGGGTATCCTGAGATCAGGAGAGGGGGTTCCGGGATTATTCATGGATTAATGAGGTCAAAAATGAAATTCCTACCATATATTACTTTAGATATTATATAATAATAAATAAATTAGTCAATAAATAGGGTCCTGAGTGATGGAAAGGAAAAAAGAGAAAAAGTGAATACAGACGTTATTGAAGAAAAATAAAAAATCTTCTCGTATTACAATATATAAAAGAAGAGAAATATAAAAAAATAAATTTGACATTTTTATTTGGGATACTATACTCCCCGCATATCACATTTTCTCCCGACTTTTCGTGCACGAACCACTTAGATAACTTGTCCGTGTTAATCGCATAGATACTATGCGCTTTTTCTGTGTCTTTTATCTCCTTTTTTTCTGTTATGACTGCGAAAAAAACTACCAAGCCTGCTAAAAAAGCAGGGGCAAAAGTGTCTCCAAAGGCACTCAAAACAAAGACGGCATCAAAGCCTGCTAAAAAAGTAGTTCCAAAAAAACCACTCAAAAAAGTGGCCAAACCTCTTGTCAAAAAGAAGGTGGTACAGAAAAAAATAGCAAAACCGATCAAAAAGGTGGTCAAAAAACCAGAAAAAAAGCAAAAAAAGTCTCCAAAAACTTCTATCAAAAAACCAGTTACGTCTATGAAAAAACCATCAAAATCAGTCAAGAAGGAGGCTCCAAAGAAAACACCAAAAGCAAAAGCTGCACCAAAGCCATCTAAAAAAGTCGTCGAAAAGGCCGTGAAGGTAAAAAAAGCAAAAGTTGTCGCAGCTCCAAAAGAAAAAAAGACAAAGCCAGCTCGTCGGGAGATGGTTGTCAAAAATATTCTTCGACCAGAAGAAAACCGTGTCATCAAATCAACTCGTGTCGAGAAGCCAACACACGGAGCGCTCTACGTACGATCTGGACGACACTTCTTCACAGAGGATCGTGCGATCGTTGACATGCCAGAGCTCATCGCAGCTCAGCTCAATTCGTATGAATCATTTCTTGAGCACGGACTTCGAGAGGCACTTGAGAGCGTTTTCCCAGTGACTGATTTTTCAGAAGAACGTGTCGAGATTCATTTCAAGGGTATGGAGCTCGAAGAGCCTCGCTATTCTGCGAAAGAATGTCGTCGTAAGAACCTCAACTACGAATCATTTCTCCGTGTGAAGCTTCAGATGCTCAATAAGGAAACAGGAGAAATCAAAGAAGACACAGTCTTCATGGGCGGCATCCCTCTCATGACGAGCCGTGGAACATTTATCATCAATGGTGTCGAACGAGTCGTCGTTCATCAGATTATCAAGGCTGATGGTATCTCATTTGAGGCAGATGCTGGTGTCTATACAGCAAAAATCAAACCAAAAAAAGGTGCATGGCTCGAATTTTCTATCGATAAACGCGGTGTCATCACTGTCCGTATCGACAAGAAACGAAAGATGACAGCATCGACACTTCTCCGAGCATTTGGCCTCGAGAGTGACGCAGCGATTATCAAAGCCTTTAGTGGTGACAAAGAAATCGTCGCAAAATTCCTCCAACCAAGTCTCGAAAAAGATAAAACAAAAAATCAGGTGGAAGCATGGCACGCACTCTACAAACTCATTCGTCCAGGAGATCTCGGTACTGATGAGCGTGTAGAAGACCTCTTCCGTACGACATTTTACAATCCAAAACGATTTGACCTCGGTGAAGTCGCTCGTCTCAAGATGGCGCGAAAACTCGGTGTCAATGATAAGTACGAAGGAGATGGACGATTTATCTCAACAGATGATCTCGTCGAGACACTTCGCTATCTCATGAAGCTCCAGATGGAAGATCCAACAGCGACTCCAGACGATATCGATCGTCTCGATAATCGTCGTATTCGTTCTGTCGGCGAACTCGTTCAAGAAAAATTTATCGTCGGTCTCGCTCGTATGGAACGTATCGCGAAGGATCGTATGACTGTCCTTAATCTCGACGAATCAACCGCGCGTAGTTTTATCAATCACCGACCTATCGAAGCAGTCGTCAAAGAATTTTTCTCAAGCTCTCAGCTCTCACAATTCATGGATCAGAGTAATCCTCTCTCAGAGCTCGCGCATAAGCGTCGTATCTCTGCGATGGGTCCTGGAGGTCTCACACGTGAACGCGCATCGTTCGAAGTTCGAGACGTTCATCCGACACAATACGGTCGTATCTGTCCTATCGCGACTCCAGAAGGTCCGAATATCGGTCTCGTTCTCCACTTTGCCTCATTTTCTCGTGTTGATCAGTATGGTTTTATCCAGACTCCTTACCGAAAAATCTCTCACTTTGTAGCCAACGATGGTAAATCAGCAGTGAATCGTATCACGCTCGAAGACATCGTCGATGCAAAAGGAAAAGTCCTCGTCCCAGAAAAAACACTCATGACAGCGTCACACGCAAAACTGCTCCAGACAACTCTCAAAGACAAAGAAATCCTCGTTCGTGGTCACCTCACAGATTCATATGAATATGTCGATGCCTACGTAGAGCGAAACTTCACTATCGCTGAAGCCAATTCTCCTATCGATGAATTTGGAAACTTCTCTGAGACTCGTCTCGGTGCTCGTCAGAACAGTGAAGCGACTATCGTCTATGTCCGTGATATCACGCATATCGATGTCTCTCCAAAACAAATCGTCTCAGAAACGACATCTCTCATTCCGTTCCTCGAACATGATGATGCGACTCGTGCGGAAATGGGATCGAACATGATGCGTCAGGCTGTTCCTCTCGTCCACTCAACAGCACCTATCGTCGGTACTGGTAATGAAAAAGTATTCGGTGAGAAAAGTGGATACTGTGTCCAGGCAGAACACGCAGGAAAAGTCCTCGGTGTCGATGCAAAACACGTCACAGTCATGTATGAAACAGGTGAAAAGAAAACCTACGAACTCCTCACATTTGAGCGATCAAATCACGATCTCCAGATCCACCAGTATCCTCGTGTCTCTCACGGTCAAGAATTCCAAGCAGGTGACATCCTCGTCGATGGTCACTCTATGGAAAACGGTGAACTCGCTCTCGGTCACAATCTCCGTGTCGCCTACATGCCATGGAATGGGTACAACTTCGAAGATGCGGTCATCCTCAATGCGAATCTCATCGAAAATGATATGTTTACGAGTGTCTCAATCAACGAGTATACCCTCGATGTCCGTGAGACAAAACTCTGACCAGAAAGTACGACAAACGATATCCCAAATGTTTCATCAGTGAAACTCCGTGATCTCGATGAAAGCGGTATCATCCGTATCGGTGCTTTCGTCAAGGGTGGTGACATCCTCGTCGGTAAGATCACACCAAAAGGAGAACAAGAACTCTCTCCAGAAGAGCGTCTCCTCCGTGCTATCTTCGGTGATAAATCAAAAGACGTCAAAGATTCTTCTCTCTACATCCCATCAGGATCAGGCGGAAAAGTCATCGATGTTCAGATTCTCCGAAAAGAAGAAGGGGATAATCTCGCTACAGGAGTATTTCAACAAGTAAAAGTCTACGTCGCACAAACACGAAAAATCGAAGTCGGTGACAAGATGGCGGGTCGACATGGTAACAAAGGTATCGTCGCTCGTATCGTCCCACCAGAAGATATGCCTCATACTGCAGATGGTCAGCCAGTCGATATCATCCTCAACCCTCTCGGTGTCGTCTCTCGTATGAATATCGGACAAGTCCTCGAAGCACATATCGGAGAAGCAGCACGCCAACTCGGTATCAAGGTCGCGACTCCAGTCCTCAATGGTATCACTATCGAAACAATTCACGACCTCATGAATCAGGCAGGTATGGATCTCACAGGAAAAGTCCAACTCTACGACGGACAAACAGGAGAACCATTCCAAGAGCACACTATGCTCGGAACGGTTTACATGCTCAAGCTGCATCACCTCGTTGAGGACAAGATCCATGCTCGTGCAGTCGGACCATACTCTATGATCACTCAGCAGCCACTCGGAGGTAAAGCTCAGAACGGAGGTCAGCGATTCGGAGAAATGGAATGTTGGGCTATCCAGGGTTACGGTGCGGCAAATATCCTCCAGGAAATCCTCACAATCAAATCAGATGATATCACAGGACGTACTCAAGCATACCGCGCTATCGTCAAAAATGAACAAATCAAACGACCAAGTGTCCCAGAATCATTCCATGTCATGATCAAAGAGCTTCAAGCTCTCGGTCTCAAGATGGAACTCCTCGAACAGGGTGAGGTCCAGGAGCGAACAGACGTATACGCTGAACGCATGGGAGAGGTAGAAGTCCTCTCAGAAATTGCAGCGACTTCATCAGAAGCTGAATAATTCTCCTCTTCATATCATTAATCTTTGCTTTATGACACACGACGACTCTCTCATCAATGACGAAGCTCAAGACATCGAGCTTGACACAGAAACTACTCCCGAAGTAGATGATCTCCTCTTGGATGATGCTGAAATAAAAACAGAACCAGAAGAACCAGATTTCTTTGCAGAAGAGAAGGATAACTTTCTCGGCGATGACAATATGAATCCGTACCTCACGGATGAGATGACTGACTTCCTCAATGATCGTATCACTGACTACTCAGCTATCTCAAAAAATGCAGGTAAGCAAAATATCACTGCTGGTAAGAACCTCAACAAGGTCCGAGGTCTTTCAGTCAGTATCGCAAAAAAAGAAGACATCCTCGCTCAATCACACGGAGAAATACTTATCTCAGAAACGATCAACTACCGTACTCAGCGTCCTGAGCGTGGAGGTCTCTTCTGTGAACAGATTTTCGGTCCACGAAAAAACTATGAATGTGCGTGTGGAAAATACAAACGTATCCGCTACAAGGGTATCATCTGTGAACGTTGTGGTGTCGAAGTCACGACTTCACAAGTACGACGTCAGCGCATGGCTCATATCGAGCTCGCGTCTCCTGTCGCACACATCTGGTTCCTCAAATCTGTCCCATCTCGTGTCGGTCTCATGCTCGATATCCCAGTAAAAAAACTCGACCAGGTCGTCTACTTTGCTGCGTACCTCATCATCGATGTCCACGAGGATTATCGCAAGGATGCTCTCGCATCACTCGAGGATCGTTTTAAGCAGACACGAACAGAGATGCAAAAAGAATTCACAGGCATGCTCAATGAAGCAAAAATAGCTCACGAAGCAGGCGAAATGAAGCAAAAAGCATTCAATGAAATGGAGCGTGATTGTACAGAAAAACTCGATGAACTCGATGCAGAATACCGTGATATGAAGGACAAGCTCAATGCTCTCACTTCAGGCACTGTTATTTCTGAGCTTGATTACCGTCTCCTCATGGAACGTTTTCCTCAGGTCTTCGTCGGAGGCACTGGTGCAGAGGCTATTCGTCAGCTCCTCGATCGTATCGATCTCCAGGCACTCATCCAGAGCATCCAAAAAGATGTGAAGACGACAGCGAAATCAAAAGAAAAGAAACTCCTCCAGAAGCTCCGTCTCGCGATCGATCTCTTCTCGAGCAATCAGCATCCTCGTGACTTTATCATGGAAGCGCTCCAGATTCTTCCTCCTGATCTCCGTCCGATGATCCAGCTCGATGGTGGACGTATGGCATCTTCAGATCTCAATGATCTCTATCGTCGTGTCATCAATCGAAACAATCGTCTCAAAAAACTCATCCAACTCGGTGCTCCAGAAGTCATCCTCAAAAATGAAAAACGTATGCTCCAGGAATCAGTCGATGCTCTCATCTCTGGTTCAGTTCGTAGCTCACGTTCTGGATACGCGATGGCAAACAAGCGAAAACTCAAATCACTCACTGATATCCTCAAGGGTAAACAGGGTCGATTCCGTCAGAATCTCCTCGGTAAACGAGTCGACTATTCTGGTCGTTCTGTTATCGTCGTCGGTCCACAGCTTGCTATGGATCAATGTGGTCTCCCAAAACCTATCGCACTCACTCTCTTCCGACCATTTGTCATCGGTAAACTCATCGAACGTGAATACGCGTTTAACGTGAAGCACGCAGAAAAAATCATCGAAGAAAATACAAAAGAAGTCTGGGATGCACTCGAAGAAGTCATCGAAGGAAAATACGTCCTCTTGAATCGTGCTCCTACTCTCCACCGTCTCGGTATTCAGGCATTCAAACCAACACTCGTGGAAGGTAAAGCAATCCATCTCCACCCACTGACGTGTGTAGCGTTCAATGCGGATTTCGACGGAGATCAAATGGCTGTACATCTTCCTCTTACACCAGAAGCACAAAAGGAAGCACGTGAACTCATGGCGACATCAGCGAACATGCTCAATCCTTCAAATGGAGAACCTATCGTCTCTCCAACACAGGATATGATTCTCGGTTGTTATTTCCTCACAAAGGAAGATGACAAATCATTCAAGGGTCACGTCTTCAGCTCATACGATGATGCGTCTATCGCATTCATGAATGGCGAAATCAAACTCCACACTCAGATTCGTGTCCGAGGATGGGTTCCACTCACACAAGATGGACCATTTACAACCTACGGACGTATGCGTTTTCATGCAGCTCTCCCAGAGGGATATGCATTTCAGAACATGGTGATGAACAAAAAACAACTCTCAAAACTTCTCTCAGCTATTTTTGAAACACACGGAACAGCAGCAACAGCTGTTGTCGCGAATGAAATCAAAAATCTCGGATTCAAATATGCGACGATGTCAGGCCTCTCTATCTCAGAGAGCGACATGCTCACTCCATCAAACAAGGCAGAAATCCTCGAAGGAGCGACAGAAAAAGTACGAACTATTCAGTCTGCAGCCTACGAAGGTCTCCTCACTGATGATGAGCGTTATGAGCAGTCTATCCGTATCTGGAGCCAGGCGAAAAACACAATCGAGTCTGAGATGAAAAAAGTCTTCCCAAAGCACAATCATATCTATCACTTTATCGATTCTGGTGCCCGAGGTTCTTGGGGAAACGTCACACAGCTCTGTGGAATGAAGGGTCTCGTAGCGTCACCATCTGGTAAGACGATTGAGCTCCCTATCAAATCAAACTTCAAAGAAGGTCTCACTGCTCTCGAATACTTCATAGCGACACACGGAGGTCGTAAAGGTAAAGCGGATACAGCGCTCAAAACTGCTCAATCTGGTTACATGACTCGTCGTCTCGTCGATGCAGCTCAGAATATCCTCGTTCGTGAAAATGATTGTGGTACACTCCACTATGAAGATGTGAGTCGTGCGAATCGTGGTGTCGTCTTCGAAGAACCATTTGAAGAACGTCTCTACGGAAAAGTCCTCGCAAAAGACCTCTCAGACAAGTCTGGAAAAGTCTCTGCGAAAAAAGGAGACATCATCGATCAGACACTTCTCAAAGCTATCATCGCTTCAGACATTCAGACCATCCCAGTCCGCAGCATCCTCAACTGTGAAACACACGAGGGTATCTGTCAGCACTGTTATGGTATGGATCTCGCACGAAATCGTATCGTCGACATCGGTACACCTATCGGTATCGTCGCTGCTCAGTCAATCGGTGAACCTGGTACTCAGCTTACTATGCGTACATTCCACTCAGGATGAGTCGCAAAAGAAGGAGGAGATATCACGACTGGTCTTACTCGTGTCGAAGAACTCTTCGAAGCTCGTACGCCAAAATATCAGGCAAAGATCAGCTACATCGATGGTGAAGTCACAAAAATCGAACATACGAAAACATCTGCGACTATTTACGTCCGTGCGCATAAGCCAGAAACTCGTGAATACTACATCCCTCATGACTACGAACAAGAAGTCAAAACAGGGGAGACTATCAAGGCAAAACAAGTCCTCGCTCGCAATCCAGAATCAAAACAAAAGATTCTCGCTACGACAGGAGGCTTTGTCTCAAAAGTAGAAAACGGTATCATCTATGTCTCAGACACAGAAGCACAAACTCTCGAATACGTCACTCCGTTTGGTCGAAAGCTCACTGTGACTCAGGGTGCTCAGGTCTCAAAAGGAGACAAGCTCTGTGAAGGAAATATCGATGCAGAAGAACTCATGACCGTCGCTACTCCAGCGAAAGCTCAACAGTATATCGTCGATGCAGTCAAGGAAATCTATGCGTCTCAAGGTCAGACAGTCAATGCGAAACACGTCAGCTGTATCGTCCGACAGATGTTCTCAAAAGTGACTATCATCGAACCAGGAGAATCAGAATTCTTCCAGGGAGATACGATCGATATCGGAGTCTTCAATGATACAAACAAGAAACTCGTCGCTGCTGGTAAAAAACAAGCTATCGGTCAACGTCTCGTTCTCGGTATCGCAAAAGTCTCTCTCCACTCAGATTCATGGCTCTCTGCGGCGTCATTCCAGGAGACAGTCAAAGTCCTCGTGGATGCTGCGAGCAAGCGTCGTATCGACCACCTCGAAGATATCAAATCAAACGTTATCATCGGTCGTCGTATCCCGACTCTCCAATACTTCAAAAACAACCTCGAACCAGACGAAGAGTATTACGAAGGAAATGTCACTGACATTACTGAAGTACACTCAGCTCACGCTCTAGTTCCAGATGTTGAATAAAGTACTCAATAAAAATCCCCATCGAAAGGTGGGGATTTTTTTGTCATACCATTGAAAAACTGTATCCAGTCGCGCCCGTCATACCGACGAAAGTCGGTATCCAGGTTAGTACAAATTCCTCTCTGTACTTTTGACAGCAAAAGTACGCAAAACTGCCGAAAGCAAATAAACTCGCTCTCCACTTCAGCAGCTCTTATTCGTTTCTTCATGACGCTCAAACAGTATTTGCTCTCGGACTCTCGTTTCTGTATTTGATGTATCATCATACCGCTCTAAAACGGTATCCAGTCGCGCCCGTCATACCGACGAAAGTCGGTATTCAATAGTGTCTGTCATACCGTTGAAGAACGGTATCCAGGTAAAAATACAATCCTCTAAATAACTGTCTTTATAATTCACCTGGATCCCGACTTTCGTCGGGATGACTACAATTCCCGTCATACCGCTCTAAAACGGTATCCAGGTAAGTAAAAAATCCTTCCCCCTAAAACATCGCACCAATCACAAAACCCATCGCACTGAGAGCGACGACAGAGTAGCCAGCGGTGATGAGGAAGAGCTTCGAAGGACGCATCTCGTAGAGGTAGTGTATGCCGATGAAGAGTGCGACGACCATACCAAAATTATACCCGAGCAGGAGTCACTTCCCAGCGCTGTGCCAACCGAGGTGTTCGAGAAATGCTGTCAAATCAGCTGCGATGATAAAGAGAATAGGGAACTGCCAGATGAGCGCAGTCTTTGCCCTCTGTTTGAGTGAGACATCTTCGAGTGAGAGGCCAGCGAGTTTCCTCCATGCTGTCCCAAAGACGCTTGAGTGATACCACACGACACCTATAGCCAACGCGACACCGACAGCAAATATGTCCGGTATCCAATATATATCTGAGAAGAGTTTTATAAGCCAGCGAAAATCGAGTGTGATCATAGTGAATTATTTAGACGAGAATACCGACGAGCATGCCAATCGTACTCATCGTGACCATGACATATCCAGCGCTGATACCGTAGAGTGTGAGAGATCGCTGTGCATAGATGTGCTGTACTGCGAGGAAGAGGATGACGATAAGTCCGAGATCGTAGCCGATGAGAAAACCCTTAGCTGCCGTGTGATACTCGAAGTGTTTGCAAAAAGCAGAAATATTTGCTGTGATGAGAAACGCGACAGGGATATGAAGGAGTCTGAAGTTTTTTGACTTCGGATCATCGAACTGTTCTTGGGAGAGACCTATAAGCTTCGTCCACAGCGGTCCAAATGCGTAGGGGCTATGCCAAAAAGCGCCAATAGCACACATGACAATAGTTCCAGCGATATCTGCTTTCCAGGAAATATTTGTGATGATATGCAAGACGTCAGAGAAGAGTCCCATAGAGAGTTTTATGAAGTATTATCATAAGTATAGATTGTCTTTTTGTGTTTGCAAAGGGAGTTTATTGTATTCAGGAAAACTATTGTATACTTTCAGTATGTCTCACAAACACACTTCTATGAATACACCCCCCCTTATCGCTGGCGCCATCATCGTCGGTCTCGCTCTTATCTGGTCCGTCGGGAGCTGGCTCGTCGTCCGCAATATCGAACAACCCGCCTATACCGTCGTCGAGCGGAGAGACGGCTACGAAATCCGTGACTATGCTCCCTATATCGTCGCAGAAGTAGAAGTCACGGGATCACGAAAAGAATCGCTCAATCAATGATTCCGTCTGCTCGCTGATTATATCTTCTGAAATAATACGAAGAGTACACCAATAGCCATGACGGCACCCGTCGCAGAATCTGCTTCTGAACCAGTCGCGATGACAGCCCCTGTCATGGAGCAGGGAACTGGCGATGCACGTCGTGTGACCTTTTCTATGCCAAGCAAATACACGCTCGCCACTCTTCCAAAGCCAAATAACAGCGCCGTAAAACTCCGAGAAGTCCCAACTCACCGTGTGGCAGTCACGAGATTTTCATGGTATGCGACAGATAGTCGTGTCGCTCGTCTCCAATCACAGCTCATGGATGTCCTCAAGCGTGATGGTATCAAAACCCTCTGAGCTCCTGCCTACGCAGGTTATAATCCTCCCTTTAGCGCTCCGTGGATACAGAGACAGGAGGTGATGGTGGATATCATGAAATAAGAAAAATATAATAAAAATTCCGTCTCAAAAAGGCGGAGTTTTTTGATTGTGAAAAGTAGGGAATGGATATAATCAGCCCATATGACAAAAAGCTTATCAAAACTTAATAAAGTAAACCTCAGAGATGTCTGGGAACACGAGGCGCTCGATTTCACAAATTGGCTAGCACAAGAAGAAAATCTCGAGGCACTTAGTGAAGAAATAGGTATCGATATCAACCTGATAAAAACTGAAGCAAGTGTTGGGAAATTTAATGTAGATATTCTCGCAGAAGATGAGGCAACGAGAAGAAAAATTATCATTGAAAATCAACTCGAACAAACAAATCATGATCATCTTGGGAAAATCATTACCTACGCTTCGGGTTATGATGCGGAGGTAATTATCTGGATAGTGAAGGATGTCAGAGATGAGCATCAGCGAGCGATAGAATGGCTCAATGAGCATACAGATGAAGATATCAATTTTTTTCTTATAAAAATCGAGCTCTGGCAAATAGAAAATTCAAATCCTGCTCCAAAATTTGAGATTATTTGTAGTCCAAATGAGTGGGCAAAGACCATCAAGGTTAATGCATGAAGTGCTGAAATCACGGGAACAAAACTACAACAATTAGAATTTTGGGATAAGTTTAAAGAATATGCAAATAAGACTAATGCAAATCTTCGCCTCAGAACACCTCGTCCGCAACATTGGTTTGATGTGAGTATTTGAAGCGCCGCAGCTCATATTGCACTCCGTGCACTCTATAGAGAGAGTTTGTTAGGCTGCGAGATCTATATTGATAGAGATAAAAATTTATTTAAATTTTTATGCAACAAGAAAGATGAAATTGAGAGAGAATTGTGAGAGTCGATAGAATGCATCGATGCTCCTGTTGCCTCAAGGATTCTAATTAAGAAAAATATTACAAATATTTTTGATCCTGCTAAATCCGAAGAATATTTTGATTGGCTCCTTAGTAAAACTCTTCTCTTTCAGCAGACATTTATAAAGTATATTAGGGAATACAGGGATTAATATTTTATTTGGTTAAGATTGTGAAAAGTGGGGAATGGATATAATTATGATGTGCTCATAACAAAATTAGTTAAGTTATAAAATCATGATAAAAGCGAAAGGTTATTTAAATAATATTGTATCAAATCCAACGTATATTGATTTGTTTTGTGGTGCATGAGGTTTTTCTCTCTGATTCGATAATGCGTGATTTAAAAACATATTTTCAGTAGACATTAAAAAGGATTTCTGTAATACATATAGAAAAAATTTTCCAGATCATAACTTGATTGAAAAAGATATATCAAAATTAACACTCCGTGAAATAAAAGAGATAGTAAAGGGGCGAAAAGTAGATGTTATTATAGGGTGACCCCCGTGTCAGGGGTTTAGCATTGCTTGAAGTATTGGTAGAAAATTTGTTGATGATCCTAGAAATCATTTGTTTAAAGAATTTGTAAGAGTTGTTAAAGTCGTCAAACCTAATTATTTTATAATGGAAAATGTTGCTCGTTTGTTTACCCATAATCAAGGAAAAACAAAAGATGAAATAATAAGAAATTTTAAAAATATTTGATATTCTGTTGAGGCCAAAATTTTAAATTCTGCTGATTATGGTGTTCCACAGATAAGGAAGAGAGTTATTTTTATTGGTACAAAAAATAATAAAAAAATTACTTTTCCAGAAAAAAATATTAATTTTTTCAAAACAGTTAAAGAGGCTATAGATGATTTGCCTATTTTAAAGTCAGGAGAAAAGTCAAATTTTAAAAATCATGTAGCAATGAATCATTCCAAGCAGATGTTATTAAAAATGCATTATGTTTCAGATGGTGGCAATAGAAAAGAAATTCCTCAAAAATTTAGGCCAAAATCAGGGGACGTTAGAAAGTACATAAGATACAAAAGTAACGAACCATCGGTAACGGTAACAGGAGACATGAGAAAGATTTTTCATTATTCTCAAAATAGAGCTCTTACTGTAAGGGAACTTGCAAGACTACAGTCTTTTCCAGACGGATTTATATTTGAAAGCAATTCTATCTCACAACAACAACAGGTCGGGAATGCTGTACCACCACTCATGGCAGAGGCTCTTGCGAATAATTTAAAATATATGATAAACGGGTATGATTAAAAAAGAGATAAATTATTATAATAAATTTCCAAAAATAAATTTTATAGGGAACAAAGAGGGGATAGTTTCTTGGATTTGTGATCATTTTCCTAAGGATGCTTTTTCTCTTTTGGACGCATTTTCCGGGGGGTGATCGGTAAGCTATGAGGCTAAAAAGCGATGACTTACGGTATTCAGCAATGACATTTTAAAAATAAATTTTCTTTTATCTAAAAGTTTAGTAGAAAATAATAAAGAAAAATTAACACAGAATGATATCGATATAATCTTCTCTTGAGCTCCAATAAAGGGATTTATGTATAGAAAGTATTCAAATGTATTTTTTTTCCCAGAAGAATGCCAGGAGCTAGATTTATATAGAGAAAATATAAAAAATTTAGATTCTGACTATAAAAAAAGTTTAGCGCTTGTTCTTATGAGAAGAGCCATGATAAGAAAAATGCCTTATTCGAGATTTAATATAGCTTGGGAGAAAATAAAACAATTGAGAGATGAAGAATGGAGCTATTTAAAATATAAGAGAAAAAGAGCATATCATAATGAGTCTTTTCAATTTCATTTTTTAGAAAATCTTAATAAATATAATAGCGCTATTTTTGATAATAAAAATAGTAATAAAGCATATAATGAAGATGTTTTTTACATTTTAAAAAATGTTTCAGCAGATATAGTTTACCTGGACCCGCCTTATACAGGAACGATGAATAATTATTTTTGATTCTACGGAATGCTTGATGAATATATTGATTCAAAGAATATTACTCCTTTTATAAATAATTTTATAGATAAAAAATCTGCTTTGGATTTGTTTGATAAATTATTTGCGAATTTATCTAATTTTAAATATTGGTTCCTGAGTTATAATAATTCTTCCTATCCTAATAAAGATGATTTATTGAGTATTATTAGTAAATATTCAAAAAACATAAAAGTTATTGAAAAACCACATGTTTACAAGGTTACAGGTAGAGACAGCAAAAAACTAAATAAAGAATATTTATTTGTTATAGAAAACGATAAATTTGATTTTAAAAATTAAACTATGAACGAACAAAATTATGAAGAGTATTGGAAATTAACGAATGCATTTACTGATTACAATGGTAAAAAATTTTTGGAAACCTTACGCGTATGTGTTGATTTTATTGATAAGCATGCGAATGAAGAGTATTCAGAAGAAAAATACTCGTGCTTGCAAGACGAAATCCTCACAGTAAATAAGATTAATAAAATATCAATTCGTAAATCTGTTAATCAATTAGTTAAAATGGGTTTTATTAACTCATATTTGATTTCGTACCATCCTGTGGCAAAAGAATATCTTGCGGCTAAAACGAATAAGAAAAGAGAAACATTGTTCTCTAAGATTATTTATTCTAATGCTAGTTTTGATAGGGCCGTAAATAATGAATCAACTATTATGCAAATTAATTTTCTGATTCAGACTTTGATAGAAAAAGGAAGTTTATCTAAAGAAGAAATTCTTGCTTTAATGTTGGTTGATATTAAGGCTCTTAATAAAGCATTTCTTACTTCATCCGAGTTGCAAAACTATGTTTTAAAAGCCCGGGAAATTAATTTTTTCAAGAGAAAGTATAATCAAGTTTGATATCTGTGGAACATTCTTAGCAAACTTGATAATTTAGTTTTTATAAAAGAAACTTTATTCTTTAAAGAAGACGCAGAACAA
The DNA here is from genome assembly GCA_965231115.1 of uncultured Candidatus Peribacteria bacterium. Classification (GTDB taxonomy): domain Bacteria; phylum Patescibacteriota; class Gracilibacteria; order BD1-5; family JAGOOR01; genus JAGOOR01. The sequence goes on from OZ246415.1 coordinate 248,182, forward strand.
ATTTTTGGAGAAGATTTAATATCTGCTACTAGACAAAGGGATCCATATTTGCATAGATTATATAAAAATCAATTAAAAGAAGAGTGTGAGGAGATATACGGTCGTCCTATGTGTGTCTTGGAAAGACTATCTTACCCCGTTTTAATAGCAAGCCATATTAAGCCTTTCATTGAATCAGATGAGAATGAGGCTTATGATCCCAACAATGGTTTGCTACTGAGTAAAACTATTGATTCCTTATTTGATTTGAAGTATATATCATTTACAGATGAAGGTGCTATATTGTTTTCAAAAATACTTTCGAAAGATGTGAAAGAATTTTGGGGAAAATATAAATTAGAAAATGTAATTTTAACAGAGAAAAGAAAAAAATACTTAAAGTTTCATAGAGAATTAATGCTAAAAAAAGAAAATGCATTAACTGAATAGGGGGGCGTTATCTTTTAGTTGAAAATAAATACCCTGTGATTACATCTTCTTTGCAAACCACAAATTATGTCTAAACAGAAGTACTTGCAAGTCCTGCTGAAATCATGAAAAATATCGAGAAGCGCAATGATGAAATAAATAAACTGACGGAGGAGTTGAAGAAAATTATAAAGAAGTAATTTCAAGTAATTTGACAAATTATTTAATATTATATGATACAAATGTAATAATTTTTATCTATGTCTCTCAACCATCTCCCAGAGTCATCTTCATCACCACGCAGAAGGCTCTTATCACCAAAACTCTTACTCGCTTTCACACTTGCACTTGCTGCATGTGATAAACCGCATACAGTTCAGCCAGAATCGGCTCAAGTGAAAGCACCAACAGGCGCTATCACGGATATGCTTGTTGATGACATCTCTGATGATGCTCGTAAGGATTTTGCACAGAGCCTTGTCGCTGAGACCCTTGGTACGACGGGGGGAGATTTTTACCAGAGAGGATTTCTTCGTGATCCAGCAAAACCGTCTGCATGGCATGTAAATGAATTAGCGGTTGGATTTGGTCCGACAAGAGGTACTCATATAGTGACGGTTAAAAAAGAAGGAGACACAACATATGTAAATGATATGGTTGACTGGAATAATGACGGTAATCCTGATGAAGTAAGCATCTCAAAATCATCGCCAGTTCCAGGAAGTGATGGAAAGATGACGCACATTGATACGAGTTTTGTCGTTGATGAGGCAGCACAAAAAAATTATACTTTAGCAGTTCTTCAGGCTCTTACTGTACTCGAAGGAGAGAAAGATATGAACACAAAACAAAAAAAATAGTGACCCAATCTGTCTAGAAAAATATGCCAGAAATTTTATCACCTCTCTCATTCGCTTCAACCTCGACCGCAAAGTCAAAAGGGCGAGTGAAAACATCTGATGCCATGCCTCCCAATTTGCGTACTCCGAGGTCAGAAGCGGGAGATGGGAAGAGTAAGCCAGTTCTCTATATCTGTGCGAGCAATGCGACTCGGACAGCAGCGATACTCGATTATGTAGAGCAGGCAGTGCAGAAACTCCATGAACGGGCGAAAGTGTATGAGTTTACTGATCATCGTGAGTTTGAGGAACATGCGAAGCATACGGTATCAGTCGATGACAGCATGTATGCAGGAGTCTGTCTCTGACTGGATTCACAAAATGTCGGTCATTATTTCGGTGCCATGTGTCGACTGGCTCTGGGCGTCTTTCCTGCTCATGCTACTCATGATGAGATGCATGTTCGGCAGGTGAGACTAATGCTCGCACGAATACTGAATTTCGGTGATGTACCTGGTGTGCCACTTTTTATACATCATGAGGATCCATCGTGGGATAGTTTTCTCGATCTCAAAAGCCTTCATGCTGAGAGTGCAGCAGAATTTCAACGTATTCATACCCAGTGACCCCAAGTGGTCTTAAGTGATGAGAAATTTCATTATCTCGTCAGGACTCATCTGAACATGACTGATCCTATCGAATAAATATTTCAACCTTTCCCATATTTCAACGTTTTCCCGAAAAAGATTTGCCAAGAAAATATTTCTGGATAGAATGGGGAGGTATTCATAACTCACTATTCTATGAAACCCCTTGATGGACGACAGCGTGACATTCTCGATTATCTCTATGAGAATCAGGAATACAGTATGACCCTCGCTGATATCGGCGAAGCGGTCGGGATAGACCATCCACAGAAGGTCCTCGACAAGATCGACCAGCTGATTCGTCTGGGCTATATTTCGAAAAATCCATTTGGAGGCTATCAAGTTCTCAAGCGTTTCGAGGAAACAGATCAGCTCATGATACCATTCTTTGGTTTCGCACAGTGTGGAAATGCGGGGAAAAGTATTCTCGCAGAGTATCCTCGAAAGAAACTCGAGCTCGATAAGAGCCTCATCAATCAATCAGAAAAAGACAGCTATTTTATCACCCGTGCAAAAGGGGATTCGATGGAACCCTTTATTCATTCTGGTGATTTCCTCCTTATCAAAGTCCAGCAAGGATTCAATCCTGAGGATCAGGTGATGGTGGTGCACAATGGACTTCCGAAGATCAAAAAAGTATTACAAGACGGCGACAAGCTCGTACTCCGTTCTTTCAATCGTGAATTTGGAGACTTTATCGTCGAACCAGATGATTCAGCCGAGATAGTGGGTGTCGTGAAAAAACGATTTCCAAAAGAAGCATTTACAGTCTAGCGACGAGAAGAGAGAGTTGCTCCTATATTCGATTGGCTCGATTTGTCGGCGTGCTTCTTCCTGATGGTTTAGCTCATTTTTTATCCCCTTCATAGCCCGCTCAGTTGATACCGAGTCGATCCCATGCTGCCGCTATACAATCGCGGAGAAACTCATCTGAAACAGGATGATCTCCTTGCATTTGACTGAATACTTTTGCACAAATTTCTCTTTCATTTCCTTTTGCTTTGTCAGGAGCCGTTCACTTGAGAGGGGTGATGAGGGCGACAGCAGCATTCACTGTAAATTCAGGACTACCGAGTCGATGCATGGTTTCTTCTCGAGGAACTATTTCTCCCTTTTTACGCTCAAAACCTTTTCAGAGATTGACGATATTATGAAAGGGGACTCTGTCCGCCGGGATGTCTCTCGGTGCAGGGTCTGGTTTCTCTGTTGGTCCTTCGATGAGCGTCTCTACCGCACGTTTGATAATTCCAGAGAGTTCGTTGAGTGGTACTGGTTTTTCTGCTGAGCCATTGAGGTGCGCATTGACGTATCGTGGATGAATAGTTGTTCTGTGCTGGAGCCAAAAAGCACGGCCAATAACAGTTCGGAGGGCAGCAGGATCGACGAGTTCGGTGCTTGCTGTCTGAAACCACGCATCGACGGCTGTGTTTGATGTTTCATGTCAAAATTTCTCAGCGGCATCTGCACCAAAAAGATGAGGGAAATGCGCCTGGAGTTTGATGTAGGTGAGATGAGGACTCTTTTTTTTCTCTTTCTTTTTCACTGATGCGGGCGCGAGAGCATCAACTGCATCAGAGACGAGTTGCCCGAGTTCATTCAGGGGTACTGGTGTTTCTGCTGAGCCACTTCGAGATTTCTTGAGGTGTTGCTTGATGTTCAATGCATCAATGGTTTTTTCATATTTCAAAAAATAGGCTCGACCGATAATTCTCACAAGAGTAGATGAGTCAGCTAGTTCGACACTGTCTGTCCGAAACCACTCGGCAACTGGCGTCTTCGTCGAATCAAAATCTCCCACTTTTTCTGCACGTACATCGAGGACGTGAGGGAAAAGAGCCTTTATGCTCTCAAAGGGTAAGCCAGGTATATGTGTTGATATCGCTGAGTCTTCTGGTGCGGATGCGAGAGGAGTCATAAATATATTATAAATATAAATGATAATTATGCAAATATTGCAGACTATTCTATGAAAAATATTCTTCTGTCCAGTGAATGGAAGCTAAAAAATACATCCCTCCCGGATTCTCTTTTCTGCTTCTCGTGTATTGTTATACCGATCTAGAAGGGTATCCAATAGTGTCTGTCATACCGTTGAAGAACGGTATCCAGGTAAATAAAAAATTCATCCTGTTCGTCATTCCAGCCAAGTCTGAGCTTGTCGAAGACGCGAGGTGGAATCTACATTCAGAGACAGATTCGTTCTGATACTTTTGATGGCAAAAGTATCCAAAACCACCGAAAGCAAATAAACTCGCTCTCCACTTCAGCAGCTTTCATTCTGTATTCATGACGCTCAAACAGTGACTCGATATGCCATTTAAGGCATATCTCCGCTCTCGGACTTCGTTTCTGTATTTGATGTATCATCATACCGCTCTAAAACTGTATCCAGTCGCGCCCGTCATACCGACGAAAGTCGGTATCCAGGTAAAATAAAAAATTCCGTCTTGTCCGTCATTCCAGCCAAGCGAGCTTGCGAGCGCGAGGTGGAATCCTGTCCGTCATACCGTTGAAAAACGGTATCCAGGTAAAAATACAATCCTCCAAATAACTGTCTTTATAATTCACCTGGATCCCGACTTTCGTCGGGGATGACTGCAATTCCCGTCATACCGTGCTCGACACGGTATCCAGGTCATTTATAAAATCCTCTCGGAACTATATTCTGTATTCACTTAAACCCCGACTTTCATTATAACGACATGAGAACCTCTATTTTGACACACGAAAAATTCTCCTCAAAAGACTTTTTGGCTTATTTATCATATTTTTTTCTTCTTCCCTAATGAGGTTTTTATTTTTTTATAAAAAAGATTTGCAAAGCATGACTTTTTTACTATTATGCCGCCACATATCATAAAAAGTTCGCCCATTTCATGGCTAAAGAAGAGAAAATCCTCGCTCAAGGCACTGTCCTCGAATCACTTCCCAACGGGAGTTATCGGGTTCAGGTGACGTCTCTTTCAGGTCAAGATCTCGGTGATAATGGTATGGTCGTTTTTGGCCACGTCTCGGGACACATGCGTAAGTGTAATATCTCCCTCATCAATGGTGATAAGGTCGATATAGAACTCACGCCGTATGATCTCGAAAAAGGTCGAATCACTTATCGTCATAACGTCAATCATCCTGTATGAAAGTTCGCCCGTCAATAAAAATGCGTGATCCACGAAACGATGTTATCGTTATCCGATGGAACAAGAGTCATACAAAAAGGTATGTCCGAATCGTCAACAAAAAAAATCGACGATATAATCAACGTCAAGGTTAATCATTTTTTCTATTATGGTACGTATTTCTGGAGTCAACATTCCAAATCACAAGCATCTCTGGGTCGCTCTTACATCTATTTATGGTGTAGGACCTACGAGATCAAAGGCTATTCTTGCTGCGAGCAAGATCGAAGCTGATCGAAAAGTCGAGACACTCTCTGAGGAAGAGCTCGGTATCATCCGAGACGAACTCAAGAAGTACACTCTCGAGTGAGATCTCCGACGAGAAATCACCGGTAATATCAAAGCTCTCTCTGATATGAACTGTTATCGCGGTGTTCGTCACAAGAAAAATCTCCCCGTTCGTGGACAGCGTACAAAAACAAACGCTCGTACAAAACGAGGCAAGAAAGCAACTGTTGCAAATAAAAAAATCGCTGCGAAATAATTTATCTCTCTTTATATGGCTCAAACACTTCGTCGAAATAAGAAAACAAAACGCACTGTCGAACAGGGCGTGATCTGTGTCTCTGCACTCTACAACAATACGCATGTGAGTGTGTCTGATACAGACGGAAATGTCCTCACATGGCACAGTGGTGGTCGTGCAGGATTCAAAGGTGCTCGTGAAGCAACTCCCTACGCAGCTACGATGGCTATGGAAAAATGTCTCGAAGAAACTATCCGTCTCTATGGACTCAAGAGAGCTCATGTGGTCGTAAAAGGTGTCGGTTCTGGTCGTGATAATGCACTCCGTGCTATCGTCGCTGCTGGTGTCGAGATCGATTCTATCCTCGATGAAACTCCAGTTCCATACAACGGAACAAAGAAGAAGAAAATCCGTAAATTGTAATTTCACACCTCTAAACTAAAACTATTTATGCGTTACACCGGTCCAAAAAAGAAACTCTGTCGTCGCGAAGGAAAAAATCTCTTCGGAAGTGAGAAATACTCTCTCGAAGGTTCAAAGCGAAAGCTCCTCGGAAAGAACGTAGGCCGTATGGGTCTCTACGGTCAGCAACTTCGTGCGAAGCAGGCTACCAAGCGTATGTTTGGTGTTTCTGAAAAACAATTTTCAAACTACTTCAAAAAAGCTGTCCGTATGCAGGGTAATACTCTCGCAAACATGCAGAGACTTATGGAGACTCGTCTCGACGTCGCTGTTCTCAAGGCAAACTTTGCTCGTACGATCATGCAGGCTCGACAGTTTGTCAGCCACGCACATTTCGTCGTCAATGGTCAGAAAGTCGATATCCCATCATACCAGGTATCAGTCGGTGATGTCATCGAGGTTCGTGAGAAACTCAAGGATACTCCACTTTACCGCACACTCCAGACTGAGTCAGAAGAATTTCTCAAAAACAATCAAGCAGGTCGCGTGTCAGCTGTAGATTGGATTGATGCTGATCCAAAAGCATTCAAGATTGTCATCAAGCGTCTCCCAGAAGCACAAGACTACGATCAGAGCGTCGACATGAAAAAGATTATCGAGTTTTACTCAAAATAGTTTCAAGTAAGTCGTTTTTTACCTCTTATCTTTCTCTCCCATGCACATCCTCCATACTATCATCGGTCTTCCAAAAGTTTCAGAACAGCGCCTCACTCATGAGGATGCTACTCTTGAGTCGGTCTTTGATATTACTCCTCTTCCACGAGGGTATGGGATGACTCTCGGACACGCACTCCGTCGTTCGATCATCTCATCTATCCCAGGTACACGTGTTACTGGTATCAAGATAGAAGGTGTTTCACACGAGTATACGACTCTTCCTGGTATCCGTGAGAGCGTTCTCGATGTCATGCTCAATCTCAAGAGCCTTGTTCTCGAAAAATCTGATACAGGGGTTACATGGATTTCACTCAAGAAAAATAAAGCAGGAAAAGTCACAGCAGCAGACATCAAGACTTCAGGCGGTGTCGAAATCCTCAACAAGGATCTCTATATCACTGAGATCGACCGTGATGGATTCGAGCTCGATATCCAGATCCGTGTCGAGAAGAATGTCGGTTACAAATCTATCGATACACTCAAGAAAGAAGATGATGATGTCATGATCCTCGTCGTCGATGCAAGTTTCTCTCCTGTTCTCAATGTGAGTACAGAAGTGACAAGCGAACGTTATGGCGATATGACTGACCTCGACCGTCTCTCTCTCACGATCAAGACAAATGGCTCTATCACTCCAGAGAGCGCTCTCAAGTTTGGTTCTCAGATGCTCCGCTCATACTTTGACATCTTCTGTGATACAGAAGTCGTCATCGAAAGTGAGTTCATGGGCGATGTCCGATCTCTCCGTGAAAAAGAGAAGAAAGATGCACAGGCGACAGAACACCGTGAGAATTTCACACACATTGATTTCCTCGGACTCTCTCCTCGTACTCTCAATGCTCTCGTGAATGGAAATATCCTCTCTGTCGAACAACTCGAAAAATGCACAGAAGCAAAACTCAGTTCTATCAAAGGCTTCGGTAAGAAGGCTATGGATGAAGTCCGAGCTGCTCTCGCAACACAGAACAAAAAACTTCTCGGAGACGATTAAGCCACTCTAAAAAAACTTACAAACTTATTTACTTTTATTTATGCGACACCGTTCCAAAAAACATCTGAAGCTCAATGGCAAAGACGTCAACCATCGAGATGCTCTCCTCCGAAATCTCGCAGGAAGTCTCTTTATCCATGGCAAAGTAGCGACGACTCAAAAACGAGCACGCGCTGTCACTCCTCTCGTACACAAGCTCATCAAAGTAGCTCAAGAAAAAGACACAATGAACACTATCCGTGCTCTCTCTGCCTCTCTCTATACAGAAGCTGCTTGCCGTGCTGTTATGGATCTCGCTAAGACAACCAAAAGAACTTCTGGTTTCACTCGAGTCACTCCTCTCAAGTATCGTGCTGGTGATGCGAGCCTCCTCGTTACTCTTGAACTCGTTGCATAATTTCGTCTCTCTCTATGAAAACACTTTTTCCAAATAACACAGAACGTAAATGGTATCTCATCGATGCCAGCGGTCTCACACTCGGTCGTCTCGCTCAGGCTATAGCGCGCAAGCTCTCTGGCAAAGATAAGCATACGTACTCTGCTCATATCGACGGTGGCGATTTCGTCATCGTGACCAATATCGAAAAGATCAAAACAACTGGTCGTAAAGAATCTCAAAAAGAATACCACACACATTCTCAATATATGGGTGGACTCTCGACTATTACACTTGGAGATCTCCGTACAAAGAAACCATTTGAACCACTCAAGCTCGCTGTCGCTGGTATGCTCCCTAAAAATAGCCACCGTGATCAGATGCTTGCTCGTCTCAAACAATTCCAGGGTGCTGAACATGCTCACGAAGCACAGACTCCGGAGATTCTTACTCCTTCCTTCTAAATCGCACTATGAAATACACTTACGCTATTGGTCGACGCAAAACTGCTACTGCTCAAGTACGCCTCTTCGCAGGAAAAGGTGACTCAGAAATCAACGGACGACCACTCAAAGAATACGTCACACGTGATGATCTCCTCTCGACTGTCCACGCTCCTCTCAAGATTGCTGGTGGTGAATACCATTTCTCAGTCAAGGTAGAAGGTTCAGGTGAGAGCGCTCAGGCTCAGGCTATCGCTCACGGTATCTCACGAGCTCTCGTCGAACTCGATGAAACATTCAAATCAGCACTACGCGAACAGGGACTTCTCACTCGAGATGCACGTAAGGTAGAACGTAAGAAACCAGGTCTCCATAAAGCTCGTAAGAGAATTCAATGGTCTAAACGTTAAAATCTCCAATTCCAACTCAAAGAAATTATGCCTACAATTCAACAACTTATCCGCAAGCCTCGAGTGACAAAGCTCCGCAAGAGCAAGTCTCCTGCGCTCATGGTCATCCGAAACAATCTCGAACGACGTGATATCCCTCTCGCATCTCCACAGAAGCGTGGTGTCTGTACAAAAGTCTATACGATGACTCCAAAGAAACCCAACTCGGCTCTTCGTAAAGTCGCAAAAGTTCGTCTCACAAATGGCTACGAAGTCATCGCTTATATCGGTGGTGAAGGTCACAACCTCCAGGAGCACTCAGTCGTCATGATCCGTGGTGGTCGTGTCAAAGATCTCCCGGGTGTACGATACCATATCGTTCGTGGCGTTCTCGATACTCAGGGTGTTGCTGATCGTAAGCAGTCACGCAGTCAATACGGTGCTAAACGTCCTAAAAAATAATATTTTTCACTATGATACTCACTCAGAAACAAAAGTTCATCAATTACATCATGCAGGGAGGCAAGAAGCATCTCGCTCGCAATCTCCTCGATGAATCTCTCAAGATCATCAAAGAGAGAGGAAACAAAGATCCTGATGCAGTGATGGAAAAAGCATTTGAAAACGTCATGCCTCGTGTCGAAGTCCGACCAAAGCGTATCGGTGGTGCTATCTTTCAGGTACCTGGTGATGTTCTCCCAAAACGTCAGTTCTTCCTCGCTTCAAAGTGGATCAAAGAATCTGCTCAGAGCAAGAAGGGAACTCCATTTGCAGAAGCACTCGCAACAGAGCTTATCGAAGCATCTCAGGAAACTGGTACAGCGTTCAAAAAGAAACTCGATGTCTACAAGAATGCTGATGCAAACAAAGTGAATGCTCGATTCTCTCGTCCGACAAACAACAATCAAAGTAACTAATTTCGAATTCTCTCATTTTCATTTTTCATTTAATCGTATATGGCTCATAAGAAAGCTCTCTCCTCTACAAAAAACGGTCGTGATTCACAGGCAAAACGCCGTGGAGTCAAGGTCTATGCAGGAACAGCAGTTATTGCTGGTAACATCATCGTTCGCCAAAAAGGAAACAAGATTTTCCCAGGAGTTGGTGTCATGCAGGGAAAGGATTTTACTCTCCAAGCAATCACTGATGGTATTGTCCGATTCTATGAAAAGGGTCGTACACGATTTGATGGCAAGAAAACACGTTCTACCTACGTGACAGTTGATGCTCCAGTGACAAAATAATCATAATTTTTATTGACAAAAATGACCCTCCGGGGTCATTTTTTTGTACTTCTTTCAGTTTTGTATATGCTGGTATATATTTGTCCTATGCTTCGTTTTATCTTCCGTACTTCCTGGAAACATATTCTACGCATTCCCTATGCTTCAGCGATGGTCGTATTTTGATTTACAGTGCTCTTTCTGACGCTTTTCGTAGGTTTTTCGATGATTCACCTTCTCGAGGTCCAAAAATGAGTCCTGACCGATCGTTTTACCTACCCACTCTTTATCAGCAATCTCTATACATTTGAGAGTCCTCGCGTACGAGGTTTTGTCGAGAGTCTCCCAAAGGCTGGCATTCAAGGGGCTCTGCACTATGTGACAAAGGAGCAAGCGCTCGATCAGGAGATCCAAAAAAATCCAAATATTCTCTCGGTTCTTGGTGGTAAAAATCCACTCCCAGATACCATTATGATACCACTCTATGGGACGGATATCACAATTCTTTGGAAGAGCATTCAGGAGTATCGTGACATCTTTGACTCTGTGCAATCGTTTGACACGATGAGAACGCGACTCAAAAAATTTGAGAACGCGATGGATGATATCAATCATATAGTTTCCGTGCTTGCTATCTTTGCAGGGTTGACAGTATTGCTCATGTTTGTACTTGTGTTTGCCATGATACGATATCATCTCAAGGTTTTTCATGCTGAGATTATTCTCGGTCGATTGGTTGGTGCTGATCCGATGTACTTCTGGGGGCCACATATACTCAGTATCTGAGTGTATGCTGTACTCGGTTTTTCTGGTGCACTCTTTATTTTTTGAGCCCTAAGAGCTTTTTTATAGCCCTTTTCCGCATGTGTCGGATGGTCCAGAGTATGACAGCGAGACACGTAAGACCAGCTGTGATATAGAGGATGTATGTTTTTATAAGTGCCGTATTTTCACCGATATAATAACCCATGATGATGAGTGTACCGAGCCAGAGAGCGGAGCCGAGAAGCGAGAGTGTTATAAAGCGTATGTAGGGCATATGTGCCATACCAGCGGGGATGGAGATGAGGTGACGGACGACAGGGAGGAGACGGCCAAAGAAGGTATAAAAATTGGCATCCTTTGCAAATAGAGTTTGAGCACGATGGTAATCATCTTTTTTGATAAAAAAATATTTGCCGTACCGTTCGATAAAAATATCTCCAACAAAATAGCCCAGGAGATAGTTAATCGTCGTACCGAGCCAGACGCCTGCGAGTCCGACGAAGAAACCAATCCATGGATTCATAACGCCGTGAGAACTTTTTATACCCACGAGTGTCATCGGTATTTCGGATGGAAAGGGTATTAGAGTTGATTCGAGCATTGTCATGACGAAGACAGCCCAGTAATCAAAAGTATGAAAGAGATGTATGATAACATCTTGGAAAGATTCGAGCATGGGAGTGAGTGGTTATTGGACGGTAACAGTCATTGTCTGGCTTATACTTTCGTCTGAGCTATCTATATCAAATATATCAAATGTATAGGTACCAGATTTTTTGAAAAAAAGTGCTTGCTCAAATGTATGTGATCCTTTATCAGCAGGTGTAAAAGTATATCCGTCTTCATCGAGAGGTGAGATGAAATCTCCCGTAGATTGGTTGATAAGATCGAGATAGATTGTCCCAGTGTAGTCTGTGATAGGACTTCAAGCCGTATCAATAGGGGTGACAGTCATCGTGGTTGGCGAGCCGACAACTGGCTTGGGAGGGAGAGTGATGATAAACCCTGCGAGAGTGTGTTCTGGGGCTGAATTGAGAACGGGTATCGAATCTGTATTTGTTGTCTTGGGAGTTGTTTCTGTCGGTTTTTCAGGAGTGGCATCGAGAGTGATTTGAGATCACTGTCCACCTGGTGTATTTTTCTGAGCGAGGAGGAGATTATAGAGCATGCCAAAGACATCCATACGAGTCGCTCTTGCGTTTGCTGAGAATCCTTGATTGGTCGGGATGATTTTATTCAGCACTCCAGCATTGATAGCATCGACTTGCCACTGATTCAGATATGTCTCATAGCCTATTCGACTCACATTACGCTGATAACTGATACCACCAGATTTGAGCACGATAGCGAGCGCTTCAGCTCGCGTCAGTGGATCGAGAGGTCGTACGACGCCATTTTTGTTTGAGATGATGCCATAATCCGCTGCTATTTCCATAGCACGACAGACCCAGTTATTTTGCTTATTGTAGTGCACGTCAGCGAAGTAATCACGACAGTAATATCCTATTGGAAGCGGTATTTTCATCGTCCGGAGAGCCATGCCGACCATCTCTTGCCTGAGTATTGGTGACTTGAGTTGGTATTGGGCAGGATTGTTCGCATGATTATCTATGACACCCTGTGTTGCGAGTGAATTTGCTACCTCGATATCACTCGTTGCAGCAGAGAGAGAGAGACTGAGAAAAGACAAGAGAAGGGCTATTCTTTTCATACTAGAGTTTGAAAAATGACAGAAATTTAATCGGTAGTTCATGACCAAAGTATTGGTATTTTTTCCCATGAGGAAGGCTCATCAAGAGGTGGGCTATGTACCAACCGAGGAAAAATCCAACAAGGATATCTCCTGGATAGTGAATCCCTGCGATGATACGGACGAGACAGGTGACGAAGCCGAGTCCAAAAAATGCCCAAACGATTTTTTTCCATCGGAGGAGTGAGTGGAGTGTCCACCAAGATGCACCCCAAAAGAGAGCATGCCCAGACGGAAATGAATTGTCAGGGATGTGGCTGATGAGTGGGGGGAGACTCGAGACCATCTCTGGTCGTGGTCGCACAGGGAGTATCTGATTGATGATCCAATAGATCAAAAAAGCTCCAAAAACATGCCAAAAGAGATCCAGAGAAACATGCTTGGGCCCATTATCACGCTCCGTGACTCACCATATCCAGAGACCAACGAGAAAGAGCATGTAAGCAATCGGCTCGCTATCAGAAAAGAGTTCTATGAGTGTGTGAAACCATGAGGCATTGATGACAAAAGTTGTGCGAATAAAATCGAGTGCTTGTATGTCGAGTGCCTGGAGTGTAGAGAGAAAAGTCATAATTGTTTTGATTATAATCCCTGCTTCTCTTTTTTACAGTGTTAATGATTGCATTTTTTGTGTTCGATGTCTGGTACCGGATCATGGCCGCCTTTTGACCAGGGATTGCATCGAATAATTCTCCAGAGTGTCAGTTTGGTAGCCTTGAAGAAACCAAACTTCTCGAAGCATTCACGGCCATACATACTGCACGTCGGATAATACCGACAATGACTTTTTCCAAATGCCTTCGCCCAAAAGCTATGGTCGGGAGAGAGGAGGAGTTGGTAGAGTTTAATGACTCGAAGAACGAGGTTATTTAGCATTTAATTGGCAGAAAAGAAGTACTTTTTCAACAGTTTTATCGAGATCTTCTGTTTCTAAGCTCCTCTGTATGTCTCATGATGTAATATAAGCCAAAAATTTCCCCACCATGTCACCATTGTTACGTAATATCTGTCCTATTTCTCGGTGTAGTAAAATCACATTTATGAGTAATTTTCGTGTTTTCTCTGAGCAATTATCGAGTATCGATGCAAATGCTAGTATTTCAGCTCTCCCTCCTTCCCAGCTTCTATGTTTTCTGAGTAAAAAATCAAATTGTTCACGAAGGCCTCTCTGAAAAAGACGTTCAGGATCATTTTTCACAGAAACCCCTCATGTATTAAATGAGGGGTGTAACTGAAGAGCTTCTTGCATATATGGGTAGAGTGCCCCCATATTTTTTTATTTTACAAATTTCACAACATCAGCGAAGATGCTTGGATTTGAGATAGCGAGATTTGAGAGTACTTTTCGATTGAGTTTCACGTGCTTCATGTACATACTGTTGATAAAACGAGAGTATGTGAGACCGAGAGGTCGGACTGCAGCATTGAGACGGATAGTCCAGAGCTTGCGGAAATCACGCTTCTTTCGACGACGATCTTTGTAGGCATTGAGACCTGCTTTCATCGTAGCGATTTTTGCATGTTTGAATGCAGTTGATCGTACTCCTCGGTAACCTTTTGCGAGGTCGAGGACTTTCTTATGACGTTTTTTCGTCATGATGCTTCGTTTGACGCGTACCATACAGTATTTTTTAGATAAGTGAGGGGATTATAACAAATTTTATAAATAGTCCAGTGATTTTTGAACTATTTCTTTTTTGCTGGAGTTTTTTTTGCAGGTGCTTTTTTAGGAGCAGCAGCTTTGACAGTTTTTTTAGCAGTAACAGGAGTAGCAGCTTTGACAGCCTTGATCTTGAGAACGCGTACTGGTTTGATGATTTTACCATCAGCAGTCTTTTGAACGAGGTTCTTTTTTGCTGTAGGAGTTCGGAGACCAGCGACTTGGTGACCCCATTTCATCTTTCGCTCATTAGCGATGTGAGATGCGACACCGTATTTTCCTCGTCCTTTTGCCTGAGAAGACTTATTTTGGAGGAGGTGACGTTTACCGATTTTCGCGGTGAGAAATTTACCAGTAGCGGTGACTTTTACACGCTTTTTGCTACCGGAGTGGGTTTTTGCTTTCATGATGATGAAGGAGTTAAAGGATGAAGTTGGATATTAAATCGACGACCCATAAATTTGATTGTGCCATCTATTTTGTAAATAGTGGCGATGCTATCAACGAACGATTGGAGCTTGGCGCGAGCCATGTCCTGGAAGCGCATCTCTCGGCCTCGCAGAGGTAATTCTATCTTAAGAAGGTGACCTTCTTTTGCAAACTTTTCTGCTTGGTTGCGACGTATTTCCATATCATGTTCGCCGATGGCGTAACTGAGCCGGAGTGTCTTGAGTTCTGTCTTCTTGGCGTTCGATTGATTTTTCTTTTTATTTTTCTTTTCGATGAAGAGATGTTTTTGCCAGTCAATGATTTTTGCAATGACTGTCCCATCTCGTTCGGCGACTTCGACGAGGTCGAGGTCTTGCTCCCGAGCCTTTGTGAGGGCTTCTTGGAGGGACATCGTCCCGAGTTGTTCACCTTCTTCTGATATTACCTGGATACGATGAGCGATAATTTGCTCATTCATACGTTTCTTAGGTTGATACATCGATTATTTTTGAGAAGATTGAAGGTTGGCGATCATGCCAGAGAAGCGAGATTTTTTTCTTGCTGCGTTGTTTTTGTGGATGAGGTTCTTTTTCGCGAGCGTATCGATCACTTTTTGGAGTTTTGGGAAAGCTTCGAGAGCTTCCTTTGCTTGTTTACCAGCGATGAGACGTTCGAACGCGACACGAGCTTCGCGATAGAGATCACGGAAATGATCATTACGAAGACGGTGCGTCTCGTTTTGACGGAGTTGTTTTTTTGCAGACTTGAGAATAGGCATAGAGAACTGATTATTACGCGGAAAAATAAAATGTTCAGCTTGGTAATTCTTTATCGTTGTTTCGAACTACTTCAGAGAATGGAGAGGCAAAAAAGGAAACCCGTTTATACCTACATCACAAAAAGCCAGGAGACACTCTGTCTTTTCTTATCTGTATCTTATCGAAACACTTTTTTTGTCAAGAATTTTTATTTTCTCATCTTTGCATATACTTCTGAGAAAATAGTATGAAATGGTTTGATTCTCTCTCTCGGTCCAAAAAAAAACACACCAAGCTCGCAAGAGAGGGGGATATATCACAAAATCACAGTAAGTCGAGTCATAGAGATATAGGAAAGAAAAAATGAGTGATATCTTTATCTCAAAATATATTTCATGCACAGAAAAATATCCGTTCGAGCCTCAGGGAAAACATCGATATTTTTGTGGAGGAATGGGTACTCATGTTTGCTCGCATGACGCGGAGGCAGTGGTATATGGTTTTATTTCTCGCGTTTCTCGCATATATTGTTTATGGAATAGGTTTTCTCGTACGTACAGAGAGGCATATTCAGACTATCGTCGATACACCAGGCATCCTCGTCAGTCGTGAATGAAGTCATCTCATCCGTGAGCTCTTCGAAGACTATCAAATCATCGGCCTCATAGCCAATAACCCCATCTATCCGATAGAGCCACTGGCGAGCTACGGCACTATACTCAATGCTGGAAGAGAAATGTCAGCTTCTCTCAATGATCTCATCGATATGCAGCCAGATATCGCTGTATGGAAAGAGCAAAGCCAAAAACAGAGCATGTTTCCTCTGATGGATAGAGTGTTTCGCATCTTTGGTACGCTTCAGTCCGATATCCATGATATTCAGTCACAGCTTATCCATATCACAAAGGACGAAAATCCAGCAGGAATATCGGACATAGTGAGTCATATCGATAGTCTCATGCAGAATAAAAATGTCTGGTACACTATTTTTGGTCGCGAAAGGCCAACACGCATACTTCTTCTGAATCAAAACAGTGATGAGCTTCGTGCGGGTGGAGGATTTCCGGGGACAGCATTTCTCCTCGAGTTCGATGGAGGTCGGATGACGCATTTTTCTTTTCAGGATATTTATGCTCTTGATTGGCATCTACGATGATACCGACCATCTCCCGAAGGAATCAATCAATTCAAGTCTCTCGATTATCCAGGCAAGTCAGTAGAATTTGAAATTCGTGATGCGAATTATTTTCCTCTCTTTTCTGAGAGTGCTACGAAACTCAGTAGTCTCATGCAGGAAGCAGGGTATGGTCCAGTCGATCTCGTCGTTGGTATCAATCAGAAATTTCTCGAAGACATCGTCCGTCTCGTCGAACCTCTCTCGCTCCCAGGAGTGCCAGTCGCTATCGACCATTACAATGCATTTCTCGTTCTCTCGATGCTCGTCGAAGGGAAAAAAACTCTCACGGATACTCCAAAATGAACGGTCAAAACTCTTGGAAGCCTCATCCTCCAATCTCTCCAAAAAGAGGGGAAGATGACAGATGCTCTCTCTATCCTCATCGCTCATGTATTTCACGGGGAAGTCGTCGCTGGCTCTCCTCGCCCAGAGATACAAAAGGCTCTCGATGAAGTCGGTATATTTGATCGATGGAAACAGGCTAAAGACGATTTTATCTATCCGCTCTTTACGTCGATTTCGAAGAATAAATCAGACAGGCTCATGGAACGTACATTTACCATCGATCATACCTCCACCTGTGACAGAACGGTCACTCTCACGCAGAAACACTGGTTTGATCTGACGGAGAGAACACGCGTGACTCGTCTGGCACACGAGCTCGGCCTCGATGAGAAAATTCATACGCTTCTCCCTATCCAATGAGGAGGCGATAATATTCAGTATCTCCGTTTTATCCTTCCTCCAGGGACACAGATGATTGCAGAAAAAGGATCACATTTCTCTCTTCTCGAAAACACTCTTTCATATACCACGATTCATGGCTATGAGACGACGAGACCAGGCATGACCTCTTCTCTCACGATACACTATCGACTCACAGGTCAGTATTGCACAGAGAAAACTGAATTTTTCAAACAGCCAGGCCTGCGGAACACACGCATACTCATAAAGAAAAATGGACAAACCTTTTATCAGAAATTTTACGAATAGTTTTTCGTCATACTCGGGCTTGACCCGAGTATCCAGTCTGTATACTAATTAAGTAATTTACAGAGTCATTTTTTACTTTTTGTGCAAAAAGTAACAAAAACATTCAGGGTAATGAAACTCGCTATAAACTGTTTTCATCTTATCTTCTCTTTTCATCCCGCTCAGACAGTCATTACCCTAAAAACCTGTTTCTGTTCTTCTTCTTTCTTATGTTTACATTCAATTATTTCTACATTCCTCGAACGCTCTCTCGCGAGTATTGTGCACGAGCACTTCAGGCACTTGAAAAAGTCGTGAAAAAGCCACAGCAGGGTATTATCAATCTGATTGTTATAACTCCTGATGAGATGGCTCAGATGAATCAACAGTTTCGAGGAAAAGAGGGGCCGACTGATATCCTGACTTTTTCTTACTATTTGCCCGAGTTGTCTTCGTCTGATATCGCAGGGGAGATATATCTCTGTCTCGAAAAAATAAAAATGTATGCGGAGGAGGCTGGAAAAACCTACAAGGAACAACTTGAATATATCATCATTCATGGTCTCACACACTTGATGGGCTACGATCATGAGAGTGATGCTGATTGGCAAAAAATGGAGAAAGTAGAATGAAAAATCCTATCCGCCCTCCAAGACAGCTAGATACTCCCTGGTGTACACAAAGCGCAGAAAGCTTCATAGGGTTGTGTCACGAGACTCTCCATACCGTGAGTCTCAGGCATAACACTATGATGTCTTCGTGCAGCTTCTATACCAGAATCAGTAGCAACTGTCTTGAGTCGTGTCATGAGTATGACGCTTTTCTCTCTGAGCCAAGGTAGAGCTAATCATGCTGTATAGAATTCTCCGAATTTAGCTTTTAATTCTATAGCAGCGGGCAAAGCATCTTGAATTTCTGTATTACCATGGATTTGGTCTATTGTGATTCACATGCTTTCTATGATGAGGCCAGGACCATCGAAGTTACCTCTTTTGATCAAGTTGGCTATCGCTGTACAGGCATCATTTTGTACATCAGGATTTTGTTTGAGATCGTCAGGTATCGTTACCCCTATGAGTCATGTTGCGTCTGAAAAAAGCTCTTGTAAAATTTCGCGAGTCAATTCGGTATCTGCAGCTGGAGGGGGAAAATTCATAATGATCTATTATAGACATATATTATTATATATTTATAATAATTGCAAATTATTATAGTTTTATGGCAATAAAAACCCCCGCGTGAGCGGGGGATTATTTTGATTGATGTACTGTTTTAGACGCTCTTGTGCCACTTACAATCAGAGTCACAAGTATAGTGAGCGTCATCTTCATCTTTTGAAGACTGGACACTTGGATCACATTCTTCGTCTTCGTCTACCTTATTATTACCACAGGTAGATTGTTTCGGAAATCCTGCACAGAGTCTATCAAACCAATCTGAGAAACGATTGAGTGGTTTACCAAGTTGTTCGCCGATTCTCTCTACACCCGCTGCACATACGCCTACTGCAAATTCGGGAGTAGCATTTGCGAGTTGACCGATTGCACCTGCTGCTTTTTTCGCTTTATTTTCAGCATCTTTTAATTTATCACGCAACTTATCACGGGCTTTGCCAGCATCACGACGGGCCTTGCCGTCCTGATTTGTCTGAGCATATGCTTTTGGGATAAGAGAGTTGAAAGAAATAATATAATCTCCCGAAGAACTAAATTTATCTTTCTTGAAGCTTGCCCACCATGTTTCAAATCATGATTTACAAGTAGGAATAGAGTCCCGTTTTGTTTTCTGATTATTGAGGTCGTTGAGAATAGAGTTATCCGCACCAGTGAGTGCCACGAGTTCAGCTTTTTTTGTATCAAATGCCTTTTTGAGATCGATATATGCTTTTACCTTATAAGTATTTGCGAGTTGAGCATTGAGGATATTGAGACGGTCGATATCCTTATTTTCACTGATGATGGCATTGATTTGAGTCTGAAGAGATGTCTGAAGAGATTTATTATTTGCCTTTTTTGCATCACTCAGTTGTTTATTGAGTCCAGTTTTTGGATCAGTAATAAGTTTTGTGTTGGCAGCTTTGCGTGCATTATTGACTGTGACTGTACTTGTTGCGGTGACGGTCGTACCAGCAGGCATTCTCGCGATGATCGTATCACGCTCTGTTTCTTGAGTTGTTATACTTACACGATTTTTACCGACGAGGGTACCATTTTTCGCATCATTTTTATAGTTTTGGAGGTTTGTCTGGGCTACATTAAATTCAGCAGTTTTTCCATCAATAATCGCGAGTTTGGTATCGAGATTTGCATCTATACCAGTAGCACACTGGTCATATGTTGTGATGTGTGCATCGAGCTCATCAAATATTGGTTGCAAATTATCGATTTGAGCATATGCGTCTTTGACAATCGCAACAAGTTCTTCTGCAGACTTGTTATCATATTCATCTGGTTGTTCAGAATTTGTCGTAGTATCAACTACTGGCGTATCACCAGTACTTCCAACAGTACTCGTATCATCTGATGAATCACCACCGATGATATTTCCGTCACCATCATAGATGTATGACGAACGGAGACCATTAATACCGCCCGTAGTACTGAGCGCTGCGAGACCCCCGACGAGCACAACGGCTGCGAGAGTGAGAATTTTCTTTTTTTTGTCCATAAAAGGGGTTAATAAATGAATAGACAAGAAGATATTACAATATATTTATTTGAGAGTCAAATATTTGAATATCTATTTTTTTAAATGATACAGTAGTCCAATCAAAGGGGATAAAAGGTCAAGGAAATGATTTGCTTTCTTTTTTTAGAGGGTACAATTTTATGACGGATTATTTTCTAATAATAATTTATGTCATTATCACATCCCGATGGTAGTGAGATGTCTCAGGAGATTCCGTATGGTGATTTAGATCTGAAGTTGATGCATTATTTTCAGGGGAACGCAGAGATTGATCAGGAGTGATGATGAATGTTTCAGTCGGGAGACTTATTAATTCGCAATCAAATATTTCCGAGTCCAGATAGTTTGGCTGAGCGAGTTGAGAAACAAGAAGTAGAATTTTTAACCTGAGGAGAAAAATTGATGGAGAGGTTTAAAATTATACCTATTCGTATTTGAGAATTAACCTTTTTACTCTATTCGCCTGATAATGGGCAGGGAAAAATGGATGACCCAGCTCGATTTTGATGGGATTTTCCTTCCTATTTTACCCAATTATGTCCTGAGATTTCTCTCGATACTACCCATCTGATTTTATGCACACATACGCACTATACAGATATATCTTCTTTTATTAGAGATCCAGCCACAGCAAAAAAATACATAAGTGCATTTGACGACCAAGACGATAAGGCTATTAATGCCCTTGTTGAGAATATATTGTCATCGTTGAGAAAAATTGGTGCGAGTGATTTTCATGTGAAACCGATGGTGGCACACACTTTGTTGAAAATGCGTTTGCATGGACTCTTACAGCCTGTGCCAGGTAATGTGAAACGAGTATCATTAGAGGTTGGTCGGAAAATAGCACAAGTTCTCGCTCAGAATAGTTGAGGTGGTACAAAGCCGGGACATATGTTCGATGGTTCATTTCGTTATGTAGAGCCTAAATTAGTGACCGCAAGTGACGTAGGATCAGGAAAAATACTTGGTACATCCAATCCAGTCCTCCACAATACAGATTACCGTCTTTCAATAGTCCCAACCTGACTAACGAATCACTCTTCTGTAGTACGTTTACTGAATAGGACTGGCACGCTAAAAAGCCTCAAAGATCTAGATTATGACAATCCAGAGATTTTGTTACGTGCTGCCAAAAATACTGTTGGTATCACTGTCATGAGTGGTCCAACAGGCTCAGGTAAATCTACGACACTGTATGCTATGCTTGTAGAAGGGAACGATCCTACTCTGAATGTCGTTACTGTGGAAAATCCAGTAGAAATCAGACTTGATGGCATTGTCCAAACAGAAGTAAATGAAAGTACATGATACACTACTGCTGTTGCAATGAAAGGCCTTCTTCGTCAGGATCCTGATAAAATAATGGTATGAGAAGTGAGAGATCCAGATACTGCAAAACTCGCTATAGAAGCATCTAATACTGGTCATGCAGTATTAACGACCTTGCATGCCAATTCAGCTGCTGACTGTGTACGACGTTTGATGAGTCTCAAGATCAATGAAATTGACATTGCCGGTTCTGTAAAATATCTTTTCGCTCAAAGGTTGGTGGAGCGATTGGATACTTCTGCCTCTTTTGTTGAGTCGTATGAGGCAACACAAGAATTAACAGATTTATTTGGACCAGGAATCGAGGGGCCTATATGGCTTCGTCGTGCTCTCCAGCCCGAATGAGTCGTGTGACGAATACCAGTCTATGAATGCATACAAATGACTGCTGCTATACGAGATGTCATAGAAACTCAGGGCGATCGCGTCTCATCTACAAAGATAGAAAACATCGCATTAGAAGAATGATTTTTACCTATGGAAATCTATGGTCTCAGGAAAGTATTGGAGTGAAAAACTTCACTCAAAAGTTTGACACGATACATTGATGAGGGGCGTATGAGAAGGTTTGCAAACTTGGCAATACCGCTCATCAATGAAATAGGGATGAGAGAAAGGCCAATTTAATGCTACTCTATCTCGTATTTGAGAGAGACCGTGATAGTGACTTCTTGTGAGCCGGCTTCGATAGTAGGAGCGACCGCAGGAGCCTCACTCTTTGCCATGTCCATCATCACCCCACCGCCACGACCGTAGTAGACAGGAGATGTCACGCCTTCACTGATATCGAGGAGTCGTCCGACTGTGAATCCACCAGCTTTTGCCATGCCCTCTGCCTTTTCTTTTGCCTTTTTAAAAGCTTCAGCACGAGCAATATTTTCCGTCTCTGTTGGATTATCGATAGTGAAGCTTATCTGAGAGACAGAATTTGCACCATTCTGGACGACACCTTTGAGGAGTTCGCTGATGAGTTTGAAGTCACGGATTTTTACATTCGCACCTTGTTGAACAGTGTAGCCAGTGATTTCAGCAGGAGGACAGACTTTCCCAGAAGCATAGTCACAAGCAGTTGTTTGATAGCGAGGGCTGATACCATATTGTTCTGTTTTGATATCTTTTGCGACGATACCTTGTTTTTTTACAAAATCGAGAGCCTTGTTCATCTTCGTTGCATTATCACTCTGGAGTTTCGCAACATCCGTTCCGCCCTCAGTGATAACCTGAAATGAAAACTCAGCCACGTCAGGAGTCCCAGATGCCTTGCCGTCACCTGAAACTGTAAAGCTTCGAAAATTCGTTGGTTCGCTTGATCTGTCATAGGTTTTTGATACCTGGAAGAGGACAAAACTTCCTACACCGAGAGCGCCGATGAGGACGAGTCCGAGGAGGTTTTTGAGAAGAGAATTCATAGAAAGAGATTACAAAATAACACGCATAGTATAGTCGCCCATTGAGAGCTACCAAGTTTATAGGTCTTGCCTATAGAGCACCTTATTCTTTTCCTACAATCTCTACCACCTTCTCCCGAGAAGTATGTCCATGAAGAATGGTAATCCGCGATTTTGGTACATCGAAAAATTCTGACAGAGCCTCAATGACTCATTTATTCGCTTCACCATCGACAGGTTTTTCACGGATTTTCACAACGAGCGTTTTTTCAGAGAAGAGATTTTCGACCCAATCGATCGATGCTTTTCTGCTCCCGGGCTTAACATGGACAGTGATTTTCATGACTATTCTTTTATGAGAGCGTAACCAGATATATTCACAAAGTTATATTGCGTATCTGCGGTATTGGCGTTTGGATTTTTGAATCCATAATTCTGGAAAATGACACGGAGTTTGATACCTCCAGAGGTACCTGTCCAGGTGAGGTCTTCTGCAGAGACAAATGTATTTTCGAGACCCTTGTATTTCTGTGCGAGACTGGTATCAAATTCTCGGAGAGAGAAATTTTTCTCTGCACCATAACCGTAGAGTGTGAGAGTTTCAGTATCGGGGTTGACCATGATGTATTGTTTTTTGGTTATCGCTGTAGGGTTTGTCTTGCTAAAAATCCTCATAATACTGTCATAACCGCGGACATCGAGAGGGAAGAGAGTCATATCATCGTATGAATCTTTCATACCAAAAGAGACATATTTTCGTCCGACAGTGTCACTGCTGTATCGGTATGATATCTCGAGTTCTGTAGTGACTTCATTGATGATATCCCAGCGACTCATACCAGGGTATTTTTTATCCTTGTTATAGTCATTTTCTCGCCATATTTTTTCGTACTTCGCTTCTTTACCGACGAGTTGTGCTGCAAAAAGAGTCTTGATTTGTTCACAACGAGAAAAATCACAGAGATACTGGATTTCGGAATAGATGTCATTTTCGAGAGCGACATCGAGCTGACCTTTCTTTTTCACGATGGTGCCATCCTTCATCATATTCGCCGCCTGGAGATTTCTCACCAGATGATTGTATTGTCTGATAGCAGGGAGGCGATAGACAGACCAAGGACCCACAGATATCAGAAGTGTGATAATAGTGAGAGAAGCAGCGACGACGGTGAGAGATTTTCGATGACTAAAAATATAATAAGCAGAGATAAGAGCTAGCCAGACTCCAAATATGACCACGAAATAGCGGTTCATCGTGAGGTCGTATTGTGCTATACGGAGATAGATAGCATAGGCGAGCATGAGTATCTGAGCTGGCACGACATAGGGGAAGTATGCGCGGAAAAGAGAAATAATTTTACTCTCTTCTTCATAAGATTTTGAGAAAATATAGGTGAGATATCCAAAGGTAGAAAAACCGATGACCATCCAGCTAATCATCCCTTTTGGCCAGTCCTGGAAGTTGAGAAGAACTTTTGCGCTATAAGCGTAGAGAATGATGAAGTAGAGAACAATAAACGGTGTGGCGATGTAGCGGATAAGAAATGAGAAAAAACGATTGATTTCGTAGCTTCTTTTTTCCACTTCCTGTAACCGTGGGAGATGTATGAGGCAGTAGAGCGGTGCTATGAGTGAGAGTGCTGTGACAGCCCAATTTGCATAGAGCTTACTTTCATTGATGAGATCAGTGAGATTGAAAAGCGCCGTCACTGAACCGATAGCGATAAATCCCAGAGCGATAAGTGATCCTCCGACAATCCCTGTCATGAGGAGCGTCCACGCAATCCAAGAAAAATAATTAGCATACTCAATTGTCTGTTCTTTTCGATAAAAAATATTTGTCACATAGGGTGCAAAGAAGAGAAACATCAAAAAACCAACGAGATGAAGTACGAAAAACATGACAGAATCAAATACCCATTCATTGCTCATCGGATTGATGCTGATGAAAAAGAGGATTCCGTACACTACGGGGGCAAAATACCAGAGATTTTTATTTTTTACTATGTTTGATTCGAGAAAGAGCGAGAGGCCGATAGAAAGCAAAAAAGTCACGATCAGCGAGAAAATAGTTCGCAGGATGAGGATGGAATCTGACTCAGCATTGACCATATATAACAATAACCCCGTTACCACGAGTATTATGAGACTTGGAAGTGGAAATCGTGTCTGCAGAACGCCAAAAGACGTCTCGATATTTTTTCGAGTCAAGAAAGAAAAAGGATTTTTCATACGAACAAGGATTAAGATTACTTAATAATCTTAGCCCTTTAGCCCCTTGATGCAACTCTCATCACTAGACTTTCCGTGCCCAGCTCACGCCCCAGTACACAAATGGTGTTGCGAGGATGCTCATAGCACAACGGAAGACCCAATAGGGAAGTATCACTCCCCACATAAATGCATGATTACCAGCCCAGAATGACTCTGTTCCAGGAATATACATCGCGAGATAGACGAAGAGGGCTCCATCGATACCTTCGGAGATAAAATTGGAGAGATTCGTTGAGAGCCAGAGGGATTTGCCCTTGAGCTTATCACGGAGTTTACAAAATATGATAACATCGAGGAGATCTGAGACGGCAAAAGCGGTGATACTGGCAAGAGAAAAACGAAGTGTCTGACCAAAAATCGTATCGTAAGCTACTTCTTTATCCATGAATATCATACTGGCTGGGAGGGCCGTCGTCAGCCATGAGAAAAACGCAAGAGCAACTATACAGAAGAGGGATATACGGTAGACACTGCGTGCCATGGTGTATCCAAAAACCTGTGCTATGACATCATTGATGCAGTAAATAAAGGGTATAAAAAATATCGCCATTGAGACCTTCAATTGAGGTATGTTTATCGGTCCAAAGTGGAGAGATATATGTCCGACAGGAGACGTTTTCACGCCCATTGTTTCGGTCATGATGATACAAAATATATAGATGGCTGTGAGGATGAGGAGTTTTGTCTGAGCATCCGTTGGTGCTTTTTTGGTAAAAGGAAACATACTATGAGATAAAAATTATAAATGAATGATAGGTGTCACAAAGAATAAAATTAAATCATAGGGTGAGATGTTTACGAAGTGTACTTTTAAATTGTATCACAAAGAATATGAATGCAAATTGTAAAAAATCACTACAATCCCTCCATGTCTCGTTTTGGTCAATATCTCATAGATACCTTTCAATTTTCTTCTGCTGAGTCAGAGAAAATTATCGTGGCAATGAAAGAACCAATAGGGAAAAGCATCCGTATCAATACTCGAAAAATTACTCTCAAAGATTTCAAACTTCATGCAAAAGAACAAGGATGGACACTGACTGATACTGATATTCCAGAAGTATTTCTCATCGATCGTGATGATACGACGATAGCGCTCGGAAATACTATTGAACATATGGCTGGATGGTTTTATATCCAAGAAGTCGCCGCCGCTCATCCACCGTATTTGCTCCATACTGAAGTCGAGAAAAACAGCCCGATTCATCAAGGAATCATCATCGATATGTGTGCTGCACCGGGGGGGAAAACAACACAGTTGGCGGATTATTTCTCAGACTCACTCATCATTGCCAATGAAGTGAATCGTACTCGCACGCCACAGCTCTTCGATAATCTCGACAGAATGGGCTATGACAATGTCGCGGTGGTCTCTTGTGATGGTCGATTTTTCCAGAATTTTCCTGATTTCTTTGATGCTGTATTACTCGATGCGCCGTGTAGTGGAGAGGGGACGGCATTTCGAGATTCATCAGTCATCGACCACTGGAATGAGAAAAATATACACCGTATCGCCAAGCTCCAAAAACAACTCATTGAGACCGCTGAAACCATCGTAAAGCCAGAATGAATGATCTCATATTCTACCTGTACGCTCAATACCATCGAAAATGAAGAAGTCATCGATTCGAGGTTACAGCAAGAAAATGTCGGTCTAGCAGAAGTATTTCGAAAACGATTCTGGCCCCATATCGAACACACAGGATGATTCTTTGCTTCTATTTTTCAGAAAAAGAAGACAGAAAATATCCACCATGATTATCCAGTTCTCGCTGCACAGGGTCAGAAAAATCTCATCGTCACACCAGCGACAAAATGAGAACGAGAAACGGTGGAGCGATTTGTCTCAAAACATTTCAAGACCAAGCTGAGAGATGGTTTTCTCTATATCACAAAAGACTGAGTCTATTTTAATCAGAAAAATCTCGGTCCACTCGCAGAGTATTTCTTTTTTGTTCATGCGTGAGCTCGAATTGGAACAATGAAAAAAAATATATTTACCCCCACGAATCATCTCTTTTGGTGCATGGAGAACACTTCAACTATGACATCTCTCGAGATGACCCGTGATATGTGGAATGAGATACTAGCAAGGAAAAGCGCGAAAATGACAACCGAAGAAGGCTATTATGCTCTCACGTACTGTGGCCGTAGTATTGGTATCGGGGAAGTCAGAAAAGGGGAATTGCTCTGAATATAAAAAAAGACCTCTTCTCGGCTCCGTTTGTCATAACAAACGTTGATGACGATGGGCTAGGAAAAGGTCTCTGAGGACAATACGATCCATACTCGTATATCAGTGTTGTGCCATCCCCTGCGGTGAGTTTTATGAGTTTTTTCACCAGCTCAGTGTGTTAGATGTACTTGGATTGGTTTTTTCCTCGTACGACACACGGGGGAACTATCAATTGTTGTGAGGACGTATGGTGTCACGTAGGACAGCTCAACAATCATATTAAAACATATAATTATTAATCTGTCAAATAATTTAATATAAATTTGACTAAATATGGAAAAATATATCATAAACATATGCAAAATACATTTGAAGAAAAAAGAAAAATACTTCTTAAAAGGCTTCAAATGCTTGCCATGAGTCATAACAGAGATTATTATGTCTCTATTATCCCCATCATAGAATCAGCAACTGGAGACCAAGAGGATATCATCGATATGTATCAGCTTGCTCTCGAAGAGGACATGTGACATCTCCTGCAAAGTCGTGAGGCATTTGTGACGGTAAAGAAGGTCAATTCTCTTATATAAACTATGGCTCAAAAATCTGATATGGATGGTGGTATCAAAATTTATCTTCGAGAAATAGGGAAGACTGATTTATTGACTCCAGATCAAGAAGTAGAGTTGGCTGAAAGAATAAAAAAGGGTGATCCGGAAGCCCGAAGTCATATGATACGAGCGAATCTCCGATTGGTGGTAAAAATTGCTCAAGATTATGCCAACTACGGACTCCCTCTCCTGGATCTCATATCAGAATGAAATATCGGTCTGATGAAAGCAGTGGAACGATTTGATCCAAATAAAGGAGGCAAACTCTCGACGTATGCTGCCTGGTGGATTAAGCAGTCTATCAAGAGAGCACTCGCAAATCAATCAAAAACTATTCGCCTGCCAGTTCACATGGTGGACAAGCTCTCCAAGATGCGTCGTGTGGCTATGTCTATGTCAGAAGAATTAGGCCGTGAACCAACGGACGAAGAGCTCTCAGAAGAGATAGGGATAGATAGGGCAAAACTCTCACAATTAAAAGCTGCTGGCATGCGCCCAGCATCACTGGACGCGCCTATTAGTGAGAGTGATCCAACCGAATTTGGTGAGATAGTTGGCGATCCAAATGCTGTTGATGCAGGAGCACATCTCATATCCAAGGATGACCACAGTAAGATGCTTCCTCTCCTCGATTGTCTCGACCCACGCGAGAGGGATATTCTCGAGCGTCGATATGGTCTCAATGGTCACACAGCACAAACCCTCGAAGAAGTGGGACTTGTCTACGAGGTCACACGAGAGCGTATACGACAATTACAAAATATCGCCATTAAAAAACTGAGAAAAAGACTAAGGGATCTCAATAATCCTCTCAAGAGAAAAATTCAGGCCGAAAATGATGCGGAAGACGATAAAAAAACTCCAAAAAGTACTATTTTGAATAGTGCATTTCTCGCAAAAGTACAAGCACAGCTTGCAGCAAGCACACAGGTGAAAAAAGCTCCCCCAGAAACCCCACCAATACAGCCGAGCGCACCTGTTCCAGTGAAATCATCACCCGTTATCCCTGTGATATCTTCTGCTGTAACATCAATTTTAACTTCTGTTGCATCTCAAGGAACAAGTAAGTGACTTGCCACTGTCCATCTCGATAAAAAACCTATCACAGATCCTCATGCTTACTCTCCTTATCGGAAGGTGCTCGTACGGGATTTGGAACGAGCTGGTCGTAAGTCGGAATTGAGGAAATTACTCGCGATGGAAATGTCTGATGCCATCACTCAGCTGTGAAAAATAGTGTTGGAAAATGTGTTTTTCTCATGAGATGACGGCTCGTCTGAGCAAGTGACGTGGGAAAGTATAGCGAGATCTATGGCGCAGTATAGGTTTTGAGATGATGTTCCGGAGATCACTGGAAAAGAAGTGCTCAAAATCGTCGCAGAGATGATAGGGGTTTCGTATCCAGTTATGACTACTCCAGTTTGAGAAACTCCAGAACCAAAAATAGCGGTCGTTGAGATGAATCAAGTGATAGATGAAACAACAGTTGCTAATCTTTATCATAAATTGAGGCGTATGGATATGGCCTTGCCTATTCATCTGGATGCAGCGCTTTCTTCACGTCTTGTATCGCTCGCATCGGCACTCGTGGGAAGGCAGAGAGACGTCATACTTTTGCGATATTTTAATACTCCAGACCAAACACAGCTCACACAACAACAAGTAGCCCATATGCTCTGAATGAGTAATCAGACAATTGTATCGATCAATGAGAGAGCCGCGCTCACATCTATTTTAGAACAAATTTCTTCAGATTTGAAAGTACCAGTGCCAGTACCAGTACCGGAACCAGTACCAGTGCCAGTACCGGAAATATTAGAAAGATTACCACCTGAAAAAGATCCAGAAAGCACCAGAAATAGACTCATCATCAAATGTTATAAATGAGATGGAGATGTTCTTGCTATTGAAAATTTTCACGAACTTGGTCATACATATGGACTTACTGGACACCAAGTGGTACAACGATTATTCTGGACAAAGACTATCAGTCGTGATCGTGCGAAACAAATGATCATGAATGGTGAGCACGGGTTAGAAAAGAAAGATGAAAAATTCATCGATGAGCTCCTGGTGTAAAAGAAAAAAGTCCGTTGCAATATGACTGTTATGAATACACTCATACTATGCACTGACTCTCCTGACTTCTCTGGCTCCAGAAGCGCAACCGTGAGTTCAATGGTTGGTTTCGTGAATCGCCTGTCGAATACTATATTGATGGAGCACGAGACGAGATAGAGGAGATTCGTAAGAGTCTCGCTGAGAAAGATAACGATGAGCTCGAGCTCGAAGTCGGCGATCTCCTCTGGGATGCTCTCTCACTCATCAATCGCCTCGATCATGAGTGACTTATCAAGATGGATCGAGTGTGTGTCCGTGCGGTGGCAAAATTTGCAGAGCGTATGCCCTACAATGTCGAATGATATTTTGAGTGAGATATGCAGCGACGTCATGACATCTGGGAATCGGTTAAAAAACTTCAAAAGGCTCGTGGTCTCGATGAGCGACATTGTCTCGTGCAAAAAGTGTGGGAGGAATCCGATAAAAATTCGTAATTATTATGTCTCTCAAAAAACATCTTAACGCACATATTATGCATCAATGATTTTTTCTTCTCCTCATAGCAGGAGTACTGTTGACTGTGGGTGATCTCGTTCTAAACGCATGGGTTGATGCAGGGGATTCTTGGAAACTCTACACTATTGGCATTCTCTTTTATTTTATCGCTCTCAACTTTCTCGCTCGGAGTTATAAATTTGAAAACATAGCTGTCGCATCAGTCATTATGGAAGTCCTCAATTTGATTACGTATTTAGCTATTAGTTATTGGAAATTTGGTGAAACTATTTCACGACTAGAAATACTCTGAATCATATTTGGTATCGCGGCTATTACTTGTTTTGAACTCGCATAATTATGCTTTTCGCTCTCGGTACGACAAATACTCCGAAAACAAATGCCATCCGTGAAGCGCTCACAGACTGTCCATTTATGGTATGACATGAAGTGCAGATTTTGGGCTACAAAGTCGCTTCTGGTGTTTCGGACATGCCTCTCACGTTGGCCGACTTGCGTCATGGTGCCAAGAATCGTGCCGAAGAAGTCCGCCGTCTCTGCCCAGAAGCAAATTTTTTTGTTGGCATGGAATGAGGCGTTTACCATGATGCTGTTGGCGATGAATACTGGCTCACTGGTATCGTCTATATGGAAAATGAAGCGTGACTATGACACTTCGGATATTCGTGTCATATGCCTGTACCGTCACAAGTCGTCGAAAAGCTCCACGATGGATCTGGTCGTGATCTCGAACAAGTCATGTATGAGATATCTGGCGTAGAAAATATCGGCGATCATGCTGGCTCATTTGCGCTCTGGTCCTCTGATATGCTGACTCGTACTGACCAGTTTCGTCTCGCTACGCAGTGTGCGATTGTACCATTTTTTAGTCCTTTCTATACCTAATTCTTTCCTTATGCGCGAAGTCCTATTATCTCTCTCTACTGGAGCTATTGTTGGCGTGATATTTTCTTTTGCGAAACTTCCCATTCCAGCACCACAAGCTCTTGCTGGCGTGGCAGGTATTGCAGGTATCTATCTGTGATATATTGGTGTGGCATATTTACTTCGATTTCTCGGTTAAAAAAGTGAAATAATGACACTCAGACTCACTGATCTCTTCATCGTAAAAAAAACAAAAACAACTCGAAAAAAAACCGAGGAATTTATCGATGGTGTTCATATTATCCGTGTGCCACGACTTCGTCGTATGAGCCTCCGTGTGAATCCGACGGGTGAAGCGGTTGTTCGGGCTCCGATGAGGGTAGATCTTTCTGAGATACGACGATTTGTCGCTGAACATGAGAGCTGGATAGCGAAGCAGCGAAAGAGCCATGCAGCGCTCGTTCCTCTCTCCAGAGAAACCCTTACTCATCTGCGTGAACAAGCAAAAAAAATCCTCCCATGACGCGTGAGAGAACTCGCAGAAAAACATGGATTTCATTATTCATCTCTCTCATTTCGCCATCAGAAATCGAGATGGGGGAGCTGTAGTTATAGAAATTCTCTCAGTCTGAATATCGAGCTTATGCGTCTCCCACAAGAGCTGTGTGATTACATCATCCTTCACGAACTGACGCATACCGTTCACAAGCATCATCAAGCTGCTTTCTGGAATCATCTCGAGAGGGTACTTCCAGGTTCACTTATCCTCGATAAGCGTATGAGAAAATGGAAGATAGGATTTGAATAATTAGGCCCAAACGGAACCGCTGTATTGTTCGAAAAAATTCCCAGTTGGTCTTTCTGTTTGTTCTTCACGAGAATTTTCTGCGTACATTTGCTGCGCATCAGAGACTGACTGTTCTATTTTATGCACACGATTATCGAGGTTTTCGATTTTCTCATCCAAGCTGGCAATAGTTTTGTTGATATCAGATTGCTCAGCGGTAGCCTTTTGTCTATCAGCGACGAGTTTGGCAATTTCTCAGCCTATAATGGTGATTTCATCGGAGAGTTTTTTTATGTCTGCTTCGAGTTTTTTATCCTGTACTTGGAGTTGTGCTATTTTTGCTTCGAGCGCTTTTATTTGAGCTTCCTCGGCTTTATTTTGAGCTTCGAGCGCCGCTATTTCCGCTCGTCGGCTTTTTGTCTCATCAGAGTCAGGCTCATACGCTTCAAATGTTTCCAATTCCTGTTTTTTTGTTTCAATAGTTTTCTTTCGATCAGAGACGGATTTTGAGAGTTTATTTTTTTCTGACGTTTTTTCCTTCATTTCATTCTGGACGCCTGTTCTCTCTGCTGATTTTTGTTCTCTCTCTTTATTGCGAGCATCGAGAGCTTTCTGTCTTTCAGCTGTTTTCTGATCTATCTCTCAGATTTTTTTATTTACTTTTCAGAGAGTATCTTTTTGTTCTTTTCTATCTCCCGTGAGTGTCAAAACATTCCCTCAGAGTTTTTTGGAATCACTGATTTTATCTTCAATTCAGGCGAGTTCTGCTCATTTATCAGCCATATGGTAATATTTTATCATATTTTTTATAGAGATGCAAATTATTGACTTATAAAAAAAAGAATGGTAGACTACACTCATGAATTCTATTTCCACCATTGATGCAGCTGATATCCCAGCTGAATGAACTTCTTTTCTTGCTCGGCATCCAAGAGTTACTCGTTTCCTTGAACGTATATGAGTAGTGAAGAGCTCTACAGTAAATGCCAGAGTTACCAGTCAAGTTGATGCAGTCCTGACACAAAATCCACGATTACTGATGCAACAAGAGGCAACAGATATATTGGTAAATGCACGACGAACATTCAAAGATACAGGCGCTATCATGTCTCCCGCGACTCAAAATAAATTTTTCACGCTCTGTTATAAGCTTTTTATCAAAGAGGAGGCGATATTGATAGGTAACCCACAAGGAAACATCGAGCCACTGAAGTCATACCTTGCTCACGTGGGAACAAATATAAACGAAATAGAATCTTTGTGTTGAATCACTAAGGCTTAGCTTGATTCTCAGTACTGAGTGCGTATACTGATCGTATCAGCGCTGACTCCTGCTATCACAGGACGAGCTGAGGGAAGAAATTTAATTAAAGTAGACCCCTCCGAACACTGCACGTGACGCAGACAAATCAAGTACCGCTTTCGGTGGTAACTTTCGCCTAGGCGAACCGAAGCACACAGTTTATTTTGTGTGTTTTTTTATGAAAAATTTATATAGCTTTATCTGTCTGACATTGTGTTTTTTTCTCACAGCTTGTGGAGTAAAAACAGTGCCAACGATTTCCGAAGAAGAGCAAAAAATCGATTATAATATATCGCTAGAGCACATTATCCACCAACCTCTTCTCTCCTTTGGGAAGAGTCAGTACGTTATCAACGAAATAGCAGAAAAAAGTCCAGGTAAGTGCGGTGTTCCATTAAAAGAGGATGAGAGATGAGCTGATCTCTGACAGACGTTGGTGCCAGAATATGGTGATATAGAAAAGTATGGCTGTACCTGTCTGAATCGTTTTGTGGCCTGGTATGAGCCAATAGCGAATTTTTGTGAAGTAAAGAAGTTGGAAAATATGCAGGTTGTATCTTTTTTAGCGAAGGACAGGGCTCACGAGTGACTGAATTCTTTCGGTAAACATACGTATATATTTACGCCGAAAAAGACGTATTCTGTCGATGCTATGTATGGCTGATCTGATCCAGAGGCTGATATGTTTGGTCCCAAAATCACCACTATGATTGCAGATTTTAACAAGCAACATCCTCAGTATGATTTTCCAGATAAAACGTGGGATAAGCTCTACAATATGGTCGAAAAATCTCTCCAAGAAGAAATAGCTAATCCAAAATCTCCTGTTCTCCAGGATATGTTTTTAGCTCTCCAAAATAATGTAGAGACATTTCTCGGATTTTTGGAAAATCCTTCTCGTATATATACGAAGAGTCTCGCAGATATTTGTGCTACTCTGCCAGAGCGAAAAGAGGAATCATGAGTCAATCCGACTGTTCGTGGTTTTGTTGGAGGAGATAATATGTTTCAAGAGATGAAGATTGATGGTATATCCGGAACGACTCTGGTTGGAGAGGGTATACGTATAGATCAGAAGCCCCCGTATTTTATTTACCAATACGCTACAGATAATAAACATATTTATTATTTTCAGAATAATCTCATGCCACAGAATACTGAGTTTCATGAGTATGACTGTCGGACTCAGAGTAATACGGTGACGTTACCTGCATCTCTTATCAAAACATCAGGCATGCTTCCGGGGTCTCGAAATACTATCATAAAAATTTTTCCTGAAGGACTTATTTTTTCAGTGAGTGATACGAATGATAATCAGTGGTATTTTGCTTATGATTTTCAGAAGAAAAAATTACAATGGATTGATTTTTTTCCTCTTTTTAAGTCTATAGGAAATAATGCAACGAAAGAAAATCAGGAGACCGATGTGAACAAATGCTTTTTTCAACCAATTACATTTTCTCGAGTACTCATTCGCTGCTCAGAATCAATCAAGAATCCGATGTACGATGGTCCTATTCTCGACAGGTATTATAGGTATGACAGAACGAAAAATACGATGGAAACTCTGACTCAAGAACAAGTTTCTCCATTTATGATCCAGGAGGATATTTATTCCCCAAGAGGCTAATGTTATTATAACTTTTTACGTATTTTTATGTTTCCCCTCCCCAAATGAAAACCAGAGTTCTCAAAACTCGAAGAATCTATCCTCCAGTACTGGAAGGAAAATAAAACCTTTGAAAAATCAGTCGAGTCTCGACCTGCCGAGAATCCATATCGATTTTATGATGGTCCTCCATTTATCACGGGCACTCCGCATTACGGATCGCTTCTTTCGTCTATCATAAAAGACGTCGTTCCTCGTTATCAGACGATGCTCGGAAAACGCGTTGAACGCGTCTGGGGATGGGACTGTCATGGACTTCCTATCGAACAAAAAGTGCAGAAAAAAATGTGACTCGAATCAAACAAAGAAATCGAGGAATCAGCGGGAGGAATCCAGGGATTTATTGATGAGTGTTATAACTATACACGAGACACTTCATCTGAGTGGGGATGGTATATCGATCATATTGGTCGATGGGTCGATATGGACAATGCTTACCGCACCATGGATCAGAACTATATGGAGTCAGTCATGTGGGTTTTCAAGCAAATCTGGGAGAAAGGATATATCTACGAAGGGAAGCGTGTTTCATGGTACTCTTGGAAACTCTCAACTCCGATTTCAAATTTTGAAATCGCGATGGATGACAGCTACCAGGATGTCCAGGATCCAGCGATTACTGTGAAATTTCCGATAAGAGAAGTAAAAAAAGGAGCAGGAGTTATTATCCAAGATGAGGAGGGGAAACTGCTCATGATAAAGAATAAAAAAGATGGACTCTGGAGACTCCCAGGAGGAAATATCGAACTAGGCGAATCATATCATCCTGGCGCGGCGCGTGAGCTCCTCGAAGAAACAGGAATTACCTGCGATTTAACTCCGTATTGCTCGACATACTGCGGATACCGTGGTGGTTTTTATGAAGCATTTTCATTTCGTGGAACGGTGCCAGTCGGGACAAAGATAAAACTCGAAGAAGATAAATTTACAGAATATGAATATTTCTCACTCGATGCCCTCCCAGTAAGAAGTGAGATTCATCGCATGGAACATGATCTCATTGATTTCCTTACTGGGGTTCGAGAGCCAGTCATTGTACCAGAATTACCGAATGCTCGCACGGTCAATGTCCTCGCTTGGACAACAACGCCCTGGACGATGCCCATGCATATGGCGCTCGCTGTACACAAAGAATTGCAGTATGTGGCAGTGTATCATGCCGAAGAAATCTATATCGTCGCAGCATCCCGTGCTGAAACAGTCTTCAAAGGTAAAGGAGAATACCAGATTCTCGGTACTATACCTGGTGAAGAACTTGTCGGCCTGCACTACAATCCGCCATTTGATTATTATGTTGGAAAAATCGATGAGAAAAATTTCCGTGTGTACCATGCTGATTTTGTCACTGATACTGATGGTACTGGTATTGCTCACGAAGCACCAGAATTTGGTGATGTGGATTTCCAACTCGCGAAACAAGAAGGGATTAATATCACGAGCGCGATTGATGAAGCGGGGAAATACACGGTACAAATTCCAGACTATCAAGGCACACTCTATATTGATGCTATTGACCCTATCACTGAGAGGTTAAAAACAGAAGGAAAGCTTTTCAAAAAAGAAGGTATCACACACCGTGTCCCATACTGTCCTCGCAGCAACACGCCTCTTATGCAAAAGGCACAGAAGTCATGGTTTATCGATATCCAGAGAATCAAATCAGAACTCATCGCACAAAATGAAAGTATCAACTGGTTCCCAGATCATTTCAAGCATGGTCGATTCCTTAAGTCGCTCGAATCCGCTCCAGATTGGTGTATCTCTCGTTCTCGTTTTTGGGGAACACCGATGCCAGTGTGGCAAAATGCGGACGGTTCAGAGCGTGTTGTCATCGATTCTCGCGAAGAGCTCTATAAGAGAAATAAGCCACTTGGACAGATAACGAAGTTTATTTTTGTCCGCCACGCGGAGAGTCAGGGGAATGTTGAGCGATTTTTCGGGAGTAAAGAAACTTCGTTAACCAAAAATGGTGAAGAACAGGCAAAAAATGTGATCGAAGAATTAAAAAATGAGAAAATTGATATCATTATTGCTTCACCATTTATTCGTACACAAAAAACTGCAGAACCATTAGCTAAAAAACTCGGTATCGAAATAATTATTGATGAAAGAATCGTAGAATGGGATGTGTGAGACTTTTTGGATAAACCGAGTGGATCACCCGAAGCAAAGGTAGATGCCCAGAGAGCCTATACAGAACTGGACTATGTCCGTGGAGGTTCGGGTGAAACTCGTCAACAGGTACGAGACAGGGCGATGGATTTTATCGCAGATATCAGCAAAAAATATCCATGAAAAACCATCGCATTTTTCTCTCATAATGGTTTTGGGAAAGTCCTTCTCTCATGCCTCAGAGATGATTCGGCTCTCAAGAAACAAATAAAAAATTGTCAGGTAATTCCTTTCTACATCGATAATAATACAGGAGGAGAGATCAATCTTCATCGTCCATATATTGATAGGATTTATGTTCCTTGAAAATCTTCTTTTACCCCCAAAAAAGTACTGGGTGTGCATGGCTGTACTTCCCTAGGTCTTAAAAAGTGATACGAAGGAAAATGGCTCCCGCTCCAAGATACATTGAAAGCTGTTGGTATCCAATTTGATGTACCAGATTTTGATAAAAAAGAAGATACGAAATATTTTCTCTGGAAAGAGAAACTCGATACTCTCGATATGTGAAGTTATGATACCATCATGGCGACAAGCTTTGGCTGCCCTGTTATCATGCAGTATCTCTGCGAAAAAAACATAAAACTCAGACGCCTTGTTTTGGTCGCTCCAAGTGGTCTTAAATGAAATTCAAATCTCGAAAAAGTCATCCCAGAAATGACGGAAAATGTCGAGAAGCTTCGTTGACTCGTGGAGGAAATCATTATCTCCCACAGCGAAGATGATGATTCTATGAGCGCACGATTTGAATATGGTCAATCACTCGCAAAAAGAATTGGTGCGACTTTTCTCCCTATCAATGGCGTTGGTCATAAATTTGGAGGATGGAGTATCGATTTTCTCTCTTCTTTGATTCAGCATGGTGCTCCACTTCGTCGTATCCCTGAAGTCCTCGATGTGTGGATGGATAGCGCTTCGATGCCGTATGCACAAGTGCATTACCCGTTTGAGAATCAAGCAAAAATGGAAGCGAGTTTCCCAGCCGACTTTATCGCAGAATATACAGGTCAGATTCGTGCGTGGTTCTACGTGATGCACGCGATAGGTGTCATGGTAAAATGATCGCCAGCCTTCAAGAATGTTGCAGTAACGTGAGTCATTAACGGAACTGATGGACGTAAGATGAGTAAGTCATTCGGCAATTATCCTGATCCTCGTGAAACAATTGAGAAATACGGTGCGGATGCAATTCGTTTTTATCTCATGGGTGGTACGCTGATGAAGGGCGAAGATATGACTTTCTCAGAAGCAGGCATTCAGGAATCTATCAAACGCGTACTCCTTCCACTCTGGAATTCGTACACATTTTTTGCCACGTATGCGAATATCGACGGATGGGAATTCACTGATTACAAAACCAAAAAAACACACGAACTCGATACCTGGATTATCTCTCGACTCCACACACTGATTCAGGATACTCGTACTTCTATGGATAGCTACGATCTTCAGAAAACGTGTGATGCGATTATGCTCTTCCTCGATGGTCTCAATAACTGGTATATCCGACGGAATCGCAGAAGATTCTGGAGAAGTGAACTCGATGCAGACAAGAAAAGTGCCTACGAAACACTGCATGAAGTCCTCGTGACGATGACGAAACTCCTCGCACCTATCTGTCCATTTATCACGGAACATCTCTATCAGAACCTCATGAATACGACGGATTCAGTGCATCTCACTGATTTCCCAGCAGTCAATAAAAAACTTATCAATCTCGCTGTGAATCAGAAGATGAGCGACCTGCAAAATCTCACAAATCTCGGTCTCGCGATTCGTGGTCGCGAAAAACTCCGCGTTCGTCAGCCACTTCGTGCTGCAACAATCACACTCGAACTCGATGAGAGTGCACGAGAAACACTCGCGGAAGAGCTTAATGTGAAGGAAATTCATGCTGTGAAAGATGTCTCAGAGTATGTCACGATTACCTATTCTCCAGATGCGAAAAAAATCGGAGCCACCGAGAGAAAACAGTGGATGAAAACGATTATTGCTGATGCAAAAGCAGGGAAATGAAACTTAACTTCAGAAGGCACACTTGAGCTCACTGTACCAGAAGCTCCAGAAGGAAAAGTGATTCTTGCAGCGGATGAATTCGAAGCGGTCTATACACCGAAAAAAGGCTCCACCATTGCCTTTGCTGGCAGTGCAGGATATGTCATCGGTCTCGATACAACACTCGATGAAGCACTCACTTTCGAGGGCTACGCTCGTGATATGATCCGATGAATCCAGGACGCTCGAAAAGAACTCGGATTCCAAGTGATGGACAGACTTCAACTCTCGCTTACGTCAGACAATGATATGCTTGGAAAAATCCTCGCAGTCCATCAAGGTATGATCGAAAAAGAAACACTCTGTACGATAGGTAAGGGAAATACTGGAGAATCAAAAGAAGTAGAACTTGATGAAGGATTTGTCGTGACTTTAAGTCTTATAAAATAATTTTATGTCTCTCATTATCACGGTCGGTCTTCTGCATCTTCTTGCTCTCATTAGCCCAGGTCCAGACTTTATCCTCTGTGCGAGAAATAGTCTCGCGTATTCGCGAAAGATGGGACTCTGGACGGCTCTCGGTTTTAGCGGAGGAATCGCTGTCCACATGACCTACTGCATCGCTGGTATCGCCGTGATTATTTCACAGTCTATCATGCTCTTCAATATCATGAAGTGGCTTGGTGCGCTCTACCTCATCTATATCGGTATTCAGTCATGGAGAGCGAAGCATACAACGATACATATCGATGCCCATAAACACAAAAATACTATTTCAGCGTTTCATGCTGTAAAGATGGGCTTTCTCACGAATGCATTGAATCCAAAAGCAACGCTCTTTTTTCTCAGTGCATTTACACTCATTATCTCACCATCCACACCTATGTGGATACAGCTCACGATAGGAGTGTGGTGTGTCGTTCAGACATTTCTCTGGTTTGCTTTTGTCGCGACCGTTCTCACGATTCCTCGTGTGCGTCATGTGTTTGAAAAATTTCAGTGATTCTTTAATAAATTTTTCTGAGGTGCCCTCATCATTCTCGGTATAAAAGTGGCAACTACTGATTAAAAATTGTATATGACGCCACTGATTCTCGATACCCCAACGAGTGATGAAAAAGTAGCACAGGCATCGTTTCTTGCCGGGGCAAAAATGATCACCACGAAAACATATTATCTCGGTTATCAGCTCCGTACGAGCGAAAGAATTCATCCCGAACTCAATAGTGTACTCGATACTATGAGAGACGTATTTCTCAAAAGATACCATGCATTAATCGCATTTCAAAAAAGGTACCCACAAATTGTCCCGGTTATCGATCTTCACGGTTCTGGTACATCTCCATATCGTGGTCCACATGGGAGCATACACTGGACACAACAGTACCATAATCTCGTCATAGAAAAGTGTCTCAATCACGTATTTCCTAAGAGGGAAATGCCTCTTTTGTATCAGGCTATTCCGACTCTCGAAGAGGCGCGTTCCATAGCGTATGTCTGTCGAGAAAATAATTGGAAAGTGGTGATCAGTATGTATGTGACAAAAAATCCAAGTGGAGAGATGTGTCTCCAGACCAAACAGGGTGCCCTGATTCCAATTTTGACAGCCATCTGACTCATTGAACAGGTGGCAGATACATCGCAATGTTGGTATGCTTTTAATTGTTTTGATCCACGGTGCACAGCTAATCTGATGCAGACTCTCAGGAGTTCTTCGCTCTGGCCCCGTATGAGAGGGATATGTCCCAATCTCTCTGATCCAAAAAATGATCTCAATTATACTCCGTTATGGGATGATAGTACAGAATCCCTTCTTGCATCTTGGAATCCGCCATGAGATGCTATGCCAGCTTTTATTGGCGCTTGTTGCGGTTCTGCACCAGCACATATTTCCAGACTTCACGCGCTCCTCCACGAAGCACGGTAAATTTGATTTTTTCTGAGAGTTCATAGTATAAATATATGTTCAATATTTCTTCATCATCAATGATGCACCTGCTCACTCTCGTGACCAGGTAGTTTTTGTTTTCTCTTAATTCTACTCCCCGGGTCACACGACCTGGGGATTTTTTTGTTTTTTTATGGCTCTCAATCTCCAAAATATCGAATCTCGTATTGCATCAGAATTTCCTGGTAGTACTGAAGAAATTCATCGGATCCTCAGAGATGTTCGCGAGGCAGTATCTGCGCATATTTTTCGTCATGAACTCCGTCCGAGGGATGTCTTTCAGATGCGAATCGCGACTCATGATGAGCACATGCGACAGGTACCACCAAATGAACAAACCTATCTCATTATCAACTTTGGTAAACGACCCCTCGACACCGCGTACTTCACATATCTTCAGTCCTATTACTGAAAAATTATTTTCTTTCATATCTATCTCAATCACTCTCTTATTCTCTAATTTTTTTCTATGAATACTCCATCTTCTTTTCCTGTTGAAACACTTTGGCATACGAATTGGGGCTTCTGCGTGAGGGCTGTCCTCGCAGGGCAGACTACTGCTTTTTTTCTCGATAGTCGTATATCAGGTTCTCATCGTACCTATGTAGAACCATTTATTCGCTGACCACGTAGAGAGCATGAAGATACGTTCAATAAAATCGGTACATGAAATCAGCTCGCACCATGAGTGATTGCTCAGGTAAAAACACGAATTATCTCCACAGGAGATGACATACCACTCGCTCCAGAAGAAGCCCTATCAACCGTTCAGAGACTATGGAATGCTCGTATAGAGAGAGCAAAGCGAGAAGACAGGGCATGACTCGAGGAATATCGCGATAAGCTCTGCGAGGAGATACGGAGAGTGATAACAGGGGAGTTATCATCCATAGTTGCGATTGAGGGCATCCTCTGAGTCTGTGGTGGTTTAAGCAAAATATAATTTTTGATTTCACTGGAAAATTCTTATAATTCTTTCATGATTCTCCGTCAAAACATGATTATTATTATCGCTTCGCATCACGCAGAGGGATAATATTTTCTTGTCATCATATTTTCTAGCCTCTGCATCTGCAGAGGTTTTTTTATTTCTTTTTTTATGAAAACTATCACACGCTCCGAGATAGAGAGAGCACAATCAGTTCTACGAGAACATCGTATAGGAAATACCTCAATAGCATCCCTTCGACAGCTCATATCCCGCAAGCAGGGTACTGTTCTGGGAAAGCGAGAAGATCAAAATGAGATAGGCTCTTATAAGATACGATGAGCACTGTATGCTATCTCCCAGCTTTCGCCCGAACAGAAAAAGAGATGAGTCGTTTGTGCATCCGCTGGGAATCATGCCCAGTGAGTTGCCTACGCTTGCAAACTCATGTGAATACAATGAGTCATCTATATGCCACGGACGACAGATACTATGAAAATTCGTCGAGTAAAAGAATTTGGCGAAAAATACATCGAGGTCCGACTGGTGTGAGATTATTTTGATCAAGCACAAAAAGCAGCAAAGACATATCAGAGAGAAAATCGAGCGACATTTGTTCATCCATTCAATGATCGTGATGTCATCATCGGACAGTCCACTGTGACAGCAGAGATACTCCGAGAAAATCCAAAAGTACACAACCTCGTCTATCCTGTTGGTGGTGGAGGGCTTTTGGCTGGAGGCATCATGGCTCGAGACGCTCTCGGAAGTAGTGCGACTATTATCGGTGTAGAACCAGATGGTGCAGCGAGTATGACATACGCACTCGCTCGGTGAAATAACGATACCCTCAAACAGGTGAATAGGTTTGTCGGTTGAGCCGCTGTGGCACAAGTAGGGAAAAATACATTTCGTATAGCACAGAGATCATGAGTCACAATACTGCGTGCTGATGAGTGACTCGTGGCACAGACGATGCTCGATTTTCATGATGCAGGAGAGGTGGTCGAGCCTGCAGGTGCTCTCGGTCTTTCAGGGGTGCATGTAGCCTCTGAGCGATTGAGAGGCGATGTAGTGACTATAGTTTCTGGACGATGTGTCTCGCCTGAGATATGGCCAGAAGCGCTTCGTCTCGCAGAGAAATTTAGCGGCAGGCGAATAGTGCTCGATATTGTCTTTCCACAAAGAGACGGAGCATTGAAGTGACTCCTGGCTCTGCTTCCAGACGGTATCAGCATTAGCGATTTTCAGTATCACAAGGGGGCTGGCCCCTCGAGCCCAGCTCGGATAGAATTTGAGGGTGAACCCGAAGCGCTTCAGAGGGTACCATTTTTGATAAAAAAGGCTGGTTTTGCTTATTCTGAAGCTGTGTAATTTTCATTTCAAAACTCCTAGAAAAAATGCAAGAAATTTCCTCTACAAATCGCTTGCACAAAAAATGTATTCGCACTCAGGTGCTTCTGAGGCTGGTTTTTGAAAAACTCACACAAAATCATTTGACTAGATATAGTGTCTGAATATAACTATCGGACACAAGATATTGTGTTTGGTCGATTTTTCTACCAACCCAAAAACTTCCCATTTTTCCTCCTTAATTTCTAATAAAGTTGTCGTATG
Organism: uncultured Candidatus Peribacteria bacterium; assembly: GCA_965231115.1. Taxonomy (GTDB): domain Bacteria; phylum Patescibacteriota; class Gracilibacteria; order BD1-5; family JAGOOR01; genus JAGOOR01. Next base: position 292,099 of record OZ246415.1, read on the forward strand.
ACTCTGGACTCCATCCGCAAGCGCAATAATGAGCTTGTTCCATTTGACCGCTCTCGTATAGAAAATGCTATCGAGCAAGCTTGTATCGCCATAGGGCACAATGATGTCACATTTATCCCACAGATAACCAGTGAAATCATTCTCGCTCTCCAGACTCGATTCGGAGGAACAGACTATGTCCCAAGTGTGGAGGATATTCAGGATGCAGTTGAGCTCCACCTCATGCGTTCTGGTCGCTACGAAATAGCAAAACACTATATTACGTATCGTCAGAAGCGTATCGAAGAGCGTAACGAAGTCATCGAAGAGAAAATCGAAAAACAAGAACTCAAAGTCATGAAGCGTGATGGTCGTGTCGAGACATTTGATATGACTAAGGTTCGTCGTGTCTTTGAAATCGCTGCAAATGGTCATTCTGCTATTGATATCGATCTCCTTGTGAGCAATTTTCACACAAATATCTTTGATGGTATTCATTCTCGTGATATCGGTCAGGCGACGATCATGACAGCGAAATCATACATCGAACGTGATCCTCAGTATTCATACGTTGCCGCGAAGCTCTTTCTCATGGGGTACTACAAAGAACTCATTGGTTCTTCTGATATGAAAAACTCAGGTTTTGCAAAGTGCTACCGTGAAGCGTTTAAATACAATATAAAATTTCTCGTCGAAACGGACCATCTCTCTGCTGATCTCATGGGGTATGACCTCGACAAGCTCGCAGAAGCGCTCGATCCAGACCGAGATAATATCCTCACCTATCTCTCTGTTCAGAATCTCTACGACCGATACTTCATCCATCACGAGAAAAATCGTCGAGAACTCCCACAAGCATTTTGGATGCGTGTCGCTATGGGCCTCGCAAAAAAAGAAACAGACAAAGAAAAGTGGGCTATTCAATTTTACAATCAGCTCTCTCAGCTTCACTTCGTCAGCTCGACTCCGACACTCTTCAATTCGGGGACAAAGCGTAGCCAGCTCTCTTCTTGCTACCTCTCAACAGTAGACGATGACCTGCATTCTATTTTCAAAATCATCGCTGATGATGCTCAGCTCAGTAAATGGGCAGGAGGTCTCGGAAATGACTGGACCAATATCCGCGCAACAGGTTCAAAAATCAAGGGAACAAACGGTGAATCTCAGGGCGTTATTCCTTTCCTCAAAATCGCAAACGATACAGCTGTAGCGGTGAATCAGGGTGGTAAACGCAAGGGTGCACTCTGTGCATACATCGAGTGTTGGCATCTCGACTTCCCAGATTTCTCAGAACTTCGAAAAAATACTGGTGATGAGCGTCGTCGTACGCATGATATGAATACAGCGGCATGGATCCCTGATCTCTTCATGAAGCGTGTACAGGAAGACGGAGAATGGACTCTCTTTTCTCCATCAGATGTCCCAGACCTCCATCACATCTACGGTTCAAATTTTGAACGAAAATATGCTGAGTATGAAAAAATGACTCACACAGGTCAGATCTCACACTTCAAAACGATGAAGGCAAAAGACCTCTGGAGAAAGATTCTTTCTATGCTCTTCGAGACAGGTCACCCATGGATTACATTCAAAGACCCATGTAATGTCCGCTCTCCTCAAGACCACGCTGGCGTCATCCACAACTCAAACCTCTGTACAGAAATCACACTCAATACTTCAGCAGAAGAAACAGCCGTCTGTAATCTCGGTTCTGTGAATCTCGCTCGTCACATGAAGGATGGAAAACTCGATCATAACATGCTCGCAGAGACAGTAAAAACTGGTATGCGCATGCTCGATAATGTCGTCGATATCAATTTCTACCCGACAAAAGAAGCAGAGACTTCAAATATGCGTCATCGACCCGTCGGTCTCGGTATCATGGGTCTCGCAGATGCGCTCTACATGCTCGATATCGATTTCGACAGTGAAGCAGCAGTGAAATACAATGATGAAATGATGGAAGCTATCAGCTACTACGCTATCCTCGGTAGCTCTGAGCTTGCAAAAGAACGTGGTGCATATTCTTCTTTCCCAGGTTCAAAATGGGATCGCGGAATTCTCCCTCTCGACACACTCTCTCTCCTCGATGTAGAACGCGGTGAACATATCGATGTGAATCGTACGAGCACGCTCGACTGGACTCCAGTTCGCGAATCTATCAAGCAGTACGGTATGAGAAATAGTAACTGTATGGCTATCGCTCCGACAGCAACGATCTCAAACATCGTCGGCGTCTACCCATGTATCGAACCGATCTACAAAAATCTCTACGTGAAATCAAATCTCTCAGGAGAATTCACTGTCATCAATGATTACCTCGTCGCTGACCTCCAAAAAGCTGGTCTCTGGGACGCTCAGATGGTCGCAGAACTCAAGTTCCACGATGGTTCTATCCAAAAGATCGACCGAATCCCAGCTCGTCTCCGTGCGAAGTACAAGGAAGTATTTGAGATCTCACCAGAGTGGGTCATCAAGGCTGCTGCTGTCCGTGGGAAATGGATCGACCAGTCTCAGTCAGTCAATATCTTTATCAAAGGCGCATCAGGAAAAGTCCTCCAAGATACCTATATGATGGCATGGAAGATGGGTCTCAAAACAACCTACTACCTCCGAACGCTCGGTGCGACTGCTATCGAAAAATCTACAAGTTCTTCTTCAGCTGTTTCTGATTCTCTCTCAAACACGACAAAGACATCAGCCCTCGAAGCTGTCGCAGCTCCTGCATCAGCTCCATCAGTACCAACTGGTGAACTCGAGATGGTTGCTAAACCAAAGAAAGAATACACTGAAGCCGAAAAGGTCATGTGTTCTATCCTCAATGGGCCGAGCTGTGAAGCTTGTCAGTAAGAATGCATTAAAAAAAGAGACTATCTTCAGAACAGGATAGTCTCTTTTTATTTTTTAAAATTTTGTTTATGAAACTTCAGAAATTTACTGTAAAGAATTTTAGATGATTAAAGGGGGATAAAAATATAATTGATTTTTCTGGCTCAGAAATTATTTTTCTATTATGACAAAATAATATTTGAAAATCATCATTTTTGAGAGCATATGAATTCTTCATTGAAGCCAAACAAAAGGCTGTAAAAACAGATTTCTATAATTATAACCTCAGTATTCCAATAGAAATTGAAGCAGAATTTTTATTAGAAGAATGAGATGAAACTGATGATGAATTAATGACGTGAGAGAGTAGTCGGGAGCCTACTTGGTTACGAGATAATTGGGCTGATTCAAATTGAATTGTTAAAGTTAAAAAGGTTTGGGTGCGGGAAGGCGACTTTGCTAAGTATACATTTAAGCCAACCGAAGAAGATTGGGTTCTAAATTGACTTGGATGACTCCATCAACATCTTACTAGTTTCGCCCCGACTCCTATTGCTATTAATGCAATGGAAACAGAGGATTCTTTGGAAGAAAAAGTTAATAAGATTATTAACGATGACTTTTTGAAAACTGCAAAAACAGACTTTGCCGATGTTTATTCAAATGCTGAAAATGCAGTTAAAGAACTACAAAATCGAGTTCTGTCATCTGCAGGAATCCAAAACATGAATAGAAATATTAATGTTAATTTTAAGAAACTTTTTTCTAATCTTGAGCTTGAAATAAAGCCTAAAAATGAAGAAATAAAATTAGTTGATACAATTAAGAAGAATCATTCAATAAATGTAAAAAAAGAATGATGAGATCGAGATGAGACATTTCGTCAAAATGGCCATGGTATAATTAGGCAAGCATTGTTTAATTTTCTTACCTTTCTGAAGGAAATCAATTGAGCAACACCAACAACAAGGAAAGAATATATTATATTATTTGAAGAGCCAGAATTATTTTTGCATCCGAAAGTTGCATATATTCTTAGGAGGAGTTTGTATGAATTGGCGATGAATAGTACATATCAAATTCTTTGTGCTTCTCATTCGCCATTAATGATAGATATATCTAAACCTAAATCTTCTATCGTTCGCATTTGTAAGCACCTAGATGAAACTACTGAAACCTATCAGGTAGGTGATGAGTTGTTTCAAAAAAATGAAGAAAGTAAAAAGATGGTTCAAATGGCAAATCGTATGAATACTAATGTGTGTGAAGTGTTCTATGCTGATAAAGTAATACTAGTTGAGTGAGATACTGAGGCTATAGTATTTCGAGATCTTCTAGATAGGTTTTATCAAACAAAAGAAATTTATGTTTTAAATACATGATCAAAAAATAATATTCCTTTTTTTCAGGAAATATTGTCACATTTTAAGATTAAACATTTTGTCATCCATGATACTGATACTTCAGATAAAGTTTCCTCTTGGTCACTAAATCAACGTATTCAGGATCGTATCGTTCCAGGATTATCAACAAGATATGTTTTTAAAGATACCTTTGAAACTGCTCACAATTATAGTGTTAATCTTTCTAAAGGTAAGCCTTTATCTGCATTTGAATACGTTCAATTAATATTATCTCCAGATGAGCAGAAAGATTGTGTTGTGTATCTGAAAGATATTGCTAGTTCGAGTCAATCAATCAACCATACACAAGAATATATTAGTAGTTTATTTGTTTAGTGTTTACTTACTGGAATAAATTTTAATAAGCAGCCCACGACCATGAGCACGGGACAGAGTGATAACCATAGTACATTTTATTTTTTACCTTTTCCTATGTCAGAACCTGAACTTCCTGCACCATCAGAGCCTGAACTCCACGAGGCAGGGCACGACCACGACCATGAGCACGAGCACACGCACGAGGAGGGTGGGGCGAGTGGAATATTAAAAACTACAACAGGATGTGGCGATAAATGCGCGAAGTGTTTGGTATGTACGAGGAAGACGAAGACAGGAGAGTAGCCCGTCATCCCGACGAAAGTCGGGATCCAGGTAAATATGATACCTCGAAGAGGACTTCTATAGGTGGTATGATGAGATTATTCCGTTAGTCTATATATGTCTGCGTACGCTCACTCGAGGAGTTCACAGCACATTTCTGTGATTTTTGGGATAAAGGGGAGTGCTGGGCAAAATCCATTTGTCATTTTTCCTCGCAAGACGTCCATGCTTGATTGTCCGAGCTCTATTTCAGTGAGTTGCATAGCACCTCGTTCTGCTGATCCGCGAAAATTGATCTGTCCATCTCTCTCTATCGCGAGAGATGGTTGAGATGCTACTTTGACGAGCAGTGTCCGCACTGAGACGGCGAACAATGCAGGGGATTTACCAATCATCGTGGTAAAATCAGATATAAATTTTCGGAAAGATTTTGTTTCTTCTGGTGTGGGGAAGCGGTTATATCTGTCCTGAAAAGCGCGGAGAACATTTCTCCATGTGTCATAGATGACCTGAACTCAAAATGGATACGCGAGGGATATGCGACTATACATACCGGGATCGCTCGTGACTGACTGAAATCTGTCTTTATTGCGTTCTTCTATCCCAGACATCGCATCGAGAAGCATATCACACACTACTCCGTTTGAAGAAGTCCTATATTGGATAAAGAGTTTTTCTATTGCTACATCAGGGGAGGTATATTGTCATTCATTGATAGAGGCGGCCAGAGCATATCTCAGGACATAATCTATATGAAAATGATGTTCGAGCAGGACTTCGGCAAAGGCACACGAAGCAGATGCGAAATCTTCTCGCTCTTTGTCAGGCTTTCGGAGGGGTATTTTGTCAGTTATAAAAGATACTCTTTCTTTGAACCAATTAAATATCCGCTGTATTGGACATCGACTTGGCACAGACGGCTGTATCAGATGCTTTACGGGACATGTACCATTCTCAGGCTTCATAAATTATATGATAAATAATTAAATTTATTGTCAAATAATATATTTACCTATACTTTTATAGAAAATTAACACCCATGAAACCTGAAGGATGTCCATTTCATGCGCTCACTGATGAAGCAGGAGCTATCACGCTTGCTCGATTTATATTTTATTCCCGAGTGACAGAAAAAAACTAACTTGCACAAAGAAAAAGATGTATATCATCACGTAAAATTTTTCTATGAACGCAACACCAACAGGCAGTCCAGGAGGAGAGTCGACCGAGGTATCACATCTTTATGCACCCCGTACTGTTCCTATAGCAGAAACTATGGCTCTTTTAGCAAAACAACGAGCAGAAACAGCACCACCAGCACAACCAGGGGTGTGACAAGTTACTTTTACCTGTAGTAATCGATGTACATTTTGTCTTCATCAAGTTTTCTGTCATAAGGATACTGAGTCTTAAGAGTTTTCCTTTCTTTTCGGCTTTCAATCGTCACTTTGGTGGCGATTTTTTGTGAGAGACATTTATTTTCCGCTTCAAATAGGCATTTCGACGTATACAAATTTTATACAAAACTCTCCCAAAAGGCTCTCTGAAGGGCTCTTTGTACCTTTTTTGATGATTTTTTATATGTTTTTATAAAAGATAAAGAAATGGCTTCTGTATGCGATTATTTTTTTATCACGAATTATTTCCTATTTTGTGCAATGAGAGGGGAACTTCATTTATGAAATAGACGTGCTATACTACGTTTACAAATTGTTCTTGTGCTTTTGGTAACTTCGACTCTTCGATGGAGAGGATCTCACGATCCCTCACCGCTTTACAAAAATAAAAATAGATAGACTGCTAGATGGCTTGCCTACTAGCGTCATATATTTTATCTGTCGATGTCATCTGTTCTCAGTATCACTTTTCTCATGTATGCATCGCATGGTGATAAGAGTGATACTGAGTGTTGGATACACGATATGAAGACGGGTGAATATGCTACCATTACCGAAGGAGAGTTGAGACCTATTGTTTCCTATTTTGTCAGGGTATGTTCTGTCGTGCAGAACGCCTATGTATCCCGTATCCAGCTACAATCGATATTTTTATCAACCAGCTGTGGTATGTGAACACGCAAGAAGTTGGTCCGTCCCAAGTTTATTACCAAATAACTTGGGACTTTTTTTTGCCTTTTTCACGACAGAGAGGGCATTGACTTATGGGCCAATAGACCATAATATGAGAAATAAATTATGATACAAGAAGAAATAGAAATATGAGTAGGAAACGATTATAGAGTCTTACTCGACCCTCAAAATAATAAAAAAGTTATCAAAAGACCGCGACTGGATTCAGGTCATGCGAGCCAAGATCAGGCTCGACACGATACGCGACTGTTGAGTGGTTTTTTACCATCAAGTACGGTCGGGGATGCTACATTTCACTCTACTGGCAATGAAGATAAAGATTTCTATTTGCAACAATTAAAAACAGAAGGGCGTACTCCTGTCACTCTTGATGTATTGAGGATGCACAGGGAACAGTTCCTGAGTATCCTAGAAAGTAATCGAGAAATGTGCGAGGAGCGATGAGTGAGTTTGGATTTCTTTGGATTTCTCTGCTGCAGACCAGAATTATGGTCTCCAAGAGCGGATACTCTTCTCACGAATAATCTCTCTGTGGACTCTGATCGCTGACTCGTTGTAGAGGATATAGGACTGCTCCATGTCGATAAAAAAACACCAGTACGGCTCACGGCAGAGAGAAGGTTTTTCTATACTGTACACCATAAAATCGAAGAAGTGTTACTCGCAAGAATTCTCAAAAAAATATAATACTCCTATAATTGGCTCATGAAAATACAAATAATCCCAGCGCATGAACGCTACACAGCGAAGCATGGTTGGCTCGAGTCAAAACATCTTTTCTCGTTCGCTGACTACTACGACCCGAACAATATGCACTTTGGCGCGCTTCGTGTGTTCAATGATGATATCATAGCAGGGCATGAGGGATTTGATATGCATCCTCATAAAAATATGGAGATTATTACCATCGTTCTCTCTGGAGCTATCTCTCATGAGGATTCTCACGGAGGTCGTGCGACCGTCGAAGCAGGGGGAGTACAGGTGATGTCTGCTGGTTCTGGCCTCCTTCATAGCGAAAAAAATCAGGGAGATGAAACAGTTCATCTCTACCAGATATGGATCATGCCACGAGAAGAAAATATCACGCCACGACACGCTGAGAGGGATTTTTCATCGATGAAGCATGCTGCTCTTGTTCCTGTTGCATCATGATTTGATCATGATGCTCTCGAGATTCACACAGATGCGGTGATCTATCGTGGTATTTTTGATGAAGAAACCTCATGGACACACATGGCACATACAGGTACTGACCATGTCTTTGTCTATGTCACGAAGTGAAGTGTGGATTTAGCAACAGGAGAAACGCTTGAAGCAGGTGATCAAGCGCGTATCAGTGATGCCAGTGAAATTGAGTTTACATTTTCTGCTGGGGCAGAAGTGGTAGTGATAGATGTGGCTGATTAGTTATATTTGATAAATATATTTATTGTATAATATATATATAATATTAATTATATTTTGTCATTTTTGGCATCTATATCGAACTAAGACCACATGGAGCTGGGGGATAAAATAGGTGATTTAGAGCTTGTCTGGAATCCAACACCAGACAATGAGAATGGTATAAAATGTTGAGATGCCTTTTGTTTTATTTGAGGCCCCGAAAAAAATAGGTTTTTTGTAAAAGAATACGGATATAGTCCCCAATTAATAAAACGTTATCATATATTGCATAATTTTATTGGCCGTAGGCTTTTTCATGAAAATGTACAGTTAAGTGATGGGTCACCTGTTCGTTGCCTTCATCTCCCGAGTCTCAAAAATTCTAGAATAGCGCCTGTGTTACCGAGTACGTCTTGTGCAATTAGATTATCCTATGTTGAGGGTGGTAGAGTAGATGCAAAAAGTATTGAAGAGATAACACGTTGCCTCCGAATTGCTGTAAAAGCTTTAAAAATACAGCGTATTCAATGAGCAAATTGTCATAGGCAAATAGACGGAACAATTCTTATTACTGATGTTTCTTGGGATATTCCAACATTTTTACTAGATAATCCAAGCGGTGATAAAAACCTAGATAGTTTGGTTCAAAGAACGCAGTTATATGCGAGTGACATTATTTACCGAGTGTATCCTCAAATTCGTGATTAATTGTATGGCTGAAAAAATATTATCATTACCCGCAGAGCATGTACATAGAGATGGAAAACGTATACCGCTGTGTTCCCGTGTTGCCCGAAAGAATCTCGGGTTGTTACTGGGTATTTCTTCTGATGATTTACAGTGTTACGATATATATAAAAGTCTTGATTTTGCACCCATAGGTTCAGCAGTTGACGTACACAGGAGGTACATGCAGTGATGGAAATCCCCCCACATGATTGGCGATTATCAGTATGCGAGAACATATGGTGAATCCATCTGGAATCCTCCAGAAAATGCTAAATATGCAGATATTTTTTTCTCTACGCCTGCAGGGCATCGTTGCATTGCATTTTTAAAACAAGGTAGTTGGTACGTGCTCGATCCTTACTATGGTAATGAAGAGCTCGTGCCTTCTTATTTTCCATTCCCCCTCGACACATACTGTGCACTGCTTTATTCATTAAAAGAAGCGTTTTTAGAGTGAGTTGCATTTTATGAAGGGAAAAGTTCCTAATTATTTCTATATGGAATTGAAAATATTGGTATATATTTATAATATTTAGAAGTACTTTTTTAAACCTTCTCGTCTATGCCAATGAATAAAGATGAAGAAAGATTTGCTCCTGCGTGGTTGCAGAGCCAATTGCTATCAGACGATAGCCAGGAAATAAGGTTGCCATCGGAGCCAATAGTGGCTCAGCATACACCTCTTTTACCTGCAAGATCAATAGTGGCAAGTCTTGTACTTTCTTGTTTGTTATCTTGAGAACCCATCAGTAGAAGAAAAGCTTTAACTCTTTGATTAGGAGATAAATAGTATGAATACAAAAGACATCCAAAAATCCATTCTTGCAAATAAAATAGCCAAAGGTTTTAACGTAACAGATATTCCTCTCGAATTTGCATATTTATTTAGTGAAGTAGGGGAGGCGTTTGAGGCGTGGAGAAAGAAAAAAGACGACCTCGGAGAAGAGCTCGCGGATGTCGCGATATATCTCCTCGGTATGGCAGAGATTCTCGGTATCGATCTGGAGAGGGAAATCACACAAAAAATGGAGAAAAATTCAAAGCGTATTTACGAACATCACAATGGTGTGAGTGTACGAGTGAGTGGCGAATAGTTGCAATCGTTGGAGCGAGTCTATAATGCGTGTATTATTCCTCTCACAAAAATATATGAAATGTCTCCTTTCCTGGTTTTTTATTCTCGCAGTTATCATCAGCGGTGTCTGGTTTTTCTCGGCAGAGCGAGCGCACGCACCAGTCGCTGAAGTCCCATCTGTTCCTGAAATAAAAAATCCTAAACTTTCACCAGAAACTGCCAACATCGCATCTCAGATGATCGAAGTGACTATGCCGTCACTCAACGCGACTATTTCGAGTCCACTCTCGATCACCGGTCGTGCTCGTGGCCCATGGTATTTCGAAGCTATATTTCCTATTGAGCTTCAAAAAAATGATGGTACTGTGATAGCCTCTGTTGCTGGTCAAGCTCAGGGGGACTGGATGACAGAAAATTGGGTTCCGTTTACTGCGACACTCACATTCCCAGCGCAGCCAACTGGTTCTCTCGGAAAACTCGTGCTCAAGAAAGATAATCCATCAGGTGAACCGGCAAATGATATGAGTATTATTGTCCCAGTTCAGTTCTAATCATGGTTGTTTCAAAAGAAATCACATGACTTTTTGAATCCTATATTTCGCTCTACCCAGAAGAGAGTGAAAATTTTCCTGTACTGAGAAAGCAGTTTGAGCAGGGAGAGGTAGATATGTGTACTCGTAAAAATTTCATCGGTCATGTCGTGGCGGATGGATGTGTCATAGATCCGAAAAACAAAAAAATTCTCATGATCTATCATGCGACACACCAGCAGTGGTTTAATCCGGGTGGGCATATCGATCCAGATGATATACATCCAGCTGAGGCTGCTCGACGTGAGGTGTTCGAAGAAACAGGTGTAAACGCGGATTATGTTCTCGATGAAGCTAAAAATCCACTCCTCCTTCATATCGATTCGCATATCATTCCTCAGAGCGAAAAAAAACAAGAACCAGAACATTGGCATCATGCGATGACATTTCTCTTTCTCGCTGATTCGACACTTCCTCTCCCAGACAATAAAGATGATGGCATAGCAAGCTGTCAGTGGATGGATATAGCAGAAGTGCTTCAGTATGAGCGTTACCAGAACATGCTCTCTAAAATACAACTCAACTAGAAAATTTTGCAACTCATTTCTACCAAACTCGATTTGACTACATCTAGTGTCTGGATATAAATGCAGCACACAATATCTTGTGTTTTCCACTTTCAAACAATCACACCGTGCATACATTTTTTGAACAAGTATAAAAATGTGGGTGGTGTATGAAAATTTCATCTTCTAATTTTTTCTTTATGGCCGCTGAAAAAAAATTGATTTGTTCTGTCGGAACAGATCCCAATAAAATGCTCCCCATCAAATACAAATGGGCACGCCAGCACTACAAAAATGGTGTAGCCAATAACTGGACTCCAGAAGAAATACCAATGCAAAAAGACGTCGAACAATGGAAGGCAAATGACGTCCTCACAGAAAATGAACGACATCTGATCATGTGGAATCTCGGATTTTTCTCAACCGCTGAGAGTCTCACAGCGAACAATATCGTCCTCGCGATGTATCGTCACGTGACAAATCCTGAGTGTCGCCAGTATATGCTCCGTCAGGCGTACGAAGAAGCAGTTCATACTGATACATTTCTCTACTGCTGTGATTCGCTTTCTCTCGACCCAGATGTGGTATTTGATGCGTATGAAAAAATTCCATCTATCAAAGCAAAAGATGAATTTGTCGTTAATCTCACAAAGACTATTCTCGATCCTACTTTTGAGATCAATACAACCGCTGATAAGCAGGCTTTTCTCCTCGACGTCATAGGATTTAATATGATTATGGAGGGTATATTTTTCTATGCGGGTTTTGCGATGATGCTCCAACTCATGCGAAATAACAAGATGAAGGGAATAGGGGAACAATTCCAATACATCCTCCGAGATGAGTCTATCCATATCGCTTATGGTCGTGATCTCATCAATGGTATCGTCGCAGAAAATCCTGAAATATGGACTGATGAATTCAAAGCAAAAGTAATTGAACTCTTCAAGCAAGCAACAGCATGTGAGCTCAATTATGTCGATGACTGTCTCCCGTACGGTGTCCTCGGTCTCAATGGTGATGCGGTCAAACAGTATGTCCGACATATCGTCGATCGCCGCTGTGAGATGATCAATCTCCCTATTCTTCATGGTGATGAAAATCCATTTCCATGGATGAGTGAAATCATGGACCTCCGAAAAGAGAAAAACTTTTTTGAAACAAAAGTCACAGAATACCAGACGGCAGGAAATCTCGAGTGGTAATTATTCTCCGAGTTGCGCGCGAGCTTGCTGTGATTTTTCCCAGATATGTTTTAGAAAACCCCTTGTTGCAGAACAAGGGTTTTTTGTTCTGTAAAAAAGACAATAAATATGGTAGAGGACGTAGCATCGAGCGAGAGTGAGCCGGTGTTCGCACCAGTTTCACATACTCATAAGTTTTTTGAGGAGAAGTATATCGACACTTTGAGGTAATTTATCTCTTTGTTCGAGAAATACCAGAGTTTTCTCCACTTGAAAAAGTGTATTTCTCAGGGTTCATTCGCATTCACTCTCTATAGCGAGTATGAGTCATTCAAATATACATGTTTCTCATGGGTTTTTCATAAAAAAACTCTCCTTTTTGAGGAGAGTGTTAAAAGTTAAGCAATTGTGCGCACCTTCTTACCCCCCAGTTTTGTGGAGATTCACGTTTGCCGCGATGAATGAAAGTGTTTGACGCATACAAGAATTGTAGAGAAAATTCAGATATTACAAGCGGAGACCGAGAAGGAGTCTCTCCATCGCTGTCATCTCTGTCTCAGGTTCTTCTGTTATATAGGTACCGATATAGCTACGAAGTGCTGATGTATCAATGCTCGGGTCGAGGAAGAGGTCGATGCTCGGCATAGCCTGGCTGGTGAGCTTGAGACGGAGTATGAGGGGCTTATTGTCGACTCGTACTATGACAAAAGATCGCATACGACCATAAGCATACACATCGCCATTGAGCTCTATTCCATCGCTGTGTACATCGACACGGACATGAGGATGTGTATTGACATCGTAGAGGAGATAGACACCGGTAAACACGATCATCACGATACCAAAGAGGTAACTCCCGATGAGAAAACTCACGATAACTGCCGTGATTACGAGAGTCGCAGCGATGATATACCACTGTTTTCCTCGTTCAAAACGGCTATCAAACTGCCAAGAAAAAATTGATTCCATATTAACCGAGGTTATCAAGTATAAAATTCACAATGAGCCAGCCAGACCATGCAATGATGGCACCGGCGAGAGCTACCTTGATAGCTTCTTTTCCGCTTGCTTTTGCTTCTTCATTGACTCCTCCAAAGACATACATCAAGGCTCCCATAAGGATAACCCCGAGACTGACGTAGCCAGCATATCAGAGGAGATTGTTCGTTATAGCGATGATGACGCCCGGGACTTCTGTGATGCGGATATTACCAGTTCGAAGCTGTGTCGTCGAGACCCCGTTTCCGTATTTATCGAGAAAAATAGACCGTGCATCTTCTGCATAGACTGCTCAGGCTCATAAGAGGGAAAAAAGAAGGGAGATTAATCGCATGTGAGAGAGATAAGGAGCTGATCGATGAGATATTTGGCAATGGTATTGGTGGTTTCCAGTTGTAGACGTGTCTGGAGGACCTTTTTTGCATGCCTTACAGGGAGTTTACCACATTCGAGAGCATCTTGCAAGCCCTGGACGATCCAGAGTGCATCATCACGAGTAAATTTTAATTCTTTACTCGGCGCGAGAGTCATCTGGAACAATTTTTCGGGTTTTCCTACGAGAAAATTGTCGATTGCCTCTTGGTGTGGATTGTCTCATCGTGACGTCGCTCCGCCATCCAATATAAGCATACGTGACTGGAGTGTGGAGATGATTTTTTGTGGTGAGCGACTGGTGACGAGGATGAGCACTTGAGGAGGCACATCTTCGAAGAGATGAAGGAGTGCATTTGCCGAGGTATCCGTGAGTATTTCTACATTTCTGAAAATTGCGACAAATATATCGCCACTTGGTTTTTGATAGAGTTTGAGTGCGTGTTCACGGACTTGTTCAGCTTTGTGATTTCAGGCTTCTTTATCGCTACAATCATAGTATAGAAAATCATTGATACCGCGCTCTGCTAGCTCTTCGAGAGCAAGCGTCTCTGTCCCGTAGAGTACATCAAAAACCTCACAGACATGCATCTCAGAGAGGAGGAGAGGGGCAGACATGCCACCACTGCGGAGTGTCGTGATGATAGATGTGATCTGGCTCGAGAGCATAGAGATAGTCTATGCATATACGAGAGAACTCAACCAAAAAATTTGATTTATTGGGCCAGGAATGAATGTATATAGAGCATTATCTTTGTCGATGGATTGAGATCTGTCGCGGTATGAAGTCTTCTGTTTCAATTATATACATCATAAGTTCATAGCAGGTTTCTCATAGTGATACCAGGATTATGCGCGAGTATATCGATTATCTGCTGTACGAGATGTTGCTCTCCCCAGGAGGAAATTATCGATCTATCTATGGTGATTTCTCGCTTTTTTAGAAGCATGACTTTTTTCTGTTCTTTGAGGGAAAGTATTGGCTTATGATACCATGGCACCACATTGAGTGCTGTTTCGGGGTTTATCATATAAGCATGTAAGATTTTTATGAGTGTAATTTTTGGGTCGAGAAAAAATCCTGCCGTTCTTTTTCATCCTAATACTCTTTCTCATTCTGCTCATGCCCTTTCTGCGAAATTATTTGGAGTAGTATCTGGATATTTTTTGAAGATATTTAATAAAAATTGTAGTTGTTCACGATAAAATCAGAATTGTTCACTAACTTGAATATCTATCTTAGCTATGTTTTCCATTGCTTCTGGCGAGAGCACAGAGAGGATTTTTCTCGGGTCGCTTTGACTCGGTGTCGCTGGTTTGAGATTTCGAGCAGCATTGGCATAGCGAGAATCCTCGAGCTTTATGAGCCGACGACGCATTTTTCTGAGAGCGATGTTTTCTATTTGACGGGCGCGCTCCCGTGTCTTATTGAGACTGTCTCACACCTCTTGGAGTACTTCTCGTTTTCGTCCAAAGAGACCGAAGCGCGCTATGATGACTTCTTTCTCACGAGGATCGAGAATTTCCAAGAGTGCGCTGACTTTTCATAGCATATCCTCGGTAACAAGCTTATCAAAGGGGGACGCCACTGCTTCATCCACAAATTCAAACGAATATTCTCGACCGAGCGCCTTATCTCCCTCACCATCTCCACTACCCTGATCATTCATAACCTCACTGAGAGAAATTGGCCGTCGAGAGAGTTCCAATATATGGGCAATTTTTTTCCTTGATATACCAGTCAAATCTGATATCTCCTGTGGAGTCGGATACCGCCCATATTCCTCAGAAAGTGCATGAGCTATACGTCGTACTTTATTGATCTTATCTACCATATGGACAGGAATTCGGATGTCTCGTGATTGATTCGAGAGAGCTCGTTTGATTGATTGTTTTATCCACCAAGAGGCGTAGGTTGAGAGTTTTCCGCCTTTATTTGGATCAAATCGTTCGATGGATTTCATGAGACCAATGTTTCACTCTTGTATGAGATCCAGGAGGGGGAGTCAGAATCATGTAAAATCACCAGCAATCTTTGCCACCAAGAGAAGATTCGACTTTATCATTTCTTCACGTGCTTCAGGATCTCATGCTCTGATGCGTTTTATGAGCTCTTGCTCAGCTTCTATGGTGGGTAACAGTGGAGTTTTTACGACCTCACGAAAATATGCCTCTACATTTGGCTCGCTCCATTCAGGAGAAGAATTGTTTCCGTTAAAAGTACTCATTAATGATGTATTTTGTATAAATAAACATATTGTCAAATTTTTAATTTTGTGCATTTATGTGAGAGGATGATAATCTCATGCATATGGATATCCGCCAAGTCCGTGACAAAATTTTCTCTTTTCTTTTTCCAGTACTGCTTGTCGCTGTTATTTTGGGGACAATTGTGTGGACGATAGGAAAGACGTATTTTTGGGATGTCTCATCGCTCAAAATCCAAATTGATCGCCCCTCTCAAGTGACTGTACGTGTTCAGGCTGAGCTTTTCAAGAGGGATATTCACATACTGTGATTCGAATACAATATTCACTTTACTCTCCCGTGGTCTCGCGTACAAAGCTGTTCGGAGGTATGCGATATCACACGTATACCGCCTGGTGAATGATCGATATTGATTGCCAATCCAGAAAAAACTCAGTCATTTTTTATCTCTATTGCCCGAGATACTGCGGGGACAGTTGATTTTCGAACACCTATAAAGATACGTATCCTGAATGAAACGGATGTCCTCCCAATTCGTGCTAAAGGACTCTCAGAAGAAGAGAAAAAATTACTGGGTGATATCTCTTTTGCCAACACGATAGCATGAATCTATATCGTTTGAAGAAATGGGAAAGACGCCCTCTATGATGTGACAACTCGTCAGATTTTTGATGTTCCGATGCTCACGGAAGGAGTGTTTCCTGGCCCAAAAGAGGGGAGTTATTATCTCGCCAATCAAGAAGGCGTAACACTCTGGGATAGATACGGCCGTGAACCGATGAAAAAAATAACAGAAATCAACCAAGGCGACATACAGGTCAAATGGACCCCCAATAATACAGTTTTCACGTATAAGAATGAGGAACAAAAATTTTCGTGAATTTGGCTCCCTTTGCCAGTTTCACAAAATAAAGCCTTCTTTTCTGATGGAAAGAAGGTTATGCAGATACAATTACTCGGTTTCTAAGATTTCTTGTAGGTGGCGACCAGTTCGTTCTCGAACCTTTTTTTCTAAATCTTCTGGCTTTAATTGAGATGCTTCTGCTTTGAAGTCTTGAGCGAGGCTTTCCCATAGGTGCGCATCAGGATCGTGGCTAGGCATAGTTTTTATATAAAGAATAAATTTAGTGCATAATAACATTAAATATATTTTGTCAATTTTTCTTTTTGATTTTCTGGGGTCTTCTGATATACTCTCTCCGTAATCAGTCGAAAACGCAAGAATTTGGATCTCCAGGTTCTTTTTTTTACCCAGAGTTTCCCTATACTCTTTTGGCTGATGAAGATTTATTCTTCG
Organism: uncultured Candidatus Peribacteria bacterium; assembly: GCA_965231115.1. Classification (GTDB taxonomy): domain Bacteria; phylum Patescibacteriota; class Gracilibacteria; order BD1-5; family JAGOOR01; genus JAGOOR01. The sequence continues at coordinate 309,346 of OZ246415.1, forward strand.
TTTTAATTTTTCACTTGAATAAGAATTATGCTTGATCTCAAAAAAATAGAAGCAGCTATCAATCACATCGCTGCAGAACGCGGTCTCCGTCGTGAAGATCTCGTCGAAATCATCGAATCTGCTATCCGTACTGCCTATAAAAAAGACTACGGCACAAAAGATGATATCGTGAATGTGAAACTCGATTTCGAGACAGGAGATATCGCTGTCACGCTCGAAAAAACAGTTGTCGATGAAGTCACTAACGCAAATACTGAAATCAGCAAGGCTGAGCTCGGTGAAGATGCTGATGCATTTGATATCGGTGATATCATCGAAATCGATGTAAGCGATGTGCTCCGTGACAATCAACAAGTCTTCGGTCGTATCGCTTCTCAGGCTGCTCGTCAGGTCATCATTCAGAAGATTGGTGAGTCTGAAAAAGCAAAGGTGTATGAAATCTTCAAAGACAAACAGGGTGAAATTGTGAATGTCCGAGTCGATATGGTCGAAAACGATCGTGTTTTCGTCGAATTCAATGGTTCTCAAGTACTTCTCCCACGAGGTGAGCAAGTAAGCCGTGATAAATATACTCCAGGCATGCGTCTCCATGTCTTCGTCAAAAAAGTCGAAGATGAGGGACACGGTGATCCAAAAATCATTCTCTCACGCAAGGATGCACAGCTTGTCGCAAAACTCTTCGAACTCTCTACTCCAGAGCTCGAAGATGGTACGATTGAAATCGTCAAAATCGTTCGTGAGCCAGGATTTAAGACAAAAATTATTGTCGCTTCAGAATTTGAAGAAGTCGATCCAGCTGGTGCCCTCATCGGTCCAAAAGGTATCCGTGTGAAAGCAGTCGTCGAAGAGCTCTCAGGAGAAAAAGTCGATGTCATCAACTATACTGACAATGCTCGTGAGCTCGTCGCTCAGTCTCTCAATCCTGCTCGTATCCTCGACGTCCAGTTTGATGAAGACGGTGTTGCTCAGGTCTCTGTCCCAAAATCAGAAGAAGTCCGTGCTATCGGTCGATCAGGAGGTAATGTCCGTCTCGCGGAACAGCTCACTGGTTACCGTATCCGTCTCATCGGTGTCGAAGAAGAAGGTGGAGCAGTGGCTGAATAAAAACAGTTCGTGTATTAAAATTGGTAAACCTATTAAACTTATAAAACTCTCTTATGGCTGATAAAAAATATATCGGTGGCTCTGCAAAAGCAGTCTCTACTCAGTACGGTGAAATACTCAATCTCTCGCTCAAACTCGAGGATATGCAGGCTATCGCAAACGAAAAAGGCTACGTCAATATGACCGTTCTCAAACGTAAAGAACCAGGACAATACGGCGATACGCACTATGTCGTCGAAAATGATTACCAGAAAAATCGTGATGCAAATGGTGGTGGTGCTCCGACAGGTCCTTCGACAAAGGCGGCAGAAATGGATGTACCATTTTAGTTTGTGTCATCCCGACGAAAGTCGGGATTTAGGTCAAATACATATTCTGTTTTTTTTGAGGATTACCCCTTAAATCCTCGACACACGACATATTCTTCGAAGCTTCGATCTCGGCACGCATCAGGCTTGATAGTTTGTATTCTTTGAAACATAGTTTTTGCCCTCTGGAGAACCTGAGAGAGGTCTCGTCCGACAAATATTTTCATCACGAGATGGCCCCCTGGAGCGAGGAGTTCTTCAGCGATATTGAGGACTTCGAGACAGAGCATAGCACTATTGTATTGATCATCATCATTTCGGCCGGTTGTTTTTGGCGCGACATCTGACGTGATGAGATGGAAATATCTCGTTCGGAGTTTTGGATTGTCATTGACGCCCCATATACCAGCTTCTTCTTTTGTTTTTTCTATTTCTTTGCCTTCCATTTGGACTTCGCGGAGAAAATTTTTCATCTCTTGATGTGAATCAGAAGAAGTCATATCACCGACAAAAGTAGCGATATTTTTTTGAGGGAATTTATCGACTGGTTGGAGATCGATACCGAGAACACGTCAGTCAGCTCCAACTGTTTTTGAGAGGACCTGAAGCCAGCTTCCAGGAGCACAACCAAGATCGAGAGCCACCATACCGGGTTGGATGATGCGCGTTTCTTCTTGAATTTGCAAGAGTTTAAAAGCACTTCGTGCACGATAGCCAGCCGCTTTTGCTTTGTGAAACCAGACATCTTGGACCTGATAGCCTGCCTTATTTGCGACGCGGGGAGCGATTATTTTTTGCTTTTTCTTCATGGATAGTTGCATTATAGAGAAAATGACGAAAATAATAGTATGAAACATCTTCCTCTCCAGTTCTCTGCGCGGGGCATCATCACAGATCGTGATGGACGGATACTCCTCGTGAAACATGCGACGCATAAACCATGGACGCTTCCAGGAGGCCATGTAGAGGCCGGAGAGACATTTCAACAAGCGATGATCCGAGAGGCAAAAGAAGAGCTCAGTATCAATATCGAACTGATCGGCATGATAACACTCTGTCAGGAATCCACAATTACGACTCTCCCAGCACCAGTTCGTGTTCAGGTCATCGAATATACAAATGATCGTTGACCACAGAAAAAATATGAAGAGTTTTTTCTCGCTCACGTCGTCAGTGGTGCCATTATGCCAGATGCTTCTGAGATAGCTGAATATGATTGGAAAACTCTTGATGAAATCCGTAAAATTCCTGATGAAAATATCTACAATAGTATCCGTGAGCTCATACTCGGAGTCGTGGTCTAAAATTTGACAAAAAATTCATTCGCCTAGAATTACACATATGCAACTAATGTCATCACTTCTTCTCGTCGTACTTCTTTCCCACAGGGAGAGTTAGTTAGACGCGAAAAATAGTACGCTCTTTCCACTCTCCCACTTCGGGAGAGTTTTTTTATTTCAAAATTATGTCAGAAAATTACAGATTTAATACTCCGCAGTTGGAGTTTCACTGCCCTCATCTCCACTCTGGAGTGGTGTGTGCAAAAATCAACGGGCTCTGTGCATATATGCTTTTGGTTTTAGAAGGAAAGAATGTCCAATCAACTGGGACTATGAATGATGACAGATGTGGGCACCTCAATGATAAAATGCCTCAAACTCTAAAAAAATAATTATGTATTATTCAAAAAAATCACCCCTTCTCGTCGTGCTTCTTTCCCTCATAAGGAGAGCGAGTTAGATGTGTTTTCACTTCTTTCACCTCTCCATCAGGAGAGGTTTTTTTATTACTTTTTATGTTTACTTTCTTTTTTCTCCTTCATCGTCCGATGATATTCGTGCGACACTGATGATAGGCTTTTATTTCTTATCTTATTTTCATTATGTCATCATTTACCCTCAAACAAAAACACCACACGGAAGCATACATACCGGCACCATCTATAAAACCGAGAGAGCTCGCACAACAACTGCAAAGTGAATTTCCATGACAGATTTTTGCGATTATAGATCACCATGGATTTGCTCCGCGTTGTATCAGACTGATAGAAGGCATCCGCGATAAAATTCACCTATGAATGATTCGCATCCTCTCGCCAGACGAGACAGCTGAAACAGAAATTCTCATAGATGGTCAATTCATAACTCTTGCTCCACCCACTGAACAATAATCTATATATCCGTTATGTATTACGATATCTCCCAACAACTCCTCCTCCTCCTTCTTCTTCTTCTTCTTCTTCTCCTCGCTTTCCTTAACGAGGGAGTTGTGTAGATGTGTAAATATTTCTTCGCAGCCCTCCCTCATCAGGAGGGCTTTTATTTTTTTATTTTTCATATATGTCAGAAATTATTTTTTCACCTTTCTCGTACCATCATAATCCTGGTGATGGTGTTGATTGCCGTCATGCTCATGCGAATAAAGTGTGTCAGATTTTATGAGGAGATTGCCCGTTTTACTCAGCCTCTTTTTCTGCACAAGGGCAGCATCCACACGGATGTATGAATACGTATTCTCTTATCCAAAAACAGGCACAATTAGTTTCCCTGGAATGCACGAGAATGATTCGTACCAGACATAGTTCCCGTTGTATAGGTACCCACATTCACTACTTACCGTGTCACTGCACTCGTACAACTGATGTTTCTGTGAATAAACAGGACGGTACGCTGTGGCATTTTGACAAAAAAGACGGAAAAATCATACACAGACAATGCGGTAAAGTTATTTTTGAAATACAGTAATTTGACTATACTACCGCCATGAACTACCGAGAAAACCCTCAACTGCAAAAATTTGTATCACTTTTCCTCGAGAAAAATTCACACATCAATCTCTCCGCTATTCGCGATGAGGAGGGGGTGTGGATGAAGCATATTGAGGATAGTCTGATTACCGTGCCTCTTTTTGAACAATTCGGAGAGAAGAAGCTCAAAATCCTCGATCTCGGAACTGGTGGGGGGTTTCCAGGATTACCGCTTGCTACGATGCTCCCTCAGCATCACTTTACTCTCCTGGACGCTACGCGAAAAAAAATTGATTGCGTCAGAGAATTTGCAGAAGCACTCGGGCTCCAGAATGTCACACCACAGTGGGGAAGGGTCGAGGACATGAGATGACCGAGTATGAAAGAAGAAAGAAAACACAATAAAAATGGTATCGTCTTTATGGATGGGACTCCGACAACGAGTGATCACTACGATCTCGTCGTCACGAGAGCGACTTCCTATATCGATGATCTCTTTACGTGGATTAAGCCACTGCTCAAGGTCGACGGACGAGCTTGGCTCTACAAGCAAGCCTCCGAGGAAGAATGGGCTGATGGACTGCAACTTGCCGAGAACCGCGGCTTTAGTCTCACAAAAATCCTCACGTATAACCTCGCTGATCAGGAAAGATGGATACTAGAAATACAAAAAAAGTAATTTATTTAGTCAGCCATCTTCTTTTCTAAAACATGAAATGAGGAGAATTGATAGACGCCAGGAGGAAATTGTGGGCTTTCTGTGTTACGAGTTATTTCTTCTACTCTATAAAATCTTTCACGTGTAATTTTTTGGATAAATATTTCAGAACCATTTCATGGTCATATGTTTTCTAATTCATTATCGAATTGGAGTATTATACGCCCGCCAGATTTGAGTTTATCCTCTATCACATGCGTGAGTAAGCTCATGTATCTCCCATGTTGAAAACTCCAATCATCGAGGCAATATCAATGTGGATATAGGACGCCAGGGTTGGGATGGAGAGCGCATATAGTATCAAATCTATCAGGAAGCGTATTAAAATTGTTGTGAAAATGAAATGTAGCAGATGGATTCCTAGAACTGCTTGGAGTTTTTATTTCAAGTGGATCGAATGCGTGAATAATGAGGCTATTTATTTCTTCTACGACATTACCTTGAAGTGCCGCAATTCAATACTGAGGCGTCCATAAGTTTTGCACATCTTGTTTTCACCCAGATCAAAAATCAAGTACTTCCATATATTTATATTAATACAAATATAATATTGTCAAATAATGATAAGTTTGACTTAAAATTAAAAAATCATACATTTTCTTTATGCAAATAAATTTCACAACAAAGACAACAAAGCTTCTCACATCGAGAGGGTAGTTTTTGTCTAAAATTTAATTTTTCAAAACCCTCTCACATCGAGAGGGTTTTTTATTTGTTCATTGAGTTTATTTTTATGTCGCATCATCTCCGTCTCATAACAAGCACAACCAAGAAACCGCCAAAGCGGGGAGGATAAATTATTGCCATTTTATTTTCCACTCCGCTTTGAAATCTCTGAAGCGGAGTTTTTATTTTTAATTTTCTTTTTATGTCATCTGATTCATTATCACCACGAGTGCTCAAAGTGTGAGGCGTTCAGGCAGCACGTCTTTCTGACACATGATCCCTCATTCAACGACTCAGAGATGATGGGCCACTTTCGGTCGTTCTCTCTGCTCCAAATACAGATCAATTTCGTACAACCAATGTATTGATAGAATCAGCAAAAGCGCTTGCTGAAGGAGATATCAATAAATCCAGAGAATCTTTGCTTTCTGTGCAAGATTTCATTCTCAATACTGTGTGTGAACCACTTCGACGTGACCCTGTTTTTAGAAAAATTCAGAGAGATATTCAGGGTCTTTTTCAGAAATATTTTGCAGACATGGATTTCTACGCAAAAGAGAGATCGCCGACTGCACGATTTTTCACGATTTCACCGACAGAATCAAATGATTTCGTCGCTGCTGTATGGAAAAAACCAGCTCATTCTCTACGAGGTGGCGGAGGTACTCTCCGTACCGTCATACCTTTTATGGAACTCTGAGAAAACATCTCTGCTATTATCTATGCTCATCTCACACATGGAATCCCCGTGACGAGTCGATCATGGATGAGAGAAGAAATCTCAGTAGTACATAGTCGAGTACGAGAAAGTCATAGCCTCCTCATATCAGGAGCACTGCGTATGCATCCTTGAGATAAAATGCTCGCTCTCTATGGACGATGATATACCGATGCAAATGCTGGCAGGCTAGCAGTAGGAGCGCAAGCGAAACTCTTGGTCCATAAAGAATTTCCTGTTTGTACTGCAGACCCCAGGATTGTAAACGGTTCGAGCCGACCAATACCCGAAGCATCTATGGCGACACTCCGTGCTACTCTCCACCCTCTCATCGGTGCACAGTTTCTTAATCAACATGTATTCGCCGACGGTGAGCCAGCGGATATCGAGGTTGGCGACTTTGCTTCGAATAGAATAACTCGAGTATCACAAAGAGATATCTCGGAGGCACTCCCACTCATCCAAAAAGGCCCGCGAGTACAGAGAGGTTCCGAGGGGACAACTTTCTGAGATATATCGCTCTCCATGAATGGATGAGGTGATGAATGTCTCGTATCAGTCATAGATCATTCTGTACGAAGTCGTGAACGGGTTTGAGAGATGCAAAGACTTTTAGGCGCAACAAATATGATAGGATTTTTGAGCGATCGTGTTGCGTCAGTATTGGTGCCATACGACCAGGCAGATGAGATCGTTCGTCAGCTTCATCGGAATATATGTGAAACTTAGATGCATTACTCAAAAATTATCTCGATTATCTTCTTGTATCCTTTTGATTTGTTTTGGAAATTTTCGATATCGTGTGGTTTCAGAAGAGCCTTCGTCGTGAGTCGAAAGAGGCAAGCTCGGAGAAGTATCTGTTCGGAATTTGGGGGGAGAAGTCAGTACGCTTCCTCTCCTCCATTTTCCCAAGCAATCGAGTCAGCAATCAGAATAGCTTCAGCGTATGCTCGAGGCCGATAATCGAGAGAAAAATCTATCACCACGGGCGAAAGCGTCTCGTGAAAGAGGATATTACCACAGAGATCTCCATGAATAATCTGATTTGGGAGTGATATTGGCTTGAGGAGTTGAATGACTCCCCGTATCGTCGAATATATCTCGGGATGTATATCTCGTGGCAATTCTCGTTCTCACCAGACTATTGCGTGCGCTCGTGACCAGGGGGAGTCACTGGGATACCAGTTCTCAGATTTTTGAATCGTGCCAAGTATATCATGTAACTCGAGAGCAATACGATATTTTTCTGTTATTCTTCCAGTGACTTCATGCCCCAGCTCAAAGTGTGTGCATCACCATCCCTGGTAGGTATAGTTTCCATCGAGTGTTTTATGATGATGAGAAACACGAAAATTGAGAGGCGTGAGCTGATTCACTATCTGGGATATTCACTCGTAGGATGATTCGTGAGGCTTCAGAACGAAATCTCCGACACGCCAAGAATTCCCCTGACCTCCGGGGAGAGGTATGGCTTCGTGGGGGAGTCAGAATGCATCGAGCACTTCAGGGGGTATCATGATTAGCGGAAAAGTTTTCGGAGTTTACTGATTATTCTGAGTAAAAAGAGAGGAAGAGGCTTGTAAATAATGACTTTCTCCTTTGGCCACTCTTTTTTCTCGGGATTAAATCGGAGTTTAAATTCTGTGACCCCAGCGAGCCTGCCTGTCCGGTAGGCAGGTTTTCCTTTTTCATCAGGGGAAATACCCAGGAAATCATAGGTGACACAGTGCCTCTTTTTTGCTTCGCGGATAGCATCCCATTGGAGCAGATAGGTAGCCATATCACGACGAATCTCACGATCGCTCGAAGAAGCACCATAATAATAGATACCAGTATCACCCCAGTACGCAAAAATGCCCGCTGCATGAAGTACTCCATCCTTTTCTGCTATGAGGAGACCTCCAGCCTGTGATGATTCGAGTGTTTCTGTGAAAAATTGATAGTAACTCAGGGAATTATGAGCAAATCCATCACGCTTGGTGGTTTCGTCGAGAAGATTGAAAAATTCTTCAAGATACGTCTTTCCACTACTGTACTTATCAGAGCTTCTGACCCATCTCGTTGTTATCCTGCGCTTTTGAGCGAGGCGTATATTGTAGCGTCCCTTTTCAGCAAAGCTTGAGAGGAGCTCTTCCTCTGTTACAGAGAGATGGAGAAGAGCCGTCATAGGCTCTATAAAACGCCTAAAAGGGGCCTTGTCGGTGTTTCAGGCTGGATTTTTGGTGGAATGAAGAGGTTCTATTTGGAGAAATAGATCCTTTTCTGAAGTAATCTCTCGCTGGATGAAGGCAAGAAACTCCTCTGTTATGAGCGAAGAATCTGCTCCGAGTATATAGAGGCCACAGTAGCCCCTCCATATACTTCTGCGCTCGATACATACGCGATTTTCTCCATTTTCACAGAGAAAAACCTCTGCTTGACCTGTTTTTATGAGTATTTCAGCCCAGAGAGGGGATTGCCAGAAACTTTCTTTACTCATTGAAATACCTTCTAAATCAGCAATACTCTCTATTTTAGTATACTTAAAATTAAAACTTGACATAATGTAAAATATAATTCATAATATGCTTGTTAAGTTTTACTTCCTAGATTCATCTTTATGTCAGTACATGCTTTTCATACACCATATACAATTCAGGTCCGAAAGCAATATCACGACAAGCTCGAGCTCATCATCGCTGGGGAACTCGACGAGACCAATGCTGACGAAGCTTTTGCAGAACTGACCCATACTATCGAGAAAAAGCACGACTATAAGCACATTGACTGTGACTTCTCAAAACTCAGCTACACCAATTCGACGACACTGGCCTATCTCACCGAATTTATCGCTCGTACTCATCGAACAGGGAAGACTATCACCTTTAAACGCGTTCATCCAAAAACACAGTATATATTTGATATGATCGGCCTCTCAAAAGTGACGGATAAATTACCAGCCTAAAGCCTCAATTATATCTCAAAAAATAACACCTCCTCGGAGGTGTTATTTTTTCATATATTTTTGTCGTTCCTCTGGGTTCATCTTTTCTATCGCATAGCGGAGCATGGTCCGAGGCATTTCCCGTGCATATTGGTCGAGAAAACCGCGTAATTCTTCCATAGAACAGCGTTTGCCGACTTCACGAAGCATCCAACCAACCGCTTTATGGATGAGATCATGCTTGTGTGAGAGCATTCGTTCAGCGATGTAGATGGTGAGTTTTCCATTGCCTTGCTTTATCTGGTGAAACGAAGCGATGACGATGATGCGATTAATCCAGATATTCGAACTTGCTATACACTGTGTGATAAAATCGACTCTCTCTTCGTGGCTTAGAGAATTCTGTATATAGGGCCCGATGATATATTCACTTGAAGTATCGATGAGATCCCAGTTATTGATCCCAGAAACATGCTGCATATAAAATTTCGCTAATACTTCGATAGAATAGACTTTCTTCTCAGAAAAATAGACGAGGATAAGGACTCCAGCCAGTCGAACTTCATGATGTTTATCTGCGAGAAGTGCATCAACATCTTTGAGAGTCATTTTAGGGGCATATTTTTTTACGATTCCACGAGTCTGTGGTACCGTGAGGCCCAGAAAGACATCACCTTCTCAATATTCCCCCTTACCAGTCTTGAAAAATCCCTGGTAGATTTTTATTTTTTCAGGGTTTTTGAGGGAGAGTATTTCGGAGATGAGAGTTTTTGCAGAATTCATATGGAATAAAATTGTATTGTCATCCCGACGAAAGTCGGGATCCAGGTGTATAATAAATCCCCTATTGGTACATAGAGGAATTTTAATGACCTAGATACCGTGTCAAGCACGGTATGACGAAAATCAATTACAGAGGCTTAAAAATACTCCACTTGTAGCCAAATGGATCACGAATAGTCCCAGAGCGCATACCCCATGTTTGATCAGCGACAGGGGAGACTTCTTCCGCGCCAGCTTCGAGGGCTTTCGCGAAGACTCCATCTGGTTCAGCAGTTTCAAATGATATAGACATATGAGCTCCACCGAGTGTTCGAGGGCTATTGACCCCAGGAATACAGAGTTCTTCACAGCAGAATATTAGCGTCTCACCAAATCGGAGATTGGCGTGATAGAGTTTACCACTTGCCTCATCGTCGTGTTGCATTTCGACGACAGCGCCGAAGACATTTTTGTACCATTCAATCGCTTTGTGTGCTTCAGGAAGATTGATACAGAAGGTGAGGGTTTGGGACATAAAAGAAAATTATAAATTAAAATTTTATTTACTTGAGTTAAATATGACCATCTTTTCCCAATCTATTTCATTATTACTTTTGCAAAAAATTGCTAAAAATTCTTTTGTAAATCTATTTATCATTTTTGAATAAGATTTTATAAATTCATCATTTCTTTCCTTTGCCATGGTTCAGAGAGGCTCGATTATATCTACATAAAAAGAATCCTCTCCCGATATAAAACTCCAAAACTCTTGTCAACAATATTTGAAATACTCACCTTTATCTGGTTTTCTTTCTCTACCATAACAACAGCCATTTACTGCAATTATATTTAGTTTTGAATTACTGGTTCTGAATGTTTTTTTTGCTGTAGTAAAATCACTTTTCATCTTTGCAGTTTGACTACTATTCGCCCAATTTGGGCCAGACTTAATTGCAACGATATATTTAATTCATTCTTTGTCGAATTCTAAATCAATCCCAGAAATTCAAGATTTCTTACCTCAATAAACTTTTTCATTAATAAATATTGCTAATCATTCTAACCAATCTCAAAATATTGTTTCTTCTCACGATGAAATAAACGCATCTGTAATACTTTTTACTATCTGCTCGGCTGTGAGTAAGTATTTTGCCTTAAAAAGATAAGGATTTTTCTTTTTTAGAACCTCTTTGAGCTTAATTTTTTCAATCTTCTCAATTCTTTTTCTGTGAAATTCTCAGATGTTGTTACTTACATAGTCAGAGATTGATTTCTTGAGTTCTTTTTTCATAAAGAGTAAGGTTAATTATATTTTGTTGAGGAGGATTGAATTTCTGATTAACCATTTTGTAATAATCTTCTAATATCTCAATACCAATAGTATTCCTGCCCAATCTATCTCACACAATATTTGTCGTTCCAGATCACATAAAGGGGTCTAATACAGTATCTCATTCTTGTGTAAATAATTTAATAAACCATTCAGGAAGTGTCTCAGGAAAGGCAGCACTATGTGACTTATTTCCGCACTCAGTTGCTAGATGAAGAACGTTTGAGGGGTATGCCATATCTCTATTAATCCAATTGGCTATTTTTTTTCAAAATCCACTACCAACTTTTGAATTATCTCGTATTTGATCAGTTACACTTAAATTTTTGAGTCTTGTTTTTGCCCAATCTCAAGTTGGCACCATTACCTCCTCTTGATACATATTAAACTTCTTAGTTTTGTTAAACTGTAAGAGTCTTTCCCAAGAATCTCTAAACCTATTAGGCCATTTTCCAGGATAAGAATTTTTTTTGTGCCATATGAGTTCCTCAGTCCATAACCACCCTTGTTTTTTCATCGCTAAAATAAGCTCAAGTACATAGGTACTTCGCTCTGATTCAACAACCTTCTCCTTGATATTAAGTACAAAAGTACCAGTTGGTTTCAATACTCTTAATAATTCTTTTGCAATAGGTAGGAACCAATTCACGTACTCATCAGGATGAATTCATCCATAAGTATTTATTCGTTGGTCGGCATAAGGAGGAGAGGTGAATACCAAATCTACCGAATTATCTGGTATTTTTTTAAGTATGTTTTTGCAATCTCCTAAAAAGAGTTGGTTTGTCATAGTTTAATTTTTATACTGTTTTAATTCTTCCCGTGCTTTTTCGATTTGTCGGAGGGTGACTTCTTTTTTCTCTTGAGTGAGACGAATGACGTTTTCTGGAGCTTTATTCACGAAGGTCGGATCAGTGAGTTTTATCTCGAGCATGCGAGCGTAGTCTTCTTTTTCTGCGATGAGCTTCTCGAGACGCTCGATATCATCGTCGTGACTACATGCACTGGTATCGACAAAAACCTCCACTTCTCCAGCCATACCATAGGTGTATTTTTCTCGAGAAAGACCGTCTTTTGTGAGCGTAAATTCGACATCACTCGCTTTTCCGAGACCAGCGATGAGGGCGATATTTCGCTCGAGGACAGCGCGATCACGAGGGTTGGCATAGATGACGACACCGACAGCTTCTCCTGGCTTAATCTTTCTATCTCCACGGATAGTACGGATAGTTTTCACGACTTCGAAGACAGACTTGATGAGCTCTTCACTTTCTGCATCAATTTCAAATGGACACTCTGGCCACTCAGCATCGATAATCGTCTTTTTTGGTACGAGAATACCAGAGAGTGCCTCTGTGACAAAGGGGATATAGGGGTGCCAGAGCTTCAGCAAAGTCAGGAGTGTATACATCATGACTTCTTTTCCATATTTTGATTCGTCTTTTGAGAGCTTGAAACACTCGATAGCATAATCAGCGAATTCATCGCGAGTAAATGACATGAGCTTCTCACCCATCATAGAGAAATCATATTCCTCCATTCCACGAGTGATATCGAGATTTGTTCTCTTGAGTCTCGTGAGTATCCATCGCTCGTAGTCGAGGAGTTTACTCCAGTTTTTTGTCAGTGTTTTTTCGAGCTTTGTAATATCTGTTTCGACGCCTTTCCCTTCGTCCACATTCATCCAGACGAATCGTGCGACATTCCAGAGCTTATTGAGAAATGTCTGATTATTTTTCACGATATCGAGACTGAATCGGAGGTTGTTTCCTGGAGTGTTTCCGACGATGAGAGAGAGACGGAGAGCATCGGCTGAATACTGTTTGATGACTTCTATCGGATCGATACCGTTTCCGAGAGATTTCGAGAATTTTCTACCCTGATCATCGGTGACGAGACCATGGAGATAGACCGTCTTAAATGGTGTTTCTCCCGTGAGTCCATAACCAAAAAGAAGCATTCTCACGACCCAAAAGAGGAGGATATCATGACCCGTTTCGAGGACTTGTGCTGGATAAAATTTCTTGAAAAGTTTACCAGGTTCTTCGATGGTCCAATCGAGGACAGAGAAAGGCCAGAGCGCAGAAGAAAACCACGTATCGAGGACGTCTTCATCACGGACGACATTCTCTTTTCCGTGCTTTTTGTAGAGTTTTTCTGGATTATCTGTGACACCGAGGAGATTTCCTTCTTTGTCATAGTAGGCTGGTATCTGATGGCCCCACCAGAGCTGACGACTGATACACCATTCGTGGAGATTGCCCATCAGTGTCTCAAATATCTCACCATAGCGAGAGGGGATAATCTCGAATTCTTTTTTTGCCCAACCAGCCATGACTTTCTCAGCCATTTTTTTGCTATCGACGAACCATTGTGTTGATACTATAGTCTGTACACGAACGCCACCACGCTCAGAGTATCCAACCTGAGATGTGTGTGGTGTCACCTTCATGAGATTGCCTCGTGCACGAAGCATCTCGATCATCATCTCACGCGCTTCCATCTCTTTTTTTCCTGCGAAATCACCGGTGTGTTTCATCATCACACCGTTGTTATCGAGGACGCGATAATCGAGCGTGAGATTGTGTCGTTTGCCTGTTTCGAAATCGTTTGGATCGTGAGCAGGTGTAATCTTCACGGCACCAGTACCGAAATCCATATCGACCATTTCATCAGCGATGATGGGGATTTTTCTATTGGCTATCGGGAGGATAGCAGTTTTTCCAATGAGTTTCTTGTAGCGTTTATCCTTTGGATGGACAGCGATAGCCATATCCGCGAGGAGAGTTTCTGGACGAGTAGTTGCGACGATGAGTTCTTTATCCACTCCAGAGACGAAATAGGCTATTTCATAGAGAAAACCTGGTTCTTCTCGGTATTCGATTTCTGATTTTGAGATAACGGTTTTATCTTTCGGACAGTAGTTTACCATGTATTCTCCACGGTAGATGATGCCATCATTGTAGAGTTTCACAAACGTGTCTGTGACGAGTTTATTATTTGATTCATCCAGAGTAAATCGCTCATGATCCCATGAGACGCTTGCGCCCATCATGCGCATCTGACCAGTGATAGTTTTGTGGGAATTTTCTTTCCATTCCCAGATTTTTTCGACAAATTTCTCACGTCCGAGATCTTCTCGTCGGATGCCATCTTTTGAGAGCGCTTTTGCGACGACATTTTGTGTCGCGATACCAGCGTGATCAGTTCCTGGTACCCAGAGTGTCTCATCACCCTTCATGCGATGATAGCGCACCATGACGTCCTCGAGAGCGAGCATGAGAGCATGTCCTGTGTGGAGCACACCCGTGACATTTGGCGGAGGAAGAGGAATATAAAACGTTTTCCCTGTACGAGATTTTTGAGGAGCATAGAGGCCTTTTTCTTCCCACATTTGGGCAAGAGAGGATTCAAATTCTGAGGGGGTATAGACCTTTGGAAATTCCATAGTGGAGAGGCTTAAAGTAACGAGAATGTGATTATTCTATGGTCTGTCCAGGAAATGCAAAAAAATCCGCTCGAAAAAGCGGATTTTTGTGGGATGAGAAAGGATTGATAGTCGAATTATTCGCCCTCTTCTTCTTTTAGGAGTATATGAGATGCGCTTGAGGAAGTATGAGATGATACTTCGGCCGCACCAGAATGCATCGGTATAGCAAAAGCTTTTCTGAGAGATGCAGGAGCTGGAGGCATGTTATTTGCAAAATGCTGAGTATCTCAGACATAATGGCCATAATGATCGTGCACGGACATAGGAATAAAGTCGGAATTAAGTTGCGCTACTATAAAACTTTTATATAAAAAGCAATTTTCTTATTTCTGAATATAAAAAATCCCACCATCTGGTGGGATTTTTTAAATGAAGTATTTTTATGCACCAGTTGCATCGTAGATGGCAGTAAGGGGAGCATCTGTATCAATAGCGTTACAAGAACCAATTTCATACATGTTTGCATTCATAACGGTGGTCGGATCAGAAGCGGTTGTACTTACGTCATCTTTTGTGTATTTTGAGACATTATCAGGAGTCTCAAAATTGGTCGCTATGATATAGCCAGTCTTTCCATCGCATGTCGCATATTTGTAACCACAACTTGTAGCTGCTTTAGCGCTATCGAGACAGGCAGCCGTACCATTGAGTTTATCCATGATTTTTTTACCAGCGACACTGGTAATCTGTGTTTTCAGAGCAGCAATATTCGTAGGTACGACACCAGTTGATTGTATAGAATCAAGGATGACGATATTGAGAGCGCCCATGTCAGCGACACGAGTGGTGTCACGAGCTGATTTGATGAATTTACCATACTGTGAGATACCAGAGGTAGCGAGGATGGCGATGATGGCAAGTACGACCATCAATTCGACGAGCGTAAAACCTTTTTGATTTTTCATAGAAGGGAAAGAATATATAATAACGGAAGTATTCTAGGCAATTTTTGATATTTTAGCAAGAAAAAAGAAGACTTTTTATAAAAATCATGCCTCGATTATTCTTTATAGGACTCTCTTTTTCTTGTTTTTACATTCCTCTTTTCCATGGATCTCATTCTCTCACCTTCTGATATTTACTACCTGACTGGAGTTCATTCACATGATCCGGGAGAGATCATGATCCTTCTTTCTTCTGAAAAACCTACTATTTTCTGTGATCTACGGACAAGTGGATTATTTAGTCCTGAAAAATACACAATTGTGGATAGCAGAGAAAAATGGGGAGAAATTTTGTGAGCTCACGAAACACTGGAGACTGATCCAACACAGCTCACCGTTTCGCTGAAAGAAAAACTGGAAAAATTTGGTTCAAAGTTGATCTATATGCCAAGCCCTGTAACAGATCAGAGAATTATTAAAACTTCAGAAGAAATACTTAAACTCCGAGAGTCTCAAAGACGAAATAAACTCGTCTATGAATCGATTCTTTCTTTTCTCACAGTCGGTGTCACTGAAATCGAGATTGCTCGAAAGATTCAGATTCTCCAGCTCGAACAAGGTGCAAGCGGTCCAAGTTTTCCCCCCATTGTCGCTTTTTGAGAAAACTCAGCAGTCCCACACCATAGTCCGACAGAGAGAAAACTTCGTTCGGAAGATATCATTTTACTCGATATGTGACTTATATATGAAGGGTATTGTTCTGACATGACAAGGATGGTTTACCAAGAGGAGATTTCTGACGAGGCAAGAAAAATAGGAGAGCTAGTGACGCATGTGACTCATGAGATTATTCAGTGGGCGAAACCAGGCATGAATCTCGCTGATATTGATAAAAAAGCTCGAGAGATGCTCGGAGATTACGAGAAATATTTCACGCACTCGCTCGGTCACGGGGTGGGTATCGATATTCACGAGGTTCCCTGAATTTCATCAAAATCACAGGATAGACTTCGAGAGTGAATGGTTATCACCGTCGAACCTGGTATATATATCGCAGGGGAGTATGGTGCGAGATATGAGGAGATGGTTGTTATTGACAAAGAAAGATTAGAAGTATTATAAACTGATAACAATTTTTTTATGACACTTCGTGATAGTATTTTTTCAGGACCTACTTCCTTTCATTCGCGGTCCACGCCGACTGAGTCTGTTGCCTTGACTCCAGACGAAGAAAAGAGATTAGCTCGACATATGCATGAAATGTTTGGACTGAAGGCTATGGATTGTGTTGGATATACTCCTTCTGATACACCGCTTGATCCAAATTTTAAATACCCTTCTTGGCTCAACTAGTTTCGTGCTTCAAATATCTCACGAATCCTTGTAATCATTTCTTGATTTACTCTTCGTGAGACTGAGTCATCTCAAGCAGCTGTTAAACCATGATCCATTCAGTGTTGAGTATGGAGGAGTATATCGCCTCAGTTATGTCATTGCATTTCAGAGAGACTACTGAATCCATCTTTTTCGCCATGCCAGACTTCGAGAGGGATCGGTATGGATTTTTTCTCATCGAGCTTTTCTATTTGATCGAGAAAACTCGAATGAATCCGAACTGGTTCGTCCCCAGGATTAATCTGTAGCGCGCCCCAGCCATCTGGTCTTGTACCCATACGTTCTTTCAATTTTTCTAGAGCCGAGACTGCATCTGTTTCTCCTCAAAATGGTTGCAAAAATTTTCTCAAAATAGAGCGATAAGAGACAATTCAGGACTTACCAAGAAGTCCGAGAATACGCTGATACTCTGGTAGTTGAGCGATTGTCTGGAAAAGTGCCCAAAAACCAAGACTATTACCAGCGCAAATTACCTGAGTTGTATTTGGATTTGAGAGGATGTGAGAAATTGCAGCCATCGTTGAAGATTCACAATCTCGGAGAGTATAAGGCGTATTTTCGTCGTCTTTGCTTATTCAATGTCCGGGGTGGTCGATGGCAAGGAGAGAAAAATTTCCTACATTTTTTACTTCATTCCGTATGTCGCCTATAAAGCCAGATAATTCAATAGTAGCACCAAGTCATGCTTGGGCTACGACGACTCTGCCATCTGATTTTTTCCCATGGTAATAAATACCACGAGTTGTATTTGTGCCTGATATATCTATTTGTTCGCCACTTTCTCTATTCATACGATGATTTAGATGCATTGTATTCCGTACCAAACTTTTATCAAAGTCGAGCACACTCTTCAGTGTTTGACTTTATGATAAATATATTATTATAAATAAAATATTTATGCTTACTGTATCGAATTGAGAGGAGGTGCATACTGAAGCAGGCGGAGTAGCTTCAAATAGAGTACAAAATGCTCTAGTCGGATTGGATTATATCCCAGAGCTGCAATATCTGGATAATGGTTTTTCATGTGATCAAAGAAACGTCCAATATGCGACGGCCCATAGCTGGTCTCAGATGTACGGCATACCGCATAGTTCATTAGTGAGAGCTATAAAGGGGCGTACTTTTCCCCAGTATACTTGATCGGATGGATGTAATAGGACGACGACGGAGCTCTATTCTGAGAAAGATATAGTAGATGTATGTGTCACGCTCTATCATCAGGCAAAACTTCCACAACTCGATGATAGGCAAATGTGTATCATCTGAGGTGCGGAATACATAACACGACAATGATTCGCAAAGATGCATGAAAAAATTACATGGAATCGTATCAATCGTTACGCACAAATCCTCGAACAAAAACAGGGTATAAAAATGGCGAAATATCGTCCTGATGTAGGAATTCCACAATTTCTCCGAGTGTATAGGTTGGGCGCATTTATGCATGAGTTCTGACTCAATCAATCTGAGCTTCCCACTCTGACGAGTCTGACAGGAGAGAAGTGAGAACGACTCGGAACAGTACCTCTCTGGGCCGAATATCTCCGTGTCAGTGATTTTGGATTGCACGAAGCTCTCAAAAATAGTGGATCATCTCCAACTAGGCAAGTACTCGTCGGCAACTGAAAAGTGCAAAATGCTTATCATGAGTCCCAAATATTAGAAATCATTCAGGCTATAGGGGTGGCAAGTTCATGAAATATAGTGTTTGATACACTCGAAGATTGGCTCAGTCTCCCAGAAGCTGGCAATACCGATAGTACAGGGAGGTACATCCTCGAAGACGAAAAAGAACAATCGCCACACTTGGCTCATACAACTGCTGGATGGGCTCGTGAATTCGGTACAACCGATGGCGCAATAGAGCAGCTAATTAAGCGAAGACAACTGCATGTGAATTCAGTCTTGGGGCGATCGGGGATACGTATAGTGAGACTCTATACAAAATCACTCATAGCCGACATATTGGCCAAAAAGAAACCGTGGGGCACGAAGAGAAAAAAGAAAAAAAAGAGGATTACTGTTGGCTAATTACATCAGAGAGCTGCATAATGGGGCTCATAATCGCATAAGCAATAAGGCCGACAAATATAGCCATTGTGACGATGATAACTGGTTCAATGATTTTATTGATAGCACTGACTGCTCCATCGACTTCTTCATCGTAGAAATCTGCGACTTTGATAATGATTTGGTCGATTTTCGCCGTTTCTTCACCGACTTTGATCATCTGTGTGACCATATCAGGGAAGAGTGGATCGTTTTCGAGAGATTTCCCCATCGTGATACCGCGAGTGACATCGTCACGGAGGAGGAGAATGCGCTGACGATAGACTTCGTTTCCGACTGCACCAGAGATGATTCGAAGAGCTTCAACGATAGAGACTCCACTACTCATGAGACTCGCGAGGAGACGTGCAAATCGAGAGACAACTATTTTTTGCAGAAGTGTTCCGACTCCAGGGATCATGAGAAGGAATTTATCTGTCATATAGCGTCCATGTTCGGTCTTTCTCCAACCAGCCCATGTACTGATGACGATAAAAGGAATAGCAGGGAAGAGATACCAAAAATCTTGCACAAAATTACTTACAGCGACGAGGGCTTGTGTGGCTGGGGGAAGTCCTCAGAAATCTGAAAAAATACCAATCAATTTTGGGACTACTTGCCACATGAGGACGAAGACGACACCAATCATCACACAGATAATCAGGGCAGGATAGATGAGGGCTCCGATGAGCTTCTTTGAGAGGGAGGAGAGTTTTTCGATTTGTACTGCGAGCTGGAGGAGTGCGACATTGAGTTTACCAGTTTTTTCACCTGATTCTATCATAGCAATCTCTGAATCAGAAAAACTTTTCGGAAACAGCTTCAGTGTTGCTGAGAGATTATGACCAGAGTGTATTTCTTGAATCATCGAATCTTGTACCCTTTTCATCACTGGATTTTTTTGTTCATCACGGAGGACTTTGAGAGATTGGAGGACTGTGAGACCAGCATTGACCATCGTCGCGAGGAGTCGATAAAAAGTCACCTTATCTTTGAGTCATACTTTTTGGTTCGTCAAAATAGCATCATTGATAGCTTCCCACCAAGTTTTTTGAATTTTTGATTTTGGTGCTTCAAATTTTTCGGAGAGGATGATGATTTGATTGCTCATGAAAAATAATTATTAAACCTCTTGTCTGACGGCACCGTAGACTTCTTCGAGTGTTGTGACACCTTGGAGAGCTCGGATGATACCATCCTGTTCGAGGGAAATCATACCATCTCGTACAGCTGCTGCAAAAATATCACGAGCAGGAGCTTCACGCATGATCATATCTTTGATACCAGCAGTGATTTCCATGACTTCATAGAGCGCGATTCGTCCTTCGTATGCCTGATCTGGATTAGAGACTTTTGTCATATCAGGGATGAGAAAGCCAGGATCTTTCATGATAGCATCAGTGAGACGGACACGTATTTCTTCTTTTGGAGTCGTAGCGATGACGCTCTTCACTCGTTGCTGGAGATTGATATCGAGATCTGAAAAGGATATTCGTTTTGCTTTTGCAGGATTGATACGTCTCACGAGACGCTGGGCGATGATAGCATTGATGGTTGCGGGGAGCAAAAATGTTTTTACCCCGAGATTGATAAGACGTGTGAGCGTTTCAGCAGCAGAGTTTGTATGGATGGTCGAGAGCACGAGGTGGCCCGTGAGGGATGCTTCGATAGCGACATCGGCTGTTTCTTGATCTCGGATTTCTCCGACCATCATGATGTCGGGATCTTGACGGAGAGCGGTACGGAGACCAGCAGCAAATGTATATCCGATATCTGGGAAAACCTGACTCTGATTGAGTCCATCCACGACGATTTCGACTGGATCTTCGAATGTCATGATATTCACTTTCGGCTGGTTGAGCTTTTTCATGATAGCATACAGCGTCGTTGATTTACCCGAACCAGTAGGACCTGAGTTGAGGATGATACCATTTGGTTGCTCGATAGCACGATTGATGATAGCACTATTTTGACCTTCGAGACCGAGTTTTTCGAGATCTGGGATTTTTTTCGTTTTATCGACGATACGCATCACTATCTTTTCACCATGGACTGTTGGGAGGGTAGAGAGACGTAGATCAAACGCTTTATCACCGACTTCGTGCGAGATACGACCATCCTGAGGTTTACGAGTTTCATCCATCTTGAGATTACCCAGGATTTTGTATCGTGCGACGATTTGTGGATGATTGACACTGGGGTATTCGAGGATTTCTGCGAGGACACCGTCGACTCGATAACGGAGACGAACTTTATCATTGAGTGGTTCCAAGTGAATATCTGAAGCACCATTTTCAATAGCGACCACGATCATGAGATCACATACCTTCGCCGGATCTTCACCCGTGAATATTGCCTGTTTAAGTATTTCGAGAGAAGCCATATTAGACAGAAGTAGGGGTGATAAGCGAAGTCATTGTTTCGAGCTTTTTTTGAAGTGTTTCGATAGTAGTCATGAGGTCAGTTCTATGCTGGAGAATATCTATAGGAGAGAAATTTTTCTTTGGATCACGTTCTTCGAGGACGATGCTATCGTATGCAGCACGTGCTTTTTCGAGGAGATTGATGATATCTCGAATCTGCGGTGCTTCAGAACATCCATTACATGCCTTGAGAATAGCATTACCTTTAGTCATGAGTGAATTTTTCCCACCACCTTTATCGAGAAGAGTCATAATAGTAGTATCGAGTGTGGCGATATGGTCTCGACTGACACCTCGTATATAGAATTGAAGGGTGATACTCACATCCCAGAGACTTTTTGTCTTTGTGGAGATAGTGATATTTTTGTCATCCTGATTTTCGATTCGTGTCGGTGCGACGTTCATATCTTTCACGGTGATGAGGAGATTTTTCAGAGTCGATTGAGAACCGTCAGATGTTTTGATTGGTTCTTGATTCATGTGCTCTATGGTGATATTTTTCCCTGATTCTGAGATGCGGACTCATCCTGTCTTTCAGAGAAATTGGAGGAGGTTCAATATATTTTCATTTGGGACTTTCTCGAAATGGAGTGGTATATCATAGACCCCCACCTCAGGATCTTCTTCCATAAACTTGACTCGATCGATACCGATCTGACCAAATGCATTGGCGAGACCGTATTTTTCGACGATATTTGTCTGTATATAGTCATTGAGGGATTTGAGAGTGATTTTACCAGCGATATCCTGGGTACTAGCTATCTCTGATATACCAGTAAAGACGGGTATGACTTCAGCTATATCTGATTGTGTCTTTGTGAGCATTGATTCGGCATCGCCACTCCACGACTTCTCGAGCCATGGAATATAGTTCTCATTACCGACCTTGAGACTGATGTTCTTCATCGTCATGATATTTTTTCATGAAGCAGGAGTTCATGCGCCAGCAAGCTTTTGAATCGTAGGGGAGAGTCGAGACATGGTGTTCCATCGCTCGTTCTTTCTTTCTTCTGGTGTCATTTCATCCCAGTTTTTTGTCGTAATAACGCCTTCTTTTTTGATGAGCTCAAGAGTGGTTTTTAACTCTTGTATATGTTGCATCTCTGGTGAACTCGCACCTCCGAAAAAATTAAATATCCACCATGAGCCAATGAGTGACACCACAGCAATAGAAATCCATGTTATGGATTTATTTCTCAGGTTAATGATAGGATTATCGTTTGTCATAGGTGAGTTTTTTGATTTGATTTGCTTCGTAGCGAGACGGTATATAGGTCATACGGACACTAAATTCTGTTGTAAGGAGATTGTTTTTTTCATCGAGTCTCATATCGAGCATGCTCGGATAGATGACGAGGAGCGACTGAGTACTGCTGAGGGATTTTACAAAGTCGATAGCTTTTGCTCGTGGCTGAATAGGAGCCTTTGTCGTGACCTGACACTGGGCTTCAGCGCTGAGATCATTGAAGCGTACTTGCTGACAGGTTATACGTGATCCAGGTTCTGAGAGTCTTTCACTTGCATCAGAGATGAGCTGAAGTACGACGTCATGCTGCATACGATGAGATGGTGCGAGGCTCGCTATGACATCGAGCTCTGGAGATGAGGTAACGGTAGTACCGAGGAATTTTTTTGGAATGATTTTTTCGTAGGCCTTGCCGAGTTCTTCGCTTGAAAGTGTTTTTTCGAGCTCGAGCCATGTGGTAATTGTATCGGGTGCTATACAGCGCCCATTATCGATAAAATCAGCCAATGATTGTTTGCCTTTTGATGTCAGATAGTCTCGGAATGCGCTATCCTTGCGGAGTCATACATCATAACCTCTGTTCATCCATGTACATGATGGGCTTCCAGCGATGTTCATGGGCAGGCTCATGAGCCATGAATTTTGTGTCTGATTTCTCGTCCAGCCGTAGAGCCCGAGAAGTATGACTCCCAAGATGCCTATCCATGCAAAGACTTTGGCTGTGAAGACGACTCGTATGAGAAATTTCTCGAGTCGCTCCTCAGTTGGCTTTACATCTTCCGTCTGAGCATTGAGCTGGGAAAGATCAGTATTTTCATACGCACTGATATCGGCTTTTTCGGTTGTAGAATTGAAATTATTCTCAGTCATGGGTATAAACTACCATATTTTCTCTTCTGTTTCCAAACCCTGACCCCTATTTTCACGTATGGAAAGTATTGACAGATGTTTTATTCATAACATAATCTATTCATGCAATCAGAGACCATACATTTTTATGCGACAAACCCCCAGCACATGGGGGAAATCACAGATGCAACCATCAGATATATCGAGCATAATCGTGTCTGCGGAGATGATATTGAGGTATTTCTCGTCATAGAAAATAACAGCATCAAGCAGTGGTCATTTACCGGAAAGGCATCGATGATTACGATTGCCTGTTCGGGACTCTTTGGTGATATTGTTCAGGGTGTGGATTTTGATACGCTTTTTTCTTGGAATCAAGCTTCTATTATCCGTGATACTGGCATCACAGTTTCACCTCGTCGTCAGCGTGCTCAGGTACTGGCACTTCTCGCTACTCGAAATGCTCTTCATGAGTATTTGAGAGATGGGAAGAGGGATGATTTTAGTGATGTGATATAATTGTTATGAGAAGCCAAAAAGATATCATTTTAGGTCGTTCAGAGCATCAAGACGTTATTTGTTTTCCTGATCTATTGCCTAAAATTTGTCACCATAAAATTTTGATAACTGGAGCTCGAGGGAGTATAGGTCAGAGACTTTCGCTGGTGTTAGAAAATGAATGAATTCATATCATTAGAACTGATTTGGAGCAATCTCCAGATGAAAAATTGATATCGATGGATGTGACTGATAAAACTCAAGTAGACAGTGTTATAAGTGAGCATGCCCCAAGTCATATTGTCCATCTAGCAGCTCAAAAAGATGCACCAACGTGAGAATTAGAACCCGATAGAACCCGTATAATTAACGATATATGAACACAAAATATCGTGGAAATTGCAACGAGGAAGAGAGTAAAGGTAATTTTTGCTTCTACATGTAAAGCCTGCAATCCTGTTACTGTCTATGGTAGAACTAAAAAAATGGGTGAAGAGATGGTCCTAAAAGAGGGATGAGTAGTATCTCGTTTTTTTAATGTTTTTCCTTCTTCCGCAAACGTATTTAAACAATGGGAGAAGATTTCTTCTCCCCAGCCAATACATGCATCAAGTGAGTGTTACAGATATTTTATTTCACTTGATGAAGCGGTTGGGCTCATGCTCTTTTGTCTCTTGCAAAATACAGGCGTATATCGTATTGGGTGAGTGGTGCAGAGAAACATGTATGAGCTAGCCCAATTAATTTATCCAAATAGGGAAATCCAAGATATGCCTCCTCGTATAGGTGACAGATTGATCGAGCCATTGCAATCTGTCTCTGAGGCTAATGTTGCCACTGATATAGACGGGATTTTACAGGTTGTGAGTTCGTAGAATAGTACTCGTCCCCAAGATATGTTTTAGTGTTATTTTGTTCTGTTGGCAAGATTTCTTACTTATTGGGCTATGGAATATGAGTATACTTCTGTCATGAAAAAAATCTCTCAACTTGAATGGACCAGTATAGGATTTATCCTCGTCATGCATGGATGATTTCTTATCATGACGCCGATATATTTCCTCTCTAGTGCCTGGAGCTGGACAGCATTTTTTGTCGGCTGCTTTCTCTATACTATCGCTGCTATAGCTATCACAGCTGGTTATCATCGATTTTTTTCTCACAAAACGTATCAAGCTCATCCAGCTCTAGAAATCATATACCTCATTCTCGGATGTCTCGGCTTTGCTGGTTCGGCTGCGACATGGTCCTACGATCATCGTATCCACCATGCAAAGACTGACAGCATGGAAGATCCCTACAGTATCAAGCGATGATTCTTCTTTGCTCATATGGGATGGTTTCTCCTCAAGCGTCCTGCTATGGATCCGACGAAAATCCCTGATCTCTGGGCGAGTAAATGGGTACGAATCCAGCATAAATACTACCATCAAATAGCGATAAATATAAATATCCTGATAGTATTTTTTATGGCCTCTGTGACAGACTGGGCATCGAGCATCTATCTCTGTTTTCTTGCGTGGATGTTTGTTTTTCATCATTCGATGTTTTTCATCAATTCTCTCGCTCATACTTGGGGGTCAAAGACCTATGCAAAAGAACTCACAGCGGTTGATAATTTTTTTCTTGCATTTTTCACCTTCGGAGAGGGGTACCACAACTATCACCATGCTTTCCCAAATGATTATCGAAATGGGATTGCTTGGTATCACTTTGATCCAACCAAATGGCTCATCTGGATTCTAGAAAAACTCCATCTCACGAAGAACCTCAGAAGCAAAGATGGTCTTGTTATCCGCTCCAATTTGATCCAAAAAGATCTCAAGATGGTCATGGAAACACTTCGGGAAAAATTACCAGATATGTCGATGAGGGAGAATATAGCGGCAAGATTTGAGCAGGTAGCGAGTGAATTTGAGAGAAAAGTCGACGAACTCCATAAGCAACTTCATATCTATCGTGAACTTCTTCAGGAGAAAAAAACTGATGTTATCGTATCTCTCAAAAAATTAGAGTGTCTCAGCATACAGAAAGAACTCAAGATTTCCTGGAAACTCTGGAAAGAGATGGTGGACAGGTTTGATCACCAGTATGCTCTCATAGAGCATTAGTTTCTATCTGTATCATTCTGCTTGAGTCTCAAACATTTCATGATAGAGACCGTTTTTTGTCATGAGCTCATCATGTGTACCATTTTCGACGATACGACCATGTTCGATCACGATGATACGATCTGCTCTTCGGACAGTTGAAAACCTGTGTGAAACCATGAGCATCGTCATACCTTCTGCAACTGTGTGAATGTGCTCAAAAACACGAGCTTCAGCCAGTGCATCGAGCGCACTCGTCGGTTCATCGAGGACGATGAGGCGTGGCTCAGCAAACATACCACGAGCGATACCGATTTTTTGCCAACCGCCACCAGAGAGATCGACGCCCTGTGGAAAATCAGTCGAGAGCATGGTATCTTCTTTCTTCGGTAAACCATCTATCAGCTCACGGGCATCACCTTTCTCTATAGCTCTTTTGAGACGCTCGGCATCATCGATAAAGTCGAGATTTCCGAGGGCTATGTTTTCTCGCGCAGTAAACCAGTATCGAGCGAAGTATTGAAAGAGTACTCACCAGAGTTTGTAATAACTTGGGAGATTTATTTCTTTTATATTGACCCCGTTCACGAGTATTTCACCTTCGGTAACATCATAGAATCGTGCGAGAAGCTTGATGATCGTGCTCTTTCCAGCGCCATTTTCTCCGACGAGAGCGATACGCTCGCCAGGCTTGATAGTAAATGAGAGATGTTCGATAACAGGTGCTTCAGAACTCGGATAAGAGAAGCTCACATCTCGAAACTCAATCGTTGGCGGGAGGTCTGCAACCATCTGTGTACTCTTGCTTTTATCGATACGATCGGGGAGTTCAAAGAGATTTTTAGCATCGAGGACGTAGAGACCGTATTCATAGAGTTCTGAGATGTTATTTTGTATGGTCTGGAATAGTCCCGCTATCTGCTGGAGACCCTGAACATAAAACACATAGCTCTGGAGTGTAATGGTACCAGCAATAGTCTTCAGTATAAGGAGTACTTGGATACCGAGAGAAATCCCAACGGATATTATAGAGTTCCCTGTGAGCCAGAAATATTTTTTGTTGATTTTCCCGACGACAGCAGCAATAAATGATTTATTCGCATCATTGTATTTTTTTGCGAGGTAATGGCCAAAACCGTAGATTTTTGCTTCTTGAACAATTTCTTTGTGTTTGAAGCCATCGAGTGCGTGATCGGCCTCTTTTCTTTCATCGCCTTTGTACATCCAGATTCCCCAGATGTCAGAGCCAAAATGCGTATTGATAAAGTAGTCGATAATAATTGGCGCAAGGACAGCCAAGAGAACCCACCAGTCAAGCCTCAGGAGTATCCCTATCATCGTGAGGGCACCGATGGCATTGGTAACGAGCATCGAGACATTCGTCAGCATACCCATAACGCGCCATGCGAGAGCGTCTTCGACGCGTTTAACGGTCGATTGAAATGTAGGATCTTCATGATAGGGGATATCTATCTCAGCCATCCGCTTAAGGAAATTTCCATAAATAGCGTTATCCGAGACATACCTCATACGCATCCAGAAAAATTGAGAGAGAGATCCCGAGAGTCTCATGAGGAGTGTAGCAATACCGTACCCTCCCATAGCCCACCAGAGATGTGGTACGACAGCATGGATACTGATAGACTCCACGACGAGCGCCAAAACACTAGCCATCATATAGGCCTGAAATATGGGGAAGAGCGCTGTCCCAGCATGAGAAAGTATGATCCCACTATACCACCATGGGGCTACTCGAAAGCCATGTTTTACTGTCCACCGTGCAGTCGAGAAGAGGTCGGAGATAGATATTTTTTTTGACATAAAGTGCATTATAAGAAAATTACCACAAATCCTATTTCTAGATTTCTTATACTTCATCTTGATTTTATTTAAAATTCATTAAGATACTTACATAAGTTACTTAACTATTATATATGAAGAGAGAAAAAGAGATAGGGGAGATACTCGCTTGATTCCAACAAATTAAGCGACAGATCGGTTGCCAAGTTCGGCAATCATGACTCACCCATGCTCAGTGGATAGCTCTTTCTGTTATTCGCGAAAATGAGGGAGTGAGTATCAAAAAAATTGCTGAAGTGCTCTGAGTCTCGAGTAGTGCTGCGACTCAGCTCGTCGATGAGCTCGAGATGAATAAATTTGTCACACGACACACGAGCAGCGAGGACAAGCGAGTTCTACACATACTACTCTCCAAAAAAGCTCAGACTGAGTTAGAACGTATGACACATGACAGGGTCTCCGCTTTTGCCAGATTCTTTGAGGCCCTCGATGATAAAGAATTCTCTGACTACGTGGCACTCAATAAAAAAATAATATCTCGTATCCAATCTCTCTAGTTATGAAACAAAATACACAGACAGAATCATCTGTTCTCCGTTCGCTCTTCACCCTTGCAATACCTATTATTTTTGCTCAGATACTTCAGAGCGCGTATCAATTTACTGATGCATTTTGGGTTGGGCGTCTCGGTGGTACCGCTGTTGCGGCCGTCTCTGTGAGCTTTCCGATAACGTTTCTCATGATTGCTCTCGGAGCAGGCTTTGCTGTTTCTGGCTCGACTCTTATTGCCCAATACGTCGGAGCTAAAAATGAAAAAATGGTGAACCATGTGGCGGCCCAGACTTTTCTGATGGTCGTTTTTGTCTCGATAGTCCTCTGAGCGCTCGGTTTTGTCCTCACATCGCCTATTCTCAAATTGATGGGAGTTGACGCGGCTGTTTACGAAAGTGCGAAATGATTTATGCAGGTCTCTTTTGTAGGCATGGTCTTTAGTTTTGGATTTATGATATTTCAATCCGTGATGCGTGGTATCGGCCAGGTAAAAATGCCACTCTATATCGTCGGAGGAACTGTATTTCTGAATTTTATCCTCGATCCACTCTTCATCTTTGGTTATGGTTCATTTCATGGTCTCGGCGTTATGGGCGCTGCTCTCGCGACACTCGGGACACAGAGTATCGCGACGATTATTGGTTTCTTCATTCTTCTTGGTGGGAAGTATGGTATTCATCTTCATCTCCATGATTTCAAGCCAGATTTTGCTTTTATTAAGCGATCGTTCTTGCTCGGATTTCCAGCCTCTATTGAGATGTCAGGACGTGCTCTCGGTCTCACGGTAATGACATTTCTGATTGCTTCATTTGGTACCCTCGCAGTGGCTTCCTATGGAGTAGGCTCTACATTGCTCCAGTTCGTGATGATTTTCTGTATGGGGCTCTCTATGGCGATCTCGATTCTCGTCGGCCAAAATGTCGGAGCGGGTAACATACCTCGTGCGAGCGAGACAGCGAGACTCGGAGCATGGATATCATTTTGGATTATGACCATTGTGTGAGTACTCGCCTTTGTTTTTGCACCACAGTTTATACAAATCTTCGTTCCAAATGATCCAGACGTAATCGCTTCTGGTGTTGTATTTATCAGGATTATAGCACTCACATTTGGATTCACAGGCGTGCAATTTGCTCTTGTAGGAGTCTTTCGAGCAGCAGGTGATATGATGGCCACTATGATTATCACTCTGGTATCACAGTGGGTTCTACAAATCCCACTTGCTTATATACTTTCTCACTACACACATCTCGGCATCAATGGTCTCTGGTGGGCATTTCCCATTACGAACGTTATCACCGCCCTCATCACTATTGGTTGGTTTTTAAAAGGGAAGTGGAAACACAAAAAACTAACGGGCGAACAAAAGCTTACTGAACATGTCACAGAAGAAATTATTCTCGAGGAGGGGATGCATTAATGGTTTTGTCGGTCGAGCTCATTGAATATATGATCATTTCATACTCGGTGAGCCACTGCTACCATGCCTGCGATGAAAAATAGAGTGAGACTAGTTCATGCTATCTGAATGGAATCTACGAGACATCAGCCACCACACAAAATAGCACTGACACCGCTCGCTGTCCACCATTGTCTTTGTCGAATGCTATTGTGGCGCACTTCGGGCTCAACATGAGGAGGTATATTTGGCTGAGACATATGGAGTATTATCTTCATACCTGCTGGATTTCAATAGAAGCGTCTTTTACTGTAAATATTTTATTGGGTCGACCCATTGTGCTAGTTCACCACTCGTGGAAGTGTAACC
Source organism: uncultured Candidatus Peribacteria bacterium (assembly GCA_965231115.1). GTDB lineage: Bacteria > Patescibacteriota > Gracilibacteria > BD1-5 > JAGOOR01 > JAGOOR01. Next base: position 339,668 of record OZ246415.1, read on the forward strand.
TCGTATATTGATGGTTGATCATTTATGTATGCTCAGATGGAGATGTTTTCTCTCACCATCTGTCTCAGAACTATATCATTTTCCGAGTATTCAAAGCGTATCACCAGTTTGCAATTCGATATTATTATGAGCAGTTATGCTCTCGAGTTTGAGATGGCCATAGACGACTGTCACTCTTTCTTTATTCAGCGTGCATTGTTGCACAGCTACACCACCATAGCCTGTTGCCCACTTCTTGAGTAAAAGTGGCCCAGTACAGATAGCTTTTATAGATATTTCTGCATCTTTTTCTGATGGAAAAGTTTCAAAATCTGTACCAGTGTGATAACCTGTAAATTTTTCTGGACTGACAGGAGATTTTTTGGGAGATACATACAGTCCAAAAGTCTTTTTCGTCACACGTTCAGAGACCTTATCTAATGGAAAGATGAGATTGAGAGCTTTTTCTGTTTCTTGAGGTTGGTTATTTGGTGTATTTGAAGGAGGAAGTTCGTTTTTTACACAACTCACCTCAAGGACAAAAATAGTTGCCAGCATGAAAAACAAAAGAAGGGAAGTCTTTTGGTATTTTCTCATAGTATATTATTTGCCTCGGTTGATGATTTTCACGAGAAAGAGTATGACAGCGATCACGAGAAGTATATGGATGAATCCACCAATAGTATAGGATGAGACGAGCCCAAGTGCCCAGAGGATGATCAGGAGAATGGCAATATTTTCTAACATAGGAAAAAATTAAGAATTAAGACGACTACATAGTCTATACCTATTTACGATAAAGCAATGAATAGAGCAAGACAATCAAAAAACTCCCACAAAGTGAGAGTTTTAATGTATGTATCAAAATGGTGGGCCGAGAGGGGGAGCTGCGAGCAAGCGAGTAGCGAGTCAACCCGACTGAAGTGAAGCGAAAGGAGTGGTGAGAATCCCCCTTAAGTAATAAAAAATCTTCACCATTTCTAGTGAAGATTGATATTGTGTCTCATGGTGGGCCGAGAGGGATTCGAACCCCCGAAGGTAGAACCAGTGGATTTACAGTCCACCCCATTTGACCGCTCTGGTATCGACCCGTGTTCTGTGATATTTAAATGGAGCCACCAATCGGGTTTGAACCGATGACCTACGGTTTACAAGACCGTCGCTCTACCAGCTGAGCTATGGTGGCACAAGGGGGATTGTATCGAAACTCGTAAAATTGCAAATTCTATTTTCCTGTGTTTTGGTATTTATTTAACACTTTTAAAAACCCCATTTTTTGAATGAGGTTTTTAAAAGTGTATATTGCCTATTATTTTGCAGGATTTGTCGCAGGAACAGGAGTTGTTTCTGTGTTTTTTATTCCTCTATTTTCCATCATTTTGTTCATAGCATTCTGATCCATCATAGGACGAGCGCCACGCATAGAGCCATAATTGCCTTGGAATTGTCCACGACCTTCATAACGTGCATGGTGAGAACCAGCAATACAGCCAATAATACCTCCTACTACGAGACCTACCACGAGAGCTATTCCGATAGCCACCTTATTCACGCTGAGAGTAATTGTTTCCATAAAAATATGCACTTAAAAATAATGAAGATATATATCTTCAAAAACATAATACGCAGAAACGTATTTTTTATTTCAATTTTTTTTACAAAAAATAAAAAAGACCTTTACAGATGGTTCTAATTCTGTAATGGAAGGAATTTAACCACGATTTTTTTCAACAAAATCTTTTAGTTTCCCCAAACGTTTCTCCCATTGGTTTTCGAGGTCTGAAATAAAACTTTTTACCGATTTAAGAGAGCTTATGACCAGTTCTACCTTCACCTCACGGCCGTCAGGCGTGAGATGTATGATATTTGCGGCGACGAGGACTTGTACTTGTTTTCGAGCCCCCTGTCTAGATATACCCAGGCCTTCTGTAATCCCTGAGAGAGTATACATTGACCCATCAGAAAGCCTCTTCACAATACCTAACCTCAGAGGGTCGCCAAGTGCTTTAAAGATTTGAGCATCCATGATTATTTCTTATCAAAATACTTCTGAAATTCATTGAGCATATAATAATCCCATCAGCCTGAGTTCATGCCTAGCGCTTTTTCCCCCATATCATCTGGAAGCGATGCAAAGCCTGATTCTGTCAGAATAACTTTACATGTTCCATCATCTTGTTGGTGGATATTAAATTCAACAATTGTGTGGGGCACCGTTCTTACGTCTCCTACAAAACTTGTATTTCCAGGAACCCATTTATAAGCAAAGTATTCGTATGGCTTCGCATCGACAATATATGTTTGTACTTTGCCGTGTTCTTCGAAGTTAAATAATGGATGTTCGCCAACGGCGTAAATGCCTTCTGTTGAATCTGGAAACCATTGAACTACCTTTTCAGGGTTAGCAATCGCTTCATAGATCTCTTCTTGAGTAGCTTTGATAGTTACTTCTCTTCGTATAACATCCTGCATAATTTTTGGTTATTAAAATAATATGAGGCCATGATAATGGATATAATAAAATATGCAACTATTTTGTTGCATATTGATAATATAGTAAATAATTCATTACGATTTAATGGTATAAAAAAAGCTCCAATAAGCCAAAGATGTCAAATTGAAGACTTGATTTCTCAAGTATGGTCGGACTCCCACCTAAGGTTACATACCGGCTGGGAGTATATTCGAGGATATACAAAGTGCAAGTAGGTAAAATATGGAATACCTCCTTTATCGACCTGACACGAAAAGAGGTCCAAGAATTTCATGAGGAGAGAAAAAGAGGGGACCTTTTGATTGCAGGCAACACCGTTGAAAGTCTTCTGCACAACGACGCTGCCGATGGTCGGACTGTATACAGAGCCTAGAGGGTTACATATGGACTATATTTATAACTTAATTTCTTACTATGATCATTAAAAAACAAGGGCTTAACAAGGGCAAATGAGTTGCATCATGATGGGTGAACCTAGAGAAAGGAAAGTGGAAGAAGGGGCAATCCTGAAATCCAAAAGGTCGTCCTGTGAAAACCTTTACGGCTCTGGCAAAGCAACTTCAGGCAGAATGATATACACAGGCAAGTAAAGAAACAATTCGAGAGGTATGTCAGATATTTATTGGTCTTGATGAGAAAATGCTTAAGTCTATTGCAGCTGATGAAGAACAGCCGATGATGTTAAGGATAATGGCCAAACGTATGCTTTCAAACAAAGCGTTTGAGGTGTTAGAGAAGATATTGGACCGCATACATGGGAAGGCGAGCCAGACTGATTATCAAAAAGGAAGACTTGATATAGGTCTTGCAGATTTTTTACGTGATGATCTCGAACCAGTTAAGCAAAGATCTGAAGTCTAGAGATTTTATAAATCTTTTGCTTTTCATTTTATTCTCTCTATCATTACCTATACCTAGGGTATAGGTATATATTATGAATACAAAGACTTACAAAATAAAGTGAATGCACTGTGCTAGCTGTGTTTCCCTTATCCAAAAGAAGATTTCTAAAATTCCGGGGGTAGAGTCTTGTTCGGTAGGCCTCGCTTCTGAAAAAGCTACAGTTGTTTTTTCTGACAAGATTTTACCTACACAAGAGCTTAATTCTGTCATTATACCGTTTGAATACTCTTTAGAGGAGTGAGAAAGTACGGAGCATAAGCACAGTGAAGAAAAAACACCTTCCCATATGCACGATCATGGCAATGAAGAGCATATGACATTTGAGATGAGATTTGTTGTACCAATGATCCTCTTTTCATTCTTCATGATGGCTTGGCAGGTTCTTTCGGATAATAAAATAATTGGTGAAATGCCTGAAACATGGTATGAGTTTTTTCATCACCTCATGCCTATCTTTGCTACTTTCGTCCTTTTTGGTATTGGAAGAAAGTACATCAGGGCTGTGGGGATATTTATAAGAACCAGGACAGCGAATATGGATACTCTTGTGGGTATCTCAACTATAGTAGCCTTCATCTATTCGTTTATTGTGACAGCCTTTGAAAAATCCTTAACGCCTTACCTTGATGTTCGTTCCAATTTCTACGATGTTGTTATCGTCGTTATCGGTCTCATAGCCCTGGGGCAACTCCTTGAGACTCGAGCTAAGCGTAAAACCAATGAAGCCCTTCAAAAACTAGCTGAACTCACGAGTAAATCAGCCCTGGTAGAACGAGAGGGGAAAGAAATTGAAGTACCTATAGAAGAGGTACAAATTGGAGATATTGTTATTGTGAAGCCAAATGAACGCATTCCACTTGATGGAAGAGTAATGAGCGGGTCAAGTACGGTCGATGAGTCAAATCTTACTGGAGAGTCCATGCCTGTAGATAAGCTGGTGGGGGATGGGGTGTTTTCGGGGACTCAAAATCTCTATGGTATTCTCAAAATACAGGTAGAAAAGGATAGCCGAGACACAGCACTCTCCCATATTATCAAGATCGTGGAGAATGCTCAAAATTCAAAAGCTCCTATTGAGCGGATAGCGGACAAGATTTCAGGAGTATTTGTCTATGTCGTGATTATCCTTGCCATCATCACTTTTGCCTCTTGGATGATTTTTGCTCCAGGAACTTTTGGAGTTGGAAAGTCTTTTGCTCTCGCGCTCTCTTCTACTATGGCAGTTCTAGTCATAGCCTGTCCTTGTTCCCTTGGTCTTGCTACACCGACAGCTATCATTACAGGTGTTGGGGCTGGTGCAAGAAGGGGTATATTAATAAAGAATGCTGAGAGTCTCGAAAAGCTCGCTCATGTACAGGCTGTCGTGTTTGATAAAACAGGTACGCTGACAGAAAACACTCTTTCTGTGGAGGGTATTTATTCTCCGAAAAAACAATCTAGCACTGGTTCAAAAGAAGAAAATATACAATCTCTGGTCTACAGCATGACACAATCATCAAGACACCCCATTTCTGCGAGCATTGCTAAGCATCTTCGTGGAATTAAGACAGAAACCCTCCCTCTCAAAGATATAGAGGAAGTTCCTGGAAAATGACTGACCGCTCGATGAAAAAAGCTCTATTTCTTTTGATCCCTGAACTATGTAGCGGAACAAATTGGCATTTCATCCGAAGACATTAGAAGTCAGTTTGAAGAAAAGTATTTTGAAAGTGGTAGGGAGATATATTTGGCGACCGAGAAAGAAGTCCTTTCTCTCGTTAAGATACATGATACCATCAAGCCTGCTGCAAAAGATGAAATTGCAAAACTCAGAAAACTTGGTCTCAAAATCGTCATGGCAACCGGTGATCATAAAAAAACTGGAGAGTCTGTCGCACATGAACTCATGATTGATGAAGTCTATAGCGATGTGAAGCCTGAGGACAAACTCAAAATCATTTCAGACCTTCAAAAAAGAGGGTTAAAAGTCGCCATGATTGGTGACGGGGTCAACGATGCTCCAGCTCTTGCCCAAGCAGATGTCGCCATTTCCATGAGTGATGGGTCGGATATTGCTATCGAGAGTGCTGATATTGTTCTTCTCAATGGTGACATTGGCAAAGTAGCAGAAGCTATCAATTTGGCAAAAAAAACGAAGAGAACTATTTGGCAAAACCTTATCTGGTCTTTTGCCTATAATTCAATGGGTATTCCTATTGCCGCTGGTATACTCTTTCCATTCTTTGGGTGGACACTCAGTCCTGCTATCGCCGGTGCTCTCATGGCATTTGAGAGTATTACGGTGGTGAGTAATTCACTTCGACTCAGGAATGTAAAACTCTAATTATTTTCTATGAAACAATACACTTTTCATATTTCTGGGACACATTGCCCCTCCTGTAAAATCCTTATAGAGGATACACTTATTGAACAGAATGGTATCAGACAGGCTTCTGTTAATTTGAAACAAAAGACTGTTCTTATTGAATGTGAAAATGATGAAAATAGTGAAGATCTTGTCTGTACTTTGTCAGAGAAGATAGAGTCCTACGGTTATCGTTTAGCACAAGAAAAATTTGTAGAACAACCGAAACAAAATGGAGCTATCTGGCAGGCAATACCTCTTGGGCTTATTCTTCTTGTTCTTTTCTTTCTTCTCCAAAAATCTGGCATTCTCAATTTTGGTTTTTGAGGCAAAGTAACACCCACTACGAGTTTTCTCATCGGCCTTATTGCTTCTGTTTCAAGTTGTCTGGCTGTCGTTGGCTGACTCGTCCTCTCATTGTCTGCAACAGTAGGGCAGGATACGTTGAGCGACAAGAAAACTTTTACCCTTTTCCATGCAGGGAGAATTCTTGGTTTTGCCTTGCTAGGTGGAGTATTGGGGGCTTTATGAAATGCTATCGGTATTAACCCGACTTTTACCTCTATACTCGGGCTCATTACATCTACGGTTATGATACTTCTTGGGTTAAATCTAGTTTGAGTTTTTTCTCAGAGTAACATTACCATCCCTCCTGGTATATTCCAATTCTTCAGAAAAATGGAGCACACGTATCTCACTCCCATAATTATTGGTCTGGGGACATTTTTTCTCCCTTGTGGTTTCACTCAATCAATGCAAATAGCTGCTCTTTCAAGTGGATCGTTCTTTTCAGGATGACTTATTATGTTGGCTTTTGCTCTCGGTACATTTCCTATGCTTGCTCTCCTTTCCTTCGGCTCAGCATGATTTGCTCAATCTCGTCACGCTCCTCTATTTTTCAAGTCTGCAGGTGTTGTGGTGATAGGGCTTGGCCTGTTTGCTTTGCTCTCAGGATTGGCTAGTATGGGCATTATTGATCCCGTTATTAACTTATAATTTATTTCCTCATTTCTCCCCTATGAATAAAACTCTCCTTCCTTGGCTCGGTGTCGGTCTCTTGGCTGTTATAGCCCTATTTATCATTTTCCCAAGTAGCCCAAGTTCATCCCCTGTTGGCACTACGGAAAAAACTGCAAATGTTGTTGTAAAAAATGGTGTACAGTATGTCACCGTTGATGTAAAGGGTGGTTACAAACCAAAGACATCCACTATTCAGTCGTGAATTCCTACAAAGCTTGTTATGAGAACAAATGGTACGTATGACTGCTCTTCATCTCTTGTCATTCGATCCCTAAACTATCGAAATTCTCTTCCTGCAACTGGTGAAACAGAAATCGATCTTGGAACACCAGAGTCTGGTAAAAAAATTGCATGAACTTGCGGAATGGGCATGTACAGTTTTGCTATCAATACTCTCTAATTCTTAATCACTTTTATGATCCAATCTAATCCAGAACTCCAGAAAAAACTCCTTCTTGCTATCAAGAAAACTCGAGGAACACTTGATAAAGTCGCTCAGATGATAGAAGAAGATGCTTATTGTGCCGACATATGACAGCAAATCAATGCGGCTATGGGGCTTCTTCGAGGAGTAAACACAGAATTGATGAAAAATCATCTGCTCTGTTGTGGGAAAACTGACCTCTCTCATAAAGACCAGAAGAAGGGAGAAGAATTCGTGGAAGAGTTTGTCCGTATCTGGGACGTCTCTACAAGAAAATAATTACTATATTATACAACATTTCTTCTCCAATTTGGACCTCATTTGACATGATATCTTGAGAAAACTGGTATAAAGTCAGGTCCAAAATCGGAGAAACCACATATACAAGCCATTACTTCAAAAATAGACCTCTCACATATCGTTTATTATGTGAATTGTTAATCCTATTGTAAATTAAGGGACGGAGGTAACAATTGTATACTACTCTTTGAGTAACACACTTTGGGTTGAAGAAAGTCATTTAATTTTTGTGATTAAATCACTAACCCAATTTGGTACAGTGCCCGGTGTTTTTATTTTATCTTTAACTTTCCGGTAAACATCGAGAGACTTATCATCCTTGGCCAAATCGACGCCCAGATTAGTTCAAAAATCTCCCTCAAATCACAGAAAATTTTCATGTACGTTATTATCAGGGTAGTCTTTATCACTAATCCCTAGAATTTGAAAAATAGCTTTGTTTTTCTTTATATTTGCGTCCTTTTCTTCGGTAGTTTCTAAATGCTTATCTCAATCAAAAATCACATAACAAGGTATCCCAAATTCTGAGTACAATCTAAAAAATCTATCAATCTCATTTTTACATCAACAGCGAACGATTGTAATTCATTCTTTTATACAATCAAATCAACATAAATCGAAAAAATAGGGCAAAACCCAAGTCTCCGTTTGTCCTTCAACCAAAACGACTTTTTTGGCAAAAAATGCTTCATTTGCCTTTTGGCTATCGCCAGTTTCGTCATAAGCATTTTTCATGTGTAGTAGGAAATCCTCGACAGTACTCTCAATTCAAGTTCTTTTTTTAAGATCAATGCAAAAATCATCCAATTTACCATTGAAGTAATGAGTGCCTTTCTCAAGATTCTTCCTAACAAGAAAAATTTCATTAAAATTACCCGCATTTAAGAAATCTGGAGAATGTGTGTTGTAAAAGATTTGAGTACCTTGTATGATTTCTCAAGTTTCAGGGTCTGTTTTGCTTTCTGACAGCTTTCTCAAAATCTTATAAAAATTTCTTTGAGCTTGGGGGTGTAAAAATAATTCTGGTTCATCAATAAATATACATGGCTTATTTTTTAAATTTAACTCAGCGTATGCTTTAAGCACAGCAATTGATATAGAAGCCTGAACCCCCATTCAAAGTTGAGAAGCCTGAAATGTAAGTCCATTTTCCTCCTTTACGAGAATTTGAAGAGTTTTGTAGAAATTCCAAGGATCGTATAAATTGAAATCTACTAGAAATTCCTCCTTTCTTCTATTCAAATGACTTGCGGTTTCATTTTGAAGTATATCGACAAACTTATTCATAATATTCTCCCCCTTTTCATCCAAAACAGTGAATAAAATATTCTCTTTTATGAATGTTAAACATTCTTCTAAGTAGGCCGTTTTTCTAATTACCTCACCGCTTTTTAAATGATTCATGCTTTCATTTGAAAATTGATCATTTACAGATTGCAAGATTCTCCCAATTAAGCTCCATCTATTAGAAGGTAAATAATCAACAATTTCCCGTTCTGTTCAAAGGTGAGCAATACTGTATTTTTCCCTGAATTCATTATTCGACCCCTTCTGTCTGGTGCCCTTATTGAACACATTGAAGTTATACTCTTGAGATTCATCTAGAATAAACTCGATGCCATCATCAAACAATATTCTAATATAAATTTTATTTTCATTTTTCCCATCAAAATGATCATTAAGGGTTGTTTGATTAAAGGTTGGCCAAGTTTTTCATAAAAGCCAATTAATAGCAGAAAATATATTACTTTTTCATACGCTATTTTCTCAAATAAAAGCATTTAGTCAGGCATTTGGCCGTACGGTAATTTCCTTTATAGACCGAAAATTCTTAATCTCTATCTCTTTTATTTGCATACTATTTAGGTTTAGACGATTATATGAATTCCCTTTATTTCTCAATAAAAACGACTCTGTGTAAGAACCAATTTATGAGACACTTTTTAACTTCTTCTAAATTTCATGGGCTGATATGCGTCAAATAGTCTTGATAAAGACTAAAAATGGTTAATCTGTTCAGGCCAGAACCGTATTTATCACATATTTGTCTCTAGTTCTAAACGATAGCGAGGGAGGATTATATTCTCTTTCTCTTTTCTTCGTTTAGGCGATGAGATGAGTATGGTTCTGGCGAATCAGTTGGGAATTGATCCTCCCTTTTTGTTTCGCCAGGCACGAACACATACATATATTTTGGCACTTTACTTCCCGTGAGGTGCTTTTTTTAAAGGGATTTCATGGTTATTTTTAATCTTTTTTATATGGAAATGATGAAAGATGAACATATTGTCTATGAGACGAGAATTGATAGATGAATGTGTATTTTTCTAATATTTATAGGTATAGTTACTCTTGTACTTATATTTGGAATATTTTTCATTTTGGTATGAGTATATTTTCTCAAAACAAAAATAATACTTACCAACAAGCGATTCATAGTAGCATACCCCTTCTCAACAAAAGAAATTCGTATAGATAAGATTGAATCTGTACAGACACGGTTCAAGAGAGAAGTGACGATTCATGGTACAGGTATAGGGAAAATGAAAGTTAATGTAGTTGATGGTATTACTCTTGTTGAACACATCCATAAGGCAATTGATAGCCTTAAAAAATAGATTAAAAAAAGTCTTGATGTTTTCTATAGAAACGTATAATCATCATGCATAATTTCTATGTCTAAATTTCTCAAATTTGAGAAGTTTAGGTCCAAAATCGCTTTAGCCTAAAACGGATGGCCTATCCGGATTTTCTAAAGTGGATTCTAGAAATAGACATCTCTGATATATCCCACCCTGCTGAAAAAGAAAGCAGGGTATTGAGGTAGTTGTCGTCTACGCTGGCTCTTATAAAGACACACAAAAAGAGATTGATGAAAAGATTGTAAGATTTTTATTCAATCTTTAAGTGTGTAATTTTATTTTTTTATCTTTATTTTATGTCACATATTGCCTTGCTCGAGAGTGAAAAAGAACTGAACCGTCTATATTTTATAGATTTATGTAATATGAAATCTATAGAATTACCTTTTGATTATTCTTATGCTTGTGTATTTTGTTGGCTTCTTAAATATCAGTCTTGAGACGCAAGTTTATCCTATATAGGAGACGAAGAATGGACCTATAATTCAGATGATCTAGATAGAGATATACGTGTTTTTGGTTCGAGCATAGAATCGGCTATATATAGTGTTGGGGCGGAATTGGTAAAAAGAATGCCTCCAATTACAAAGTAACCTAAGAATAACTTGGATTAAAGATAGGATTAGTTACAATATAGACGTAAATATATTTTTATGTCACCTTTCGAAAATTTAAAATCTATAAGGGTTGCTTTTTATGTCCGCGTATCCACTGAAGAGCAGGCTAGAGATGGGTATTGAGCAGATATGCAATTACAGGGGCTGGAAAGCATGATGAAATATAAATCGGAGCACTATAATTGGTCCCACGACAAGAAAGATAGATATATTGATTTAGGATGTACGGGAGCTGATCTAAATCGTCCCCAATACAAAAGGATGATACAGGATGCTAAAGAAGGTAAGTTTGATATAGTAGCTGTTTGGAAGATTGATAGGCTATCGAGGAATCTTTCACATCTTTTGGGGACTTTTGAGCTACTGCAAAATAACAAAATTGGCTTTTATTCACTCAAGGAGAATGTGGATTTTTCTGGCCCAATCGGAAAGCTCACTTTTCAGATCTTTGGAGCTTTAGCCGAGTTTGAGAGGGAAACCATCAAGACGAGAACAAAAGAAGGGAAAGTGGCATCTGCTAGATTAGGTAATTATATACTCAATGGAGTGCCTTTTGGATACGATAAGCCAAAATCTGAAGCACGAACAAATAGGACACTCACTATTAATGAGAAAGAAGCTGAATGGGTTAAAAGAATATATGAAACATTCCTCCATGGTGAGAGTTTGGAAGGGTTGGCCCGCATGATGAACCAACATAGAGTACCTAAATCTAGTTCAAATTTGAAGAAACTAAGAGATACAAAATGGTATCCACAGGTTATTAGAGAGACCATACTTGAAAAAGCTGTTTATGCAGGAAGAGCATTCTATAACAGTACTCAGGATAACGGCACGGTAGATGCTATTTTGATACCAGTACCTCGAATTATCTCAGATTTAGAGTTTGAGATGGTACAGCATAGGCTCGAAACTATTTCTCGTGATGCGAAAAGGGGAGGGTGAGAGAATACATTTTTACTTTCCAGAAAAATAGTGGACACAGAAACCCAATGATTCAGTAATAGGAAATTTGTTGGTGTAAATCGTACAAAATGAGGCCATAGTTACAGAAGGAAACCAGTTGTTGGTCCAAAAGGTAATAAATTGCCAAATAGAGAGATTCCTTGAGAGCCAATTGATGAATATGTTTGGTGAGTCGTTAAAGAAGCTCTAAGACGACCAAAAGAACTTTTTGAGGTATATACCGCTCAATCACTAGACGGAAGAGATTATGAACGTTTTTCAAAAGAAAGAGCCATATACTGAAAAAAACTGGATGATGAGGAAAGGATAGAGATACAGATTGAGGAAGAGTACCATAGATGAGAATACTCTGAAGAAAAGAAGAATACTCTTGTGAAGAGATCAATTGAAAGACAGGAAGGTCTTAAAAAGGACATTCTTGAGCTCGACAAGAAAATTGATGCGATTGTTCAGGCTCAGGCAACAAAGGAGGCTCTAGAAACATTTACTCAGAAACTGCATACTAAAATTGAATCACTGACAGATGATCAAAAACAATATCTAGTAGATTTGCTTGTCGAAAAGGTTGAGGTTACATTCAGGAAATCGCATCCTGTAGTGCAAATCATCCTTCGGTTCGTCCTTCCAGGGACCTCCACTTGAGAGGTAAAGGTCGAACCTAAAAAAAGCTCCGATAAGCCAAAAGTGGCAAATTGAAGCTCTGATTTCTCAAGTATGGTGTAACCGATTGGGCTCGAACCAATGACCGGAGAAATGCGTGAATCGCATTTCGAGTGGTAATGGTCATAGCGAGAGTAATAAAAAACACCTTTGCAGGTGCTTCTAATTCTGTAATGGTGTAACCGATTGGGCTCGAACCAATGACCTCTTCCTTCGCAGGGAAGCGTTCTTCCAGCTGAACTACGGCTACACAGATTTCTATACCCAATCAGGATTATTTTCTTCTTCTCGATGAGATTCTTCGAGTTTCTTGATTTCATCGATGCGTTCACTGGCCTTCTCATACTGCTGCTTCATTTTTCGAAGCTGTGCCTTTGTGAGAGGTTTGGGATGATAAGACCGGGGTGTGAAGTCGCCTTCTGACATGAGTACGTGTGGATTATAGAGATTATTTTCTCTCGGCAAGTTTTAATGTCAAATTTACTTTCCCTGAAACACAGCCCGAAACGTAAGAAGGAGTATTTTTGTATCGAGAAGGAGACTCCAGTTCTCGATATAGAAGAGATCGAGCTCTATCTCTCGGTCAAAAGAATTCGTATCTCGTCCGTACACTTGTGCCATACCAGTGATGCCAGGTTTGATCGTGAGGACTTGTTTTTGTTTGTCGGAATATTTCTCTACTTCTTCCGGAAGGTGTGGACGTGGTCCGATAAAACTCATGTTTCACTTTATGACATTGACGATTTGAGCCATTTCATCGATAGACCAACGACGAAGCCAGCGTCCAAGTTTGGTGATGCGAGGATCATTTTTTACCTTGAAAAGGGGACCATCTGTTCGTTCGTTATCTCTTGCAATTGAATCTTTTATATCTTCGGCATGATGCACCATGGAACGAAATTTTATCATTGAAAATATTTTTCCACTACGTCCGACTCGTCTACTGACATAAAATGGAAATCCAGGCGAATCGAGGACGATAAGGAGACTCAGAATAATCGTAGCAGGGAAGAGAAATACAAAAAGAATAATTCCGAGACTTATGTCAAAAGCTCTCTTGATGACTCGGCCCCACGCTGTGATACCAATAGTACGGATTTCCACGAGAGGTACTTGGCCGAGAAAATCTATGTGTATGTTATTTTTTGATGTCTCATAGGGATTGCTCACATATCGATAGGTAATACCATTTATCTGACAGTATTCAAAGAGTGTTTTTCTCAGCTCATAGGGGAGATCGTGTGAGAGGGTGACGATTTCATCGATATCTTCTTCCGTGATGATTTTGGCATGTTGACCGATGGTGCCCAGATAATCAAAAGAACTTTTTTGTTCAAATGGTGCGAGGTATCCAACTATTTTTACGTTTTTTTCTTTATCGATGAGACGTTCGAGGTGGGGCTCACTGTGATTCATGATGAGGAGTATCTTTTTCTTCACGAGCCATCCTCGCGCAAAAGCATAGATGCGAGCATACCTGATGCAGATTCTCTCCAGTATGATGCCCCCCATAGCGATGAGAAAAGCATAGATGAGAATCAATCGAGGTATGAGGATGGTCTCATACGGAAATCCGTTTGTCAGATAGAGGAGACCTATCATCACAAAAAAACTCACAAAAACTGCTTTAATCACTGTAAATATTTCTTCGATAATCCCCATAACTTTTTCTATGGTATAGAGCTTCTGAAAAGAAAATATTATCCCAATAATCGCATAGCTCATGGCCGAGAGACCGAGGAGATAATCGATGTCGAGGGTTCGGCTCGGTAGACGAATACCTGGTATGAGATCTGTCGTCACACGGACATGTCTCGCGATGAGAAATGCTGCGGTGACTATCAGAAGCTCGAGAGGTATACGGACGAGTCAAAAGAAAAATTCGTGGCGGCGCATAAAAAAATTATAGACAAATATTTGACTTATCAAATAGGAATATGGTAACATAGTTCTATGAAACAAGAAAAAAGTATATTTTTGATGCTCGCCCTCTCGGGCAGTGTCCTCATGGTGATGCTCGTCAGCACACTTCTTTTTATTCCTCGGGTTAATAATCTCCAGGCTGATATTACAAGCCCCGTAGTAGTAGCACAGACAGTGCAAACTCACGATATAGCTCAGGCATCAGAAGAAAAATTTTCTTCTGCCCAGGATCCAGACGAAATCGTCAAAATGATTCAGGATTATGTGCGAAAAAATAATCCAGATGCAGCAAAAAAACTCTATGATCAGCTCTATGCCATGAGAGAGACTACAGATCTCCCAAAAATGGGCGCAGAGGTTGGTGGTATGTAGTAATTATCATTTTGTGGCTCAGTAAATAAGCATGCAAGCGATTCTTCTCAAGAAAATCGCTTGCATTTTTGTTTGACTCTTTATACTACCTCCACTTCCAGGCCTTCTGGATGGTTTCGTATGGCGGACGTAGCTCAGCTGGTAGAGCCCTAGTCTGTGAATCTAGTTGTCGCGGGTTCGAGCCCCGTCGTTCGCCCCATATTAAAGCGCATTGAGTTCTCTCGTAAGTTTATCTTACATATATTGAACTTGGTGCTCGAACGGTTCGAGCCTACTCGATTTGCCATTCAGGCAAAACTCCCGTTCGCCCCATATACTGCTTCGTCATATACCTTGGTATGATTGTCGCCTTTATTTCTTCACAAGGAGCCATATAAATTTTAGCAGTTGCTTTCGCAGCTCCTACCGTTTATCTTTTATTTCTTAATTTTTTATTGGCTATGTCTGAATTTGCAAAACTCTTGGCCGCTGAGCCGAAAGTGAAAATCCTCAAAAAAGGGGAAATCGTTAAGTGTGCGATTGTTTTCATCGGAAGAAAACTCTTCCTCGTCGACGTAAATAACCAGTTTACTGGTATCATCTCTGGTGCTGACCTCATGTCTTCTGTCATGGATGTCCGTACGCTCAAAGTCGGTGATGAAGTCTCTGCGATGTATCGTGGTCAGGATCCTGAATCAGGACTCCTCATCCTCTCTCTCAGAAAAGCTTCTCAGATGACTCTCATGAGTAAACTCCTCGATAATAAAGAGAAGAACCTCACGATGACTGTTGTTCCTACTGAAGCAAACAAAGGAGGTCTTCTTATCGACCTCGATGGTATGAAAGGTTTCGTCCCAGTTTCTCAGCTCTCTCCTATTCACTATCCACGTGTCGAAAACGCTGATCCAGAGAAAATCCTCGGACATCTCCGTGCTCTCATCGGTAAACCTCTCGAAGTTCGTGTTCTCAATGTCCAGGATGATGGTAAGAAAATCATCTTCTCTGAACGTGCTACTGCTGATCAATCTCGTGAAGCAGCTCTCAAAAATCTCAAAGTCGGTGATCGTGTGGAGGGTGTCGTTTCTGGTATTCTCTCATACGGTCTCTTCGTTACTTTTGATGGTCTCGAAGGTCTCGTACACGTCTCTGAAATCGATTGGGGTCATGTCGCAAATCCAAGCAAGTTCGCGAAGATTGGTGACAAGGTGAATGTCGAAATTATTGGCCTCGATCCAGAGAAAATCTCTCTCTCTATCAAGCGTCTCAAACAGAATCCTTGGGCTGAACTCGCTGGTGCTTATAAACTCAACGATATCATCGAAGTTCCTGTTCTCAAGATCTCAAAATTTGGTGTCTTTGTAGAACTCAATGGAGGTATCAATGGTCTCATTCACCTCTCTGAAATCTCTCATACTCCTGTAAAAAACATCGAAGATGTCATCAAAGTTGGTCAGAAAGTGAAGGCAAAAATCATCACTCTCGATATCAACGAACGTCGTATCGGTCTCTCTATGAAGGCTCTCGAAGCTGCTCCTGCTGGTGCTGAGAAATCAATCTCTGGTGGTGAAGCTGCAAAAGTAGATAAATCAAAAGAAGCTGATATCGATGTCGAACTCGATGGTTCTGAAAAGAAGGAGAAAAAGACAGCAAAGAAAACAACAAAGAAAGCTGATAAAGAATAATATCTTTTCACTTTCAAAAAGTCCCTCACGAAAGTGGGGGATTTTTTTGAGAAAAGTCTTAGTATATAGAATATGTACCCAGCTATCCTCGATGCCAACATCCACCGTGCTTGCGAGTGAATCCGTGTTATCGAGGAGTATTTTCGTTTTGTCGTAAATAATGAATCTCTCACAAATAAACTTGCCGGTCTTCGAAAAAAAATAAGCCACTACAGTCTCCCCATATCTGATAGAGCAAGAATGGAGGCTCGTGATACCGAGAGTGATGTCCGAGCGAATGAAGTAATTCAATCTCGCAAAAATACATACGACCTGCTTCTCGCTAATATGAAGCGTTCTCAGGAGGCCCTTCGTGTCCTCGAAGAATACACGGGCGATGATTATTTCCGAGTCTTTCGCTATGAACTCTACGAACTCGAGAAAGAATGTTTTTTGAAGATAAAAAAACCGTGGGAACTTCGTTGAGCCTATCTGATTTCTCATGATGTAGCGATACTACGAAGATGACTCGAGCTTGGGGCCGATATTATCCAACTTCGTGCCAAGGATATCTCGAAACAAGAAATACTTCAGAGAGCCTACGAAGCGAAAAAACTGGCTGAAGAATTTAATAAACCACTGATTATAAACGACCATCTCTATATAGCTCAAATCGTCGACGCAGATGGTATTCATACAGGGCAAGATGATATCAGTATCACAGAGATAAGAAAACTCTGGAGCCCCGATAAGATCTATGGTCGTACGACGCATTCATTTAAACAGGGACTTATTGCTCGCGATGAATGAGCGAGTTATGTGAGTGTCGGTCCTATCTGGGCTACACCGACAAAGCCTGACAGAGTAGCAATAGGATTTGAATATCTCTCGCACGCTTCAGAATTATGAATTCCATTTGTGGCTATTGGCGGTGTGAATCGTGAAAATATTTCCGAAATACTGCCTTATAAGCCACCTATGGTTGCAGTGGTGAGGGATTATGAGAGCATTTCAGAATTGAAAAAAGTATTTTTCCGTTAATTAAAACGTAAATTTCAGTTCTCATTCTGGAGATTTCGTTGTTATGATGACGTCTATAAGATCCTTATCACCAATAGGCGGGATAGTTATTGGACCTGAGAGAGGATGGCCAATAGCTCGAAATCACTCTTCTTCATCGAGCAACAGAGGTCTCATATATTCAAGAATCTCAGGAATACTATCGTCGGATATAGTCTGGGTACTGAGGGCTGCCTCTAATTTGTGCCGAATGTGTAATAAAAATTCATCTTTCATGCTTTGACTTATCATAGTAGCCAGCTCTCAGTCGTTTAGAGGTCGTGTGGATCCTGTGGTCATGTAGTTTTCTGTAGGTATCATGAGGTTGGATGTATAAGTCCGTCCTCATAAACGAGCAGAGAGTTTAGCAAATATTGATCAGTTCCCATCCTTTGTTACGGGTACCAAACCAATCTGTATATTTTCCTCAGGCATATCTCCAAATATTTTTCACAGAGCTGATGAAAGTGCTATTTTTACTTTAGGCAAAGAACACCATATCCGTCCTGCAATCAAATCATTTTGTATTTGTGTGCAAATAGTATCGAGCTCTTTTTGAAGGAGAGGGTTTATCTCGGTCAAAGGGTAGATGTTTTTATCTGCCTCGAGCCTTCCTATGACACTTTTTATATCATCATCAGTGATGGTTAGGCGGGATGTAGCTCCAGATTCGTGCAGAGCGTCTGGTGAATTGGTATTATCTGAATGAGATCCTTTTGGCAGTACACATCATGAAAGAAGTGTTGTTATCATCGTAGCGAACATCAATGATTTTTTTAATCCTGCAGGAGTTGTTATATGTGGCTGAGAGACTCGGGTATCTACTCACTCAGTTGGTGGATCTATTGGCTGCATAAAAAAGATATTTGATAATCCTATCAAAATCTTTTGAGTTGCAAGTTATTCTCTTTTTTTGTAAAAGAGCAAGATTATCCTAAAAATTTTTCTGCAATGTCGCGATCGCTCCAGGGGATTGGCCCTTTATTGGTTACTTGCACAGTCTCACATCACTTCCCAGCAATGAGTACAATATCTCCTGTTTGTGCTTTTCTCAGTGCCCAATGTATGGCTTCTTTTCTGTCAGGAATGATCTGAAATGTATCTCATTCTCCACGGTTGATGCCAGCTCGTATCATATCAATAATCTTTTTTGAAGGTTCTGTATAGGTGTCGTCATCGGTCAGGACGATGATATCAGCGAGTTCGTCGACGACTCGGCCCATTTTTGGACGCTTCGTCGTATCTCGATCACCTGTTGCACCAAAAACGATGATGATACGTTGTTTATTTTGTTTGAGAGTTTCGAGGACAGATCGGAGACTTGTTTCAGTATGGGCATAATCCACGAGAATAGTGATGCCTCGATCATTCGGGACGAGTTCCAGTCGTCCTGGAACGCCAGTAAATTTTTTCCATGCTTCTTGCATCGGTTTTGTTTCGATACCAATAGATCTGAGTGTGGCATAGGCAGCGAGGATATTTTCAGCATTAAATGTGCCGACCAATGGTGATTTTATAAAAGCCTCTTCGGGTATATGAGTGGCACATTTTATCACCATCTCTATACCTTCTTGATTGGCTATGAGCGATCTGGCTTGATAGGTTGCAGGGGAATTGAGGCTGTATGTCACCAGTTCCGTTCCGGCTTTTTTTGCAAAAAGATTGTAATAGTCTGAGTCGCGGGGGAGTATACATATTTTGTGAATTTCAGATTTGAATATGCGTGCCTTGGTTCGAGCATAGTGACCCATGGTTCCATGGAGATCGAGATGGTCTTGTGATATATTTGTCAGGACGACAGCGTCATAACGGATGCCGAAATTTCGAAAATAATAAATACCATGACTTGATGTCTCGAGGACGAGATGTGTGGCCCCCATCTTTTTTGCTCTCTTGATCATAGACCAGAGCTTAAATGGACTATCCATAGTCATTTTTGACTGATTCTCTTTTTTTTCGCCCGCCATCCATACCTGCGCCGTGGAGAGAAGAGCAACTGGTCTTCCAGATGCTTCGAGTGCACTGGCAATCAGGGTTGATGTGGTAGTTTTTCCTTTTGTACCTGTGACACCGATGATGTACATGCCTTTGGCCGGATTTCCTGAAAGGGAAAAAGCGATAAAGCCACGGCACCAATGATAGACGAGCCTAAGAGGACTCCGAAGGCCTATAAATTGGCGAAAATATTGCATTGCTTTCATATAGTGAGAAGTGTATGAGGATTTTATTGTTATGGAGTGAAAAAACTTTGACAATCTGTACTATTCAGTATATTTAACAAGTATTATATTGTATAATCTATCTTTATGAGAAAAATAATTGTTCTGTCTTCTATATTTTTCCTCGTATCAACCGTCCTTGCTTCCTCTGCGACGGATACGCCCCCGCAGCCTATAAAAGATACACCTGTCATCACAGGGCCAACAGTAAAACCAACTCCTGTAAAAGGTCTTGTGATACTCAATGATTTCTACGCTGTTGATGAAGACTTCGTCT
This sequence comes from uncultured Candidatus Peribacteria bacterium, assembly GCA_965231115.1. Lineage (GTDB taxonomy): Bacteria > Patescibacteriota > Gracilibacteria > BD1-5 > JAGOOR01 > JAGOOR01. Next base: position 359,507 of record OZ246415.1, read on the forward strand.
ACTCAGTCAATGAGGCACACAATGGATGGGTAAAAATGCCAAATGCTGATAGAGTCACTATAAAAGTGATTGCAGGACAATTTGCTCGAGATGCGGATCAGATTTTTGTACGAGGTCAGACGCTTCGAGGTGCTGATATAGACTCATTTTCTATCATATCTGGCCAATATGGATATGCACAGGACAACAAACATGTCTATGGACCACATGGGCTCATAACAGGAGCAGATCCTGCTACGTTTAAAATGCTTACAAAAGTTTATTCTATTGATGCAGGAAGCGTGTTCTACGATGGGAAGTCTATTGATGCCAATTCTGGAAGCTTTGAAGTGATAGATAATGGCCTCTACGCTCTCGATGATAAGAGTGTATTTTATGCTGGAAATCTCCTAAAAGATATATCTCCAGAAGGGTTTACGGTGAAGTGACCACGAGCTTTCGCAGCTGATGGTCGTACATTTTTTGAGTGACAAATAGAAAAAGGTTCAGTCCCGAATGATGGCGTAAAGCCAGAAACACCTACCGTATCAAACTGGTTTACGCCCTATGCTCAGTATTTTACTGGTACAAACATCCCTTTCTGGTCGCTCAACACCCTTGCACTTATAGTACTTTTTAGTTTCCTTTTTGTCTTTTTTGCAGAGAGAAATGATGAAGTGGTACCATTCTGGAAAACCTTTCTCAAGGTTCTTATCAGTCTCGTAATAAGTATTGTTGGATATTGGGTAGCCTCACTTTTTGTGAGTTCAGTCATGGCGCAAATTATTGGACTTGCGATAGGATTCTTTTTCTTTGTCGCTCTCTGGAGTGCTCTTGGATGGATTACATCATTTCTTATCACGATATTGAGTACTATAGCTTTCGTATTCCTCTTATCGCTCGGTGGTATTTTTGCACGACTCTTTTTCCATGATATGGTCAGTGTTTTCACATTTCTTGCTCGACCAGAAGTGAGGCTTATAGGCCTTCTAAAAATCGTAGGTATTATGGTAGGTACATTTCTCATTTTCTCACAGCTTGGTTCGAGCCTTCTACGTTCAGTTGGTCAGGCGCTTGTTGCCACTGTTATATCTCTTGCGATTCTAGCATTCCTGATGTGGCTCGGGCATATTAGCACGTTCATAGCTATCATTGTTTTTACGATTACCTATGCAGCACTCCTCTGGATTATGCGATTCCGAATGGTTTCTAATCTCTTTGCTGAGACAGTACGTATTGTCCGGGTAGCTCTGATCGTTGCAGTCGTTACTGGTTTACTCATTTGGATTATTCTGTAAATTTTCTATGCCAGAAGTTCAAAATCTTCGCATAACAGTTTTGGGATCAGATATTTCAGAAGCTCAAGAAGTAGCAGGATTATTGCGATTGACATGAGAGAAAATAAGAACCATCACTTTCGATCAATTAAAGTGACAGCATAGACCAGAACTAATTATTGTTCGTGCTAACCTTTTGGTATACTGAAAAATGCTTGTTGGCACTTGAGTGGTGATTGAGCGAATCCGGAGAAGACTTAAGGATGTCCCAATTATTGTTTGCGATATTTGAAATCTCGCAGATCCGTGTGTGCGAGGGGAGATAGAAAAAACTATACTCTTGTGATCTGTGGGGAAATTTTCAGAATCTTGTGCCTTATTGGAGTTATGAAAAGAATAAATTGGCACTTCGAATAAACTCTGTATAATTTACTCCAATGATTGTTTCTGATCCAAAAATTCTCCAAATACTTCGTGATGCGGGTAAAATCCATCAGGAAATTATTCGTGAGCTTTTCGCGACAGGATTGCTCGCGGAGTGACACACAGGCCTCGAAATCGAAGAGTGGATCAAGGGGGCTCAAAAAAAGAAGGGAGTGGAATCAGCATTTCTCGGACAGTATGATTATCCTGCGAACATCATCCTCTCAGTGAATGATGTGGTAGTCCATGGTGTGCCAATGGATATACCGTTTGAATCAGGCGATGTCATAAAAGTGGATTACGGTATCCGTTACAAGGGATATCTTACCGACGCTGCAACAACCATTATCATTGGCGAGCCAAAGAATGCTCGACATGTTCGATGTATCCAGGTAGCCAAAGAGGCTCTTGCCGCCGGCATCGCTCAGGCGAAAGCAGGAAACTTTGTAGGAGATATCAGTGCTGCAATTGAGATGACCGTCACACAAGGAGGATTTCACATCATCCGTGAACTCACTGGCCATGGACTCGGGACACAGATTCATGAGAAACCTGATATCTATAATTTTGGGCGGCCAGGAAAAGGGGAGAGACTCAAGGCTGGTATGTATGTTGCGATTGAGCCTATTGTTGGGTTTTCGACACGACATATTTTTGATACAGGAAAACACGCTATCTGTATGGAAGATGGTAATATCGGTGTCCAAGAAGAACATTGTGGTATCGTTGGCGAGGACGGATTTGAGATTATTGTTTAGTACTTTATGGTCGCACTTGAAGGCTGAACAATATCTGAAAGAATCATATGTGACTGACTCAGGCTCACTCTGGGGGCAATACTTCGGTTTGCTCTACGGGCTCAGCTCGCTCTGGGAAGTGTAAAATATGATAGAAATGTGTTGATTGGTATGCTCGATAATCCAGGATTCAAAATAATGCGCTACAGTTCAAATGTTTCCCTTTCTCGATCAGGAATAATTAGTCTGGAACTCCACATCGACAACTCCGCAGAACTCCAAAAAAATCCTTTTTTCATAAGAACAGTACTGCAACAAGTTCTGGAAATGATTAGCATTCTCAAGGATATACAAAGAGAACGATCTCGTCCGCTCAGGATAAACTTGCAGTCATTTTGGCTCAGGAGGTGACGAGTGAGAGATTATTTTATGGATTTTCTGAGAGAAGAATGACTCACATATGAAACCATCGAGTCTGGTGAGCTAAGCATCTTTGAATATATAGAACATGCGGCTTTATTTCCGCAAAAACAATTTGCCTCTATTCAGAAAACCTGATCTGAAACAGGGACGATTCTGATTCCTTGATGAAAAGATGATATTTTGAAATCTCTATTAAGTTCTGGGCTTTCACCAGCAGAGATAGCTCGGGAATACAATCACTACCATTGACTCGAACAGCCTTCTTAGTTTTACTTATTTTTGAATAACTCGTATTGTTATTGTGCCCATAATAAAGGCCATACAAACTTGCGTTGTCGTCACAATGCTCTCAAATGCTACAGGGTCGACTGAGAGTCTTTTTGACATGATACCATAAAGGGCCCAGAGAATGACAAGGTTGAAAAATATATCACGGTGTTTGATGAGCATCGTTGTGCCAAGTACAGTTGCTATCATGATCATTGTGATAGTCCAAGTAACAGGAGCAATACCCCAAGCACTCCAGCTGATACTCACGAGCCATGCAGCCATATTTGCAATAGTTGCAACAGATATCCACCCGAGATAGATGGAGAAAGCGGGGCGAGTCACATATTTGTCGAGCCAAGTGAGTCAACCAGTATTTCCTTGAATGTTTCTGTGGAGTATAATAAGTGTAGTGAGGAGACCTATCATCACAATAACAGAGAGTCCGACGTACTGATATTGCCAAGCGAGAATCCAGAGTCCATTAAGAAGACACGATATCGCGTAGAGATAGTCGATATTTTTATTGGTAAATGTATTTTTCTTTTCTTTCCCTCGGAAATAATTGATGAGAGGTGTGATCGAAAATATGAGAAGGAGAGTATATATGACGCTCCAGATGGAAAAAGTGAAACCAATCGGTGTAAAAAGATTGTTATATTTATCTGACAACTCCTGTGTTGTCATGCCACCCAAGGGGAGAGTAATGGAGAGTGCGTTGAGTGTCACCATAAAAATATAGGCGACCAAATTGAGGAGAGGAAATTTCATAGTGGAATCATGATAGGCACAAAAAAAGGAATGCAAAGCATTCCCCTGATTTTGTCATTCCCGCGTAGGCGGGAATCCAGGCCAGTGAGTTTCCTGTTTTGTACTTTTTGTGCAAAAAGTACCCAAAAGCATTCAAGGGACAAAAACTCGCTATAGACCAGGTTCATCTACATATCTGTTTTCATCCCGCTCAGACAGTTTGTCCCTTAAAAATCCATTCCGTATATCTAGGTTTTTATTTCTTCCTTGTCTCAAAAAATCTTTTGATATATCCGATAATCAAAAATAATACTCCAAAAGGTGAGAGCGCGACACCTCCCGCTATTCAAAGGATACCAATAGACTGAATCATGCCATAAATTGTTGATGATTCAGGAATAACAAAATGTAAAAGATAACTTAAAGCAAGAAGTATTAATGGCGCAAGTACAAGTAACCAGCCCCACCAAACGAATCTTTGAGCACCTGTCTTACATTGTTTTTGATTTGATTTATTGTTTTCCATAGTATTCTTACTTAGTAATATTTTTAAGTGTATTTAACATATGTGAAAAGTAAAAAACTTTATTTTTGGTCAAGGGCGCTTAAGTCGACGTCAATATTCTGTTATGGCATTTTGATCAACATTTTTTTATTTCATTTTTCATAAAACTGTCTGATTTTTGATGCTAGGTGGAGATTTTGAAGGTATTTTACCTGCTATATATATTATAGAATTTATTTTAATATTTGTTCTTTTTCTGATAAATATTGGGTACACAAATAGAAGAGGATCGGATTTCTGACTTAGTCCAATTTTTAGTACAATGTTCGTATTACTTATTACTTTCCGTTTAATGGTTACGAGTAATTTTTTGGCTTTGCTTTTCTTCTGAGGCTATTTCTATGGAGGCGCGTTTAATAATACTATTCTGATAGTCTATTTAATATTTAGTTCAGTGTACGTGTTTTATCCTTCTTCAAAAGGGAAGAATAAATTTTGAGATATACCACCTGATATAGGTTCTCCTAAGCGAATTATTGCTTATATGGTAACAGGAAATTGGAATACTACCCCAAAGTCGTAAACACTTTCTCTTTTGCGAATCGGAATTTTGGTCGTGGATGTTCATCGACCGCACGGTAGCCAACAGGAATCATGACAGCGACATCGAGATTGCTTGGGACATCGAGAATTTTTGCCACAGCAGAAGCATCGAAACCTTCCATAGGACAACTATCAATCTGGAGCTCAGCACAGGCAGCGAGAGCGAACCCTTGAGCAATATAGACCTGTTTTTTTGCCCACTCAGGAGATGAATGAGGGATGAAACCAGTCACCATATCTTCGAAACCTTTGAGGTTTGCTCGTACTTCAGCATTGCCACCAGACATTGCGTCAAAGTACTCATCTTTGACAGTCATAAGATCATTTCTCGCACACATGACGATGAGATGAGATGATGTCCCTACTTGTGGCTGATTCCATGAGGCAGCCTGTATAGCATCTTTTTTCTCTTGATTTGTGACGACATAGAAATGATATGGTTGCATACCAAATGATGTCGGAGTGAGGCGGATAGCTTCGAGTATTTTATTCATATCGTCATCTGATACCTTTTTTGTGGTATCAAATTTCTTTGCAGCATAGCGCCATTCGAGATTGGAGAGGAAAGACATAAAACAAATAAATGAAAAAATAAAACTTGATTACAGGCGTAAGAGTATTAATATGTCTCAATATAGCAAGTAGTCATAATAAAAATTATTAGTCATAAAAATAAGACCAATATGAAATCAAAAGAAAAAATAGAAAAAAAATCTCTCGACTGTAGTGAGAAGTGATGCCCTGTGACAAAATGTATGAAAGTCATCGGAGGAAAATGGAAGATCATCATCCTCTATGCGCTACAAAATGGTGCCAATCGTTTCGGAGTTCTGCAGAAAACTATTCCCGACATCAGCAAACAGATGCTCACGACACAGCTTCGTGAGCTGGAGAAAGATAAGATTATTACTCGGGAGATTTTCCCAGAGATTCCTCCTCGTGTAGAATATGCCATTACTCCACTCGGGAAAACACTTTTCCCTATCATCGAGGCTATGGATAAGTGGGGAAGAAAGAGCTAGTCTACTTTCTTGAAGAAACAGGTTTTGAGAACCATCAAAGTGCCATCGATCTTTCCCTCAATCACTTCTGGATCATCCGTGAGGCGGATATTTTTTACTTTTGTTCCTTTTTGGATTTTTTCTTTACCAGCCATGAGGTTCTGTGTTGAAATCACAGTATCACCAGCGGTGAGAATATTTCCGTGCGCGTCTTTTGTTACGACCTCTTCTTCATCCATATAGAATTATTAAAAAATACAGAGACACTTGGAAGTATCTCTGTATTTGAAAGTAATTCAATGAAAAATTATACCTTTCCTTTCTTTTTTTGTGCACAAGCCTCTGCTTCTATTTCTTTGATTTTGGCGAGACTCTTGATATAGACGAAGCCGGTTCCTTTCTTGATGCCCCATGGTGTGAGAATATCGTGAGCGTATTTTTCTTGCCATTTTATGACGGCAGCGAAATCAGCCCTAGAATAAATACCGTCGACAGGGAGTCCTGCATTTTCATAGGTATTGAGAAATTTTTCGAGGAGTTTCACATCTTCTGGATTGTTATCGGCCCCGAGTTTGATTGATTTTGTGAGATACGGTTCGGCGTCGCAAGAAACCACTGGTGCCGATGGAGCTGAATTGAGTGTGATATTTTTTGTTTCTGGTTTTTGTGTGCTTTCTTCTTTTTTTGGTGTTTCAGGCTCTTTTTTCATAGGCGTATCTGGCTTTTTTGGTTCTTCTGTCTTTTTTTCAGGAAGAGGGGGAGAGTATCCGCTATGAGAAGGACCGCCATCATCAGCGCCACCCGTACTTCCACAATGCGTCACAAATGTTGCGTCTGTTGAGGTCGATACATTTCCTAAGGCATCTGTTGTCGTAATCTGATAGTGGTAAGTGCTTCCACAAGAACTCAATCCAGAGATTGAACCGCTGTGACTTGTTGCAGTAGAGCCACTGATGGTCGTCGTGGTGCCATATGAACTTGTTGGACCGTAGCTGATACTTGAGGTAGCGCCTTCGTTGGTAGTAAGAGCCACTGTTGCTGTCGTTTTTGATGGTGTGACGACGAGGGCACTTTGTACAGGACCAGTTGTATCAATAATTACGCTAGTTGCTACAGCAGTACTTGCTGGATTACCGAGGTAATCCTGATAACTGAGAGTGACGGTATATGTTCCATCTGCTAGAGTACTTGCCGTTGTTGAGGCGACACCGCTGGTGGAGGCGAGACTTGTCAGGTTTACTGTTGTATCGACAGATTGGCTATTACCCATAGTCAATGTGGTTGTAGTAGTACCATTATTAAAAGATACAGTTACAGTACCGGCAGTGGGTGCTTCTGGTAAAGAATAGGTTAATTGGAGTGTCTTTTGTGTACTGGTAGATGTTGGTGATGTTAAGGTGGGTGTTTGAGTCACAGCATCAGCCGCTACTGTCACCGTGAGTGAATCTGATGGATTACTCACGAGATTACCAGGTGCGCCGTATTCTACGACATATGAACTGATTCCTCCAGTGGTACATGGTAAATCATTCCAGCCACTTCCATTTGCATAAAATTCTGAACAGTCTTCATTACCAGCATTATTTGGTTCTCCGCCTGACCAGTTTTCATAACCAGAGGCTACTCCATTAAAAAGGCCAGTCCAAAAAGTCGTACCTGCTTCAGGACCATCGAGCCATTTCCAATCGCCCTCTACCGCTGCATCACTCGCACCAAACCAACCATCGCTCGTGAGACGACCACTGATAAAGTCATTTTCTTCTTGTGATGTGATGGTGGCGAGATAACCAGATACTCCGCCGTAGCTTCTTGCGAGAGCTGCAGTCCTAGCAGCATCAGCAGTAATAGAACTTCCATTATTGACCACTTCATAGACGTGTCCATTGGCAGGATAGAGGATCTGGCCTGCTTCGACGAGTGATAATTCGACCGTATAGGCACCATTTGAGCTATTGGTATAGTGAAGTGTCGCAAGTGCAGCGTTTACATCGGCGAGATTACCAGAAAAGTACAAGCTGGATCCTGTCGAAGAACCAGTAAATGTGAGTCCGGTCGTCGTTGTCATCGAGAGTGTACCGCTTGGCACATAGAGATGGACAGGTATAGTGCCGGAACCGGTGACCTGCCAATCTGAGATAGCAATACTTGCATTTGGTGCACCAGATACATCTGAACCACCCGAGATGGTGTTGTCAGCATGAACAGAGCTTGGCATCGAACTCAAGAGTATACAAAATACTGTTGAGAGAGATATAAAAGGTTTGAAATTCATAAAGAATATGGAATATGAAATACTTTTATAGTGCCATATTTTGTTTTCTGTTGCAAGAATTTCGACATAAAAACTCCCGCCTGAAGCGGGAGTTTTGAAAAAATAAGAAAATTTTCTAATACCAAGGTGTTTTTGTCCCCTGAATTTTATGATAACTGAAGTATGAAACAGCGAGAATGATAAGTGTGATAAATGGGAAAAAGCTGATTGGAGTGGGTCCATTGACAGCGATGAGAGCGATTCAGGCAGAGATAAAATCGATACCGATAGCGACGTAGGTCCATTCTTTGAGTCGACCATTGATAAAAGGAGCGAGGAGAAGGAGGCCACCAAGAGTTTTACCGATATTGAGTTCATAGCGAAACCAATCGCCTGTGATTCCGAGTTGCCTATATACTTCCAACCCCTGAGGATCATTCATCATGAGGACGCTCGGGATGAGCATAAGAGCGACGAGAACAGTAGAGATCCAGAAGGTAATTTTTACCTTTTTTGAAACAGCCATAAAAGAAAAATAAAGAAATAAATTATAAATGAAGCAGGAAATCTTTGAGTGCTTCGATTGGTTTTACTTTGAGATAAGTGACCTTGTAATCATCCTCTCAAAGCTCCGAACGAACAACAGTATATCCATCTGGAATAAAAATTCTATCCCAACCAAAACCATTATCAAATCCAGGTTTTTCGCTCATTGTTCCCTGGAGTTCGCCGGCGAATACTTCCAATCTCTCACCATCGAAATATCCAAACATACTTCGCGCTGTGGCTGTACGATTTTTCCCATCGAGGAGTCTGCATATTCATTCATGTCATAATTCTTTGAGGAAGAATTTTATAAATGGTCAGGGGAGCTTTCCAAGTGCTTCAAAATGGAGAGAAGTATCCTCCACTAATACTGGTTTCTTGACGACGCTGTAGGCTTGTCTGACTTTGTGTTCTACTATCTCACTGAGATCGAGTGATTGGATCTCATCGAGGTCTATCTTTTCATGCAGGATAGTAATTCCGAGATATTTCGCGAGATAGTCTGCTTTCTTTTGATTTCAGGTGATGAACGTAATTGATTGCATTTTAGATACTTGCCTCAGTATAATCTCGGAAATTATCGAGGATTGCCTGCCAACCTGCTTGTTGCATCTCAGTAGGGTTTTCACTTTCCGCATCAAATACTTCTGTGACACGGATTTTATCACCTTCTTCTTCAAATGTTACAGAGATATGTCGGTCATCACCGAGAGAATATTCGATTCTCTCATGTTCTACAACATCAGTATACGTTCCTCCGAAATCAAAGCTCATACTTCCATCGTTTGCCGACATGGTGTAGCTAAAAGTACCATCAACGGTGAGATCATTCGTTGCTGCAGGGCAGTGCCAATCATCTGAGGCGTGATTCCATTCCATGATATGGTCTGGATTGGTCCAGCATTCCCAGACGTGTTCGATAGGCGCTTCGACGAGGGTGGTGACAGTTATTTGAGTCATAAAGAAAGGTTAATTTTCTTGCCAATTTTAGGGTAAGTTTTGGCTCCGTCAATTTCTTTTTCAGAATAAGAAGCATAGTAGGCTTCTTTTGTTTTTTTCGCACTCATTTTTTGGTCAATAATGGGTTGGGTATATCGTCCAGAGAGATTGAGGGTGTGGATATCTTTCGCTGAGACCTGCATCAATTCTGGAATATATTTCTTGATAAAAAGTCCCTGCTCATCAAATTTTTCAGATTGGAGAAGGGGGTTAAATATTCGCAGTGGTTTCGGGTCAGCTCCGACAGACGCAGACCACTGCCAGTTGCCGAGATTGACCGCTTCATCGTAGTCTATGAGATATTTTTTGAAAAATTTCTCTCACCACTGCCAATCTATGAGGCAATTTTTGGTGATAAAAGAGGCTACCACCATACGGAGTCTATTGTGCATCCAGTTGGTCGTTTTGAGTTGTCTGATCGCAGCATCAATCAGTGGATATCCAGTTTCAGCTGCCTCTATTTTTTTACAGAGATGAGGTGCATTTTCCCAATGTATATTTCTCTTTTTTTCCTGAAATGCCTCATGAAATGTCGCAGGGAAATGATGAGCAATGTGATACCAAAATTCCCTCCATGCGAGCTCAGAAACAAGCGTCTGACTTTCTTCCATGGCTTGTAGGACTTCACGGATAGAGAAAACACCGAAACGGATATAGGGAGAAAGCCTTGTAGAACCATCCATCCACGGGAAATTCCTCGTATTGATATACTCAGAAAAATGAAATTCCCTCAGCCGTTTTACTCCAAAATCATATCTGAAAAATGGATGATATTCGTGAGGCATAACTTCGTGAATGGGGGGGTGTTCAGGAAGTACCAAAATCTTTCCTTTTACCAGCGGACGAATCTGATTACCTTTTAAGTGCGTTTGCCAGATTTTGAAAAAAGGTGTAAAAACCTTTCTTACAGGCACTGTCTCTATCGGGACGAGAAGAAAATCATCACTCAGAGTCATATCTTTACCGAGACCTCAGAGATTGTTCAGAATATTCTTGTCTCTGAGTATTCACTCTCGTCCATAACTACGATTAGCATACACATGGTCTATGGAGTATTTTTGGACAATATCTGGAATAATTCTCTCAGGTGTGCCACTATAGACGTGGATTTTTCCTCAGAGTTTTTTGAGTCATTTTTCGGCGACTTCGAGCATCTCCCGGATGAAACCAAAACGTACATCATGTTCTCAGAAATCCCTCTTGGCTCGATTATCAAATACAAAAATCACCATCACTTCATGAGATTCAGTGAGTGCGAGATTGAGTGCTGTGTTATCATGAACACGGAGATCTTGCCGGAATATAAAGAGAGAGCGCTGGTACTTCATCAGGTATAATTATAGGAGTGACTATTATTGTTTGCTCTTTTTCCAGGATTTTTCTCGATTTTCTTCAGCGCGGAACGCTGTAATATTTTTGATGATATCAAAAGGTATCGGATTATCCAGCGGAAATTGTATCGCTCCTTTGGAAGTCTTATAACCACTTAATTCTTTTTTGAAATTCGCGACTCATGACGCGCTAGGATAAAATCCTATATGCTTCGAAAAAAGTGCAAAATAGACGAGCGTTCACCCCATTTTAAAACCCGGCATGCCGTAGCCGATATATTCTTCAGCTTCGGGTGCAGCTTTTCGAATAGTCTGTCTGATTTTCTCGAGACTTGCTCGGTATTCTGCAGGTTGAGCAGCGATATAGTTATCGATATTTTTGTAGGTTTTCATGGATTAATGAATACGAAATCAATTTTTTGCCGGCCTCTCAGTTGACAGAAGAATTACTTCTTTATCATCTCATACAGCGCCTAGAACGAGACATTCAGATATAAAATTTGCGATTTGTTTTGGTGCAAAATTAACCACAGCGATAATCTGTTTTCCAACGAGCTCTTCTTTTAAGTAGAGCTTTGTGATCTGAGCACTTGTTTTTTTGATGCCGATTTCACCAAAATCAATCGTCATTTTGTATGCGGGATTACGTGCCTCAGGAAAATCCTCGGCAGTGAGAATAGTTCCGACACGCATATCTACCTTTTCAAATTCTTCCCAAGTGAGCATAGAAATAGAGAGTGATTAAATACTTTTTATTTTCTTCTTTTTGAGCGGTACATCTTCGGCACAGGTTCGAATAAGGTCGATGAGGTCGTTATGATTTTCGAGCATTTCTTCGGGCAAAATATAGAAATCCTTTGATCCCGGATAGGCTGGTCATGTCGCTGCGTCTTCGAGAATTTTTTTTGTACCGGTGGTAATCTTGAGAAAAATAGTTCCATCACAGATAAGTGCGACGACTTTTTCATCGTAGTAGAGAGCGTATTCTCCAAACATCGGATAGAGTCTCGCTCGTGGGTCGGCGATACACTCACGGATATAGGTGATAAATTCTTTTGAGGTGGACATAGTTTGGACTATTTACACGCTGCTTCGAGTTCACTGACGATGAGTTTTTTCATTCCGAGCATGGCTTTCATGACATTGCCTGATGTGTCTCGTGCGAAACACTCACCAAGAGCTTTGGGAACTATCTGCCAAGAGACTCCAGCAATATCCTTGAGCCATCCGCACTGACTCTCTTCGCCGCTATTAGCTATGAGTTTTTCCCAGTAATAATCGACTTCTGCTTGATCAGCACAATCTACCAGCCAAGAGACTGATTCATTAAATTTGAACAGTGGGCCAGCGTTCATCGCTTGAAATTCCTGACCATCAAGAACAAATGAAACTATTTGCACCGTTTGATTTTCATCTGGTCCACTATTTTCGAATTGTTCCTCATCATGAATACTCGAATTTGGGAAAATCGACGTGTAGAATTTCGCAGCTTCGAGAGCCTCGGTATCGAACCAGAGAAAAGGTGTGATTTTGGACATGATTATTTGGTTTTAGAGAATTCTTCTATTCAACCGCGTACGTCTGCTGGCTCTACAATGAGTACTAGATTTTTTTCTGTTACTTGCTTGACGCTGTGATATCCCTCTACTCAGACATCAAATTGACTTGGTACCATGAGAAGGTATATTTTGTTCTCTTCTAGGTTTTGAAAAATTGAAGAGAATTTACTTGGAGCATTTTGCTTCGTAAATAAGCTCCAAGTTCATGATAATGTTGATTCACTATAAGTCCCATCATTATTCAATACTAATTGGCGTTTTGCCTCAGTGTTATTTTGCCATGTTCCTACGAGTTTCTGTTTCATTTCTACGATAGGGTCAACGACAATAGCAGCTTGGATTTCACTGCTCTCGAGATTTTTCTTCAGATTCTCCATATTTTTTTGCATATCACCACCGACGAGCATATCCATAAACTGACACATGATGTTCAACGGATAAGGATTGCTACCATAAAAAGAGTTCGTCACTTTTGTATGCGTCGCATCGAGAGCTTCGACGACAGTGTCTGAATAATTCACTCCTTCCATCGGTTTCTTGAATCGTATTTCTACTGTCATTTTTTCATTTGGGACAAGTGTTTTGATTTCCTGTTCACCAACGCCGACATTGCTATCTTCGCTGACCCAAGCACTGATTGCGCCGACGGTTCCATCAGTACCAGTGTAGGTCATTTTGACGTTTGGATCAGCCATTACCCAGACAGAATATTTTTCCTGATTCTTGAGAAATCGCACATAGTCGTAGACCGTCTCACGAGGAGCGTTGATGACGACAGATTTACTCAAGCGAAAATCACGAGGGAGAAAATACGCGACGATGAGTATGAGGCCGATGAGGACGACGAGCGAGAGGAGGAGTTTTTTGAGCATAGAAGAGAAAGTGAAAAAATTATTTTTGTTCATAGCTTATGATCCACTCAATACCAAACTTATCTCTAAACATTGCAAAATATGAGCCCCAAGGACTATCAGAAAGGGGCATCTCAACATTTCCACCCTTTGAAAGTCCAGCAAATATCCTCTCTGCTTCTTCACGACTTTCGGTGCTGACAGATATTTTTGACCTATTTTCATTTTCACTTACTCGCCCCATACTTTCTGGGACATCATTGGCTATGAGTGTATTCGTGCCAATTGGTAAAGAAAAGAAAGGAGTACTCTGAAATTCACCGCCAAATACTGATTGGTAAAAAGTGAATGCTTCTTCGGCGTTGCCGTTGAAATTTATCCAGGGATTAATAGTCGTCATATTTTTATGGTAAAAAATGGGAAAGTTGTAGAACTATTTTATCCCTTTAGGTGAGAATACAAGCCGACCCCGTCATTCCAGCCAAGCCATGAGCTTGTCGAATGGCGCGAGGTGGAATCAAGGCCAGCGAGATTCCTCTCTTTTACTTTTTCTGCAAAAAGTACCAAAAGCATTCAAGGGACAAAAACTCGCTATAGACTGAGTTCATCAAATTTCTGTTTTTCCTCCCGCTCAAACAGTTCTCCGATGTGCCATTCAGGCATCTCTCCGCTTAAAAATCCATTTCTAGTTTTCTTCAATTTTATTTTGCACTTTCATCGACCTGATACAGTCCAAAAACATTTCGGTCATTATCCAGAAAGTATCCCTGCCAGCATTTTCACGGGACAGCAAATTTCGCAATCGCGACCATACCACCATTCGCGAGAATTTTCTCAGACATCGCATCGAAATCCTCTACCTGCATCGAACACATAAAGGCATTGGTCGTTCACTTCATGTGCTCATTCCACGGTGTGTCACGCTGCATGAGCCCACCCATCATCCCGCCTGTCTGGATACGATAGTAGGGGATAGGAATATGCGGATCAAGTTCAAACGACCAGCCAAAGACAGCACTATAAAAACTGATAGACGTTTCAGGATTTGTGACCTGGATTTCAAAGTAGGAAGGGGAGTTCATGGTAGATAGAATTATTCTAACTCTTCAAAGTAATCGCCATCAATTCATTTTAATTCAATAGTATCTCTGACAGAGACTCACTGATTATAACGGTACATCAGGTCGACTAATTTGATTCCATTGATTAGAATTACTTTTTCTTGTCGACTTTTAAGGTATTCAAAAACTCAACTAGAAAAATCAGAAGTTGTTATAAAGACACCTTTGCTTGTACCAGTCATAGCTCAGACAAATTTTTGCATATCTGGTCTACCAACACTTCATTCATATTTTTTTGCTTGGACGTAGATTTTTTCAAATCCAAGCTCGTCTGACTGGATGATGCCATCAATACCGTTATCGTTTGTGTAGCTTGTTGTAATACTAAATTCTTCTGTACCATATTTCATTGCTACAAGGAGCTTGGTAACGAGAATTTCAAAACTTCGAGGAGAAATATTTTTGATTTGTTCTGTTAATTCACTCTTAACAAGTGATTCCTTTTCGCTCAATATGAATTCTAGTGTCTCATCCGGTGTTTGTTCATTTAATGGTGTCTCATCCGCATGATTTTTATTATTCCGCAGACTTGGATTCCAAAAAGGTGTTTCCATTAATTCTGGAAATAGTTCCTTCACTTTTTTTTCATTTAGTTCTGTTAGATTCATTTTCAAGACATCAGTACCTCTTGGTGTGATTTGATAAAATCCCCTCTTTGAGGAATTTAGTAATCAACTTTTTTTGAGAAAAGTGAGTGCCCAGTGTATTCTATCCCAGAATCTTGTATGATGACCACTCCTGATAACGACATTTCGTTCATCTTCTGATAAGTTGTATAGATCGGCTAATTGGTCTGTAAATTCTTTCCTGTGATGAATATTTCAATCCTTATAAGCTTCTAAAAGTGGAAGCATTATTTCATGGTATTTTGGGATAGGCATATTTATTTTTATTTTTTATTTCCTCATCGTCCAACTCACTCCAAATATAGTGACGATAATAGCGGCGCAGATAAGACAGAGGAGGCAGTAGGCGTGGACGTAGAGGACTTCTTGAGAGATGATGTAACCATTAAAACACATGCCCGCAAGAGCTATCCAATTGATGATTTTTGCAGGTTTAGCGGTCATACTCACGAGACCCCAGATAGCGAGGAGTGTGATGATCGGATAGACGACGAGAGCGAGGTAGGGGAAGGGGATACCGGCGATCATCGTATCTGGATGGATGATGACATTTGAGCAGGAGAGCGTCTTGCTGATATCACAGGCACTCGTGATGGTCACTCCTGCGACAGGATGGAGGAGATGGTAGGCGGTATAGCTGAGATAGGCAGCGTTTCCGAGTGCTATGAGAGCGAGTACGAGGATGAGGATATATTTGTTTTTCATACCTCCTAGTATCGTCCGTTTTATATCTGATGCAAGAAATTTTATTCGATAAGGAGCGGGGCAGAAACACTCTCACATCTATGATGTTCTCAAATTGGCTGAATAAGTCGCAGCATCATTCTATATACGACTATAAGGAGCTTCTTTTGCTCATCATCCGGCTCGAAACACCGAGCTTCTCCAAGAGAAATATTGGCAATATCTCGTACATTTTCTGGTCTCTGTAAATCAATATGATACCTTCCGAAATCAACACCTTCAGTTGGGCACATGACATCGAGTATAAGAACAATTTTTTTATGAAAATCATAAATTCTTAATTCAGTACTCATAGAGAATTCATCATTTTCACTCTCGAGTTTCCACCCAATTTTTTCGAGAGCTGTCTTCCAGAGTTCACTGTCCTCTTCTTGTTCATATCAATCATTGCTAACAGACATATTCATTATAGCTATCATAGATTGTCCAACTGAGGCGATATAGCTTGTACAATACGTTGTTTCCTGATTTGTTTCTTTTTCTTCATCTTCATGAAGTTCTTGAATTCTCGAATCAAGTAACTGTACTCAAAAATCAACACCTATTGGCAGTTTTTGGTCAAAAAGTTCTAGAAAATTTTCACTTCACGTTGCCATGGATGAGTACTTAGCGAAGGATTATTTTTCTTAACCACTTTCACAATATTGAAGTACTTTTGAGATTTTTTATTTTCGCCTCCATTTCTTCTCGATAAAACCTGCGGCCATCGTATTTCTTCCATTCCTCATCGATACGGACTCCAGCGCCCTTGAGAAGAGCGGCAAATTGTCCGGTCATATTGTGTTCGACCATGATGATTTTATTTCCTTTTTTCTCGAGTTCTTTTATCGTCTTGGTTTTGAGTGGCCAGATGTGAGTGTAGTGGAGGTAGTTTACTGTGTCACTGAGGAAATCCATGACTTCCATTTTTGTACTTCAGAATCCGACGAGCGTGATTTTTGCATCAGGATTTCAGGAGAGGATTGGTTCTGGTGTAGCCTCTTCGAGCGTTTTCATTTTTCGTATTCGCTTTTCGTGTGCTTCAGCGACACCGGCTGCATCTTCGCGGAGGGTTCCATCTGGTCCATGTTCGTCACCATTGGCGTAGTAGCGAGGGCCAGTACCTGGGAGCCAGCGAGGGGAGAGTCCAGAGTCAGTGAGACCGTAGCGAGATTGGCTCGTGAGTTCGGCTGTATCAGTGGTGATACCGCGTTCGATTTCTACACCGACGAGCGAAGCTAGGTCGACGGTTGCATTTGTCTCTGCGAGGGTTTTATCAGTGAGGACGATAACGGGGATTTGATAGGTTTCTGCGATATTGAGGGCTTCCCCGAGTACTTTGAAGGCTTCCGCATGATCACCGACAGCGATGACTGCTTTTGCATATTCTCCGTGTCCGCTGTAGATAGCGAGATTCAGGTCTTCTTGTCCGCTCCATGTCGGGAGACCAGTAGCAGGCCCAGGACGCTGAGCGACGATAATGGTGAGAGGTGTCTCTATCATGCCAGCGAGAGAGACGGTTTCGGTCATGAGGTCAAATCCTCCACCAGAAGTGGCACAGAGACTTCGAGTCCCTGCGAAGCTCGCACCGAGGGTCATCTGAGAGACGCTGATTTCGTCTTCGACTTGCTCGACGTGCATACCTGTTTTATCCGCCCAGTTTGCGAGATGTGTGAGAATCGTACTACTCGGACTCATCGGATAGGCGAAGTACGCTCGGACGCCGTGATGGACGGCAGAGAGAGCAAGGACTTCATTGCCATCGAGGAGCTTGTAATCTGTGAGGTTATTTGTTGTTTCGGGGAGAGTAAATGATTCGAGAGAATTGCTGACGGTCGCATCCTTCAGGTTGTATCCGTGGTTGATAAGAGCGACATCGAGTGCGAGGAGAGTCGGTTTGCTGGCAAATCGTTTTTCGACCGCTTTGATAAGTCCGTCCACAGGGAGACCGAGAGAACGCCAAAGCGCTCCAATCATGAGCATATTGGAGAGGAGTTCGTTTGCACCAAATTTCTTTGGCGTTTCGTATTCTGGTATAAAAAGTGTGGTGAGTTTTTTCTCTTGGATGGTCGCGGTGTAGCTCGGGATTTTATCATGCATTTCATCACCGTAGATCATGAGTCCGCCATTTCTCACATGAGGAAGAGCGTTTTTTGAACCGACACGATCAAATGCGACGATGATATCGGCAAATTCTGAGATACTGTGAATTGGATTTACTCACGCTTCAATACGGAAATATGAACAGCCACCCTTGATCAGGCTCGGATATTCTCGGTCAGCGACGACGAAGTACCCCGCATGCTGCAGTCACTCCATCACGATATCTCCTGCAGAGAGGAGACCAGAACCAGATGATCAAGTGAGGATGATGTTCATTATTTTCGGAGTGATTGAATAAAACTCTTTGCCCAGTTTTCGATGATTTTCTGATTGTTTGGTTTGACGGGGCTACGATTGATTTTGAGAGCAGGGCAGAGGAGTTCGCCACTATGTTCAGTTATCCACGATTCGAGTTGGTCAGCGGCGTACATATTGTATTCGCGGTCGTAGCGGTGATCGCCGAGGCCGATAGCAGCGCAGGGGATTCGTATCTTTTTTTCTTTCCAGATTTCCTCGACGCATTTTCGGAGGCTCTTCTCTATCATACCGTGAGCATACGTCCCAGAACCAAATATCGCAAAATCGACTTCATCCTGCCACGTCGTATCTTCTGCGACATCCTGGAGTGTGAGCGCTACACCCATGATTCGAAAATGCTCCATCAAAGCCTCACCGACGAGACGAGTATTTCCAGAAATAGTAGAGTAGTAGAGGACGCCGTTCATGGAGGTATTGTAGTGAAAATAATATTTATGAAATAGTATTCTTGTAAAATTATATGCTCATTTGAGCACAATCTAGCCATCATTGATATATTCTGTGTGTTTCAGAATCGGCATCTTGTTTTTTACTCGGTTCAATATTTATCTGATTTGCGTCGAGCAGAGTGGTGACTCAGCGACTATAGAGAAAATCTTCTGGAGGGGTTGAGTACAGACCATATCCTTTTTGGAGTATAGAAGTGATACGGCGTGACAGAGATTCTTGAAGTGCAGAGTGTGCTCAGGGATGGTTTCGTAATAGGTATGTAGGATTTACTCATCGTTGCCAGAGATAGATCACTATCATATATCCGTGAATGGAGAAGGTTTCAAGTATATTTGGCAAATCCCCATCATCTACGAAATTCTGGAGAAGAGCAGGATTTGAATAGACATCACGGCAAGCATAAAATATATCTTCATGGATTTTGATAGCCAGAGTTTTGTTTCAAATATCGAATCAAATAATATATGAGTCTGCTGGTTTTATGGGATTGGGCTTTTTGAGAACTTTGGTTTTTCGACCATGTCTGTTTAGAAAAGTTTGCGCTCAAGACATTTGTTTTATATCACCACGAGAAGCGCCAAGAAAAATTTTCATCACATCTTCTGCTATTTCTTCGGGGTTCCCGACAGAGTTTTGTGCCAATAGACTATTCATATTTTTATATTATATAATATATTTAAGAGTCAACCTCTATTTCTCTCTATGTTTTTCTGAAAAATTCTTAAAATACAGCCTATGACTCGTACACGCTTTGCACCATCCCCAACAGGACAACTCCATATCGGAGGTCTCCGAACTGCTCTCTTTGCCTATATATGGGCGAAGAAAAATCACGGACAATTCCTCGTCCGTATCGAAGATACAGATAAAACTCGCGAAGTAGAAGGAGCTCGCGATGCCCTCCTCGACACCCTCGAACTCTTCGGAATTCGTGCTGATGAAAGTATTCGCAATGGCGGTGACTGTGGTCCCTATATCCAGTCTGAGCGACTTCCTATCTATCGTGAATACGTCGAAAAACTCATCGTACAAGGTGATGCATACTATTGTTTCACCACCGAAGAGGAACTCGAAGCTCATAAGAAGAAAGCAGAAGAAGCGGGGATTATGATCCCTTTTCGAAGCCCATACCGCGATATCACCATCGATGAAGCAAAAGCGAAAATCGCGGCAGGTGAAAAATATGTGATTCGTATGAAAATCCCAAAAGGGGAGACGATAACATTTAACGATGGACTCAAAGGAAAAATCTCTGTACCAAGCGCAGATATAGACGATCAAGTGCTCCTGAAAACTGATGGATTTCCAACCTACCATCTCGCGATGGCCGTCGATGATCATCTGATGAAAATCACGCACGTTCTGCGTGGTGACGAGTGGCTCCCGAGTACACCAAAGCATGTTCTTCTGTATCGTATGTTTGGTTGGGAAGCACCAGAATTTTACCATCTCTCTGTGATTCTCGGAGCAGATAGAAAGAAGCTCTCAAAGCGAAATGGTGACACCCACGTCAGCCAATTCCTCGAAAATGGTTACCTCAAAGAAGCACTTCTGAACTATATCGCTCTGATTGGTTGGAATTCGAAAACAACAAAAGAGATTTTCTCACTCCCAGAGCTGATTGGGGCCTTTTCTCTCGATGGTCTCCAGATTGCGAATGGTATTTTTGATCCAGAGAAGCTCAAGTGGATGAACGGTAAGTATATAAATGCTCTTCATCCAGATGATTTATATAAAGAACTTGCAAGTTTCTTCAAAAAATATCATCCTCAATTTTACGAAAATATCTTTATTAGTAAGTCTCAGCTTAAAACCACGGAGGTTGCTATGGAAGTTAGAAGTCGTATGCAGACTCTTCACGATTTTATTGAGCTTTCTGATGTCTTTTATTCTGAGCCAGAAGTTGATGTAAATTTGCTTTTATCGGAAAAAATGGGCATCAATAATCTTTCAGATGCTAAGGAGGCATTAGAGTTTGGTCTTGAAATAATGAAGGATATGGAATGAAAAGTTCTATTTAATTGATCTGAAATGTCTGTTAGGGAAAAGATTAAGGAGTATATAATCCCAAAAATCGCAGAAGCAGGGAAGAAAAATGGTCAGATACTCTGGCCTCTCCGTGTCGCTCTCACGGGCAAAGAATTCTCACCGGGAGCATTTGAGATGACAGAGATTCTTGGTCTCGAGAAGGCTATTGCTCGTATCGAGCGGGTAGTTGCAAAGATATAAGAGTCAGTATAATACACCAACAAAACTAATCCTCAATATATGACACCTGATATACTTACTACACATGGTCTACCAAAAATGGATTCAGCAGAAAGATGTGAAGCATCTGCAAGAAATGATTTATATTCGGGGACTGTTTTAGGCTTAATAGCATCATTTAATGCTGAATTAGCGGCGCTCAATATTCGTCCAGATGTTACTGTACCAATTGCTTCAGTAGCTGGAATTTTTGCTCTTCCTTTTCTTCATAATGCATTGGGTAATCATAACCTGGCAAAGAATCATCGTGCTGGTATAGTTGTACCTGCTTAGAAAGAGTTGCTTTTTGTGTTTGAGAGGTATATACTGCATCTAGTTTCAACTCACAATACTTATGAACTTTCTCATCCTCAAAACCATCATCGAATCCACGATTCAGAACTACAATCACCAAAATCCAGGGGATAAGATATCAGAAAACAATGTCTCTCTCACGGGCATGAATGCTCAGGGTGTGGATCTCGTGATACGTTCTCCTCAGACAAATAAAGAAGTGACTGTTCGTGCTGAAGTAAACTTTATGAATGGTCCTCTTCCGACGAATTTTTCTATCGCTGGTGGCGGTATGCCAGAAGTAAAAGGACAAATCAACGATAATGACGTCACAGCCGTCCGTCAGGCCCTCAAAAATAGTTCAACGATTTCCGACCTTTTTGGCGAATAATATTCCATGTTGCGCCTCCTCCGCAAGATCATAAATTTTCTCTTCTGGTGGTTCATTATCATCGGTTGTGTCGCGCTGATAGGCTATATTCTTTGGCCACTTTTTGCTGATAAATTCTATTCACTTTGTAGTAATAATTCCAGATGGTTATGGTGTCGAGGCGAATGGGGATCTATCACGAGTGCCGATAAACTCCAGAAACAAATCGAGCAAAAAGCTGGATCATTGGTCAATCTCAGTACGACTGCTGCGAGTGATGTCCTCACGGATAAAAGTGGTAAAATGCCAGTTATTTACCAGAAAAATGAAGTTGGTGTTTTTGTACCCGTGAAGCAGTAATTATTTTGACATATAGCCTCGGACAAACTCTTCTCCCGTCATCGGTTTTTTTCCTGCAGGATGAATTTTTCTGATGATTATAATACCGTCCGCGACCTGAATGGCTGGTAATTTATTTTCTACGCCCCACTCACCAGGCGTGCCAGTGTGTGATTTTTTTTCGATTTCGACGAGGGTCACTTTTGTCCCAGAAAAGTCAGTGTAGAGGCCTGGCCACGGAGTATACGCTTGCCATCGGTGATAGGTTTCATCAAGAGTCCAAGAAGTTTGGAGTTCGCCATCTTTTTTCTCAATCATCTGCGTATAGGTCGCTTCTTCAGGATTTTGAGTTCGAGGTGTAATGGTGTTATTTTGCAGTCCAGTAATAGCCTCTATGAGGAGCGGCCCTGCTCGTTCACTCGTTTTTTCAAAGAGTACTCCTGTTGTATCTGTTGGAGACACTTCCCATAATTCTTGAACCAATACATCACCCTCATCCATACCGAGACTCATCTGTTGGACAGTGAGCCCAGTGATTTTTTCACCATTCATCAACGCGTGCTGTATCGGTGCAGCACCACGATATTTTGGGAGGAGGGAAGTGTGCACATTGAGAAATCCCATCGGAGGGATATCGAGGAGTTCTTGAGGAAGTATTTTTCCGTACGCGACGACGAGACAAATCTCAGGATTCATGTTTTTTATTTCTGCAAGAAATTCTTCATTTTTCTTCACTTTTTCTGGTTGAAAAAGAGGGAGATTATTTTCTCGGGCATATTTCCCAACAGGAGACATCATGAGCTCGTGCCCACGGCCAGCAGGCTGGTCTGGAGTGGTCACAACAGCCACGATGTTGAGCGCCTCTTGAGCGTGGAGATATTTGAGGATATTGGCAGAGAGCCCAGGTGTTCAAAAAAAGATACAATTAATTTTCTTCATAGATTATTGACAAAAAGGAAACAGGTCTAAACTTACTAGGTGATACGTTGGAATTGTAGGGGATTTACTTCTTTTAACAATTTTATTATGAGCCTTGTTCAGACAGCAGAAGCTCCATCTCATGATGGACGCCAAACAGCTCGTGAATTACTAGAAGGGAAGATAGGGAAATTAGGAGGAAATCTTCCTTCAGGGAAAAACAGAATCAGTGTCGGTACATCTCTCGTTCCGTGAAGTGTCCTCTTGATACTAGATATGGAACCAGAAGTAGAGCACGAAGCAGCCAATTTGATACCAATAATTAGAAAAGAAGCATCAGAAATACTACAACAGCATGGCCTCACCAGGTGGGTAAGATTTACTATCAGGTCTGTCCGCTAAACTCGTATCTTTTTCACCACTTCACCAAACCTAATACATTTTTCTGTAACACCTTTCCCAGTGAGTCCGACAATTATCCAGAATATTCCGAGCAGTATCAAGAGTGTTCCAGGATGCCATGTCATCTCGATGACAGGAGCTACAGTAGTGTCTATCTGAAAACCTCCCGTCGTAGTTGTCGGAGCTGGAGCGATGATATTTTTTATAAGTGGATCCATAATAGGTCCACCGATCAGGATGAGAGCAAAGCCAGAGAGAGCCTGGATGATTCTCAAAGTTTTCTGACGCATGAGACACCACGGGAGAATACCTCGGAGGAGAAAAAATGCCCCAATAATCATAAAAATATACTCAATTTCGTGAGCAGCATTTCACTCATACACAGCGACAAATGGTATATCCATAACAGCATGATCACCAGCAAACCAGAGAGCCCAAATAATCAATAATCCTGAGAGGATATGGAGAAGTCGAATGGTTATATCGCTTGGTCGTCGTGCGACGAATTGAGCGAGCTTGATAAGTGTAGGATTCATAAGAGGGGATTAAAAGTTCAGATAAAGTATATAGAAAATCCAAAAATAAAAAGCTTGAGAAATAGAGAAACAATCTATACTAGCCCTATGCCTGGGTGGTGAAATGGTAGACACGAGGGACTTAAAATCCCTTACCGCAAGGTGTGCCGGTTCGAGTCCGGCCCTAGGCACCAAAACATGAACACTCTTTTTGATAGAGTGTTTTTTATTTGCCAAAATTATTTATATTTTATAATAAAAAAATGAATACACCATCCTCCCATAGAAACTCAAATATTGGCTGTCTTCCATCAAAAATAGTTTTACCTGCTTCCATTGTTGCCCTTATTGCTCTTGTATGTTTGGTAATGAGTAAGAATATCACAACGTCAGATTCACGAGATTCACACGAAGCTATTACGCAACTTTTCAAAAAACTAGCGTCAGAACAAGAAGGGCTCCTGCCTTCGATATTATTTTTCAAAGAACATCGAAAAGAAGTACAAGATTTTGTGGAAAAGTTTATGGCAGAGAATGTCACAATGGATAAAGGGGACGATGTCTTGACTCAGGATCTCTGAAAGGCTCTCCAGTGAAAGTTTCCAGTTATAAAAAAATATCCAAAAAATTTTGCGCTTTCTTTTGCGAGCCTCTTCGAGATAAGTCTCGAAGGTACAACAAGACACACTACTGCGACTATTGGTACTGCACAATACCTTCCTGCCGATGATAGAAATGGTGATGGTCAATGAGATGGATATGAGGATGTACGCATTACTCATCAGTTTTCTTCAACTGAGGGTAAAACTATGAGACCAGGAGAAGCTCTCTTCAAGCACTACGAATCTGTCCAAAAATATCTCGATGAACATATAGATGATATAGAGACTCAAATTCGTTCGTCTTCTGAAAAATGGGAAGAGCTTTCTGAGATAGAATTTTTATCAGCATTGGTAAATCTTTTTCCAGGTAATGATACCTTACAAGGATATATTGTAGGGGACTTTACAATTCAGAGAGAAAAAGTAATAGATAGAAATTGACGTCCAAAAATTCGGATACATTTTTCTGTGCCGTACAGGAAAGATGAGCCGTATATCATCGAAATTTCTCTCCCTCGACTGACACAGGTATAGTATATTCTCAGGATATAAAATTCGACATTTTAAATTCTTATTTTATAAAAAAAGAATGCTGGATTTGGTTTGCAATGACCCCCGAATTTCCTAGAATTAGGAGGTGGTTTTGCTCTTGTTTATGCACTTTTTAACAAAAAAGCTCATAACAAACAATATCCAGCTTGGATAAAAATTGTACTCACTTAATTTCTAATCAACATCTCATGGCAGTCAGCGACCTCGTAGCTCTCGTCGATGTGTGAAGTTCTCGCATTAAGACACTCGTTGGATCTTTTATCATAGATCCAGCAAACCCAAACCGACCAAAGCTCAATGTTCTCGGAGTCGGTGTAGTAAAATCAGATGGTGTCCGAAAGGGAACTATCCTCGATATGGAAGAATTTAAGAAAAATCTCGACGAATCTCTCACTGAAGCAGAAAATATGGCCGGACAGCAATTTCCTCACGTCGGTATCTGTCTTTCTGGTACTGGTATCCAGATTCATCACAATCAGGGAATGATTGCTATACCATCAAATGAAGTCACTCAGGACGATGTAAATCGTGTCCTCGATATGGCGCAGAATGGTATCACGCTCACGAACCAAACAGTTCTCAAAATTATCCCAGAATCTTTCTCTGTCGATCTCGAACATCACGTGAAATCACCAGTTGGCATGAGCGCGAAAAAGCTCGAGGTCAATGCGTACATCTTCACTATCCCTACGACAGCACTCAATAATGTACGTAAAGGGTTCAAGGATGTCGGTATCGATGTCGTCGATGTATTTCCATCGCTTCTCACTTCACCAGAAGCAGTTCTCTCTCGTCGTCAAAAAGAGCTCGGAGTCGTTTGTGTGGATATTGGCTCTTCTTGTACAGGTGTTACCATATTTGAAGAAGGTGCTCTTCGTCATGCCTCTATCATACCAGTTGGTGGTGAATATGTCACATCAGATATTGCCCTCGGTGTACGAGTCTCTGTCGATGTCGCAGAAAAACTCAAAACTGATTATGTCGATCTCACATTCTGTGATCTCGCGAAACCAAAAGACGAAGAAATCGCTCTCAGCCGTATCGATAAAAAAGAAACAGAAACAGTTTCAAAACTCTATCTCGCTCAGATCGCCCAGGCTCGCTACAAAGAAATCCTCTCTCTCGTGAATGCTGAACTCAAGAAGCTCGGTCGTGATGGTATGCTCCCAGAAGGGGCTGTCTTCGTCGGTGGAGGTTCAAAAGCTCGCAATCTCATCGAGCTCGCAAAATCAGAACTCCGCCTCCCATGTTCTATTGGTTTCCCAGAAGATCAGGAATATGTGACTGGTACTTCTGTTTCTGATCCAGGATTTGCTGGTGCTATTGGCGCGCTTCTCCTCTCTCAGAGAGTTGGCGGTATGAATAAAGGTCGCATAAGTATCGGTGCTGGTATCGGTGGTATGAAAGAATCAGCAAAGAAATTTTTCAAATTTCTTCTCCCCTAATAAATAATTCCTCTTTTTAATTCTCTCTCACTATGCCAGCTCCAAAAACAACAAAAAAAGGCTCTAAAGGTTCTTCTCTCAAAGGCCTCTTTCTCAAAGACGCCCCTGCTCAACCAGAGGAAGTAAATGTCTCACAAATGATCTCGCCCGTCGCGAGCATCAAAGTCATCGGATGTGGATGAGCCGGTCAGAATACTATCAATCGTATGATTGAGAGTGGTCTCTCTGGTGTCGAATTCATCTCTATCAATACTGATAATCAGGCACTCTATGGTTCTCAGGCTGAGACAAAACTCGCTATCTGACCGACGGTTACTCGTGGTCTCGGTGCTGGTGGTGATCCAGAAAAAGGTAAAAAAGCTGCTGAAGAATCTATCGAGGATATTCGTCGTATGATCCAGGGTGCAGACATGGTCTTCGTAACCTGTGGTCTCGGTGGAGGTACTGGTTCTGGTTCTGCTCCGGTCGTCGCTGAAGTCGCAAAAGATATGGGCATCCTCGTTGTCGGTGTCGTCACAAAACCATTTGCTTTCGAAGGTCAGCGAAGAAATAATCAAGCGCTCGAAGCGTACGATAATCTCAAATCAAAAGTTGATACACTTATCACTATTCCAAATGATCGTATCCTCACTATCATCGATAAAAAAACTCCTCTCCTCGATGCTTTCCGTATCGTCGATGAAGTCCTCGCAAATGGTGTACAGGGTATCTCAGATCTCATCACTCAACCTGGTCTCATCAACGTCGACTTTGCCGATGTAAAATCAGTCATGAAAGATGCAGGTTCTGCACTCATGGGTATCGGTTACGGCCGTGGTGAATCTCGTGCGACAGATGCAGCTCGTGCTGCTATCGAGAGCCCACTTCTCGAACTCTCTATCATGGGTGCTCGTGGCCTCGTTTTCAATATCACTGGTGGTCATGACCTCTCAATGTTTGAAGTCGATGAAGCTGCTCGTGTCATCACTGCAGCGTGTGATCAGGATGCAAATATTATCTTTGGTGCGACAGTTGATCCGAGTTTCGAAGAAGGAGAAATCAAAATCACCGTCGTTGCGACAGGATTTGATGAATCACAAGTGACTATTCGTAAAGATGGTCCATCAGCTCCTCGACCTGCTTCTTCTTCATCATTTGGCCGACGTGTTCTGGGCTCTCAGCCAGCTGAATCTGCTCCAGCAGAAAAATCTCCAGCAGACGATCTCGACATCCCAGCGTTTCTCCGCAATCGTAAATAGTTCGCGATATGTTCATCGCTATCGAATGAGTCGACTGAGCAGGGAAGGATACACAACTCAAACTTCTTTTGGGATATCTGATAGATCAAAGTAAACACAGGGTGATTACAAAGTCCCGTGAACCATCTCGCATGACTGAAGCAGGTAGGAGACTCAATGAAATTGCTCAACAGCACATCGTTGTTTCACCACTTGAGACAGCGAAGCTCTTTTCAGAAGATCGAAGAGAATTAGAATTATTTCGGGCATCTTTGCTCGCTCGCGACGTCTGGATTATCTCTTCTCGATGTGATCTTACGACCTATGTTTATCAGGGCTATGCGAGCGGTGTAGATTTCGAAGATATTTACGAACTGCACAAAGATATTCTCGCTCCGGAATTAACAATGGTTCTCATGATATCTGTCGAGACCATGCTCGCACGTCTCGGCAGTCGTAGTGAAGCAAAAGAGATTTATGAACAAGAAGATTTCCTCCGCCGATGTCATGCAGGATATCTCTCGGCGATAGAATTTCTGAAATCAAAAGGTCGAAATATCGTGGTCATCGATGGAGAGGGAAGTGTGGAGGAAGTAGCACAAAGAGTTCAGAGTATTTTTGTGTAAGAATTTTTAAAAATAATCTTGAGGGGCTACATTAGGTAGCCCCTCTTTGTGATATATATTTATATATTTCTCAGTAGATTCGCCACCTGAAGAGCGACCTCATCTCGTAGTATTTGGTCTATACCTTCACCACGACCATGACGCTCTGGATTTTTACTGAGTTTTGAGCCAGAAAATGTTTCTTTTGGTGTTTGCATAAAGAGAAATATAGGAAATAAAAACTGCTAGTGCTAGTATTCATTATGGAGGCTCAAGAGGAAAATAGGGTACAAAAAAGCGCTCAATTGAGCGCTTGGAGAGAGATATGAAATTCTTGGTAGGCCGCAATATTTTATGCGGTTTTCCCGGTCAGTGTCAGCCAGGTGATCAAAGAATTTTTTGAATCATCTTGGGCTCTATCCTAGAAGAATTGTATTTTGTGTCAATGTATTAATTCATCATTGACTGAAGTCTTTTCAAGAGAGCTTCTTCTTTTGATGAGAGTAGCCAAGGTCTCTCTCTATCGATTCAGAAGAGAGTTTCTTTATCATCTCATTCCAAGGAGGAAGTATCGGCTGTATCCAGAATCCGTAAAAGTTTTTTTCTTGGGCTTTCACCAAAACTTGATGTACCGCTTCCAAGACTTGCTTGATGTGCTACGAATCCGAGAGAATTGAGTGCTGATGCTCACCAGGGTTTTTGCATGCTCTTCTAGTTAGTAAAATATGAGGGAGGATGAGTATAGAGTCTTTTTTACTTTCACAAATTTTATTCTCCATTGAGTATTTTTTCTACGAGCGGAGCGATAGAAAGTATTTTTAAATTTGATATATCGCCGACTCTCTGATTATTTATAGGGATGCTGTCAGTCGTGATGAGCTCATCGAGACTTTTGGCGAGCTCTTTATGCGCTTCGTTTGGAAAAACTCCATGTGGTGCAAAAGCACGTACACTTTTTGCTCATTTTTTTCTGAGCATGTGTGCTGCCTCTCTCAGAGTTCACCCAGTTTGTATGAGATCATCGATGAGAAGGACATCTTTGTCTTTTGGATCTCATTCTTTGATAGTAATAATTCGTTCGACCCCATCACGGACTTTAGCACAGATGATGCTTGCATTTTCTGGAAAGGCTTCATGAAATCGTTTTGCTGCCCCATCATCTGGAAAGGCTATGACAGTTTCTGGCTTCACATCGAGGAGAGAGAGGGTTGTGTGGAGTTCAGCATTGACCTTGAATGAGTCAAAGAGAAAACGCTCCACGAGAGCATGTATATCAAATGTATGAATACTGGTCTTTTCTTTTCTGCCAGCAGGTATGTGAGACAGGAGGTCAGCGAAATATCTCGCTGTTGCGACTTCTCCTTTCTTGGAAATCCTCTCCATAGTGCCGACAGGGAAATAGGGGACGATGATACGTACCTTATCAGCATAATAATCGACGAGCGATCGTATCATCGCATAATTAGAAAAGAAATTTTTCGGTTCAGAGAAATCAGCTATATAGGTGACATCTTGGTGCTCTACAGCTTCTTTGACGTCATGTATCATGATATTTGGCCAGCCATCTGGGAAATTTCCTATATCTGCCTTTCATGCTCGGAGTGTTTCTGGATTTCTCTCCACGAGATCCTGTGCCAGATCAGAAAAGTTTGGATGACTAAAAAGAGTTTTCATAAGAAGATAGTTAATAGTTGATAACACTTTCATTTCGGTAAGAATTGAGTTTTTGACGGAGCGGATGGCTTGAGAGCTCATCGAGTCCTATAAGGGCCAGCACTCCATCGACTTTGCCACCGATTTTTTCTATGAGACTCGTGGCGGCGAGGAGAGTGCCACCAGTCGCGAGGAGGTCATCGATGATGACGACGTTCCCCCCTTCTTTTATGGCTCATTCCTGTATCTCGATGCTACTCTCTCCATACTCGAGCGAATAGGATGTGCCGATGGTTTTGCCAGGGAGTTTTCATTTTTTTCGTATCATCACAAAAGGCTTATTCAGAATCTGCGCTACTGGAATCCCAAAGAGAAATCCTCTCGCATCGAGACCAGCGATAACATCAGCATTTTTTGCTTTTTTTGCGAGTTCAAAGCAGGCAAATTGCATCGCTTTTGGACACTGGAGAAGAGGAGAGATATCCTGGAATATGATTCATGGTTTTGGAAAGTCTGGATGTGCTTGTATGTATTCCTTGAGATCTATTTTTGGGATATAGGCATCGACTCGAGAACAAAATTTTTCTGTGCACTTTTTGATAACTTCTGTTGTGTTTCAGAGTTGTGTGAGCGGGAGAAGTGTGTTCGTGAGTTCAGAAGTGAGGCGCTGAATCATGTCTTGATTTGGAGTATCTCTCGAATATTTATTTCTCTCTGCTGCTATATATCTCTGCCATTCAGCCAGGAGGATTGGCAATTGAGCAATTTTTCCAGATTCGCCATTTGTTCACTCTGGAATTTCTAGATCCAGATGACCTACGACTGAGAGTATGTTTATCAGGAGATCGGCTGATTCTTTTTGGATTTCTGGTGTATCATTTTCCTGTATTGCTACGAGGAGTTCACCGAGTTCTTGTGTCGTCTTGGAGAGAGCATCATCGATGGTCACATGGGCATCGATTTCGAGATCGTGGTAGGGTTTGAGATTGTTCATAAAGAGGAGATTAAGTAATTATTTTTCTGAGCTTCAGCCACTTTCTGAAATACTGTCATGTCCAATGGAAAATTCGAGAAACGGGTCACTCTCCAGACTACCACAACATGAATATTGCTGCACTTCCACCTTTGGCTTCTGGAGTCCAAGAAGATGGAGATATGTCACGATGTCCTCATCTCGTTCTTTTTTACCCCCAACACAAAAACAAACTTTTTTCTTGTTTTGAGCAATCGCATGTATGAGGGCTGAGTCGATTTTTTTTTCGAGAGCATGAGAAATTTTCTCCGGTATCATGGCTGCAGCGAGTTCGCGCGCTTTTTCAGGTTTTTTGACGATTTCCTGAGCGTCTTGGAGAGTGAGCATAAAAAGGATGGTGAGAAATAAAGCGAGGACACTTTACCCCTGGATCAATATTTTTGTTTTATCTGTATTTAATTTGTAATTATTTGTATTTAATTGATTTAAAAATGTTTTAAATACAATAAAAAGTGCACTTAATAAATATGTAATAAATAATTACAATATGAATAATTATCAATCACTTCTGACCAAGCTCGGTATCCCAGAAAAGGCATCAATCATCTATGTCGATCTCCTCGACCATGGGCGTTCTTCGGCATCAGACATAGTGGCTCGTACGGGGCTCCATAGGCCAGAGGTATACCGTTTTCTCCCTCTCCTCGTGGATCGTTGACTCGTTATCACATCTCAGACTAGGAAGCGTCAGTTTTTCACAGCGTGATCACCAGAGAGAATTGCAGAGCTTTTATCCGAGCTTCAGCAAAATGCCAATTACGTTATCCGAGAATTAAATGAGAAATATATCGTCATGAATCAAAAACCTCATGTAGAATATCGTGAGGGGAGGAAGGGGATTACGGCAGTATTCGGAGATATAGTTACGAGTCTTGGAGAAGATGAGACATTTTATCGTGTCACCTCTGAGGTCGATGTAGAAAAGGTAAATACGTATCTGCCAGCAAATTATCGCACTGTGCGAGATAAGAAAAAACTTCAGAGATATGTCATCATGTCTGCAAATGCTGCGAAAGTGAAACAAAAAAGACTCGACCGTGATCTCGTCGTGATACCACCAAATACAGATGACTTCCGAGACAATGTCCTCATGACCATCTATGGGCAAAAGGTAGCCTACATTGATTTTAACACAGAGACTTCTATCACGATAGAAAACCCGATGGTTGCCGAGTTTCAGAAAAAGCTTTTCAAGCTCGCCTACAATTCGCTCAAAAATACGAAGTAGTTTACCATCTTCGTTCTCTCTTTTCTCCTGTCCCAGTGTTTTTTGGTGCGTGAGATTTCGCTCCCTGTTGAAATTTATTTCTCTGTGGTCTCTGCTGTTGCACTTTTTTTACGACGGTATGATTTTTCAGGGGATAAGGGTGATTATCTACAACAGGAATTTTTTTCCCGATGAGTTTCTGTATATCTCCGAGGTATTCTTTTTCTTCTGCATCACAGAATGCTATCGCGATTCACTTCGCTCCAGCTCGACCAGTACGACCGATACGGTGAACGTAGGATTCAGGGATATTTGGTAGCTCAAAATTCACGACATGTGTCAGCTCATCGATATCGATACCTCGAGCAGCGATATCTGTCGCGACGAGGACGCGAGTGACTTTTGATTTGAAATTACTGAGTGCGAGCTGACGAGCTGTCTGTGATTTATTTCCGTGAATAGCCTGAGCATTGATACCGATTTTTACGAGATCTTTTACGACTTTATCTGCGCCGTGTTTGGTGCGAGTGAAGACGAGAATGCGCTCGATATTTTTGTCTTTGAGGACTTCCGTGAGGAGGTGTTTCTTATTTTCTTTATCGACGAAATAGACGACCTGATTAATCGTATTGGCTGTGCTTGAAACGGGCGTTACTTCGACTCGTGCAGGATTTGTGAGAATTGACTTGGAGAGCTCGACGATGGCTGACGGCATCGTCGCAGAGAAGAAGAGCGATTGACGTCTTGTTGGGAGTTTCGCGATGACTTTTTTCACATCATGAACAAACCCCATATCGAGCATACGATCGGCCTCATCGAGAACGAAAAATTGGATGTGCTTCAGGTCGACATATCACTGATTCATGAGGTCGAGAAGTCTTCATGGTGTCGCGATGAGTATATCAAAACCGTGTTTGAGTGCATCGACTTGAGCTTGTTGTCCGACGCCACCAAAGATAACCTTGTTATAGAGTTTTACATTTTTGCCGTAGTTCGTGAAGCTCTCACCGATTTGTATCGCGAGTTCACGAGTGGGGGTGAGGATGAGCGTACGGATGAGACGTTTACCAGCAGGAAGTCGGCGATCTTCGTCGAGAAGCTGAATAATAGGGAGGGCAAATGCTGCTGTCTTACCAGTACCAGTCTGTGCGACACCGAGGAGATCCCTTCGTCCTAAGAGAATAGGGATGGCCTGAGCTTGGATGGGAGTGGGAGTGGTGTAGCCTTCAGACTTGAGCGCGTCGAGGATAGCAGGAGAGAGACCGAGGTTTTCAAATGACATAAGAATCGTAACAAAATATGCCAGGATAGTATTTCTTTATAGATAAAGTACAAAAGATAATTTATCCGACAGCGATTCCTACCATGCTTCCGATGCCAAAAGTGATAGCGGCAGCAGCAAGGCCGAAAATCATCTGCCTGAAACCAGAGTACCAGACATTTTTCCCAGTGAAGAGCGTGATAGCGGCACCGATGATAAATAATCCGACGGCACTGCCTGCGACACTCACGATGATGGCAGAGTTACCACTCAGAAATATAAATGGCGCGACGGGGATGATGGCCCCGATAGAGAAAAGTATAAATGAATAAATAGCAGCTTCCCAAGCAGACCCCTTGAGTTCTTCACTGTTGATGCCGAGCTCTTCACGGGTGAGCACTTCGTGAGCATGTTCGGTATCCTGCATTACTTCTTCTGCCATTTTATGAGCCTGTGCTTCGGGGATTCATTTGGTCATGTAGATGAGAGCGAGCTCGTGCTTTTCTCCTTCAGGATTTGACTGAAGCTCCTCCATCTCTACTTCCATCTGATTTTCGTAGAGTTCTTGAGAGCTCTTCACTGATATCCATTCACCGAGAGACATCGAGAGGGCTCCTGCGAGGAGGCCTGCGAGTCCAGCGATGAGGACGCCTTGATTTCCAGTACTCGCTCCTGCAATACCCATGACGAGGCTAAAATTTGATACGAGCCCATCATTCCCACCGAGGACAGCAGCACGGATAGCGTTGCCTCCGACGGAGCGGTGCTGTTTTTCAAATTTTGTGATATGCTCACTCGACATATTTACTTCTCGGTCGAGGATTCATCGGAGTATCGTGACATGATTTGTCTCTGTCCCAGTAATCGGCATACCGTGTTGTTTTTTGGCCATGAGGATACCGCTCGAGAGACTCTTCTCTGTATTCATGAGGATACCGAGGACATAATCATATCCAAATATTCGTCCGATGAGATTGAGCGTCTTCGCTCGACCAGAAGGGATCATGAGATTTTCGAGACTGATATTCGCTTTCTTGGCAAAAGCTTCTGCATGACCTCTCTCGATACTACTCATCTGTTTATACACATCAGCTATGACTGTATCTTTCTCATTTTCAGCTAATTTCTGATAGAGATACGATGCATCGATTTCTGTTTGTATGGCTTTATTTTTCATAGTTTTTATTTAAAAATACTCTACGAATAGAGTATACATTTATCCTCCTGATGCAAAAGAGTTCTGATCATTATAACCTCTCTAGGTTATTTTATTACCGTGGTGACATTTCCAGCGAGATAGCCGTGAAGTGTTGTTTTAGTAAAAAACACCATAGGGAGCTGTATAAAAAGAATATTATACAGGAGTATGTCGAAAGGAAAACTGATAGAAAACAGCACGGTAGAAAAGCTAGCTGTGTAAAATATATCATAGAGGAGATGATTCCTTTTCTGATATTTACCTCTGTAGTATGTTCACATGAGCATCATTCAGAGGCATCTATTTTTATAAAGAAGAAAGAAAAAAAGATTATATCAGAAAAATAAGCCTATCAGTATAATCTTTTGCCACACATGATTCTCAATAATGATATAAAAAGGTAACCATAAGAGGAGTACTACTCCTACATTGATAGCAGAGCTAAAGAGTTTTTGTAGAGCGTTCGTGGGGCGTAATTCTTTTCTGGGCATAGAGCCATTATCTCATATCTTTATTTTTATTTCAATTCAAAAAAAGCACCCGAAGGTGCTTTTCTGAAAAGTTCAAAAGAGAACTATGCAGCAGGAGTTGCTTCTGGTTCAGTTGGAACTGTCTCAGGAGAAACTTCAGGAGCATCAGTTGTAGGAGTTTCAGTTGCAGGAGCAACAACTTCTTCTTCAGTAGTAGGTTCAGACATAATAATATGGCTAAGAAATAGAGTCGTGAGTATAGCACTTTCTCAGCTTCTCCTATTTATAATGTGAGACATTTATCATATATAGGCTATCAAGGTGTTTGACAATCAGCAAGGAGAGTAATATAGAAGAGGATTTTACTCTTTTTATTCGATGGTGATGTCGTATCCCTGCAAAAGTCCTGCAATGCCTGATTGAGCAAATTTTGCCTTCTTGATTTTATTTGTCTCAGGATTGATCATATAGTGATATGATGTACGAAAATCTGCTTTTTCAAGAATCGTTCTCTCAAAGAGTGCCTGAGAAAAGTCACACTCATCAAACACAGATTCACCGAGGTCTGTCTCGACAAATGATGCTTCATGAAGAGAACACTGAGTGAAGTGTGTCTTTCGCATTTTCAATCGATGAAACGTGGACAGATCAAGAATGCATTTTTCAAATGAAACTGAAAAAAGGAAGCTATCACAATTTCCAAATCCGACTCAGAGGAGCTTGCAGTCGCGAAATGTCACATCACGCAACGCTGTATTGGTGACAACGACATTGCTCATATTACAATTTACAAATTCGCATTCAGAAAATTTCACATTGGAGAGATTGACGCTGACAAAATTGCACTGAGAAAAAACACACGATTCATATTCTTGTCCGAGAGCTTCTTTTGTGAAATCTATTTTTTCAAATGTTTGGTTTTCAAATACGCTCATGATATTTTATATAGTTGTAGCAGGAATTTTTGCAAGGGTAACATTTATCAAGCTTTCTACTGCATCTATTTCTGATTTGAGTGTTAAGACTCAGAATCATTCATGTCTTTTTTTAAATGCTGAAAATACCTTATCCACATCTGCCTTAAAGGAATCATCTCATATTGCAGAGGCAACTCTATTCAGGGTGATGAAGACTGACTGAAACCAATTCTCCCTCACTTTGTATCTCCCCGAATGCACCAATTGTCATGGCATTTCACCAGACCATAGTTGCAAATCTTGAAGCAATAATCGATCCTGACCTAGACGTTCCAGGGGTCATAATTCTGGCATTATGAGTGATCAATCTTCATGAGTTGGGAATTCCATATGAGATGTATTATGCCTTTAGCTTTCCACCGAGCCATACCAGAGGGAAGGCAGTGACAGCGAGAGCGATAGGGTACCAATGATCTGAGAGATTCCATCCAGCAAAGATACCTGCGATGCCTCCGAGCGTTCCGATGATTCCTAATATTTTTACATGTTTCATACGATTACCTGGAGCAAGTGTCGCTGTGACATAGCCACCGAGAACAGCGTAGAGGCTTCGATAGAGAAATGCTATGACGAGAAGCTTCGTATCAAAAATTCATGATTGCACAGATGGGAAATATCCCAGGTTTTCGAGCACCTTGTCAGTGACGACGGAGAGAATAAAGACCGTGAGAAATCCAACCACGACAGCGCCGATACTTTTAAAAGTGTTTTTCATAGAGAGAATTATAGAAATTATTTCTTCTTCGGCCAGCCCCAATTCCATCGTGGTGTTTCACCTTTTTTGTAGCAGATAAAAATAAGGAGCATCGTCAGAATGATAATCGGTCATGCGAAAGTAAGGAAATTACTTCCTGAATCAGGATTTCCTGGGATATATTCTTCGCGGTGAGATGCAAGCTTGAGAATAAGTGAGATATATACAAAAATAACACACCAACCTTGCCACGTCACAGGCGTCCAACCCCAACCGTAGATTTTGTTTTTGAACCAATATCCTTTTGGATTATTGTTGATATAGTCGCGGTATTTTTGGAACATAGTAATTTGTTAAATATGTTAAGGTAATTGTTTTATATTTGAATTTTTGCTAGTTCTGCTCGGGCATTTTTTGAAAAATCATTAAAGATTTGTTCTTTAATTTGTAGCTCTGTTCGTGTTAGAGATAAGGCATTATCTAAATAAGGAAATATTCTTTCGACAGCAAAAACATTATAGCTCTCTATGAATGTTTTAAATAAGGTATTGAGCTGTTCCCTAAATATTTCTTGGAACTCATTTTTATGGCTACCTTGTGTCTCATGTCATGTAAAAGGGTCTAAATATTTTGGGATATAAGCTACATTCCATGCAGCAGTAAAAAGAAGAGGATTTTTTGTTCTACCAAAAAGATGCGAAACTTGATAATTTTGAATTTTTTCCAAGCTTCTACTGTCTTTTTTTATATTTTTACTGTATCATGTAAGCTGGGCAAGTAACTTGGTAGGGTGATGATTATTTGTAGGGTCTTTTTGAATATTATTATTTCAGAACAGATTTTTATAGAGGTTTAGAAAAAATTCTGTTCCTTTTGCATCACGTCCATAACCACGTATAAATAGTTTCTTATTGTTGAGTAGGCTATTCATTTGCTGAGTCCAATTTTCGTGAGCCTTCTCAAAATCTACAAAGATAATTTGTTCAAAGCTGTCTTTAAAGAATTGATTTTTTGGATATTTTTCGAAAAGTTTATCGTAAGCGTCTTTCATAAAGTTTATTATTTGTTTTTTCTACACTCCCCACATCCACACCACTTCGCAAGGGGAGTCTCGGAGCATTTACATTTTTTTGCGGTGCAGATATATCGTCCAAAGAGGACTATCGCATGATGCATCGTGCGTTTCTGATCTTCGCTTAAGAGTTTTTCGAGTTTTTTATCCGTCTCTTCAGGGGTTTTGGTTTTCACGATTCCCATTCGATTCATAACACGATGAATGTGTGTATCGACGCCGATAAAAGGCATATCGTAGAGATGCGAGAGGACGACTTTTGCAGTCTTCACTCCGACACCAGGGAGTGTACGGATGGTTTCAAGCGTATGGGGAATTTTACCTCCGTGTTCGTGCACGAGT
Organism: uncultured Candidatus Peribacteria bacterium; assembly: GCA_965231115.1. Taxonomy (GTDB): domain Bacteria; phylum Patescibacteriota; class Gracilibacteria; order BD1-5; family JAGOOR01; genus JAGOOR01. The sequence continues at coordinate 397,763 of OZ246415.1, forward strand.
TTTTCTGCGGTCATGAAGAGGTGCTTCGTTTTGACGCGATAATAATTCACGCCTCGGAGCATGACTTCGACTTTTTCTTGTTCGAGCTTGAGGAGGTCGGCTGGAGTTTTTACAATTTCAAAGAGTTTTTTTGTTGCCTTGTTCACCCCTTTATCTGTCATCTGTGCTGAGAGCATGACGGCTGCGAGGAGCTGAAAAGGCGTCTCGAAATCGAGCTCTATGGTTTTCGTTGGATAGAGTTTAAAAATTTCATTCAGGATTTCATCTCGTTCTGCTTTTGAGCGGAGTTTCATGCGGTTATTATATTTGAAAATCTGAAAACACATTGCCGTTCTCATACTTTTGTCACCAAAAGTATGCAAAAGTGTTTAAGGGGCAAAAACTCGGACTGTTTTTCATCTCACAGTTCTGTATTCATGGACCTTAGACAGTTTGCCCCTTAAAAATCCAAATCCTTTTCGCATGTGTTTTCTCTTTTCTGTAATTTCACCATTTCTTCACCAGAAATCATTGCAAAAAGCGTATTCGTTCATACTCTGTCCATATCATGTCAAACACAGCGAAAAGATTTTTTCACCATGAAAAGTGGTGGAATTTTACTCTCATAGGAGTGATTTTTTTCGTGGTGCTTCATAGTATCGCTTTTTTCTGGCATCAATTCGTCGTCTACCGCTATGATGCCATCTATGATAGAGCCGTCCAAGAAGGTTCACTGATTGAGATGCCAGAGGATTTCCAAAAAGCACACACGACTTCTCGTGACCGAAGTATCCTCACTCGACCGGACATCCTCATCCGTGAATCGACAGTTATACAATGAGGCATTCGCTCTGTCGTAGAGCAGTATCGTGCAAATATCTATCGTCTCCGTGAGAGCGTAGGAGCTGATATCGCCACGCTTCAGTCCGTTGCAGGAGAAGGTGAGGGGTATGTTTTCCCTGAGGGGGCCACTATTCTGGATCAAGCACATCTCCTCCAGACAAAGCTTGACTCGGGGAATTATAAGCTCGTCTCTGAGCTTCAGAAACTGGCAAATGAGTCATTTCTCCAAGCAGAAAATGCGAAAAAATCTCTCGAAGTGGTCAAGAAAAAAGTCATTGTTCAGGATATCGATGCCCTCAGTCATGAGATGGCTCTTTTTGATTCTCTCTATCGCTTTGCTGGGAAAAAATGATTCGATTATAAGACTCTCTCAAAAGCGTATAAGACCGTGTTTACTCCTGATGTTCTCAAAAATAAGGACTCAAAAGAACTCGGCACACTCTTTGCCGAATTCTCACAACGCATCGAGCCTACTCGTGTAGAAGCCAATAAAATCCGTGCAGTCTATCGCGAAAAACGAGCGAAACTCATGACGAAAGAAAAAGAAAAATGGGCAGACGCAGTTCCTCCCGATGCTCCTGTGAGTGATGTATTTTCTCAGATTTATATCTCGACCAAATATCAGAGAATGTATGTCTATGAAGATGGAGACCTCATACTCTCGACGCCTGTCACGACCGGCCGAACCACGCATCAGACGATTCGTGGAACATTCAAAATCTATACGAAGGAACGTGATCATCTCATGAAATCACCTTTTGCTGATGAAGATTACGAACTCTGGGTGGATTATTGGATGCCTTTTTCTGGAGCCTACGGTATCCACGATTCATGTAATGACAAAAACTGCTGGCGTACAAAATTTGGCTGAAATGATTACAAATATGGTGGAAGCCACGGTTGTGTCAATACACCATATAATGCCGTCCAGTTCCTCTTCGGTTGGACGAGAATAGGAACAACTGTTCACATCGATTAAAAAACTACCAGGCAGCTATCAGGAGTTCTTGATTGATGATTTGAGTCAGATCGATGCTCGCATCGTGATCGTTGATATATTCGATATCATCTGTGTCTTCTTTCCTTTTTTTGAGATGAAACTCTCGAGCAACATCGAGGATTTCTAATGCTTTCTTTTTTATATCATTCGATGGTATGTCGACGACTGTACGCACCTCTACGAGGAGACACTGAAGACCGTATTCCTGTCGCACGAGTTTGATATGGATGGTGAGAGGTTCGAGACAGATAACGTCCTCAAACGTATCCTCAGGGATATCCTGGCTAAACTGAAACTCCTCCACAGTACCAACAGGGGACTGAAGGAGAGTAGAGATATCGATAGTAAAGAGAGACATGACTAGAAGAAATACTTAATCTTATCACTCGCAGGATGATTTCGTAATTTTTGAAGAGTTTTCGCTTCGATTTGTCGGACACGTTCACGAGTGACACCGAATTCTTTGCCGACTTCTTCGAGCGTATGCACTTCACCACCATCGAGACCGAAACGCATGATGACTATTTTTCGCTCACGAGGCGTGAGAAAGTCGAGCATATCGTAGAGGTTGCTTTTTACCATGTGCATATTCGCAGCGTCATCAGGTTTCTCGTATTTATCATCCTGGATGAAATCACCGAGGGTTGTATCTTCTTCTTTTCCGACGGGTGTATCGATAGAGAGAATGTCTTGAGAGATACGCATAATCTGACGAACCTTTCGGACGTCCATTTCAAGTTCTGTTGCGAGTTCTTCGATAAGTGGTTCACGGTTCAATTCCTGTGTCATCATTCGGTACGTATAGTTGAATCGATTGATCGTCTCAGTCATGTGGACAGGGACACGAATCGTACGAGATTGGTCAGCGATAGCACGAGTGACACCCTGACGGATCCACCATGTTGCATACGTAGAAAATTTAAATCCTTTTTCTGGATCAAATTTATCAACGGCACGGAAGAGTCCGACATTGCCTTCTTGGATGAGGTCGAGGAGACCGAGACCACGCCCCATGTATTTTTTTGCAATAGAGACGACGAGACGGAGATTTGATTCTGCGAGTTTTTTTCGACCAGCTTGATCACCTTTTTTGATGAGACGACCGAGACGGACTTCTTCTTCTGCATCGATGAGTGGGTAGCGACCGATTTCATTGAGATACATACGAATCGAATCGTCTGAGATCTCCGAGAGATCGATGAGTTCTTGCTTATCTTCTTTTGTACTTTCAAAGAGATTTTCTTTATCGAGATTATCGACCAGCTCTATATCCATTTGCATGAGGACATTGTAGATTCGATCGAGGAGCTCGATATCTTCTTCGGCTTTTGGGAGGACAGCCATGAGCTCATCCTGACTGAGCTTTCCTTCTACTTTACCTTTTTTGAGGACTTCCTTGACTGCATCCGGGAGATCCTTTGTGAGTTCTTCTGGAAGTGTTGCATCGATGAAAGTATTGAAACCCTTTCCGACTCGACGACCATCTTTTTCACGGTCGACGTTCATACGAGAGCCTTGTGATTTTGGTCCTTTTTCACGGAAAAATATTTCATCATCCTCACCTTCACCAAATGCTTCCTCTTTTTCATCGAGTTCGACTTCTTCTTCCTCGAAATCTGCGATATCCTTTTTACTTGGCATATCCCAGGTACTCTCGCTTGATTCTTCCTCATCACGAGGATACATATTTGGCTTCTTTACTGCCTTTTTTGGTTCATCGACCATCATCGAATCGAGTTTGACCTCTTCGACGACACTGACTTTTTCTTGTTTTATTTTTTTTGCTGACATAGGAGTTGTTTTATATGAGGTGATGTTCTTTTGCCAGAGTGAGAAGCGTCCTGAGTTTATTTAAATCTTTGGAGTAGCTTTTTTGTAGTTTTCGAAAATATGATTTGTTGTTGTTGTGTATCAGTTCACGGAACTCGCGGAGCATGATCTCTTCTGTTTTATCTACTGAAATCTCCTCAAATCGGAGTTCGTAGGTTTTCTGCACTTCGGCATCGAGAGTATGTGCGACCGCTTGAGCCACGAGAGCCATATCACTATCAGCGAGTATATCTTCTTGGAATAGGCATTCGCGGAGAAAAATCTCACGGCCCTCTCGAAGACCAACAATATAGGTAACGAGATAATCAGATCCAGAAGTTTGTGCTGAAGTGGATACGCTAACAGATGGCCTCTTCTGACCACGAACTGCTCTATTGTATTCAGAGTAGAGAGTTTGCAAGTTCATATCGAGTTTTTTTGCAGTGAGATTCAGGGCTTGATCGACTTCGACATTTCCATGGATGTGGATGATGTGATTGATGATATCTTCGAGGAGTGCTTTTTTACCCTGGTTCGTTTTGATATCATGTTTTGATGCACCCTCTTCGATGATAAAAGAAATTGCTGGATACGCTGATTGTATTTTTGCTTCAAAATCACCACCAGATTTGAGGAATTCATCAGGATCTTTTGCATCGCCGATATCGATGATATAGACATCGACTGGTTCATTTTGGAGATTTTCTATCGAGCGAAATATAGCCTGTTTCCCAGCACTATCACGATCGAGACAGAGATAGACTTGATTCGTGAGTCGCTGCAGTATTCTCACGTGTGCATCGGTGAGTGCTGTCCCGCTGATACCGACAGCATAATCGATACCTGCTTGGTGGAGACTGATGACGTCCATTTGACCCTCGACGATGACTATTTTTTTTGCTTTTGAGATTGACTGTTTTGCCTTGTCGATTCCAAAGAGGACATCGCTTTTATGAAAGATAAGTGTCTCAGGAGAATTCACGTATTTTGCTTCATCACTTCCGACCTTGAGTGTGCGACCAGAAAAGGCGATAGTTTCTCCACGATAATTATTGATAGGAAAGAGGACTCGTCCGAAAAATCTATCACGATACGGAGAGACGAAAATACCACTATCGAGAATGAGTTTTTCGCTGAATCATTTTTTCTTCAACACCTCAAACATTTCACGAGGATCATGACTGTATCCTATTTTCCATTTTTGAATTGTCTCTTCCGAGATTCCACGTTTTTTCAGATAGTTTCTGGCTTCGAGGCCCTCTGCTGACTGGAGTCATTTTTGATAAAATTCGGTGACCTCCGCATAGATTTTTATAAAGGTGGATTTCTCATCCATCTGAGCATCACGAACGCTATCAGTCTTGAGTTCTACACCGGCTCGTTTGGCGAGGATTTGGAGCGCTTCACGAAATTCTATTTTCTCGAGCATCATAAGCATTCGCAATGGTCATCCTCCTTGATTTGTCGCGAAACAATAGGCTATTTGTTTTGCTGGTGAGACAACAAATGATGGCGTTTTTTCTGGTTTAAAAGGGGAGAGTCCTTTCCAGTTTGCCCCAGTTTTTTTCAAGGGAACATACTCTCGAATGAGCTCGACGATATCGATACGGGATTCTATGTCGGCGACGAGAGTATTATTCATAGACGACTTGGAAAAATAAAGCACTGAGTGTCGGGAGCGTGATAGTGACGACGAGGAGAAACCAGATAAACGTATCGGTATTTATTCCATAGCGAAAGAGGATTCCCTGGGCGAAAAATATCATGACGAGATTGATGATGACGAGAGTGATAAAGCCTGGATGTTTTTTGACCCAAGAGAGTTTCCCTGTTGTCGTATGGATGCCTCATTTATTTGTTTTTTTGAAACCAAAGTCATTCCAGAATACAGCGAGAAATACTGCCTTGAAAATCGTGACAGTCAGTGATGCAGAGGCAAGGATAGCGAGGACGGATTCTTTCACGGCGATCCCCATTCTATCTCGATAAATACTCGCTGTCGAGAGCATCAAAAATACAACATAAAAGAGTGTCAGAAGAGCAAAATCATATGGAGCTTCGAAACTGTATGACTCGTAAATAAAATAACTTCCGAAGAGGAGAATAAGCAGATAGAAAGGGTAGAGTATCATCTGGCCCCAGCCTATCCAACCAAAGAGGTATTCAAACCGCTGAGCAAATGTCAGTCCTGATTTGAGAAATATTTTTCTCCAGTGAGTCTTGAAAATCATCATCGCTCCATAAGCCCAACGGAATCTCTGCTTCTTGTATTCTTCAAAATTTCTCGGAGGAAGTCCAGAACCAAAAGTATGATCGACGTACATGATGACGTGGCCATGAGCCTGTATGCGGAGACCGAGTTCAGAATCTTCACAGATAAAACCATTACACCATTTTTCCGTTTCGAGCACCTCTCGTCGCAGGAGACACATCGTCCCATTCATGATGACAGCATTCGCAGAGTTACGGATAATCATCCCCTGTTTGTAGAAGAGATCGAGCTCGTAGGACATGATTTTCTGAAAATTTGTCGCATGGGTAATATCGTTTGCCTGAGGGCATTGTACAGCGGCGATGTGCTCATCCTGGAAGAGTCCGAGAGTCATACGGAGCCAATCAGGTTTCACACAATAGTCAGCATCAATCAGGCCGATTATTTCTGCACGGGGGTTTGTGAGTTCGAGTGCTTTATTGAGTGCTCCAGATTTGTATCCTTCGAGTGCATCGAAGTGATAAAAACGGATGTGAGGCTTTCCGAGTTTTTCGACGAAGTTTTGTACTGGTTTCCAGACTGATTCATCAGGTGTATTATTTTCTATGATGATGAGTTCATAGTTGGTATAGTCGAGCCGCAGTACGTGCTCGATAGTTCTGATAAGCATTTCGGGTTCTTCGTTGTAACTCGGTATATGAATCGATACAAATGGTTCAGATCCAGTAAGGGGGGTGAGGTCAGAATAGGTTATATGGTGGCCTATATTACCCCTTCCGACGATCTTCATGTAATCACGGAGTTGATAGAGTATTCCAGCGACAGGGAGGAGCATGAGGGGGATATTGACCCAGAATTGGTAGAGATAAATATAGTGACCTATCCAAGCTTTATATCCTATCATTATCATTATATTGATGAGTATGAGGAGTGTGAGAGCTCAGACGAGAAATGCTCGTGTCCGTAGATGCGCTCCAAACCAACCAAGAAAAATCCCGGTTATGATAAAGAGAAGTGTCGTACAAATACCGATATCAGAGTTGAGACGAAGTGTTTCTAAGATTTTTACTGGACTGACATCAGCAAAGATCGATCGTATTTGACTAGGAGATCTATGATAGAGGCCGTTGGTGATGTGCTCAATAATCTTTACCATAAAAGAACTTCCGTAGAGCGAGAGAGGGCCTGAGAGTGCAAATTTTTCTCGTCCCTGATCATCAAAAACTCCAAACGATCCACCAGCATGCTTCTCTGTTCCAAAGATTTTCCATGGCTGATCAAAAGCTTCTATGATGTTGTAGCGGATGTTTTTTGCTGAGAGAAATTTACTGACTTCACGGGTGTAGATGGCCTGATTCAATAATGTCGCCTCAGAAGGCCCATGATCGACGCCATTTGATGGCCAGCCTGTTTCGGCGACCATGATTTCTTTTTCAGGAAAGAGTTTTTCCATGAGGCCGTATTCTCACTGGAGATAATCGAGAGCGTTTTCTACGGGTACATTGTTCCAGTAGGGGAAGACATGTATGGCTATAAAATCAGAAAGCTCTGCGAGTTTTTTATACTGGTCCCAGGTAGAGACGATTTCTCCGGTAGAGATAGGTTTATTTGTCTGACTATGAGCGTACTCCAGGTAGAGGTAGATGTATTTCGGAGAAACGATATTAAAGAAGAGGGCCTCATTTCCGATGAGAAGATGGGTGACGGCAGGGGATTTTTTCGCAGTATCGAGAGCGAGCTGGAGGTCATGCATGTTTTCCATGAGATCTGCACTGACCCAGACCCCGAGTATGACGGTGAGCTTATACTTTTCTGCTATTTCTGGGACAGCATCCATCCCATAAAGTGTCGTATAGGTTCGTACGCAATGAAATCTCTTTGCTATGATGGCGAGGTCTGCATCGATAGTTTCACGTGTGACCTGTTTTTTATTTTCATTGAGCGTGTATTCGGTTCGATAGGGGTTGTAGCTGACACAGTCGAGCCTCTCTGCTCCGGGTTTTACTTCGTGAGGCCTATCGACATAGCTCCACCATCCTATATTTATGAGGAGAAGCGTGAGGAGTATCGTATATTTTATGAGTCTTTTTTGTAGCACAGAACGCGATTAAAGTGGTAGAGTTGAATATTGTGTCTGGTGATGTGGATTATAGGAATTTTTATTTATTTGCCAGTAACTTTTGCATTTCATAAAAAGATATATAGCATGCTCCTATCGTAAATTTTTTTCCATGAAAAGTCTCCGTACTTATTCTGGCCGTACATTGTTTTTTGGTTTCCTTGTTTCTGGTATTGTAGTTTTTGTAATTTTTGTCTTTGTTACTGTTGTATTTAATCTCTGAGAGAGAAAATACATCGTTGTAAGGGCATCTGATTATACTCAAACAAATCGGACTAATTTTGTCGACACAGTGGCGACTGTGCCACATCTCGATTCTCTCTCGCCAGATTTCCAGAAAAAAATAGATGATACAGCCTCAACAATTGATAAAATTCACAAAAATTTCAATTTCCTTGAGGATGTTTTTGATGTGTATGCTCATCACATCCAAGATTATACAGAACTTCAAAAATCGATCCATACTCAAAGAGAGGAAAATAAAAAGAAAATGGTAAGAGAAAATACACTCAAAATTGCTCAATGAAAAAAGCAGATACCTATTTTGCAAAAACAAATTTCTCTCATAAAAAAAGCTCTCAGTCCTGCAAGTGATGAAGTTGTTGCACATCAAAAAAAAGTTGACCTCTATGCATCGCAATTGGCTATTCTCCAAAAGCAAATGCAGACAAATATCATCATCGCTCAGGTTAAAAGGGTAAAAAATCAAATAGCAGAAGTTCGCATGGATCTCTGAAAAGCTGAGGAAAATGTTCAACGACTTACGGCTCAGCAGAGCGATATAGTTGGACAGATAGATAATATAAATAAAAATATACCACTCCTCCAAGCGGAGATAGATGCCGCATCTACAAAGGATAACACAGAAGAAGACAAGACAAATATATCTGCAACAAAAAAACTCATATCAGATATCACTTCACTCAAGGATGATCTCGATGATATCAAGAGCGACATATATGATCTCGAAAGTCATATGAGTCAGATGTTCTCAGATCTCAAAAATCAGAACAACGGCTCTTCTATAAAAGAAAAATTAGAGAGTATCACCGTTGATATCTCATCAACTCAGAAAAAAATGGAAGATCTTGGTCTCCGTATCAATGATAAAAATGGACAAATACAAGCCGCTTTCTTTGTTCTCCAGTTACAATAAAAATTATCCAAAAAGAGGTGTGATATTTTTTTGAAAGTGACTATACTCCCAGCATGAATATTAAATCACTTTTCCAAAAAATACTTCAGTGACTCCATATCCTCCTCATCATCCTCATGATTGTCGGAGGATTTATATCTTTATTTCGTCCAGATCTGATGAAATATGTTATTGATTGGATGGGGGTTCAGATTAAGTCCTGGGGACAATGGAATTACCTTATATTGCTCGTGACAGCGATGGCAGAGTCATTTCCTTTTGTTTGAGCTGTGCTTCCGGGTATGAATATCATGATTCTCGTAGGGTGATTTTTTGTAGCGAAAAACTGGGATATTTTCCCTCTTGCATCTGCATTAGCGATGATTGGCGCATGTTCTGGCAATGCTCTCTGATATTTCATGGGACTCTATGATGGTGAAAAAACTCTCAAAAAATATGGAACATGGTTTGGCGCAGGCCCTACAGAACTACAATGGCTCGAAAAGCAGATTCATAAGAATGGTTTCTGGTTTATCGTCGGCGGGAAATTTCACAATCTCCTTCGCTCATTTATTCCCTATATAGCTGGTGCACATGGCATGTCTGGCCGTAAATTCTGGTTCGCCAATATATTTGGTTCTTCTATTTGGGCTGTCTCAATTCTCCTTATTTGAATCTTTGCAGTAGAAAGCTATGAAACGGTATTACAGTATTTTGGTTATATTTTCCTCGCAGTAATACTCGTGGCAGTGGGCGTGTATATGTGAAGGAATAGGAAGAACTAGTCTTATCATTCTGCTTTGCAGAAGTTATTGATCGGCGTATTCGGTTCCAGAAAAATAAGGATGATTAAGGCTATCTGTCTTAATTTAACCATCTTACGATTAGATATTCTAAGCTATTTGCTCTCACAGAAAATTTCCTACAATGCACCTATGCAAAGCTTTCTCCTCTGGTTCATTGTTTTTCTCGGATCCGGCATGACCACCTTTTTTATTACAAAAGGAGTTTTTTCTTTTTTTGTTCGCTATAAAATAGTAGATAAGCCACATCTCTACCCACATGAACAAGACCGAAAGCCTCTTCCATATCCAGGTGGTGTGGTCATGATACTCAATATGATTCTCTGGTCTCCGTGGATTCTTTTTGCCGTTGCAGATGGAGATGTAAAAAAAAGTATATATGTACTCATTGCAGGGCTCCTCACGACGTGTGTGATGGCTTGGGATGATCAAAAGAGGACGCTTCCGCCGCTTTTCCGCCTCTTATTTCAGATAGGTCTCGGTGCTTTTTTTGGTCTCACAGCGATTAAAATAGGCTATGTGAGCAATATATTTGGAGGTATTATATCTCTCGATGAATTCGAGCTTTTCCAATGGCACATAGGTACAAATACGATTTATCTTGTACCGCTTATGGCCACCATTATTTGGTATGTACTCGTCATGAATGCTATTAACTGGAGCGATAATGGTCGTGCGATGACATCGAGTGTGAGCCTTGTGACATGTATTATTCTTGGAGGCTTATCGATAAAACTCTACCTCACGGATATATCTCTCGCCTCCCAGAACAACTCGCTCTTTGTTCTCTCATTTCTGACTATATTCATACCGACTCTCTTTGTTTTTTGGCGTTTTGATGTACTTCGTGCTTGTATTGTCGGCGATGCGGGGACGATGTTTCTGGGTTTTATGATAGCGACACTTTCTATCGTCTCAGGAGGTAAAATCGCCACAGCTTCGATCGTTCTTGGTATCTACTTTATCGATGCCTTTTATGTTATCATCGGACGTATCCGGAGTGGTAAAAATCCCATGAAAGGCGACCTCACGCATCTCCATCATCGTATGACAGGGGAGGGGATTGATGCCGCACTCCAGAGGAAGATGATTATGATACTTTCTTTTTTCTTTGGTCTTGGAGCTATATTTATGGATACCTGGGGCAAGATTATTCTTTTTGCTATTATTATCACAGTTGTTGTTTATATAGCCCAGATAGCAGGGACAATAGAAAAAATGATGAAAAAAGAAAAACAGTAGCCTATTTTTCTAGAATATATTTTTCGATAAATTTTCGTTCACTTTTGTGCTTCATATGATGCAGAGCATCTTTTAGATCGGTCCACACTATTGCCTCGTCATGTATCTCAGAGTGTTTATTTGATGGGTTTTTGAACCAGAAAAAGACTATCTTTTTTCTCCTGTATCTATCACGAAGTGTTCCGATTTCTTCTCAGAGCTGATATCCATAAAGTCCTGTTTCTTCTTCGAATTCTCTTTTTGCTGCTTTTTTGGGAGTTTCACCTGGTTTTATTCTTCCTTTAGGGAGCATAAGTCATCCCTTTTTATGCATGATACAGAGTAGTTCTTCCGTTCCCCTTCGTTCGCGTATGCATATGCCTCACGCACATTGATCGAGCCATATGTAGCTGGCGATACATTTTTTTATTTTTTCGAGGAATTTTCTTGGGCTCATATTTTTTATTGTATGTCTTTTTTTAAAAATCAAACTATTTGCATTTTTAAAATATATATGGTAATATATGTATATGAAAAGTATTATTATCACGAAAAACATCTGAATTGTCATACTTTTATCAGTGGTGACCTTTATTTTTGGGATACTTATTTGGAATAAGTTTTTCCCATCACTCCAGTCGTCTGTGTTATCACTTCCTCCTGAGGTTATCGTGCAGATAGATGGTATACAGGCACAACGAAATGCACTTCTTCAAGAGAAAAAAAATCTCATGAAGACTCTTTCAGAAACTCAGAAAAATATAGAAAGTGTAGAGGAGAATCTCACCTATAATACAGAATTACTCCATAATACAGAAGAAGAATTTCAAAAAGTGAATGCTGAGATAGTTCTCAATGAATCAAGAAAAAATAAAGACCTGACGAGCGAAGAATATCAGATATCTCTCGCATCACTTCTCCAAAAAAAACAGGATATAGTGGCAAAAAAGAATCAAACACAATTGCTCCAGGATAGCGTATCAAAACAACGTAATGCTCTCAGTGAGCGCATATCACAATCTGATCTCGGCATCCGACAGATAGACATAGAGGTACGTAGTCTGGACACTCAGATTGCTCGTATTATTTCTCAGGCAGAATAAGAAAACTAAGGCCAAAGAAGAGAAGCATTTTTAGGCAAAAATAAAAAAGTTTGCATATCTAAATATTTTATTTATACTCCCGACACTTTAGGTATACGAGGGGGCGTAGCTCAGCTGGTTAGAGCGCCTCCCTGTCACGGAGGAGGTCGCGGGTTCGAGTCCCGTCGCTCCCGCCAGATTTGTTTTTGTGTGGTAGCGCGAGATTTTGTGTCTATGACCCATTTTCCTCCCGCTTCTCCCAGATTTGATTTGGCGAGCCCCTAGTATTCCATAAAGTTTGTTTGGGGTCTTAGCTCAGTTGGCTAGAGCGCCTCGCTTGCACCGAGGAGGTCAAGGGTTCGACTCCCTTAGACTCCACCATTTTTTTAAATGAAACATGAAAGATGAAACATGAAAAATTGAATGAAAATTCTTTTTCTCAGAAACCTTCATTTCCTCATTATTCATTCTTAATTCCTCATTGTTTTGTATATGGTAGGCTGTGGAAAGAGACCGCGAAATAAGATATATATCGTCAGTAAACGACGATCGATCACTGGTGATAAAATTCACAATGCCCAGAAGACGTATGAAAAACTTCTTCGCCGTGAAAAACACGAGGGAAAGACTCTCTGGATTGTTGACGCTATGGAAAAAGCTGTCGCTCGACTCAAGAAAATGGGTCTTTCTAATTTAATCAAAAATTAATATGGTACGCCTCTCTGGATCTCGACATCGGAAACTTCGTGCGGCACTTGTCCGTATCGAAAAGAAAGTCCGAAAAGCAAAAAAGAAGAAATAATCAAAAAATTATTTGAAATATACTTCTTTTCCCTATAATACCCCTACTTTTTAATTCCTTTACTTTTCTCTTATGGCTGATTTTCAAAGAACAAAGCCACACGTTAACGTTGGTACAATTGGTCACATCGACCACGGTAAGACAACTCTCACTGCTGCTCTCACTGCAGTAGGTGTTGGTGTTGGTAATGCTGCAGTTTCATATGCTGACATCGCTAAAGGCGGTACAGCTCGTGCTGGTTCTGACAAGATTATTACAATCTCAACTTCTCACGTAGAATACGAGTCTCCACTCCGACACTATGCGCACGTTGACTGTCCAGGACATGCTGACTACGTCAAGAACATGATTACAGGTGCTGCTCAAATGGATGGTGCTATTCTCGTAGTTTCTGCTGTTGATGGTGTCATGCCTCAGACTCGTGAGCACGTTCTCCTCGCTTCTCAGGTTGGTGTATCTCGTATTGTAGTATTCCTCAATAAATGTGATATCGCTGATCCAGAACTCGTTGACCTCGTAGAGATGGAAGTTCGTGAACTTCTCTCTAAGTATGGTTTCGATGGTGACAACGCTCCAGTCGTTCGTGGTTCTGCTTTCACAGCTCTCCAAAATCCTACTGACCCAGCTGCTTCAAAAGGTGTTCGAGATCTCCTCGACGCTCTCGATAGCTATATCCCTGAGCCAGTTCGTGAACTCGACAAACCATTCCTCATGTCTATTGAAGATGTCTTCTCTATCAAAGGTCGTGGTACTGTTGCTACAGGTCGTATCGAACAAGGTATCGTCAAAATCAATGACGAAGTCGAAATCGTTGGTATCCGTGACACGCAGAAATCTGTCGTTACTGGTGTCGAAATGTTCAAAAAACAACTCGGTCAAGGTCAAGCTGGTGATAACGCAGGTATCCTCCTCCGAGGTATCGAACGTGAACAGATTGAACGTGGACAAGTTATGGCTAAGCCAGGATCTATCAAACCACACAAGAAATTTGAAGCTGAAGTTTACGTCCTCAAGAAAGAGGAAGGTGGACGACACACTCCTTTCTTCAAGGGTTACAAACCTCAATTCTATTTCCGAACAACAGACGTTACTGGTGCTATCGAGCTCCCAGCTGGTGTAGAAATGGTTATGCCTGGTGACAATATCAAATTTGTCGTTGAACTCGGTTGTGGAATCGCTGCTGAAAATCAACTCCGTTTTGCTATCCGAGAGGGTGGTAAGACTGTTGGTTCTGGTATTATTACAAAAATCCTCGACTAATTATGTCTGCTAAAGCTCCTGCTCCTAAGAAAGCACCAACAAAAAAAACTTCTAAAGTTGCTCCTGAAAAGGCTGTAAAGTCTGAGAAGGTGTCAACAAAAGAATTGAAGACTTCTGGCTCTAAAAAAGAGACACTCAAAATCTCTGTTAAAGCTTTCGAACATCGTGTCGTCGATGAAGCTGTGAGAAAAATCGTCAGTGCTGCGAAGGATACTGGTTCACAAACTGTCGGACCTATTCCTCTCCCAACAAAGATTGAAAAATTCACACTCAACCGATCTACGTTTGTCAACAAGAACGCTCGTGAACAGTTCGAGATCCGTCGTCACCGACGCCTCCTCCTCATCAATGAGCCTACTCCAGAGACTCTCGAAACTCTTCAGAAGCTCAATCTCCCTTCAGGAGTTGGTGTAGATATCGCTATTATTGCTGCTTAATTCCGTTTAATTATTAGTTTATGCCACGTATCTGTGTCTATACATGAAAAACCACTGGAAGTGGTAACAAAGTCTCTCACTCTGTACGTCGTACAAAGCGTAATTTCATGGTAAATCTTCACTATAAGAAGATTCGTGATCCTCGTGATGGTATGATCTATCGTATGAGACTCTCTGCTTCTGCTATCCGAACTATGGCAAAGAAAGGCGTCGTAGCATTTCTCCAGGACTTTGGTTTGTAAGAAAATTTTCAAAGAAAAAACGCTCCGAAAGGGGCGTTTTTTCTTGCTTGCATACAAATACTCTTATAATCACTTTTGCCTCAGTTTGTGTCCGCGTAGCTCAGTGGAAGAGCAGTAGCCTTCTAAGCTAAAGGTCGATGGTTCGATCCCATCCGCGGACACCATAAAAAGTTCAGAAAAGCCTTGCCCAGGTGGTGAAATGGTAGACACGCAGGTTTCAGAAGCCTGTTCCGCAAGGTGTGGAGGTTCGAGTCCTCTCCTGGGCACCATATAGTTAAAGTTTTTATAAAAACCAAAAAAGAGGCTCTCACCGTTGCCACTCGAAGTGAGATTCACTCACTTCTCCGGTTCGAGTCCTCTCCTGGGCACCATAATACAATGAAAAAAGTTTTTATTATTCACGGTTTTGAGGGGAGTCCAAATGGTGGATGGAGGCCTTGGATTATGGCTGAGCTCGAAAAAAAAGACATTTATGCTTGCGCATTGTCTATGCCAGATCCAGAAAATCCTCTTTGTTCAGAGTGGGTAGCAGAGATTCAGAGACACGTACAGCGAAATAAGGGTGATGAGATATACCTCGTTGGTCATTCTCTTTGAGGACCTGCGATTTTACACTATCTTGAGGCTACCATGATGAAGAACGTAGCATGAGCCATACTCGTTTCTTCTCCTTCAACAAAAAACAATAATAGTAAATTGGATAGTTTTCTAGATGGAGCGTTTAATTTTGAAAAAATAATTTCTTCCTGTAAGAGATTTTCCCTCATACATGGAGACAATGATCCTCTCGTAAAGCTAGAGAGTGCACAATTTTTAGCAAAAATACTCCAATGAGATTTAATTGTTATTAAAGGCGGCGGACATTTGAATGGTTCGTCGGGATGTTTTGAGCTTCCAGAATGCAGGGATGCCCTCATGAATATGATGAGTCTAGCTTAAGGCTTAACTTATATATCCTCTTCTGACGAGAATAAAGGCTACGCCTGAGGCGATAAAGAGAGCAAAGAATATGATGAGTTCTGGACCAGTTTGAACCTTGACACTCTCTGAGAATTCTCATTCTCCCACAAAAGCACCATTTTTACACAGGCCACGAATCTTAAAGTCTTCAAATATTTTTTGTCCGGCACTTGCATCGATGTTGATGCGGTATTTGTTTGTCGTAATCTCGTCTATCATAGCGAACTGTCCAGAGGCATCTTTTTTATAAATCTGATAGCTTGAGGCATCAGGTTGGGTATCCCATGTCATGACAGAATACGTAGAAGTGACTGTTTCGAGTTTAAGTCCACTGATTTTTTCGATAGTACAGGTAGGAGCAGCATCGATATTGACCGTGAGCGTTTGTTCTCCCGAGTTCACAGGTGTTTCCTTTTTGTCCTTATCGAGAGCAATAATAGTTGCATAATAGACCCCAGGCTCGAGATTGGGGATGTACCATGTATATTTACCCTCTTCCTTCTTTATTTGAGTCTTTTCGTAGGTAAGGACTTCTTTTGTATATTTCCCACTCTCTGTACCATATTTTATCTTGAAATATCGCAGTCTATCGAGGTCGGGAGTGAGGTCAAAGGTAAAACGACCCTTCTTGTCGGCTGTTGCTTCTACTTTTACATTTTCAAATTTAGCCGTCACAGTTGTGAATTTTGCCATGTCCTTGATATCTGCCTTTACTCCGAGTTGTGATTCTACAGAGACGTTGGCACTAAACTCTCCATCAAAATCAGAAGTCTTGAGAACGCCAGTATATGTACCGAGTTTATTTTTATCTTCTTGGAGGAGTGCCATTTGGTCTCCGACTTTTACTTGTACGGTTTTGAGGTTCGTATCTCCGATACCTACAAAAGTAATACTGGTGCCAGCGAAAAATTCATTTCCTTCTTTGATGGTGAGGGAGGTAAGTTTTGGAGTTTCAGTACTGAATTTGATAGTCGTCGTGGCAGATGTGCCTATGACAGCAGCATTGCCATCGAGAACTTCTGCAGTAATGGTATTATCTCCTGCGATGAGATCTGTGAGAGTAGCAGAAAATTTACCATCCTTATCTGTTTGAGTGCTTGTGACTTTTTTACCATTGAGGAGGATATTGATACTGCTGGTTGCTTTTGATGTACCGCTAACAGGAATAGTCTTCGTAGAAACGGTGATTTTATTGACAGGCTCATTAATTAATACCTCAGCTTTTGTCGGAGGAGGAGCGTCTTTATCTACTGCGGTAATTTTTATTGTTTTTGAGACCCCGTCACCAGGCGTATCTATCTCGTAGACATCGATTTCGTATGAGCCAGCTTTTTTTATCGTAAAGCCTTTTGCGAAAGTGTGTTCACCCTGGTCAGAAAGCTGAAAAGGGTATCATTCATCTCAAAAAGAAGGGAGCGTGACATCACTTGCCGTTCCCTTTCTGACGTCAAAATAGACCGTACCTTCATAGGTTGAGAGTTTTTTACCAGTTGCATCGAGAGCTTTGACTCCTATATCAAAGGCTTCATTTACTTTGACTTCTGTTGGAGCAGTTGCTTCGAAATCCTTTACATCTACATTTGGAGCGGCGAGGGCAACAAAAGGGGATAGTTGTAGGAGTGAAAAACAAAAAAGAGATAAAATCGATACAATTCGTCGCATAATTTGTGAATTTTTTTCTATCCCTAGACTACTGGATTTACCCTATAAATACAATACTTTTGACTATAAATATACTTGACGAAATGTAGTATATGGCATGCATAAAATTAAAGGCATCGTGCAATCTCAGGAAGCATCATAAATATTGAATCTTTCAAGGTAGTGTTTTTTGCTTCTCAGAGCAGTTTTTCAGGGCTCCATTTATCTTTTTGCAAGAGCATGTCGAGTGCTGTCATTATATTTCCTTTTTCATCTCTCAAAAGTACGATATCCTCGCAGAGTATACTTGCATGCATAAAGGAGGCTTCTCTTCATTCTCAAGCGAGTTGCATATAGGCTTTGAATATCTGCGGCAGGTAGCCTCATTGTGCAAATCATCAAAAACAAGTAACTCCGTAATAGCAAGAAAGTGTTGTATAGGTGAGGAGTCCAGAGGGTATGAGACTGCCAATGGAGAGAGCGTGATCTAGAGCATCTGGTTGCAAGGGAACTGATATATTTCCATCGGCTGAAACAAGCATGTCCTGATCTCTCCAGAGAGCAGTTCTTTCGCCGAGAGTATTTATGTGCCAAAAAAGATAGGTTCACGTTCGTTCTTTCAGGTTAAAACAACAGCTGATTGTATCAAAATATTTTTCTACATCGGATTGCCATGAAAGTTTTGTTACAATATTTTTGAGAATGGATGAGTCTTTTTTTAAATGTTCTAGGAGTATGCTGCATACAATTTTTTCTCAGTCAAGCGTGACTAGAGGAGGCACGGTATCTCAAAATATATCGTTCCAAAGAGCGCCATTTAAGAGTGTTATTTGCTCTGAATAGTTCTTCTGAGCGATTATTTTGGTTCAGAGGGTATTTTTTTTGAACCATATAAAAAGCTTTTCGGATGATTCTTTATCTAAAAGTCATTTTTTGGTAGCATTTGCTATCATTTGGATGCATTTTTCGACATGTTCTTCACGAAATCCGGGATGATTAAAAACTGGAGACATCCTTTGTTTTGCTGAAAAAAAGGGGAGTCAGAAGTAGGAATCATTTTTTTTATCATGTAAGACAAAACCTCGAGGATAAGAGGAATTTCCGAGACTGACATGACTCGTACAGAGATTTACTATGGCTTCTTTTGGTCTCGTAAGGCCTCGAAGAATGGCTGATTGAAAGAAAAAAGGATGCCCAATGGGCCCATGATGATCAGCCGTGGAAACACAATAATTTGATTGGAGACTTCCTAGTGTAAGATCTCGTACTTCGGCGCCATGTGCCCGGAGAGTATAGTCTCATACATATTGAAGAAATTCATTTTTTCGGTCGGGAGAGATAGCGCGATTCTGAGTATAGTGAACATTTGCATAGTCCCACAGCGTTGCATCTCCAAATTCGTTTATGAGCTTTTGAAGAGCAGGCACTTTCTGCATCACATATTCCCACATTTCACCCTTTGCAGTCATAAAATAACATTTATATTCCATTATCATATAAAAAATATTCTACTTTCCAGAAAGAAAGATTTCATAATTTTGATTTCATACAAAAAGGGGTATACTTCAACCATGACTCCTCTCAATTCTCTCGATGTACTTATCATCGTATCAACCGTTGTTATCGCTGGTGTAGGTTTCTACCTCATCATCATACTTCACCGTTTTGCACACATGTCACGAGTAGCTGATCGTTTTGCTCAGACTATTGAAAAATTCCAAGATGCCTTTTCTATCATTGATAAAATTCCTACTGACATAGTTCGTCGAGTAACTGACCATCTACCTTCTAAGAAAAAATAATATGAAACAAATATTCCAAGGGATTGCATTTGTCCTCATGGTTATTGGTGGTTTTTGGGTTGGTATGAAGTGGTGAGCTATCACACCGACCGGTACGTCAGTTCCGCCTGCCGTGGTGCCTCCAGTAGTATCGAGTGTGCCAGTCGCTCCAGAAACAGTTGTTCCTGTTGATGTGGCGCCTCCAATAGCATCATCACCGATTGTGACTGCATGAATTGATAATGGTGCAAAAGTTGATCTTCCATTACCAAAAAATGACAAAGTGAATCATTATGAGAATAGTCATTTTTGATACGGTTTTGATGTCCCAGCAAATGTTTATTATTCAGGATTTGGTGGACAGGGGACAGCACTTCATACTGTCGGTATTGCAAAAGATGTTCCAGAAACTTTTGCCGATTCGGCTATTCGTATACTGTTTTATGGTAAAAAAGTCCTTCCAGAACTTCAAAATGCAGCGAATAATCGCTATGAAGATCCAGCTGGAAAATACGTCCTCCTCCTTCTCAATGGTCAATCTTCTGTCCGTATTGAGGCTGAAAACATATCAAATCCAGTTGTTCAAAAAATAGTTCAGACTATTGCTGTAACGAAGTAGTACTCTAAAGTTTTCATTTTTGTAGTGATTGCCAGAGCCCCTCAAACATTGTCTTTTGGAGGTTCGTGAGAATTGCATTTTGTACTTCGAGAAGTTGCATGTTATCTGCATATGAGATTAGAAAAAATTTATCATCAAAAAATATACTATCCGCCTGAGTACTTTTTGATATAAGTCGTACTTCATAGTTTTCTGAACGTATTGTGTCACGATATTTCCGAGCCAGGGGGCAGTCAACAAAGATGTCTCGCGCCTTTTTCTTTTTCGCGACTATTTCCTTTCCTATATCCCACACAATTTTTTCAAGATCATCATGGGAATGAGTTTTTTCAAAAACAGAAATATCAAAAAAAGAACACCATTCCGGGGCGTCAAAGAGAGAGTCATATACTTTCCTCACTGCTTCTTTTCCAGTAAAGAGTCGTATTTTTGGCAGATCAATACGTTTTGATTCGAGAGCTCGGAGCTCGGGGATACTTTCACGGAAAAACTGTATTTTATTCGAAAATTGACGGTGTTTCTGTAGATATATCTCCGCAAGATCGTCAGGGTCAATTGCGCTAAACTGTATTACACCGTTACGGCTTGATTGAGATATATAGCCTTGTTTCACGAGAGATTCAAGGAGGAGGTATGTAGTTGGACGCTTTAGTCCTACTTTTTCGGCAATGATGGATGCAGGGATAGCACCGAGAGTCAGACACGTTAGGTAGATTTTCTCTTCTTTCGAAGTGAGTCAGAAATCAGAAAAATATGACATTGTGTGAAAATTAATGATGGCGCATATCTTGTTGTCATAAAATAATGACAAAATATACTATACAGTTATTGGCTTATAAATGCAATTTATTATGTTTAATATTTTTACTTATATTGATATTGTCAGCAATATTGTTATATTGACTTATATAATTTTTATTATTTTATTATAATTTTATGTCAACAATTATTTCTTACCAAGACTACCTGGATGGTACTCAGGCGGTTTTGAATGCTAGCCAACAAGATACTGTGCCATATGAAATAGATCTCGGCTTCGAATTTTGATGAAGAAAATATATTGTCAGACCGTGAGTTTTTTCCCCTAAATATTTTTTTGATACTGTTTTTTTTACAAAAAATCTTCCAAATCAAAAAGGGAGAGATATGCTAGAGATATGACCTGGTGTTTGAGTAACGGCTGTCGAAAAAGCTCTGGAGGGAGCACATGTAACAACAGTTGATATTAATCAAAAGGCCCAATACAATACTCGAATAAATGCCGAAAAACATGGCGTATCAGACAGGGTTATTTCTCTAATTTGAGATGATTTTGTACCGATTCGATCCGGTGCTATATTTGATACTATATATTGGAATGTACCATTTTGATTAGTTCCAAAAAATCAGCAAATAACACTTTTGCAACAAGCTGTTTTTGATCCAGGATATCGTTCTATCCGTGGTTTTATTGAATGAGCATCTCGGTATCTTCAAAAAGATGGTAGGCTCTACATTGGTTTTTCTTCTACACTT
Organism: uncultured Candidatus Peribacteria bacterium; assembly: GCA_965231115.1. Taxonomy (GTDB): domain Bacteria; phylum Patescibacteriota; class Gracilibacteria; order BD1-5; family JAGOOR01; genus JAGOOR01. Next base: position 419,223 of record OZ246415.1, read on the forward strand.
TGAAAAACAGGATTACTTCATGGTATACTCAAAAAAAATGGATTTAAGCATGAAATAATAGCATGAACTTCGTCACAAGAAACACACCCAGTAAGATTTGAAATGTATGAATGTTTTATAAAAAATTAACAAAAAACTCCACAATTTGTGGAGTTTTTTAAATGTGAGAGATGGTTTTTTTAACCAATTTTATTTCTGAGCCAGATGGTGAGGGGGTTACAGATATATCTGACGACAAAGAGACTCACGATGATGCCAAGGACTGTCATCTGTCAGAAACCTTTCACAAGACTTACGCCCATCCACCAGAGGATAAGGCCGACAAGCAAACTCGTGATATGGCTATCCCACACTGCAGCCCATGCTTCACGGAAGCCGAGTTTGAGAGATGTGGCCATATCCTTTCCATGACCCAAAAAGTCACGAACGCGTTCGAGAAGGAGGATGTTTGAGTCGATAGCGAGACCGAGAGAGAGAACGATTCCTGCTACACCAGAGAGAGTCAGGGTAATGCCAGTGATTCGGACAAGTCCAAGAAGTAAAATCGTGTAGATAATGAGAGATGCGCTAGCGACAATCCCAGAAACACCGTATCTCCAAAGCAAGAATGCGCTGATGACGATGAGACCAATAAGTCCACTGATGATAAGCTGTCTAAGAGATGTCTGCCCGAGGTTTGGTCCTATGGTGTGTTCACTATGTTCGTAGATACCAACTGGGACAATTCCTTCATTGATTTCTTTACTCAGGCTGGTTGCCCATTTTTTGCTATCTGGTTCGCCTCCAGAAGTGATAATGGCATTGCCGTCTATACGAGCGGAAACACGAGGAGCTGTGAGGAGTCTATTTCCGAGAAAGATAGCTATGACGCCACCAGCGTTTTTCTCTGTAATATCTCCAAACATTTTTTTACCCTCTGAGTCAAAAACGAGATTAACGACATACTGACCCGTTGTAGGGTCTGGACTTGGTATCGTATTGATGAGGTGTTTTTCATCGAGAACTTCACCATTTTTACCGAGAGCTGCTTTGTAACGAAGAGGTTCCTTGTCGACGAAGAGCATTTTTGCATCGAGGGGGGTATCCTGCGTGATAGGGCTATTATCGAGAGATTGTATACGGATAAAACCATCACCTTTTCTCGTTCATAATGTGATATCATCTATTTTTCCTGAAAAAGTGTTTACATTTCCAACAGTAATGTCTTTTCCGAGTGTGGTTTTGAGACTCTTGAGAGTCACAATTCCTCCACTCAATGCATTAATTTCTCATTTTTTGAGAGAAAATACGTTTTCATATGTGTCTGCCATTTTTCCAGCAAAAGAATCAAAAGGGTCTTTTTTGTTAAACTCTCGTTCTATATTTGTCATCACGCTTCCTCGTTTTTTGAGTATTTCTTGAAATTCATTTTCTGGTCGTGGTTCTTTGAACTCTATCTTTACGACCTGACCTATAACCTGCTTTGCTTCGACGATAAATTGTTCATCTTTTTTCTGTCGTTCACTTGCTGAGAGATGATCGTTTTCGCTCGGAGTCGGTATCTGGACTACTATATGAGTTTCATTCCCATAGTAGGCAGTATTGAGTGTTGGTTCAGTTGTGCCGATACGACGGACACGGCTATCGAGGATGGTTTTCATATCTTCGAGTATTTGTGTTTTTCTGACAGGAGTCAAATCAGGAGTGTTGCTAAAATCTACCAGATAATCGAGCTCAACGCCACCATGAAGATCGAGGCCTAGCTTGTAATCGTCGAGATATGTATCCATTTTTTCGTATCCAATACTAGTCCAAGGGATAGATGCCCAGAGGGATACAATGATAATAAGTGCGAGAATGATTTTTTTCATAAATAATATTATATGTTAGTGCCGTCGAGATCGAGACTGCTATCGATTTTTACTTCTCTTTCTGGTTTTACTGGAGCTGTATTTCCTGTCGGAGCTACACCTTCCTTGAGTGTTATGTGGAGTTCACGGCCTCTTTCTCCATCTATGCTCCTGGTAGCAATATCGGTGTACTTTTCACTGATGTATGCATGGACCTGCTTTCGTTCGTATCCAGAGAGATCGTAGACGACCTGGTCGATACCATTTTTGTGAGCCAATTCTACTTTACGGTCGATGATGGCAAAGAGTCTTTTTTGTTTTTCAGCGAGATAGTCATTGATTTCCAAATGGATGAGGCAGTGTGTTTGGAGCTTGTTCTCTGCCATTTGTGTGATGAGGCTTTGTGTTTCCTCGAGCGTCCTACCATGAGGGCCGATGAGGAGGGGAGAGTCTGTCGTTGAGATTTTTATGATATAGATTTGTTTCTCAGTATCTTGTACTTGTACCTCGAGACCTGAAAAGTCTATACCGAGAGATTCAAAGAATCCTTGGGCGAGTTCAGTAAGTATTTGAATATTATCCATAGGAAAAATTAATGGTGATGATTATCGGTACTGTGGCCATGATGTGAATCGTGTCCATGGTCTCCGCTGTGACCGTGACCAGCATCATGACTTGCATGTTCTGCATTTTCACGGAAAACGGAGTACCAGAGAGACTCTACAAAGAGCTCGATTACCGCGTTCATGGCTGAGACTATAATCAAAAAAGCAAAATATACTAGTCCTATAAATATAAAAACTCATTGCAAAAATACTGGACCCAGACCGAGTGCCACGAGCCAGCTCATGATAAAGGGCAGAAGAAAAATACTAAATAACAAAATTATCTCACGAAGATAGACTACCAAGAGCGATATAAAAATTCGTAGAGTAACATTGACGTTTTCCAGAGTCATACTGAGAGAGAGGCCTAGAGCCTCGAAAACACCGACATTATTGAGCATGATATAGTACCGAGCATATTCAAAAAGAAAACGAGTGATAACGAGTGCGACGACAAAAATACCAGCCATGGTAAATATGATTCCCCAATTACCGCTCAGAAGTCTATATCCCCAGAAAAAAATATAAAATATATAGACAGGCTTAGACCAAAATAAGAGAGAGTGATATTCGGCGAGTTTGATGGATTTTCTCCATCAAAAGTTGAGAGCCGACATCACGCGATACTCTCTCTGGTTTTTATTATTAAAAGCACGTATCAAGTATATGAGGCCGGCATTAAAGATATTTTTGATGAGAAAATTGACCAAAAAATAGAAAAGACCGATAAAAAGAACGCCTGATATAAATGTCGTTCCATGATGTCAGAGAAGGCTACGAATAGACAAAAGGAGCCACTCAAAGAAGTCTGATTTTTTCCCCATGACATCGAGCCATACGTATCCTATTTGGTAGATGAGAGTACCGGAGAGGATAATCGTGTCAAGAATGGATCAAAAAAAGTTAAATCGTCGAATTTTTTGTCCATTAAGTGTGACTTGCCACGCGTGAATAAGGTGCTTATAGATTGGAGAAGAGTTCATTTTTTAACCACAGAGTAAATCATGTAAACGTTTTTATCTCTGAAGAACGTTTATATCCTTTTTTGAAATAACTATTTGAGATTATATCGACGAGTGTTTCACGGCCGGGTAAAAATTCGGGGAGAACAAATCCCAGAACGGTTTCTTTTGATGCTACATACTCATATGGTGATGCGAGAGGAAAGATGACATGTTCTTGTTCGAGAATTTTTTGGGCGCTTGTTTCGAGAGCTCTGAGCTTGTCTGGAGAGTTTGTGTAGAGCTGCTCTGATATTCTCTCCATGACGGTATCGAGAGAAGTGTTTCTGATGCGAGAAATATTAAAACCTTCTTTTACTTGTCCAGAATGGAAGAATGGAAGAATATTGTAATGAAAGAGTCCCAGATTAATGCCAGAAAGCACTATGTCATAATTGAAATCGGGATTTTGTAAGTTTTTCTTGATATCAGAAACTGACATAGGCATAACCTGCGTATCACTTCAGAGCTCCTGGAGCTTGGTAGATATTTTTTGAGCGACACTATCGAGGAGGGGGATATCAGCCTGCACGATAATAGTAAAGTGGAGCGGTTTTCCATTCTTGTAGAGTTTTTTTGGATCGAGGTTTTGAACAGGAACTTCTACTACTACTGACTTTTCTACTGGAGCTGGCGCGACGCTTTTGAGCCATTCGTCTTGCATCTTCTGGAGCTCTGTCGTATCTGCACTGTAGTAGAGAGTCAATGTCTCCTGATCAATTATTTTACTACCAACACCGTAAAATACGAGCTTGTAGGTATTTTTACCATCAACGAGATTTTTAAATGATTTTTTTGCGTTATAAGTAAACTGTTTTTTCCCCAATGCGAAATTTTGAAGAGAGTAGTCGTTGATGACGACTCTACGAACGCCCTTTGGAACTTTTCCTCTGATCTCCACAGTTTCTGAAGAAGAGAAAGAGGGTGTTACAGAAGCGGGACTCGTGAAGTATTTGAGTGGTTTCTGGAAATCCGTGAGAGTGTGTTGTGTCTGTGCTGGTTCTGAGACTTTTTGGGGAGCAGCACCTCAAAAATTATAACCGAGATTAAATACAGCATTAAAAAAGAGACTTTCGACAGACTTTCGAGGGCTACTGGGAATTTCTCAGAGAAAAATATTCTCTTCAGGTAGGAGTGTATCGTTTTTTTCTAACTGGAGCGTGTTAAGTATGTCATTAAAGATTGCTGCTCTGAGGGTATTCGGAACCGAAGTGCTATTAATAAAAGTACCATACAAGACGGGACGTATGTATTTTGATATTTTCCCAGTAGAAAGTACCGTATCGGAGAGTTTTATATCACTATCGATGACATCATCCACAGCATTTTCATCGTCTCAAAATCCGAAGCGTATTTGATCAAAATAATGGATGTTATCTGCGCTGCCTTTGAAATATTGGTTTTGTTTTACGAGAATGATATTTCTCGTCTGGTCGACTGTATCCAGAGCGTATGGGCCATTAAATGAAAATCCTGTGATGTCGTTATTTGTTTCAAAATGAGCTATGTCTTTTTTTCTGAGTACGGGGAGGAAGAGGAGATCGAGAGAGGAAACATCGTTAGTCTTAAAATGAAAAACGAGATCTCATTTATCTTCTTCGACACTGAGGAGAGAGAGGCGATTCTTCATGGTTTCGCTTCGGGTGTTTTCTGAGAAAAATGCATATGTATTGAGTACATCAGCCGTTCCTACGCTTGCACCATCGCTCCAGAGGGCATTTTGTTTAAGAGTACATCGAACTGTCGGGAAAGTATCGAGATTACAGTTAGCGAGGTCTCCTGTGATCTTCTTTTCTTTTACTGAGTATTTGATGATTCCACGATAGAGGAAATGGAAAACTGTATCATTTGAGCTGTTATCGAGTTTTGTATCAACAGAGAGAACGTCGAGAGAAGGAAATTTCCCTACGACACCGATATTTATAGTACCTCATGCTATAGGGTAGGTCTCGGCGTCATTATAGAGATAGAGAACGACGATATGTGCTGATAAAACCAAGCAAAAAAACCCCACGAGAACGAGGAGGTATTTTTTTATTTCAGAATAAACACTCATAGTGTATTAATTGAAGACTAGAGGAGGAAAGACGCAGTACATGCGCCTACAAAAACGACTGCACAGATGATTGTAGATATATGAAGTGTCTTTGCGGGACCTCTCTTTTCTATTGGTGCCTGGAGGGTACCAGTGAGAGTGACGTTGAGGCCGCCATCACGTACCTGGAGAAGTATGAGTACGATGAGAAAAACAGCAGATATAAGGATGATAATTGTCATAAGGGGAATAAAATACCCCGAGAGTCTAATAAAAAGTCTTTTTTTTGCAATCTTTTTTGCAATCTAAGAGAAAGTGTGGCAGTATGTCTCTACCTATGAAAAAATACATTTTTACTCTCATTGGATTTCTCTGATCGTTGCCTTACGTATCAGCTTTTACGCAAGGCATAGGAAGGTATGATTATACACTCAATGTCACGCAGATGTTTCCTTCTTATCGACAGATACCTTCTGATAAAGGTATCGATAATATCTCAGACTATGTCGTCGGTATGATACCGACTATGACCACACTTATTGCTCTCGGTGCGACTATTATGGTTATTTTATGAGGTTTTTATATGGTAGTCGGTGGGGCAAGCTCTGAGCAGACTGAAAAATGAAAATCTATCCTTAAAGATGCTATTTTTGGTATGATAGCGGGCCTTCTTGCTTATGTAATAATTGTTACTCTATGAAATATATTGGACGTTTAATATCGATTTTTTGGATGTGTGCCTCCTTTGCCTTTGCAAAGGTGCAGTACTCTCTGCCAGATAGTAATCATGGGCTTCCATGACAAAGTATCACGCCAGGTGCTAATGAAAAAGGTTTACGTGATTTTTTCTCTACTGTCGTGAGCATGCTCCAGGATATCACTGCTATTGCGGCAGTTCTCGGCATCTGTATCGTAGGTATCATGTATATGATGTCCCGCGGAGATGAAGAAAAGACAGAAAGTGCAAAAAACTACATGATGGCTATCTTGATAGGGGTAGTACTTGCTTTTACAGCATGGGCTATCATTTCTCTAGCAAATCTCCTGCCTGCATCGATTAACCTCTAAAACTATGAAAAAAATCCTTATATATACGATGATACTCTTTTGTACTTGAATGTGCTTTTCGAGTGTTATTTTTGCTGAAGGCGATCTCCAGGGGAGTTTGACTGATAAGATACAAGCCATAATACCTACAGCTGGGTCGACAAAAAAGAGCTTAAACTATGTTGATATAGCAAAAGAGATACAGTTTTGGATTTTTGCTTTCATAGGAATCATAGCTGTGGCCTATATTATCTACATAGGCGCGAAACTCCTCTGGGCTCCTGGGAATACTGAGGAAATGACAGCAGCACTGAAGTCTCTTACCTATGTTGTCGTGTGATTGGCCCTTATACCTTTTGCCTATTTTATTATAGATTTTATAAAACATATTCGCCTCTAAAATATGAAACGCCTCTTTTTTACTACCATTTTTATTATCACTTGTCTTTGTACGAGTGTTTTTGCCTCAAATTGTAATTTTACTGGTGCTGATTCAAAAATTGATTTCAAAAATTGTAACCCAACAGTTGGTATAAAAACAGATGCAAATATTGAGCTCTCTGTCGTGAAAGAGGGGTCAAATTTTACAGATATTGCTGCCTCTATTGTCAAACGTGCTCAGACACTCGCAGCTATCGTGGCGATAGGGGTGATAGTTTGGATAGGATTTGTATTAGTATTGCCAGTGAGCGCTGAGGCAAAAGAAAATGCTAAATCCAAGATATTTTCTGTAGTAATAGGTTTTTTGGTGATGATCGGTGCGACGATTATCATACAGGTTATTATTAATCTCGTCTATGATATATTTCAATAAAAAATCATTCTTTGCTCCATTTTTCGCAGTATTTTTCTGAGTCATGGTTATATTGGGTTCTGGGCAGGCGCTTGTAGGTACACTACGGTTGTATAATCCGAGCGAAGAAGAGCATGAGAAGCTCACAACGACACAATCTTACACAGCGATTAAAATACCTGAAAAACCGAAATATACGTCCTTTTTTATACCACAGGAAAAGCAAGCAGATACTGGTACATATTTTGCAGATAATCGAGAAGATATACAAAATGCACTCCAAACCGTATCCCCAGAAAAAGCTCAAAAAATAGTCGTACGTATCGAGCAGGCATCACAAAATATTCAGGTGCAAGCTCCACCAGTCTCACTACCAACTGTGCAGACTTTTCAGAGCCCAGTACGTCTCGAAGTCCGCCCAGATTCTGCGTATGCACCAGGGGGTTACAATAATGTGATTAATACCGTGGTCGCATGAAATTATTTTCGTTGAACTCTCTGGGATTTCCCAGTTGTGGTAGACACAGATCGTGTGAGCCCTCGTGGTCAAGTCAGCAATGAAACGGTAACTCTCTCCGGTAAAATGAAGTCACTCACAGAGGTGGGAAAGGTTCTCGTACATGAGCTAGGACATATGGTGGATATCTATTTTTTGACTTCCAGTGGGCTATCATCAGATCCATCACAATGATTTTATGCCATATCCTGGTCTGAGCCAACTGTGATGAAGTCTCGAATGAGTTCTTCAGCATTTGTCTCTGGTTATGCAGCGACAAACCAATATGAGGATTTTGCAGAAACTTTTGCTATGTATGTTTTTCATAACGCAACCTTCAAATCTCGAGCAAGTAAACAGCCATATTTACAGCAAAAGTATGACTTTTTGCATCAGAGAGTTTTCTGAGAGTATTTTCAGAATACTTCTTATGAGACCAGTCCTCTCCCAACGAAGATATGGGATGTGACAAAAATTGTTGTTCGCGATAATGCTCTCGAAAATATTTTTACAGTTCTCCAGCAGATATTTACAGGTAGGTATCTCTAGTTGTTATAGATGTTGATGAGATTTTGTGGGCATGCACTTTCACTTCGAGCACAGGTATAAATCCGTTTCGGTATGCGGAAGTCTATGTAGGTGAGGTGAGAAGGAACGACATTGCCTTTATTAATAAGCTGACTAAATATCTCTACCTCTCCTTGTCAATTTTCTAGTGAAAAAATACAATGAGTTCCTTTAGTTACTATATGGAGTTCTTTTTCTTGTTCATAGAATCGGAGTTCATCGATGGGGAGAGAGGACATTTTCTGTTTCCAAGCATTGAGAATAAGTCGAATACCATACATATCCTCATCCATAATAGGGGTTTTTTTGCCAATATTTGGGTCCTGAATAAGATGAAAAATCTGCAGTGCAGGTACTTCTACTTCTGGAATGTCAGGTATGAGTTGTCCGTTTTCTGTAAGAAGAAAACGTTCTTCGCCGATAAAGGCTCTATACGAAGGTGGAAATGATGATATGACGACTTTCATTCCATCAGGAAACAGGAGACTCTTTTCTACCGATGCAATATGGCGAACATTTTCAGAGAGCGATTCAAATACATCCTGAGTAGAAATCGAAAATATGTTTTTACCGGCAAAGTCACGAAGGAGTCACTCTATTGCTCCTCGATCAAAGACAGGTTCTGGCTTGAGTACTACTTCAATTTTCTCAGCCTTTAGAGTGAAAATGGGCGTCGCAAAGAGCACAAAAAATCCTAAAACAGCGAGGCCACCGAGAAAGAGCCATCAAACAGTTCGAATGTAATTTTTAAACCAAGAGTACACATTTTTTACGATTTGTATCCAAGGGGTTTTATTTGTTCTTGTTTTTTTAAGTGTGTTTTCTTGCCGATGGAATACTTTCGTAGATATAGACCAACCAGTGTTTTCTATTTTTATTTTTTTTGGTTTGAGCTTTTTCTTCCAGAGACGCATATTATATTTTTTTGGTTTGAGAGAGCATGACGACGAGACTGATGCCTATAAAAAATGCCGTACCAAGAAATGTACGAATGCTGGTCGAGAGGAGAAATCCGCCAATAACTGGCCCAATAATCATAGTAATGGAGCCTATAGAACCGAGGATTCCATTGATTCCTCCAGCTTCTTTTTTATCGGTATGAGCGATGATTTCTGTCGTATAAAATGCTCAGATCAATGATGAGAGCGGGGAAATACCGAGCCAGAGGATGACAAATACTGTCCAGTTCTGTACAAAGCCCATCATAATAAAGACAATCATGCCGACAATATGGAGACCGATGATGCTCGCGTAGGGTGTGAATTTTTTTGTCCAAAAATGAGAAAAGAGATATCCCTGATTGATGGCTATAAGGACGCCTTGAATAGCCAGGTAATAGCCTATATTCTCACCAGGAACGCCAAAGTACTGACTAATCGCGAGCGTCATCACTGCCTGAAAGAGAAAAATACCAGTATTGAGGATGAGATATGACCAGAGATATCGTGAGATTTCCTTCATGCTGAAGTATCGGATAAATGGAGCTGCGAGATTGAGTGATATTTTTACTGTTTTATCGGGAGTATGAGTTTCTCGATACTGGAGAGCAATCGCGATAACCTCTATTGCTGAAAAAAGAGCCCCAAATATAAAAATCGTCTGAATATTTGCCAGTTTCATAAAGATCGTTCCGAGAAGGGGGCCAATGATAAAGCCAATACCAAAAATAGCTCAGAGAAGTCCGAAGTTTTTATTGCGCTCTTCAGCTGTCGGGGATATGTCTGCGAGGATAGCCTGAATGATACTGATGTTACCACCAGTGAGACCGTTGACAATACGAGAAGCGATATACCACCAATAATTCTGTGTCACGAGGAGAAGAAGGTAGGAGAGACATGTCCCTATGACACAGAGAATAAGCGGTTTTTTTCGTCCGTATTTATCAGAGAGGCGACCGAGGATAGGGGCGCTAAAAAAAGCACAAAGCGAATAAATAGCAATCCCGAGACTAATCATCGTTCCAGGCGTGAGAAAAATCTGTTGCCCCAGGAAAATGCCAGTCCAAGGAGTCATGCGGTAAAACGTCCGCATTGTATCAAATGCAGGGATCATAATACCGATACTGATGACATCAAGAATGAGGACGCCAAAAATTATTAATCGAGAACTTTTCATATGCAGTGCATGATATAAAAAAGACCCGAGAAGGCAAAAAGCTTTCGGGTCTTTTGGGGATAGTTTTTTTTAGAGTGTTCCGACGACGTTTTTGAGGAGTATTTCACGGTCAGCAGGGAACTTCATATTTTCGAGGAGCGCTATGACAGAAGCAAAAATTTGATACTGTCCCCCTTCATAAACGAAACTATTTCCTGTAAACTTCATAGGGTCAAATTGTGAAAACATCCCTTTAAATGGGGTGTTTTTTGGGACAACAGGGATGATGCCAGCGAGGATGCATGCGGTGATGCGAGCAGGGCTTGTATGACTATCTGATACGAGAAAATCACATCCTTCGAGAAATTCTGTGTCGAAATCATGGACGCTCTTGATGAGAGGGCTTTTGCTCGTTGTTTTACCAGTGATAAAGACTGCTATACCGAGATCAGCAAGGCCCTGAATCACAAAATCACGAGTTTTGCTATCGTGGAGATCAATACACGAGACGTACCGTGTTGTCTTTGGGAGTTTGTACTTCCCGAGGAGTTCTTTTTTTGCGTTGTTTTTGCGAGCAATGACACGCTCATTGCGGTCAATAGAATAATTGTTGGATGGCATATAGGTACATCCTAACATGTATTTTTTTCTGATGCAAAATATTTGGGGGGTGTACACGCTTGACAGAGTCGGACTTTGAGCTCATTTTGAGACTCTTTTTACTCCTTGAAACCTTTTTGTCGTATTTCTGCTGCGAGTTTTGGTCCTCCTCGACGAGAGATGATGCCCGTATCCATGACGACTACCTGGTCGACATGAAAGCTCTCAAGTATCTCAAAATAATGAGTAATAATAATGATGCTGGTATCTGGGCCACTGCATTCTGAGAGCATTTTCGCTACGAGCTTAAAGGCATCAAGATCGAGACCAGAGTCTATCTCATCGAGGATGATATAGGTCGGTTTGAGGAGTTTGAGCTGGAGCACTTCGAGCTTTCGCTTCTCTCCACCAGAGAATCCGACATTTAAATCACGTTCCATAAATGATTCAGGGATATCGCTGCTCGCGAGGATAGACTTCAAAAAGCGAGAAAAGAGCATGGGGGAAAGTGCATTTGTGCCTGGCGCAATACGGGGGAGGTGGAGATTGTAGATAGTTCGGAGGTATTCGCTCACTTTGATTCCTTTTATTTCCATAACATTTTGAAATGAGAGAAAAATCCCCTTGAGAGAACGTTCTTCTGGTGCCATAGTCAGGAGGTTTTCGCCGTCGAGTGAAATAGTTCACTCGGTCACTTCATAGGCAGGATTTCCCATGATTATGCTTGCAAGTGAAGACTTCCCGGAGCCATTTTTACCGAGAATACAGGTGTTTTTTCCTTTCTCAAAGACTACATCGATACCGTGAAGTATCTCAGTATCCGCGACTTTTGCATGGAGATTTTTGATATCAATCATATATGGAATAGTAAAAGAAAACAGCAGAATGCAAGTTCCTACCGTTCCGTCATCCCGACGAAAGTCGGGATCCAGGTCAGACACAAATTCATTCTGATACTTTTGATGGCAAAAGTATCCAAAACCACCGAAAGCAAATAAACTCGCTTTCCACCTCAGCAATTTTAATGCTGTTTTCATGACGCTCAGACAGTATTTGCTCTCGGACTCTCGTATCTGTTTTTCTATTTTAAAATTTAATTTAACCGATAACCGCTTTGAGCGCTATCTTTGTCCATTCTTCCCAGATAGTATCAGGGTTTTTCATCATCTCATGGAGCTCATCCGGTGTGTAAAATCCTTCATTAACAACTTCTTCGCTGCCCGTAGCTGAAGGAGAATCTGTGGTGATGACGTAGAGAACACCAATATGGACTTTGCTGACCTCATCTTTTTCACTATTGATATACCCGATAGGGTCGACCGATAGTATTTTTCCGTGGAGTGTGATTTCTTCTTCGAGCTCACGGATGAGGGAATCTGCGAGGATATCGCCTGTTTCATCTTCTTTTTCGATATGACCACCGATACCACACGCCCATTTACCAGCGAGACGTGTCTCGTGTGCTTCGGTACGCTTATCCCCACGTTGATAGGCAAATATTTTTCCTTCTGTGTTTTTGATTATTGCATACGAGATAGGCTGCTTCATGGTGAAATCCATCTCAGCATCACCTCGGCGAGTGTAGGTGTAGTTTTCGAGGATGACCTTGCGGAGATCATTCTCTGCATGAGGGATAAATCCTTCTGGGTGGACTCCAGTGGGGAAGAGTACGGCATTTGGTACTGTCACAATCATTATGTCGAATTTGTTCATGAATAAGTACTATAGAATAATGTGTAGAGTATAGCAAAAATACAGTGAGGGCAAATAGAGATTATTTTATTGTTTTTTATTTACTTCAGCCATGATTCTGCCCATTGCCTCATTGAAGAATACTTTAACTCTGATAAATAAGTTATCAAACTGTTTTTCCAGGTCTACACTTCTGTCTTCAATTATTCCAATACTTACCTGGAGGAGCTCTATGAGAATATTTCTAAAATTTTCTGGGAATCGTCAGTCCATCTTTATTTCGTGCTCGATGGATCGCAACTCGCGAATATCCTGATTATCAAAACCCCCTTCATCATTTCTGACGCAATAAGTGGAGCCATTATCTCACCGCATATTACCTTTTATTCTTATTCTTTTTACATCATCTAAAATACTTCAAATTCACATCCAGAGTTCGTATGATGCCACAGTATTTTTTTTGATTTTCAGGTTCTTTAGCTTTCAAACTACGTCTTCATGAAACATGACATAATGTATACATCCGATATTTATTCATCCACATGCAGCAACACATTTATGAATTCTCTCTATTACAGGAGCCACTTTACCATTAGTTCGCCAGGCGTCTTCGTGTTCATTGAGACACGGTGTAAATGTGAGAGCATCGATAAGCTTCATTTTTTCATGATAATATAAAAAATATATTGTCAATTTTTAAGAATCCAGTTCCACAGGGAAGCCTTGCTCTAGAAGCATCTGTCTGATGTATTTTCCACGAAGTCTTCCTGGGCAAAAATGAGTATGATAATGTTCGATACTTCGTGTATCTTTTCCTCCACCATGTAATGTCTCTCGTGTGAACGAGAAATATCCATTTTCGCCATAAAATTCTTTTATCCAGACATGCACATGTTCCATTTCTGCCCAAATATCAGGACTGAATTCACTTGCGTAGACGTGATGTTCATAGGGTACAGCCATGATGTGCTCTTTTGTGCCAGTGTAGGGGAATTTATTTTGTATGACAAACCAATGTTTTCCACGCCAGAGTACGAGATTTGCATGTTTTTCTGGCTCACAAAATGGACAATCATCCCTTCAAATAATTTGTCTATCTCAGAGGATTTTTTTGTATTCATCGCGAGTGCCTATTTGAGTCATAGCATTTAGATTATATTCCCAAAAGTCTCTTCAGGTCAATCTCTTCGAGGTCGTCGATTTTCTCCACAAATGCATCATCGTGGCTGACCATAATAATACCACCTTCATAGTCGTTGAGTGCTTCAGCAATGACCGGGAGATGACGGAAGTTGATATGATTGGTCGGTTCATCGAGGATGAGAAGGTGTGGTTTCTGGAGGACAAATCGTGCGTAGCAGAGGAGGCCTTTTTGACCTTCTGAGAGAGCATAAATCGGGTTCTTCAAGAGATCGCCGATGAGGAGAAACTGAGCCGCGACTTTGTAGACGTCTTGATCGGTACATTCGCTCGTGGCAGAATGGAGAGAGTCCCAGACCGTCATATTCATGTCGAGCGCATCGAAGTCCTGACTATAGTAACCAATAGAAACTTCTGGCGTAATAACAGCATCTTCATCTTGTCCGCTTGTGAGTCGTTTGAGGAGTGTCGATTTACCGATACCATTTGGTCATTTCAGGATATATCTCTGACGTTTTTTTACCGTGAGAGAAAAAGGTACATGGACGACATCGTGTGTGAGCGGACTCATAAGGCTGAGACTATTTATCTGGACGATGGGCCCAATCAGGTTTGGAAATTCTATCGTAAACTTTGGAATCGTTTTATCATCTTTTCGCACGGCTACTTTATTTTCTTCTGCTTCCGCGACATCATCGCGCATCTTACTCGCGAGTTTACGCATCTTACCTCCTTTATTGCTAAAAAAGTTGATTTTATCCTTTGAGTCCTGGATTTCCTTTTCCATTCGAGCATTTTGCTGGCGTTCTTTTTCTATCTGAGCGGCGATCTGTTCGACGACATCATAATAGTTTCCCCAGTATTGCTCGACGCTCTGGCGCTGGACATTGAGATAGAGGACTCCATCAGTAAACATATTTAGAAAATCAGCATCATGAGAGATGACAACCACTGTTTTTTCATAGCCGAGGATGAAGCTGATGAGATGGCTGATACCTGCTGTATCGAGATTATTGGTTGGTTCATCGAGGAGGAGAATATCTGGTTCCTGGATGAGGCCATGAGCGAGGAGGAGACGAGCCTGTTGTCCACCAGAGAATTCCTTGAGAGTCTTCGTGAGAGGTGCGACGAGATTTACTTCTTCGAGGACATCAGCTATTTTTCGTTCGAGTTTATTATCTGGATTTTTAAAGGCAGTTGCAAAATATTCTTTGACGGTGAGATGCATCTGATCACGGGGGATGACTTGTCTCGATATTGCGACAGTCTTTCCTGGTACGAGATTCATCTTGCCTGACTGGAGCTTGAGTTCGCCCATGATGATTTTGAACATCGTGGATTTCCCAGCACCGTTTTGACCCATGATGGTAATCTTGGTGTTTTCACGGATAGAGAAATTTGCTTCATTCAGGATAACACGTTTACCATCATTGAAGGCAAAGCTGGCTTTATCGAAACTGAGGATGACAGGAGAGGCGTAAGACATGCGGAGAGTATAGGAAAAATGCGTAATAATCAACCCGTTTCGGTCATACCGACGAAAGTCGGTATCCAGGTCAAAAAACATGGGATTCCTTTTTGTACTTTTGATGGCAAAATTACCCAAAACCATTCAAGGGACAAAAACTTGCTATTAACTGTATTCATCCGACACCTGTTTTCCCATCCCGCTCAAACAGCTTGCCCCTTAAAAATCCAATTCTTTTTTGCAACTATTTCTTCGTACTTTTCTTTGTTTTCTTCTTTGGAGTTCCTCTGAGTTTGTTTTTTATTTCCCCGAGCATTTCGAGCTGTTGTGCTTGGGTATCGTAGAGAGTTTCGATTTGTTCCTGGAGGAGGAGGTCCATTTTTTGATGGAGACTTCGTACCTCGATTTCAGCCTTGAGATTGATGAGATAGTCGTTTTCATTTTGTTGACGGTCTTTCTCTGCCTGACGGTTTTGGCTTATCAATACAAAAATAGAGAGAAAAATAGCCTCGAGTGAGACAACCATTGTGAGAAAACCGTATGGATAAGGATCGAGAAAACCTATACCCAGGTCAACGGTATTAAAAAATATCCATGCCGCAAAAAAGAGCGCATTCAGCGTCAAAAATGGCATACTACCACTAAACCAGGTAATCCAATCGGCGATTTGTTGTGCTGGTGAGACTTTTTCTTTCTCCGGATTTGCTACTTTATTGACGATGAGCTCTTCTTCTTCGATGGCTTCTTTGACTATTGTGCTGAGCTTATCGAGGTGTCCGCGTTGGAGTTGGAGGAGGTTGTCGAGGTTAGAATTTTTCATATTTATACGGTAAGAAAAATGATGATCTTTGCAAACTATCAGAGGATAATCAGACTTGCAATACCGAAATAGACCATCAAACTGATGAAATCTTGCGTCACTGTAGCGAGTGGGCCAGATCCGAGGGCTGGGTCGAGGTGATCCCGGTAGAGTAGTATAGGAAATATGAGGGCAAGTATTGGTGAGAGTGCTACATCGATAAACATAGCGAGACCAATAGTCCATCAGATATTTGAAGAATGCAGCCAGTAGAGAGCAAAAATTCCAATAATAACTCCAAACATTATTCAGAGACTTAATCAGAGTGCCGTTTCCTTGAGAAAATATTTCCAAAAATCTGTCTTTCTCTGACGGAGATGACGGATATATATTGTTTCTGTCTGTGTCCCGACAGCATCGCTCATATAGGTAATAACTGGTATAAAAAAAGTGAGTCTGATATCAGCTGCTAGAATTTTCTCAAAATGAGAAATAATTACAGAAGTAATGATTCCACCAATTAATCACAAAATAAGCCATGGGAATCGTTCCCTGACGAGATGACCAACAGGCTCCACGATATCATCTTCTACAACAGCATTCTTCATAGAATTATTGTGTTATTTTTCTTATACTCTCGATAATTCCAGCTACGTCAAATCAACATTCATTGTAGAGTTCTGCGGGAGTTCCATGATGTATATATTTATCTGGTATACCGAGGCGGACAACCTGTGCTGTATAGTTGTTATCTGTCATAAACTCGATGACTGCAGAGCCCATGCCTCCCATGACACAGCCATCTTCGATGGTGATGATTTTTCTAAATTTCTGAAAAATAGTGTGGAGGAGTTTTTCATCAAGTGGTTTCACAAAACGCATATCATAGTGAGCTGGCTTTAATCCTTCTTTTTGGAGTTCTGAGAGGGCTTTTTGCACGAAGTTTCCTGGATGACCAATCGAGAGAATGGCAACCTCTTCACCCTCTGTGATACATCGACCTGTTCCGACCTTGATAAGCTCAAATGGTGCTCTCCAATCTATCATAACGCCATTGCCACGAGGGTAGCGAATAGAAAAAGGCCCCATATTATCCTGTTGAGCGGTATACATGAGATTGCGTAGCTCTGATTCATTCATAGGAGCGGAGACTATCATATTTGGGATACAACGCATATAGGCAATATCATAGGCCCCATGATGCGTCGCGCCATCAGCACCGACGAAGCCGCCACGGTCGAGACAGAACACGACATTGAGATTCTGAAGAGCGACATCATGTATAACCTGATCATAGGCCCTCTGCATAAATGACGAGTAGATATTGCAAAACGGTATCATACCTTGTGTTGCGAGGCCTGCTGAAAAAGTCACAGCATGTTGCTCAGCGATACCGACATCAAAAGCTCTCTCAGGCATCGCTTTCATCATGATGTTGAGGGATGATCCCGATGGCATCGCAGGAGTGATCCCCATGATTTTAGTATTTTTTTCTGCGAGCTCGACGATGGTATGGCCGAATACATCCTGATATTTTGGTGGTTGAGGAGTGGTTGAAGTAGATTTCAGTATCTCGCCTGTGTCTTTGTTAAAAACTCCAGGAGCATGCCAGGTCGTCTCATTGCCTTCTTCCGAATATTTGTATCCCTTTCATTTCTTGGTTAGGACGTGGAGCAGTTTTGGTCCTGGTATATCTTTCAAATCCCTGAGAGTCTTCGCGAGACCGACGACATCATGACCATCGACTGGTCAGAAATAGCGGAAATGGAGAGATTCAAAGAGATTACTATTTTTCATGAGTATGCCCTTGAGTCACTGTTCTGTATGTTCGAGGAATTCTTTTGTAAATGAACCGAGTTTTCCGATCTTATCAAAGAGATCTCTCACTTCATCACGAACGAAATTAAATGTGTGAGAAGTGGTAATCTTTGTCAGATAGTCACGAAGAGCGCCGATATTGGGGTCTATACTCATGTTATTGTCATTGAGTATCACGAGGATATTCGCATTTTGTGAGCCAGCATTTTCGAGTCACTCAAATGCGAGACCAGCAGTCATAGAACCATCACCGATGACGGCTATATGATGGCGTTCGTGCTCTCATTTGTATTGACTTGCGATAGCCATACCGAGAGCTGCTGAGATAGAAGTCGATGAATGGCCAACGCCAAATGTGTCATACTCGCTCTCACTTCTCTTCGGAAAGCCAGAAATACCTCATTTTGTCCTATTGGTATGAAAAACCTCTCGTCGTCCAGTGAGAATCTTGTGTCCGTAGGCCTGATGACCTACATCCCAGACGAGTTGGTCGTCTGGGGTATTAAAAATATAGTGCAGCGCCACTGTGAGCTCCACAACACCGAGACTCGCACCAAAATGACTATTACCAATCTCAGAGATAACATCAATGATATATTGTCTCACTTCTGACGATATTTGAGGGAGGTCTTCGATTTTGAACTTCTCACGCATGTCACTAGGGAATTGAATTTGTGAGAGGTGGGGTCCAGCGTGGTAGGTATTCATAATATTTTTCTTTTTATTATCAGTATTTTTCCTCCAATGCAATCAGAAATAATGGCTATATTCTATGGTTACTGATTCGTAAAAATGAAGTTTCTGTAATTTTTTTTATAAAATATATAAAAAAATGTCAAAATATTTGCAATTGAAAAATCTTTGTGCTATATTTCACGTCCTCTCTAAAAAACAGGAGAACGAACTGACAGGTTTTTTCCACTAAAAATATCCATCACGAGCCATTTTATATTGCTCAGATGCTCTTCTAGTGTGGATAAAATGTTTAAGTTATTTTCTGTTTTTGAGGACATTTTTTTCTTACGATAGTTCATCGTCAGAGTATTTTTTATTTTTCTTTTTTTATGAGTTTTCGTCCACGGCCTGTCTCGACTAAGAGCAAGAAACATCACCATACTCTCCGATATCCACCATTTCCGAGAGTGCTCTATGTGATAGTTGGCTCGAGCTGGGCTATTATTATAGGGTACTCGATGTACTTTCTCAGTAATCATTTTCTGTACTGTGCTTACGGAGCAATCTAGCATCGTTTCTCTTGAGATTTATTTCTTGATTTTGTCTGAAAATTTGAGAATATCGAACCAATTTTTATGGAAACAAAATTATTCGATTATGATCTCTCACCAGAGAAAATCGCTCAGCATCCACTCGAACCGCGCGATAGTTCGAGATTGCTTGTCTGTGAATCCCCACTTCATGAAATAGTTTTCAGAGAAATCACTTCGCTTTTCCGCCCTGATGATATCCTCGTGATCAACGATACACGTGTTATGCCTGCGCGTATAACAGGATACACCATCCTCCAAAATGGCACAAAAAAAGACGTCGAATGTCTCTTTCTCCGAAATACTTCCCAAGATGTGTGGGAAATCATGTGCTTCCCTGGAGAGCGACTCAAAACCTGAAGAACGATTATCCTCGAAAACGGTATGACGCTTGAGGTGGTCGGGGAGACCTATGCTGGACGATTGGTAAAAGTCCCGGTACCACATCATGAATGGCTCGAAGTGCTTCAAAAATATGGAGAAATTCCTCTTCCGCCGTATATCACCGAACATCTCGCAAATTCTGAGCTCTATCAGACTGTCTATGCCGAAAATCTCGGTTCCACCGCAGCGCCGACAGCTGGTCGCCACTTTACGCCTAAACTTCTACAAAAAATCCGAGATATGTGAGTAAAGATTGCTCATGTCACGCTTCATATTGGTCCAGGAACATTTAAGCCTATCTACGAAGACAATGTCACACAGTACCAGATTCACTCCGAATTCGTCACTATCCCACGCGAAACTCTTGAGCTCTTGGGTAACCGAAAGGGGAGGGTAATAGCCGTCGGCACCACCTCTATGCGCTCACTCGAATCCTACGCAGCGGGCAAACTCCAAGAGCAAGCCTACGGCGTCTCAGGCGATACGAATCTCTATATCACTCCAGGGTATAAATTCCAGCTCGTCGATGCGCTCGTGACCAATTTCCACGCGCCACGTACGTCACTCCTCGTCCTCGTCGCTGCTTTTATGGGCTTAGAAAATATGCAAGCTGCCTACCAATATGCTCTTGAGAACAACTTCCGATTTCTCAGTTTTGGTGATGCTATGTGGGTGGAGAAAGAAATGATTATATAATATCTCACAAATAGAAAGAAGGTGTAACTAGGGCAATTTTACCGCCAGTATCATCACTCATTGTACCATGCATAAATCCATGACAGATTGTTTTATCTTTCATCGTTTTCATTGCTCATACTATCATATATCACAAATCGAATACTGGACCTCAACTGTATCATCCAATACTTGGGTTTTCCAAGCAGAAGAAATCTGAGAGTGTTTGAGTATCTGCTCTTGGTAGTGTTAGAAAAGAAGATGAAGCGTAAGATCTGAAGGTTAAAGGACTAAAGTTGTTACTGACTCATAGTCCATTTGGAAATCCAACTGCAGTCAATTCGCAGTCGCGAGAAATACTTTCTTTAGAAAGATTAAAATGTTCTATTGTTAAGAAACGTCACGCCAAAAACTGTGTATTTTCGCTAGTGATCTGAATTTTTAAAGATGCTAAGTCGGCTATAGGGTGGTGTACCCAAGCAAATGTCGATAAATCTGAAATAGGAACTTCCAAACATTTGTTAAATGAATCCCCCATCGCCACTGAACTATCTTTGGTAGTACTTCTTGCTACGTGAGATGCTGTAACCAGATAAACTTCGTTATCACTTTTATGAATAAATACACCTGTTCCAACTACATAGCTTCAGTTACTTTGAGGCGTTCTTATGTTGCAAACTACACGGAAAGTTTCATCTCGGGTCAATATCATTGCTTCTGTTTAAATCTAAATTTCTTGGCAGGGCGGCTCAGAATCGAACTGAGATCAAGGACTTTGGAGATCCCTATACTAACCGTTGTACTACCACCCTACGTGATATGTGCTTTGGCATTGTAGAAAGAGTGTGAGAAAAAACAAGTCTTCTTCTCCGCCTTGCCTTTCATCTGAGACTGTGATATGATAGGGTTATGTTTCGATTTTTACCAGCATTTTTTCGAAAGCCTCGCCCTGCGTATCATCATATGATAGCAGCATCTGTTATTATCGCCTACTGGTGGGCACTTTGGAACATCCTAGATGTTCTTTTTCTGCAACACTCTATGAATACTGTTGAAGTTATTTCTGTTGTTTTTGTTGCCGGTATTAGTGTGGTATTGATGTTTGTCTTTGATATAGATTTTTCAGATTTGTAATACATATAAAAAAGGCTCCAATCGGAGCCTTTTTTGATAGTTCTAAAACTAGATTGAGTATCTCTTGAATGAGATGAGGACGTCACCACCGAGATATTGTTCGATAGTTTGGTCAGGATTGACGACGAATGGTTGAGTGAGGAGGGTACCTTCTTCGACGAACTTCTTCATCTTTCCTTCGATGATATTTGCGAGAATATTTTCTGGCTTTCCTTCATTTTTTGGATCTTGTTTCATCATATCCATCTGGACGCTACGCTCGTGAGCGATAGTTTCAGCAGGGAAGTCAGAGACACGAAGAGCACCAGGGTTTGTAGCAGTGACGTGCATAGCAACCTGACGAACCTTTTCCTCATCAGTTCCAGCATTTGCAGCGACGATAGCAGCGACTTTGCTGTTTGAGTGAACATAGGTTCCGATAACGGCACCATCGATGATATCGAGAGGCCCAAAGACGACGTTTTCACCTGTCTGCTGGATGATATCTGACATACGAGGAGCGAAAGCAGCCTTTGCTTCTTCGACGTTACCTGCTTTGACGAGAACCTCCATGAGCTCAGCGATAAAATTTGAGAAATTATCAGTACGAGCGACGAAATCTGTTTCACAAGTAAGAGAAGCGATATATGCTTTGTTACCATCGTGCTTGATCTGGATACGGCCTTCATGTGTCGCATTTTCAGCACGTTTGCCAGCTTTTGCGATGCCCTTTTTGCGGAGCTCATCGATAGCAGCATCGATATTTCCTCCTGTTTCTTCGAGGGCTTTTTTACATTCTGTGATAGAGACACCTGTAGCGTCTCGGAGTTCCTTGATGAGTTCGAGTGTGATTGCTGTCATAGTTTTTAAATTACGAATTATGAATTACGAGTGATGAGAATCTTTGCTCCACTTTAATTATTCAGCAGCAGCTTCTTCTGTTTTTGTTGTAGTCGGTTTCTTTGCGATTTTTTCAGCAACAGTTTCACGAGCTGTACGCTTCATGGCTGGAGTGAGTTCGTCTGTGATAAAAGTGAGAGACTTGAGGTTGTTTACATTTGCAGGGACAAAGTGGTCACAGAGTTTTGGTTGACCTGTTGTACCGAGAATAGCAAAGACAGTGAGTCCGAGAACGTTTGCTTCTTTGATAGCCTGGAGTTCGTAGTGCCCGTCGATAACAAAGATTCCTTCTGGAGCCTTTTTGAGATCCTTGATACCTTCGTAGCGCTTCTTGAGACGAGTGAGACGAGTCATGACCATAGCCTTCTCTTTCTTTGAGAGACGATTGATCTCACCAGTTTCGATGTCTTTCATGATTTTGTTGTACTCACGGATCTGACGTTTGATAGTACCGTAGTTTGTGAGGAGACCTGGAACCCAAACAGAAGTAACACTTGCATGACCTGTCTTTTCAGCGAGGTCAGAAGCGATTTTCTGTGTCTGTACTTTCGTACCGACAATGAGGAGTTCTTTACCAGATTTGCAAAACTCTTCGAGAGCTTTTTTTGTTTCCGCGAGATGAGCCTCAGTTTTTGTGAGGTCGAAAACGTGGATACCATTCTGTTGTCCATGAATATAAGGTTTCATGGCAGGAGACCAGTGTTTTGTATCGCTACCGATATGTACTGCATGGTGCAGCATGTCTTTGATGAGAGACATAAGAGAAAAAGAAAAAAATAATCCTTGAACGTATTTTACCGTAGCCGATTGTGAGGGTCTCTCCGTTTCAAGTGGAGGGATAGGACACATCGTAGATGAGATACGTGGATCGCTCATATTCCGAGCGACTCGCGCAGTATATGTATATCGTATTTTTTGCAAGAAAAAAGCCTCGTAATGAGGCCTTTTTCTTCTTGAAAAATGAGACTAATACCAGACACACATATTTCCGATTTGGAGATATCCAGCATTACATGCCCAAGCACAGCTACCTGCTGTGGTATAGTAAGAATTTGATGGTTTTGTATTACATGTCTGAATACCGTAAGTAGTCGTGTACTGGCCGATACCACATGTACCATTATTGTTGTAATTGTTATTGTAATTGCTGACACAAGTATTCGTAGAAGAATTGTAGTAGTAGCCAGAATAACAAGTAACAGTACAAGAGTTCGTAGTTGCGTAGTATCCATTGACTGGAGCTGTGCCACAAGAGTAGCAAGAGCTGCCTGACCAGTATTGCCCAGTTCCACACGTATTGTAGTT
Organism: uncultured Candidatus Peribacteria bacterium; assembly: GCA_965231115.1. Lineage (GTDB taxonomy): Bacteria > Patescibacteriota > Gracilibacteria > BD1-5 > JAGOOR01 > JAGOOR01. The sequence continues at coordinate 442,849 of OZ246415.1, forward strand.
ATTGTTATAGCTACTGACACAAGTATTCGTAGAAGAATTGTAGTAGTAACCAGAGTAACATGTTACCGTACAAGAATTCGCAGTAGAATAGTACCCGTTGTATGGGGCTGTACCACAAGAATAACATGTTCCGTTTGAATAATACTGTCCTACACCACATGTATTGTAGTTATTGTTATAGCTACTGACACAAGTATTCGTAGAAGAATTGTAGTAGTAGCCAGAATAACAAGTAACAGTACAAGAGTTCGTAGTTGCGTAGTATCCATTGACTGGAGCTGTACCACAAGAGTAGCATATTCCATTTGAAAAATACTGACCAGTTCCACATGAGTTATTGTAGTTGCTGACACAAGTGTTGCCAGATTTGTAGTATCCACTACTGCACATCCAATCACATGAATTTGCTGTTGTATAATAAGCGCTTGATGGTTTTGTGTAGCAGCTGACACAAGTACTACCAGCCCAATATTGTCCTACACCACAAGAGTTGTAATTATTGTTGTAATTACTAACACAAGCATTCGTAGAAGAATTGTAGTAGTAACCAGAATAACAAGTAACAGTACAAGAGCCAGAAGTATTGTAGTAGCCATTGCTCGGAGCAACACCACAAGAATAACATGTATTCCCAGAGTAGTACTGACCTATGCCACAATTATTATTGTTGTAATAGTTATTATTTGCTACACAGACACCATTTGATTTGTAAAAACCACTATTACATGTCCAATCACATGTTCCTTGAGTTGTATAGTAAGCATTTGATGGAGCAGATCCACATGTGTTACATGTATTGCCTGACCAATACTGACCAACAGTACAAGTACCATTATTGTTGTAATTATAATTGCTGACACAAGTACTACCAGATTTGTAGTATCCACTGTTGCATGTCCAATCACATGTTCCTGAAGTAGTATAGTACGCATTTGATGGAGCACTGAGACATGAATAACAGGTGTTATTGAGCCAGTATTGTCCGAGACCACACTGAGTATTATTGTAGCCGTTATTCGCTACACAAGTATTTCCTGATTTGTAGTAACCGCTATTACAAGTCCAGTTACAAGAATTGGCAGTTGTATAATAGCCATTCCAAGGAGCACCTGTACAAGAGTAACAGCTGTTGCCAGAAGAGTATTGCCCTACGCTACAATTACCATAATTGTATGTATTGTTATTGTTATAACTTGATCCACAGAGGTCGATAGCCTTTTTTGCGTAGTTAAATATCTCATTTCGATAGGCACTCAGATTTGGACTATAAGAATTGATAGAACTGATAATCCCATTGTCATAAGCATATTGCATGACTGGTTTTTGCCAATTCACCGCTCCGGTACTTGCAAATCTCCAGTCGTCATAGTTGGTACTACGGAAATTGAGTCCTGCGCTATCGAGCATGATGGAGAGTGCTTCGGCTCTTGTGATGCTCTGGAGAGGTCTGAAATATGAATCATTTTTAGATATGATGCCACGATTTGCAAGCGTTTCAACAGCTCTACACGCCCAATCATTTTGATAGCCAGTTGTTACATCATTAAATACACCAGTACAACTATATTGACCGATGGGGGGTATATTTTGTATAGTGCCACAGGTTTCTGCTACCTTGAGTGCCACAGCGGCGACTTCTTGTCGAGAGATATTTCTATCGAGATTGTATTCACTACAGCTCGTACGGTAGCTCACGATACCTCGATTAGCGAGGCTGTCTACGACGAGACAGTCAGCATTTGAGTAGGCAAATGCAGAAGTGATGCCGGAGAGACAGATACAGGCGAAGAAGTAACGAACAATTTTTTTACTCATAAGAGAGAATAAGAAAAAGTAAAACCTTTACAGAAACCTATATTACACAATATTTAATAAAATCAAGTATTTAATATATTTAAATTAAAAATACATAATTAGCAAGCACTGAGAAGGGCTTATGGTGGTCAAAAGATTTGCGATTTCATACGGCATAATGTAGGCTGTATCTATGACCACGATGGATATCATCCTCCGTTTCCTCGAAGCAGCAGCTCTCGGCGGCCTCATGGGGCTCGAGCGGGAAGTCGTCTCTTCTCGTCTCCTCAAAGAGGATTTTGATAAACCACAAGCTATTTTTGGAGGACTTCGTTCGTTTACACTGATAGCCCTTCTCGGAGCTCTCTCTGTCTATCTCGATGATCTCTTTGGGACGCATTTTGGATTTGTTTTCTTTATCGGTACGGTTCTCTTCCTCTTCATCCTTCTGTCCTATATATACTCAGCATTTCGTCAGAATCAGCTCGGTGTCACGAGTGAATTTGCAGCGATTGTCGTCTTTCTTCTCGGTGTCATGGTGATGGCAGGGGATGCGCAGATAGCTATATTTGTCGGCGTTTTTGTCACCATCATGCTCACCTACAAAACACGTATTCGATGAGTCATCTCAAAGATTGGTGAGGATGAGATCATGACGACACTCAAGTTTGCCGTTATTTCCCTCATTATCCTCCCACTCCTCCCAGATCATCGCTATGCACTCCATGATTTCATGGTTTTTCTCCCGCAGACGCAGGTGACGATGGCCGCCTTTCTCAATCCCTATGGTGTCTGGTTTTTCGTCGTTGTGATGTCAGCAGTCAGCTATATAGGATATATCCTCTCAAAAATTGTAGGAGCGAATAGAGGTATCGTTATCTCTGGAGCTATTGGTGGACTTGTTTCATCAACAGCAGTGACCTCGGCTATGTCAGAAAAAAGTCACCACGATCACGGTGATTGGGTATATCCCACGCTCATTGCCACTATAGCGGCCTGTACTATCATGCTGTTCCGAGCGACGATTATCGTGATGATATTTAATCCGAAACTCCTCGAAGTCCTTCTCTATCCTATTATCTCTATGATAGTGGTTTCTGTTGTCGCGCTCTGGTGGTGCTATCAGCAAGACAAGAATGCTCCAGACGTACGTGTCTCAAGTGAACATGAAAGCCCATTTCAGATAGGGCCGGCACTCAAATTCGCAGGCTTTGTCCTTCTTATTAAATTCTTTGGAACCGTTGCTCTCGCATATCGTCACCTCTTCGGAGACTTTACGCTCTACGTCGTCTCTTTCTTTTCTGGTCTCGCCGATGTCGATGCTATCACCCAGGATATGGCTGAGAGGTCTCTCGTCGGTACTGCTCAGTCTATCTGAGAAATAACAGCAACAACGGCTATCATCATCGCCCTTGTGACCAATACACTCACAAAAATAGCTATTGCAAAAAAGTTCGGAGAAGCTCGCTATGGTACTCTTGTGCTTCGGATACTTGGACTTGTCCTTCTTGCCGGTGTCTTGACTCTCATTCTTGTGAACTTTTTGAAATAAAAAGTTTCCCCGTAAAACATTTGACAAAGAAATAATTGGATAATAATACTTTTTACCAGTATTATTAAATATATAAATATGACCGGAACTACCACGCTACAACCAAAATCAGATTGAGAAGTATTCAAATATGACGAAGTCCCAGCCCATGTACCAGCTCGAAATAATAATTTTACTCGCGTAATGGAAGGTGTAGGAGAAACTGTTAATGGTGTATCAGAAATGGTAGCAGGTTGTATTGGATTATCTTACGATGCATTTGATTCTATTTGAGATATGTTAAATGCCCTCTCAGCAGCATATTGAAAAATCACATGAGCCGATAGGCCTACACATATTCCAGCTATTCAGAACCTGGGACTCCCTCCGGCAGCACAATCCGACGCTCAGAAATAAATTAATTACATTTAAAAATACCCCCAAATTGGGGGTATTTTAGTAATCGAAAATACTGTATTAATTTCTGAGTTTGATATGTAACTCCTTCAAGCTCTCTTCTTCCACATCACTTGGAGCGTTCATCATAGCATCTTGTGCTTTGCCTGATTTTGGGAAAGCGTACATATCTCGGATATTGTCTTCATTCAGGAGTATCATCATAAATCGGTCGATACCAAACGCGAAGCCGCCATGTGGGGGGACGCCGTATTGAAATGCTTCATACATGCCACCAAATTTGTTTTTTACTTCATCTTCGCTTCGGCCGACCATTCGGAACGCTTCCGTGAGGAGTTCGAGGTCATGATTTCGGATAGAACCTGAGAGGATTTCGTATCCATTGAGCGTGAGATCATACTGGAACCCGTAGACTTCTTCTGGATTCATATTTCGGAGCTCTTCGAGAGAAGCATTAATGCTACTAAATGGATTGTGTGCGAAGTCGAGTTTTCCAGTTGAGGAATCTTTTTCAAACATTGGAAAGTCTGTAATCCAGGCAAAAGAGAGGGTGCTTTCATCGACGAGGTTGTAGCGATTTCTGAGAGCGACACGGACGCTACCGAGGACTTTATTGACCACTTCTCGCTTATCTGCACCAAAGAATATCATATCGCCCACTTTTGGAGCGAGTTTTTCTTCGAGGATTTGTAGTTCTTCTTGGCTCATGAATTTGAGGATAGGGCTTTTTGGTCCAGTTTCCTCGTATATGATATAGGCGAGACCTTTTGCTCCTTGCTCGACAGCGAGGGCAGTGATTTCATCGATATCTTTGCGTGACATAGCAACGCCAGGGAGCTTAAAGGCTTTGACGACACCGCCTTTCTCAACTGCACCAGAGAAGACTGAGAATCCTGAGCTCTTAAAAGCATCACTGAGATCCTCAAAATGACAGTCAAAACGGAGATCCGGCTTATCTGAACCGTATTTTTCCATCGCTTCATGATGAGTAATGCGTGTGAAAATAGGAGTGAGAAGTTTACGATTTGGTGTCACAGCCTTGACGAGATCACGAGCGAAGTTTTCAGCCACCTCGAGGACATCTTCCTGATGTACGAAGCTCATCTCACAATCTATCTGATAAAATTCACAACTATGACGATCTGCACGAGGATCCTCATCACGGAAACATGGAGCAATCTGGAAATACTTATCAAATCCAGAAACCATCAGAAGTTGTTTATATTGCTGAGGAGCTTGAGGGAGGGCATAAAATTTTCCCGGATGCAGACGAGAAGGGATGAGATAGTCACGAGCACCTTCTGGAGAGCTCACTGTAAAGAGGGGAGTTTGGACTTCGAGGAAGCCACCATTTTTGAACCACTCTCGAGCGTAGGCATTGACCTCAGCACGGAACTCTATTTTTTTTCTCTGGATGTCGCGACGGAGGTCGAGATAACGGTATTTGTAGCGGATGTCTTCACTCGATGTGCTATGATCTGATATTTCAAATGGAGGTGTTTTTGCTTTACTGAGAATAGAGCATTCCAGCACGAGAATTTCGATAGCCCCAGTAGGGAGAATAGTATTTTCTTGACCAGCTGGACGAGCACGGACTTCGCCCTCGATTTTTATCACCCACTCAGAACGAGCAGATTCGATAATTTCCGCTGCTTTTTGGTGCGTTTTTGGATCAAAAACAAGCTGAGTAATGCCATATCTATCACGTATATCGATAAATATGATACCGCCGTGATCTCGACGATTTGCGACCCAGCCAGAGAGGGTGACTTTTTGTCCGATATGATGAGCGGTGAGCTGTCCACAGGTATGAGAACGGTGCATAATTTCAATTATAAAAGAAAAATGGATGTTTTTATCTTGTTTGATTATGTCTTTTTTCATAAAAAGTCATCTTTTTTCTAAAAAATAAGAACTAAAAATCAAAAAAATAATGAGTCAAGTCTTGTTACACGTGTTTTATGGTCTCTCTTCTTGAGATGATGAAAACTCTATGGTAGCATGCCTCTATGACGCTTCGGAAAAGAAAAAATTCTCGAAAAGAACTCAAGCAATGGATAGGCTTTGGTCTTTCTGCGCTGATAATCATCGCTGCCACTGCGTATGGTTTTTCGCTGTCACTTCGCCCAAACTCTTTTAGTCTCGAGAGTGCTCCAGAAGAGCCACTCGCGCTTATCGGTGTCGCTCTCACAAACAATATAGGTACAGATATCCCAGAAAAGAACGATATCCCAGTGAACCTCCCCCAAGATGTCGCTCCAGTACAAGCTGCACTGATGCATGATAGTGCTCTCGGAGAAAATTTCTTTGATGAACATTTTCGATTCCTGAGCGAGTTTACGGAAATAGTAAATCTCGATCTCATAGCCTATCTCCATCTCCATGCTGACAAAAAGGACTCCCTCGATACTTATATCCAAAAACTCGATACAAAAAAAGAAGAAGCAAAGGTCGTCGTAAACTCGCTGAGCCAGCTCCACGATTTTCACAATAACGCCTATGCCACAGTTCAGACAAACATAAAAAATGCTCAAAATGCTATCGAGCAATCGTATAAGAGTCAAAATAGTGCTGAAATCATGCAGGGCATAGCGCATCTCGAGGAACTTCATGTCGAAGAACAAGAACATAAAACTATCGTCCTCTTCACCCAGCGAATCGCCCTCGAATATACTCGTCTTATCACGCTCTCAGAGAAAAAACTCGTCATCATACGTGCGAATACAGAAGCTCTCGCTCAGGGTATCACCGTGAGTCTCCCTGTCGGCTCTGACGTCAATGTACTCAAAGATCTCAAATTGTTCTCAACTCCTCCACAATAGTCTATGTTCTATTCTACTCTACAATTTCTGAAAAAATTATACCAATACAAGTACTCAAAATATATATTTGCTGTTACTTTTTTTGCAGCAGGTTCGTGTTTTGCGACCCAGACAGATAGTGATATGGTCAATGGTTTTATTCAGATCCTTGATTTGATATTTGCGTTCTTGTCTTTCTTGATGACCCCAGCGATTATCCTCGCAGGATGGCTCCTCACGCCAGACTGGACGATGGGAGACTTTTTCGGACTCAGACGATATTTTATCGATGTATGGGTACTCGTCTCAAATATAGTGTATATTATTTTTGCCCTTCTGCTCCTCGTCATGGCTATAGTGCAGATATTTGGAGGCGGTGAAGCAGAATATGCTTTTAAGCAAAAACTGCCTAAATTTCTCCTCTGAGTGCTCGTTGTACCATTTACGTGGCTTATCGTGAGTTGGACACTTTCATTTGCCAATCAGGCAACTGCAGCGGTCCTCTCTATCCCTATGGGCGCGATTCAGAACATGGGGGGAGATACGGCAGATAGTACTGGTGATAAGGGTATATTTCATGAGAAAGTTATCCCAACAGAGATTGACCTTAATTTTAGTGACACAGGCACTACAGATCCAGCAAAAATCTGTGAAAGTATAGGTGCTGATAGTACAAAATGTATCTCTGCAGCGGAATTTGTGACCTACAATGGTTCGGGACCATTTTTCATCATCATGATCTATGCGTACAATATATTTCGAATTCAAAATACAGATATAGTCAGTCTCAAGAAGGCATGTGAGCCCGATAAAACAACAGGAAGTGTCTCTGACTCAAAGACGTGTATCAAAAATCTCACCTCTATTCTCCGTCAGTTTGGACTAGCATTGATCGTGACTTTTTTCTTCTCAGTACTCCTCGTAGCGCTCTGCTGGGTTCTCTTGATGCGAGCATTTAAGCTCTGGATCTATGTGATGTTTTCTCCTCTCTTTGGTCTGGCGATATTTACTGGAGAGTGATTGACCGGTGCCCTTCACTCCGAGTGAGGAGGTGATCATGGAGGATCTGGTTTGAGCTCGGTATGATTCGTGCCTTTTGTGAAACTCGCCATGGTGCCAGTTTTGGTCTCAGCAGTTCTCTCATTTGGATTACTCTTTGTCGGTGTCATCAGCAATACTTTTTCTGCGACACTCGTCGGAGCGGATACATCATCGACACAGCAAATATGTACGACAGGAGATTTCATGGTTAAATATTGTATAAAACCAGATGGAAACGGTAAGACGGGTGAACAACAAGAACAGGGGTATGAGTCTTGGCTCGTTATCGGAAGTGATACAACTACAGATAATGGTGGTAAAGCTAATGGTACTGCAGGTGACTATACTATTGTGTTCAAATTTGATTCGATGTTCTCTGGCTTTGTCGGAAATGCGAAGACTCAGGGTGGTAATATAGCTTCAGGAGCAGTGAGTAGTGTCGAGAGTATTTTTGCCCACATCATTCTCACGCTCATTTCACTCGTCATCATCTGGATGGGGGTCAAGGCTGCCGTCAGCTATGATGAAGTCACGCGTATTGCCTTTGAACCGTTTGCCAAGTTCTGAGATAGTGTCCAGCACATGGTCGCGCATCTACCGAGTCATCTCCCACTTCCACATCCAGCCTTTGCGGCACTCACGCCGAGTGGTATGGAGTCTCTCGCTCAGGGGCTCAGAGAGGCTGTGGATAAGAGTACCTTTGAGGAGCAGAAACGTGTTAAGGAATTCTTCTCCAGTCCTTCTGCACGAGAGTTCAACTCTGCTGCTAAGACTTTCAATGGAAGTGCCCAAGACTTTGGACGATTTGTGGACGATTTACCAAGAGCGCTCAACAGCGCAAATGGTATAGAAGATGTAAAAAGTTTGTTTAAGAAAATGTCTACGAATAGTAGTGAATTTAATTCAGAACAGAGAGCATTGCTGTCAAAACTAGCGAGTGCTAAGGATAAATCAGCGATGGCAGAAATCCTTACAGATAAGCGTAATAAAACAGTGGTTGAATCTCTCGAGACACAAAATAAAAATATTAAGGCATGATTCGAACAAATACGATCATGAAGTTCGAGTAATTCGTCTAATACAGCAGTGTTTGGTAGTTCGAAAGTGGTATGAGGTCAGATATTGCTTACTTGAGATGGCGGATGAGCGAAAATCAATACCTCAGACGGTTCTATAAATGGCTCTATTAATGACCCTAGTCAGAAAACTTCGATTATTCGAAAATTCAAGGAGAACCAAATAGAAAGCGAGAGTGATATTGTGCCAGCTAACATTAATAAAGTTAAACAGTCCCTTGTTGCCATCATCGGTCAAGATGGTGTTGATAAGCTTGATAATGATGATAAGAAGTTGGCAGCGGCAAAAAATCTTCTTAAAGCAGCTGGTTAGAAGATACTATAGTTTTTGTTTTTTGATTGTGAGAGAACTGTATCTCTTGAGCCTGCAAAAGATGCCCTCTTCTGCTATGAAGCTCTTTTAATTCTGGGAATCTCGTCACGCTCGGTCAGCCATAGCGCCTATCGCCGATAAGGGGGTGGCCGATATGGGCCATATGGACACGGATTTGATGGGTTCGTCCTGTCTTGGGATGGAGTTCCACGAGAGACCAGTCTTTTTTGACTCCAGTTTTCAGGATTTTGTAGCTCGTCTCTGCGGATTGTCCGTTTGGGTCGACCATAACTTTTGCTTCATCAGTTCGTCCTGTATCCATACGGAGCAAGGGAGCGTTTATCACTCATTCTCGTGGTTCTGGCACTCAGACGACGAGGGCGTGGTAGGTTTTTTCGACTTTTCTCGTACGAAATTGTTCAGCCATATGTTCGTAGGATTTTCTCGTGAGGCAGGATATGATTATACCAGAGGTATCTCGATCGATACGATGGGCGAGAGCAGGATGAGCAAAAGTGCCAGAAGGTTTCCAGCCTTTACGAATGAGGTAATCCTCTATCTGATCTATGAGGGAGACTTCATCTGTTTTGTGGTCGGGACTATGGACGATGAGTCCAGAGGGCTTATCATAGACGAGTATCTCTTCGTCTTCGTAGAGGATTCTTGCTGGGTCGAGTTTTTCTGACACAAATGTGTGCTTTTTTTCTTCTGTTTGCCAGAGCTTGAGAGTTTCAGACGAGACATCGACTTCGAGGATGTCACCAGCTCGGAGCTTGGTGCTTTCTGGGAGTTTCTTTCCTCAGACGGTTATTTTTTTCGTGCGCAGTGCTTCGTAGATTTCTCCGAGCTTTGCTCCTGGGAAAATCTTTCGCAGATAGCGGTCGAGACGCTGGCCTGTATCATCAGAGGATGGTTTTATTTGTTTCATACGTTTTATTTGTTTTGTTAGTTTTTACAAAAACAGATTTTTTCCTATAGTTGGTACGATGTTAAATGTAGTGAATTAAACCGATTAAACAAATTAAACCGATTAAACCTGTTTCCTATGTCCCTTACTCGTAAAATTTTGTTTCTTGTTGCTGGTGTCGTCGCCCTCTTTTTGATACTCAATTTGGCAGTACTTCCATTCGTGACACAGCGCTATTTCTATGGTTTTCTTCAACAGTTCTACACAGAGACGCAGCAAGACAAGATAGATTCAGAGATTCTCAATCTCATCAAGCAATTCCCTGATGAAGCACCTCAGCTTCTCCAGAAATATAAAGAACTCGATGAAGATCTCAATAAACTCACAACGGGTGTAGAATCATATATCGATTCTAATCCTGTTTTCAATCGTGACTCTGTCGGGAAATATCTCGAAAACTCTGGTGTCGAAAAAAAACAAGTCCAGGATGTCATCGGCCTCAATGCCATGTCTACCTTTCTTCGTACAGCGCCTCTCTGATTTAGTTTTTCTGATGGGACTGATCCAAAGCGTCAATTCGTGACACAGGTGCTTGTTGCCATGCTCGGTCTCAATATCATCTTTGTATTTGCTATCGTCGGCTTCGTATTGTATTTTCTCCGAAAGGCTTTTCAGCCTATCCGAGCCGTGACTGATACGCTCGATAATTTCACGACCGTGAAAGGAAAAATGCTCGACTATGATAAAAATGATGAATTTCGACCACTGATAGACTCTCTCAATAATCTCCGTGTCCGTCTCGATCACCAAGAGATGATTCGTCAGCAGTTCCTCGCAGATATGAGCCACGAGCTCAAGACGCCTATGACGGCTATTCGTGTCTATCTCGAGGGCATCAAGGATGGAGTTATCCAACTCAATAGTAAAAATATAGAAGCCCTCACAGGCGAGCTCGCCCGTCTGACGCGTATCGTCGAGAGTCTCATGCATTTCCAAACATTTGAGAGTCGTCCAACAGAATTTCACCATATAAAGGTTCAGCTTGCTGAGATTTTTTCTATCGTCCAAGAGACACACTCTCACGAGCTCACACAGCACAATCAGTCAATGGTCTATGTAGGGCCAAAGAAGGCAACTATGATTTTTGATCATGATACGCTCGTGCAAATACTCCATAATATCACAGCAAATTTTCTCCGCTATGCTGGATCAGGGACGCAGCTTCGTATGAATTTCTTTCATGAGAAAAACACGGATATACTTATCTTCCAAGATAATGGAAAAGGTGTCGCTGCTTCTGAGCTGCCGTATCTCAAAGAAAAATTTTATCAAGCCGATAAGGCGAAGACGGGCGATGTCCGTGACCGTGGTCTCGGCATCGGACTTTCGATTATCGAAAAAATTGTACGAGATGCTGGTGGTGTCGTCGATTTGATAAGTGCTGAAGGGGAATGATTTACTGTACGAATCGAGATACCTCATCAGAAAATTCATGGCAAGTAAATCTTGACAGAAAAATTAGCACCTCTATACTTCTGGTGCTAAAATACTTTAGCATTTATACATTTTTAACCTTTTAATTTCTATGGCAAAAATCACGCCACTCCAGGATCGTATCGTCCTCCGAAAAATGGAAGCCAAGAAAGAAACAGCTTCTGGTCTCATCCTCCCAAAGGAGCAAAACGATAGTCCAAATCTCTTTATCGTAGAATCAGTCGGTCCAAAAGCCGAAGAAAAGCTCGGTTATGCTCTCAAGCCAGGCGACAAAGTCATAAAAGGACAGTATTCAGGTGATGATATCAAGATAGAAGGTGATGAAAATCTCACTATCGTCGCTGCTGAATATATCCTGGCAAAAGTTGATTAGTCCGAGCCATTCTTAATTTTTCTCTTTTAATTTTTCATTCATTCAACTATGGCAAAAAAACAAGTCCTCTTCGGAGATGCAGGTCGTCTCAAAATGCTCGAGGGTGTCAAAAAACTCCACGAAGCAGTCTCTGCGACTCTCGGACCAAAAGGTCGTAATGTCGTCTTCCCAAAAAGCTATGGCGCTCCTCAAGTCACCAATGACGGTGTCACTATTGCAAAAGAATTCGACCTCGAAGACCCAATTGAAAACATGGGTGCCGAGCTCATCAAAGATGTTGCATCGAAAACAAACGATGCAGCAGGTGATGGTACGACGACAGCAACTGTTCTCACCTACGCTATGATTTCGGAAGGTCTCCGAGAGATTCGCTCGGGTATCAACGCTATCGAACTCAAAAATGGTATGAAGCTCGCTGCGAGTGAAGTCTCAAAAGAGCTCACCAAACATTCTCGGCCAGTCAAAACTTCAGAAGAAATCGCAGCTATCGCGACCATCTCTGCTCAAAACGAAGAAGCAGGAAAAATCATCGCTGATGCTATGGATAAAGTAAAACGTGATGGCGTCATCACGGTTGAAGAAGGGAAGACCTTTGGTATGACAGTCACTGTTACAGAAGGTATGCAATTCAAAAATGGTTTTATCGCCCCCTACATGATCACTGATTCAGAGAAAATGGAAGCGCGCTATTCTGACGTCCCTGTTCTCATCACTGATAAAAAGATTTCATCGACCAAAGATATCCTCAAAATTCTTGAATCACTCCTTCAATCCGGTAAACGTGAACTCGTCATCATCTGTGAAGATATCGACGGAGAAGCTCTGACAACTGTTGTTCTGAATAAGCTCAAAGGAGTTTTCTCTATCCTCGCTATCAAGGCTCCAGGGTTTGGCGACCGACGAAAAGAAAATCTCGCTGACCTCGCTCTCCTCACTGGTGCTGCTGTTGTCACCGAAGAAATCGGTCTCAAGCTCGATACAGTTGGTCTCGAAGTCCTTGGTAAGATAGATTCTATTGTCTCTACACGTGAAATCACAACTATCGTCGCCACTCAGGCAAATAAAAAAGAAGTCGAAGCTCGTGCAGAGGAAATTCGTCGCATGATCGATAGGACTGACTCAGACTACGACAAAGAAAAAATGGCTGAACGACTTGCTCGTCTCGTCGGAGGTGTCGCTGTTATCAAGGTCGGAGCTGCGACAGAAGTAGAAATGAAAGAACTCAAACTCCGTCTCGAAGACGCGCTCAACTCGACTCGTGCTGCGGTCGAAGAAGGTATCGTCCCTGGTGGTGGAGTCGCTCTTCTCAAGGCTGCAAAAATCCTCGATAATTTCAAAGCTCCAAACAGTGATCAACAAATCGGTGTCGAAATCGTGAGACGAGCTATGTGTTATCCAACGAAAAAAATCGCAGAAAATGCTGGTCAAGAAGGCGCCGTTATAGTGAACACTATTCTCGAACACAAGGACTTCAGTTACGGATATGATGCTGCGAAAAATGTCTTCGTCGATCTCATCAAAGAAGGCATCATCGATCCGACTCGTGTCCCACGAATCGCTCTCGAAAACTCTGTCTCTATCGCAGGTATGTTCCTCACGACAGAAGCAGTGATTTACGAGGTTCCCGAAAAAGAAAAACCAGTACCTCCTATGGGTGGAGGTATGGGATGAATGGGTGGCATGGGAATGATGTAATAAATTGAGACAAATAATCCCCTCCAATTCGGAGGGGATTATTTTGACATAAAAATAATATTTGTAAAATACGGATATGCTGTTATCGAATAACATGGAAACTGCCTCATGGCTTGAAAAACCTCCCCTTCATCCTCTGAGAGGTATAAGGCATTTATTTACCAAAAGAATTATTAATTTATTGAGAACTGGAACCCTTTTTGATGGTGCATTGTTGTCAGATATTGGTGGCCCCATGATAGTTCCACTAAATTTTCTCAAACCGAACCAGACAAAATTAGCTCTATTTCCGACATCAGTAAAATGAAGACTTATGGCTTTTAACCCAGGGACGTCGAGAATGTTTTTTGATCCTGTGCCAGTATATAGAGGGCATGATGTAGCATCTATACATGAGTGAGGTGGTTTTCGGATACAAAATTATATCGAGTTGGTGAATGATGGTCTTGTCAGGCAGGTGTGATATCCCGAAGCGTTGCGTTATATAGGATTTCCGGATATTTATCCACTTATTCGTGACCGAATTTTCACGCAAGAGGAGAAGTCTGTGTTTTCAGAAGGCTCTGTCCATCAAGTAACAAAAAAATGAGCTGAAAAATTAAGATTGCTCCAGAGAGAAAAGTCTAGCAATGGTTCAAATTGATTTTTTGGAGGTGGATGAAGTTTTAAAAGTCGTAAATGGTTACCTGTATAAAAAACATGTACACTGTATAGATTTTTCTTCCATAAGAACGACAATGTGCAAGACTAAAAGTACTTCCCAATAGGTCTATTTTGTCTACAATCATTCTTAATACTTATGGATCATAATATTTTGCGGATAGTGGTGTTTGGTTTGGTAACTTTTTTTGTTGCTATGCTCATTACTCCCGGCTACATCTCGCTCCTGCGACGACTCAAGCTCGCAAAACAGATTCGCACGGAAGCGTCGATGGGTGGCGGAAAGGCGACAAAATTTCACGCCCTCCATGCTCATAAACAAGGAACTCCAAATATGGGTGGAGGTATGATTCTCATAGTCGTTGCTATCATGGTCGGTGTGACTGTATTTTTCAAATCCATACAAGCTCCGCTCGGTCTCAATATCCACTACACTCTCTGGAATCGTAACGAGACTTTTCTGCCACTTTTTGCTCTCTTCTCGATGGGTATACTCGGTGCTATCGACGATTACCTCAATGTCAGGAATATCGGTGGGAAAAAAGGGATGAGTGCTCGTGTAAAAATGTTTGGATTGACACTTTTTTCTTTTGCAGGAGCATGGTGGTTTTATACAAAACTCGGACATGATAGTATCTCAATCCCTGGTTTTGGCCTCGTGAATGTCGGTTGGGGCTATGTCGTCATCAGTATCCTCGTTATCACAGCCATGGCAAATAGTGTGAATATCACTGATGGTCTCGATGGTCTCGCGGGTGGCCTCCTCGCACAGAACTATTTTCTCTACGCGTTTATCACGTATCATTCTCATCTCTTTCTGCTCTCTACTATCTGTACGGTTATCGCTGCCTCACTGGCTGCATTTCTCTGGTTCAATATCAAGCCCGCACAGTTTTATCTCTGAGATGCGGGCGCACTCGGACTCGGTGGTGGACTCGCAGTGATGGCACTCATGACCGATACACTTGTGGTTCTCGTGATTATATCACTGATTTATATTTGGGAGATTCTCTCTGTCATTATTCAGATAACGAGCAAGAAAATGCGTCACGGTAAAAAAGTATTTCTCATCGCGCCCTATCATCACCATCTCGAAGCAAAAGGTATGCTCGAAGAAACGATTGTGATGAAGTTTTGGCTCCTAGGCGCACTCCTCTCAGCGGCGGGTCTTATATTTTATCTCCTCCCCCCACTATGGTAGCTCGTTCCTACATATTGGATACAAAGGCTGTACAGAGAAATAGTCCTCTCGTACTCTCAGCACTTCTCACGGCGATTGTAAAAAAACACCTCGTCGGAGCAGGACGAGAAGATCTCGCAGAGCTTATATCAACCGTGACATTTTTCCGTGATATTGTGACCGTCGTGACGAGTAAGCCCATCATAAATTTCGAACTTCGTATGTATGAATGAGTACTCAAGGAAGTACTCAAAAAGACTCTCTCACAACATGGATTTGCTGTAGAGATTCATCTTCACTTCAGATAAAAATGCCTCTACAAAAACACCTCTTTATCACAGTGGGTATAGTTTTTTGTGTGCTCTTTTTTTTGGTGGGAAGTTTTGATCTCATCACCTATCAGCAACATCACGAAAAGATATCTCTGGTGAGCGGTGAGCAGGTATTTATGGGTGACGGTGTGTGACTACGGGTATGACCTCTCGGAGAAGAGTGGCTCGTGAAAAAAATAGATGCATCCAAAAAAAGAGTATGGGTAGGAGTGTATACTTTTACCGTACCATCTCTTCGAGAGGCTCTCCTGAGAGCAAAAAAAAGATGAGCCGATGTCCGTCTTGTTCTCGAGAAATTCCCATTTTGAAACACAAATATTAATCGAGAAACAGAACAGTTTTTGCGAAATAATTCGATTCAATTTCACCAAAGTGACGCTTCACAATTTGCCTTTATGCATGCGAAATACATGATGTTTGATGATGAGTGGGTTATTGAGACTGCCAACTGGACTCGTGCGAGTTTTGCCTCCAATAGAGAATTTTATATGGAGTGATGAGACCCAGCAATACTCGAAAACCTCACCCAAATATTTCAGGAGGATTTCTCGTGAAAAAAATGAAAATCACATGATATAAGGCTCCTCGCTGGTCCTACCAATGCACGGGAAAGACTTCTCAAGTTTATAGAAGTTTCAGAAAAAAATATCGCCATCTATGCACCATCTTTCTCGGACAAGGAGATGATAGCTCATCTCGCTCAAGAGTGTTATCGCGGAAAAATAATACGTATACTTCTCGCTGATTATGATGAGGAAGGGGATAAAACTGATTATGGCGCCTGCATACAAGTCCGAAAAATGAAAAAACCACTCCATGCAAAAGTTATCATCCGTGATAAAACTGAAGCATTTGTCGGGAGTTTTAATTTTACGAAAAATTCACTCGAGAAAAATCGTGAGTTATGACTTTTTGTAGCTGGAGAAGATGTCGGAACACTTGTAAAAACATTTGAATCAGATTGGAAAAGCGCTGTTGCTCTCCACTAAAAATTCGTATCATATACCTATGCTTAAACGTAGCCTCATTTTTCTGTCGTGACTTATTATCGGAGTTGGCCTTTTTTTCTGGTGGATGAGTCAGTGGCCTGCTACGATTGTTCCCAAGGATAAAACAGAAGATCTCCTCTGGAGGAGTGTCACAAAAACTAAAAATGGCGCAGTCGTATGATGGTCGCGTACTATATTTCATCCAGAAGACACAAAAGCAATGGTAACGTATCAGAAGTGACCGCTTCTTCTCTATGGGCAAGGGGGAACTCCCGAAGTTTCGTATGGCGATACAATAAATATCACTCTACCAGGTACGGGTCAGTGGATCATCAAATCTCTGGATCCCAATATGAAAATCAGTCTCAAGAGTTCACTTTTTTCTGGAACCCTCATGGGCGAGGGGGGAGCTTTTTTCAATATAGAACAAAAAACAGTGATCAATTTTGATATCGATATGACGAGTCAGGATGGTGATAAGATACTTCCTTCATTTGTCCGAGTGGGAAACAAGCAAAACTTTTTTGATCTCGCGGAACAAAAAGAAACAATCTCCCCAGAGCTCTGGTCTCTCTATACGACATTTGTCGTGCGCGATCAGGTCAAGGCTCTCGGAAGTGTTTCAAAAAAAGATATTGACGTCATGATTCATACATTTCTCGATCGTGAGCCAGAGAGTTCTGAGGGTGCTCTCCGTCACGATCTCCGGGCGAGAAATGGTCTCGAGGAAATATCTGCACTCGTCAATAAAATAGATAAAGGTGATACATGTGGTCCAGACATAGAGTCGTGTTTCCGTCTCCTCCATGATGTTATTGGCAAAAATATCCTTGTTTTCCCTGAAGTTTTTTGACCACTACAAGATGCTATATCTTCATGGACACAGCTCGATCCACATGCTCAACAAAATATATCTTCATGGAAAAACATATTTCACACCTATCATAATAATCTCTTGGCTGGAGAACCGCGAGCACGCATCATCCGTGATAAATCGATCCTCGATATGATAAAATCAGGGAATACTTCTGCCAACTATGAGGTCTGGGAATATCTCACACGTATGCTGGCCGATCAAAAGCTCGGAAGTGTTTATTCTCTCCAGATCATGCGAGAAATGATACGAATAGGTGAGGCACTCCGTACTGCTCCAGATATCTCACCTGATGCAAAAGTAAAACTCTCAACGACTGCACTTGCTTCATTGACCAACCTCCGCAATCTCCTAGAAAATGCTTATTTTACAAAAAAAGAGTATCTCTTTATCCTCCGAAGTGATCTCGTCGATAGTGAGGGTAAGTCCATACAGACAGACGTGATGATAAAAGATCTCCAAGCCCTCATCACTCAGATAGATAAATCCGCCCTTCTCCAATCAAATTCAGGAAGTTCGGACATACAGGTCATACGTGGACAGCTTCTCTGGTTTAATTGTATTTTTAGCCGAAATGCCGAATATATGGCAAACCCTCGAGTCTGTCGTGTAACCGTCGCACAATAAAAAGAGATGACAGGTTTATTTTTTTCTCTATAATCCCGCTGTTCTTTATCTTTCTTTTATGGCAAAAAAAATACGCATAACACTCACACAAGTTATGGCAATACTCGCTCTCCTCGGCATCCTCATCGGCGTAATAGGTACCTCTGTGCTCTACTCTATACCGACAGCTGCTACGACTACTGCGACAGCTATTGCTTCTGGCGAAGCAGTTAAAAAATAATATCTATGACCCTCGAGAAATTCGGCCGTCAGCTTGTGCTTGCATTTATCGCGCTTCTCCCGTGGTCCGTGATTATTTCAGTATTCGGAGGGGAACAACTCCATATAGGTCTTTTTCGTTTTTGGAAAGAGATTTTTATGGCAGTAATTTTCGTGGTTTTTATATTCGATAGCTATCGTACAAAAAAGATCATCTATGACCATATAGATGTCGTCATTGTTCTCTATATCGCTTGGCTCGTATGCGTCAGCTTATTTCAGCATGTTCCACTTGTGGGCTATATATATGGTTTGCGATATGATGCAGAGTTTTTCTGCGCATTTCTCGTCTTTCGACGTATCTTACCACACTGGAATATATCATTTCCGGTCATTGCTAAAAACTTTCTTATCTCAGGAGGCATTATGCTCTTTATGAGTTTTTTGATTCGTTTTGTATTTGGAGAGATGATACTGACACTTTTTGGATTCAGTGATCATATCAGCGTCTGGGATGGCGTCAATTCCGCACCTCCTATTTATCACGGTATACCAGGGGCTTCAGTTATTCGTTTTCAGGGGATGCTTGAGGGGCCAAATCAGATGGCGTTTTTCCTTCTCGTCTATATGGGGGTATATGCTTCCCAATTTATTCGATTAAAGAAATACCGTTTCATGAATGTCATGGTTTTTGCTTTGCTTCTCTTTTTTCTCATGTTGACGTATAGCCGAAGTGGTTATATAGGTGCGATGATGGCAGGTGTCATCATGTACAGCCTCTCGTTTCTTCAGACATGGAAGAAAAAGAAGATACGTTTTTCTTTTTCACTCAAAAAAATCATCAGTACCTGCATCGCAGGGGCTATCATCGCGTTTGTTCTTGTATTCCAATTTGGCACACATCCAGGAGAGATATTTGGTCGACACGCTTCTACATCAGGGCATTTTGAGAGGATGGATATAGGCCTCCTCCGTTTTTATGAGGCGCCACTCGGATCGGGACTTGCTTCTTCTGGGCCTGCGAGTCGGTCACGATTTGTCGTCGATGAAAAACCAGAAGTCCTCCCAGTAGATCCAAAAATTCAATCAATCGTCAAAAAACTCAAAGCGAAAAATGAGGATTTTATCTACACTTCTGAGACATACTATATCCCTGAGAGTTGGTACATCCAGCAGCTCGTCGAAGGGGGCTATGTTTGATTGATATTGTTCATCGCTATACTCATACTTTTGATATGGAAAATACGGATTTTCCCTCCTCTTGTCGGTATGTTTTTCGGCGTACTCGTGATGAATGTCTTTCTCCATTCTTTTGAATCGGTGCATTCTTCTATTCTCCTCTTTGTCTTCATCGCTTCACTTATTCCTCTTAATACCGAAGCAAAAATACTATGAAAATAGCCATCGTCCATGAGATGCTGATAAAACTCGGCGGTGCCGAGAGGGTTCTCCTCGAAATCATGAAGATGTATCCAGAAGCAGACGTGTATACCCTGATGTATGATGAAAAAAAGGTAGGTACTGTTTTTCCGAAAGACCGTATCCGCTGTGATACTCCAGCACAAACACTCTACAAACTCACTGGCAAGCCAAGACTCTCCCTACCGCTCATGCCAGCTTCCATCAAAAAAATCGATCTCACAAAATATGATCTCGTTATTTCGAGTTCCAGTGGTTTTGCGCATGGGGCATTTTCTGTCGGCACGACAAAACATATCTGCTATTGCCATTCTCCTGCACGCTATCTCTGGGATTGGTCAGAAGAAGTACAAAAAGAAATCGGAGTCAAACAAGACCCAGGTAAAACACAGACCCCCCTCGATAAAATAAAACAATCCGTCGGAGGCCCTATCGTCACGACACTGCTTAATCGTCTCCGAGCATGGGATACGGAAGCCGCAAAACGACCAGATCTCTATATCGCAAATAGCAGGGAAGTCCAAGAACGTATCAAAAAATACTACGAGCGAGATTCTGTCATCCTCTGGCCCCCTGTCGACACGAGTCGGTTTACTCCAGGCGTTATACCTGTTTCGACGAGAAAATACTACGTGATGACGACAGCGCTCACTCCATTCAAGCGCGTCGATATAGCTATCAGAGTCCTCTCAAAGCTTGGTAAAAATCTCAAAATAATCGGTGCTGGCGATCAGGAGGCAGAGCTTCGAAAGCTGGCCTGACCAACTATAGAATTTCTCGGACGAATCGATGATACCGAAGTCGCAAAAGTCTATCAAGCAGCTCGTGGATTTCTCATGCCTCAGAAAGAAGATGCGGGTATAGCCCCTATCGAGGCTCTCGCTGCCGGTGTTCCTGTTTTTTGACAGGGGAAGTGAGGACTCTTAGAAGCGAGTATGGATGGTATAACTGGGAGATTTTTCCCAGAAGAAACGGATGAAAGCTTTCTTCAATGATTTATCACATTTGATAGTGAGGTGACAGCAGGGAAGTATGATAATGCAGAGGTCTTGGTAAATCAGGCAAAAAAATTTGATGCAGAAAAATTTCGAACAGGATTTGCAGAAGCAGTAAAACAGATAAGTACATAAAGATATTGCTTTTTGAGTGTTAGTGAGATAATTATTGTGCTTTTAATCTTTTCTATGAATCATATTTTATCTCTCCTGAGCGGTGCAAATATTTTATTTCTCTGCATCTGCGTCATCATGTCTCTCGTCGTGGGTTCTGTCTGGTATCATCCGAGAGTGTTTGGTCATGTCTATGCTCGCTGGATGGGATTACCTATTCCAAAGCCTGGTCAGATGCCAAAAGGTATGGCCTCTACTTTCATAGCAGAGATTGTGAGTCGGTTTATGTATTTTTGATTCTTCACAGCATTTTTCTATTTTGGTACAAATGGTTCGACAACAGTTTCTCTCTTCACGTATTCTTTTGTTATCGTCTTTTTCTATTTTGGTCTTATTTTTCCGACTCAGCTCAGCCAATTGGCATGGACAAAAGCTCAGAAAAAGGCAGTGATTCTCATCGGCGGCAGTACACTCCTGCAGAGTCTTATAGCAGGCTGTATTTGGTTTTGGTTTTTCGTATAAATTTTACTTGCCTTTTCATATTTTCGGTTATACTCACGCATACCGTTACACATGTGGGTTCTTAGCTCAGTCGGTAGAGCAACGGACTCTTAATCCGGCGGTCCTGGGTTCGATCCCCAGAGGACCCACCATTCGATATATTGCCTCTTTTGAGGCTTTGTAATCAAATATTTCGTGCCTCGCAAGAGGGCTTCTCACGAGCCAGTGTTGGATAAGTAGCCAACCAATTATACTTTCTACTTAACAATTTTATTTATGGCTAAAAAGAAGGAAATCAAACGAATAGTCAAACTCCAGATCAATGCTGGTGCTGCTAACCCAGCGCCTCCTATTGGTACGGCTCTATGACCCACGGGTATTCAAATTGCGGACTTTTGTAAGCAATTTAACGATAAAACTCGTGACAGATCAGGCTGGATGCTCCCGACGGTGATCACTATCTACGATGATCGTAGTTTTTCATTCATCACTCGTGAGCCACCTATGACTAACCTCATAAAAAAGGCTATCAACCTCGAATCTGGATCAAAAGAACCACACAAGGTCAAAGTTGGTAAACTCACACTCGCACAGATCAAGGATATTGCTACTCGCAAAATGCCTGATCTCAATGCAAATGATATTGAGGCTGCTATGATGATCGTCCGTGGATCAGCTCGATCTATGGGTATCGAAACAGAATAATTATTCTAAAATAATAGGGTCTTCGGGCCCTATTTTTTGGCCCCATCGTCTAACGGCTAGGACACAGGATTCTCATTCCTGCAATTGGAGTTCGATTCTCCATGGGGTCACCAAAAAGACCTACAAACCTCTCAACTCGAGAGGTTTTTATTTTGCAAAACAAGAAACAGAAAGATAATAGAAGAAACATTTATCTATAGTCTATGACCAACCAAGATACCATCATCAGAAATGAGCGAACCGTCTCATTTTTACCAGAAACAATTTTTGCTGCATTTCAGGATGCGGAAAAGCTCGCCAAATGGTGGGGACCAGAGGGATTTACAAATACCTTTGAAACGTTTGAATTTCGAACTGGTGGGCGATGGGTCTTCGTGATGCATGGTCCAGATGATACACATTATGATAATGAATGCGTCTTTGATGAAATCTCACCAAATAAAATAGTTATCAGACATATCCCACTCCCGCACTTTGTCCTCACGATTGAGCTGACACCTGAGGGCGACCAGACATATATCTCATGGATCCAAGCATTCGAAACAGCAGAAGTCGCCGAACAAGTCCGCTCTGTTTGCGAACCAGCAAATGAACAAAATCTCGACCGTCTCGAAGCAGTGTGTGCTTCTATGAATATATAATTATTTTTCTATGCCAAAAAATACAGAAATCCTTACGACGCTCAGAACCAGATTTGCTCAAAATATGAAGCGTCATTCTGGTGTTGATTGGGATACAGTCGAAGCAAAGCTTGCGTCAAATCCAAAAAAACTTGCTACACTTGCCCAAATGGAGGAGACTGGTGGTGAACCAGATGTAATCGTGTTTGGAGGTGAAATCACCTTCTGTGATTGCTCGCCAGAGAGTCCAAAAGGCCGTGTCAGTCTGTGCTATGATGACGCAGCACTCAAAGCCCGCAAAGAGCACAAACCAAAAGACAGTGCTATGAATATGGCAGAGACTATGGGTGTGGAAATAATCAGCGAGGAAGAATATCGCTACTTACAAACACTCGGTGAATTTGACCGCAAGACATCGACCTGGATAAATACGCCAGCAAATATCAGAAAACTCGGTGGAGCCATCTTTTGTGATCGCCGCTACGATACCGTCTTTACCTATCACAATGGAGCAGAGTCGTACTATGCAGGGAGAGGGTTTCGGGGAAAAATGAAAGTCTAATTACTTCCTCCGAAAGTACGTCCCGAAGAGTCGGTCAGCCCAGCTACAGACGACACAGATATTGACTGGATGCTCGAAGTCTTCGTCCATGCGGTGATGGATGACGTGCTCTGCCATCTTTTTCTTGAACCACTTCGTGCGCTCTATCCATCGCCCCTTTGGGATATGCATCGAGGTGTGCACATACTGGAAAAATATATAGTGAATCATCGTCGTCATCACGAAACACCAGACAAAAAGCGTACTCCCGATAAAGTGACCTATGACGGAAGCTACTGCCCAAGAAATCAAACTCACAGGGGTAAAAAACCAATGCGGAATCGCGACACTCTTTCCGTGCTTGGTATTCTGAAATCCCTCTTCACGTCAGTAGAACTGGTGGTGATCGATGTGGCTCTTTCTTTGTCCAATCAGCACACTGATTTTCCCATGTTCGAGCGGTCCATGAATAATCCATTCTAGAATGGAATTAAAGAGGATACTGGAGAGAATGGCGGAGAGTATAATAAATGTTGTTATCATTTTTATTTGTTTTATTACATTTAGAAAATTTCACTTTATCAATTAAGACCACGATATACTTTCGTCATTAGAGTGCCATTGTTTTTCTACTTCAATTTTTTTGATTATATCTTGTATTTTTGTTAGCTCGAATGTTTTTATGAGAATAAAATTATGTAAATTGTCTAACGTCAGCATATCTACGAAAAAGATCTCATTTTGTTTACTTCGAGGATTTATGTATTTATATTCATACAAAAGTCATAGGCTGTAATCAGTCTCTATTTTGTAATTATATGAATCAGCAATTTTAATTTTTGAAGATTTATCTCAAATGACTAAGGGGTAATCAATACTGTAATCTGCCTTGCTTATATGGTCACGGCTCAAAATTCAGTGACATGCTTGTTGTATGGCTTTGAGTCAATACCCATCCTCATTATTGTCTGAGCATTGTATTACCAAGGGTTCATCTTTTGAATACTCATGCTCTAAGAATAAATTTTTAGCAATAAATTCGTCTTTAATTTTATCGTAAAGCTGTATTCAAGCGAATGCCTTATTTATATTTTCTTTTTTCTTGTTCTCAAGATAAAGTACAGCTGGTACGTTAGATTCTGGAATAAACTTACATTCAATAAAAAGTCGCATTTCAATACTGACATCTCGTTTTAGTCAAAATACATCTCAGTTCTTATTGCTAAGAATTCTTCTCTGGATTGCCAGCAAATCTATATTTCTAGCTTTTCATTCTATTGAATCTAAATAAGGTTCTTGAGAAAGAACTTCCCATCAACAATCCTTTAATATTTTTTTAACCTCTAATTCCAAAAGATGTCATCCAGGTTTTTTTACCATTAGCCTTATTTTACACAAAAAATAAAATTCTGTGAATATATTTACCCACCAATAAACTTCCACGCCGCCTCTGCTTCGTGGAACATGCGTAGTTGTCCGTCTTGAATCAACCAAAAGGCGGTTGAGGTTTTTGCCAAGAGATCACGGTCGTGGGAGACGATGATGCTGACACCATTGAAGTTTTTGAGCATGGTTTGTATTGCTTCTTTTGAATGAAGGTCGAGATGGTTCGTCGGTTCATCCATGATGATGACGTGAGGACGAGAGAGGAGCATCTTGGTGAGGGCGACTTTGGCACGTTCTCAGCCTGAGAGGGTACCGATGGTCTGATGCCATTTCTCATTTTGGATGAGGAGGCCGCCGAGCATGGTGCGTATTTCCTGATATTTATCGTGACCTTTTGTGAGCTCGTCCATGACGGTCGATTCGCGGTCGAGGTCGGCGAGGACTTGTGAGTAGGAGCCGATAGTGAGGCTCTGATTTTTTATGACTTCTCCTGAGAGCGGTTTGAGTTCTCAGAGGATGGTTTTGAGGAAGGTGGTTTTACCAGCACCATTGCGACCGATGATACCGATTTTATCTCGCTTGGTCACGATGACATCGTAGGGGATGGAGACGATAGGGGAGTCGTAGCCTGCGGTGACTTGTTTGAGTTCCATGATTTTCTCAGGGAGGTGTGAGACGGTTTTCAGGATGATAGGTTTTACGTGTGCTTCGCTCTTTGGCTCTGGGATTTTTTCCATGCGTTCGAGCATCTTGATACGACTCTGGACGCTCGCTGCGGTACTTGCTTTGTAGCGAAAACGGTTGATATAGGCTTCTTGTTTTTCTATCTCACGTTCCTGCACTTCATAGTGCTTGAGTTGTGTCTCGTAGCGTTTTTGTTTTTCGATGACGTAGGCGTCATAATTTCCGGTGTAGATATTTAGTTTTTTCTCAGAGATTTCCACAATTTTCTGACACGTGTTATTGATAAAGGTGACATCGTGCGAGATAGAGATGATGGCCTTTTTCCAGAGACGGCAGAAGTGTTCGAGAAAGACGATTCACTCGATATCGAGGTGGTTTGTCGGTTCATCGAGGATGAGTATATCGACTTCTTGGATGATAAATTTGGCAATCTGGACTTTCATCTGTTCACCTCCTGAGAGCTGTGTCACGACGCGGTCGAGATAGGTATCATCAAATCCGAAATAGGTGAGGATGCGGAGCTGTAAATCATGGAGATTGTAGCCGTCACGTGCTTCGAGGTATTCTTTTATATCACGGATTTCATCACGGTGTTCTGGATTGCCTTCGATTTCGTGGAGACGATTAATCTTTGTTGTAATATTTGGAAACACTTGAAGCATCTCTTCGCGGAGGGTATTTGTCACATCCTTCCAGAAGAGGTCTTGTGTGAGGTAACCAATCTTGAGTCCTGCAGCACGATCTATCTCACCATCATAGTCATCATCGATACCGACGAGCATCTTGAGAAACGTCGTTTTCCCTGAACCATTTTTTCCGATAAGGGCAAATTTGTCTTCTCGATTGATCTGGAGATTTGCTTTATCAAAGAGCTCGGTATGACGGATGGATTTGGTGAGGTCAGTGATTTTGATGAGTCTCGAAGCAATCGTTGGTTTGGCTTGGAGGAGATTTTTTGGGAGGGTATCGATGGTGCGTTTTGTGTAGGTCTTATTTTTCGCCAGCGTATTTTCGATATCGAATTCTTTTTCGAGATACTTCATCAGTCGCTTCATTTTCGTCTCTTCTTTTATCTTATCTGTAATAGTCGCGAGGAAGCTATTGCAAAAGAGTTCCACTTCTTCGTAAGTGAAATCAGGATGCGCTTCAAGTACCTTCTGGATAACTTCCTCGAGGGGTGAAGGGGGAATCGGGTCATCGTAGCTGAGCATCTGGGTCATAACCCCAGTAGAATACGGGATTTCTGGGATTTACAATTTTTTTGCTCCTATAACTTATTCCATTGACCGCTGATGGCCAGATGCATTTGTGGGAAATTTTCAAATTGACTAAGTATTTTTTGTTGCGTCTCTGTAATTTTATCTTCAGGCAACAAAAGTATTGAATCAATATAGGTATCTAGATCTTTTACCCCAGAAGCTTCCCAGTGGTCTGCTATCCCAGCTCAAACAAGAGATTTTGATAAAAGATAATGAGGGTTACGCGACCTTATTATTCGTTTTACTTCATCGAAAAAAATTTGTTTACTTGCTGTTTTGAGAGATGCATAATCCGAGAATGTTTCGGCTAAGTGCCTGTATGTAATTTTATCTGTAATTGGTTGATTAAGCTTTGAGAGAGCGACGTTATCACGAAAAGCTACATTTGCGAGCTCATTCATCAGAACCGATTTCCTGATTCCTGCTGCATCGAGATCATAAATTGTAGCTTTTTTTGTAATTGATTCAGGATAGATAAGGATGGTATGAGGTATGCCAGTAGTGCTCGAAGTCATAGTTTGACCATATTGTACGGCATCTTCTTTATATGGCCATAGGTTTGAAAAACGAATATCGGGCACAAGTGTTTGCCGGACTTCGTGTATAGCGGGGGTTGATTTTAATCAGAGGAATCAGATATTTTTTATATCAGGGTTTATATCTATTTGTGGTGATATTTCAGAGAACATAATAGATAATACGTATTGTCCATTTGCTATCCGGGCACCAGAAGGAACAATTATAAATCCCTTACGTGCCAAAATTTTGTTTACAGAGTGAATATAGTCTGTTTCTCATGTGGCTTTAGTTGATTCATCATTTACCCCGAGAACTCTCAAATCGTCTCCTATTTTAAGCAATAAACTAGAAAGCTCTTGGTTAATTTCGGAAAGCTGTACGCCCTGCTTATTTTTTATTTTATCTGCTTGTTGACCATAATAAGCCAAAATAGTTTGTTGGATTTTTTGAACGGCTTTTAATTCCGCTTCTTTTAGTTGGAGGTGATTGATTCATATAATAGGCTGAGTGACTATGGGGTTTTCCTTGCATCATGTGCACAATAAAGCTAGAAGAGATGTTGCTAAAAAATTTCTACGAGTTCATTTTTGTAACGGTGTTTTACTATCGTTGGTACTATGTAGTTCACTAGTTTGGAGGTTCATATGTTATATAATTTATATGTAAATAATATAATATGTCAATTTATTTAAATAACTTGAAACTAGAAACTATAGACTATAATAAGAATATCTCCCCGGCACGGAGACTACCGTCGACATCAAAAAAGTTAAAAATCGGGTGGAACCGTCTGACCCACAGACCCCGAGCAGTCCGCATATGTGTGATTGCTCGGGATTTTTTTATTCATGACACAAGCTTCTCTCACATTTTCTTGTAATGATACTATTGGTATCATCCATGCAGTTTCTGGTGTTTTCGTAAAACACGGTATCGCAATTGCTGATTCTCAGACTCATACTGAGGGTGGAGTATTTTTCGCTCGTTATGTCTGGGAAACGGATCAATGCAGCTTCGACGGTATCGATTCTGATATTGCTGATATTCTTCGTGATCAGTTTGGCGGAGCGCTCCATATCCGTCTCTCATGCGGTGGGTTGACTCGTGTAGCACTTCTCTGTTCCCGTGAACTCCATTGTCTTAACCATGTCCTTGGTGAAGCAGAGCAGGGTGTCCTCCCAATTGCTTGTCCATGTATTATTAGTCATCTAAAAGAATGAGAAAAAGTCGCAGCGCGATATGGTATACCATTTCATCATATTCCAGATACGGGTGATATAGTAACTCGCGAGGCGGCTATTACAGAAGTGCTCAAACAATATAATCCTGAACTCGTCGGACTCGCTCGTTATATGAAAGTCCTCTCAAGCGATTTTGTGGGAAAATCAGAGTATCCGATAATCAACGTCCATCACGCATTGCTTCCAGCCTTTAAAGGTGCGAAGCCTTACGATGAAGCCTATGAACGTGGCGTAAAAGCGGTTGGTGCGACTGCTCACTTTGCAACGGCCGATCTCGACGAGGGGCCGATTATCTCGCAGGTCTGGCAAGCCGTCAGCCACCGTGAAGATACTGAGGATTTAAAAAAACTCGGACGAGGAAATGAATCACTCGCATTTGCCACAGCACTCAAAAAATTTGCCGAAAATAAAGTTATTCTCCACGGCAGGAGAGTTGTAGTTTTTTAAAATATGAAAACCGATCCAAAAAGACTTGCTGAAATAAAAATGACCTACGAATCTGGAGCGAAAGATTTTTTTGAACGTACGAGTGAGATATCGCTCTCTGTAGATAAAATGGATATCTTGTGATTGCGAGAAGAGTTTAGTCAGATGATACCTCAAGAGGGAAGTATTCTTGATCTTGGGTGTGGCTCTGGTCGTGATGCTAGATTTTTTGAAGAAAAATGATTCCAAGTAACAGGCATTGATATAAGCGAGATATTTATTCACACGCTTCAGAATAGTCTGCAGGGTGAATATGTTCTCGGAGATATTGTTGATGAAGAAAATTCTGTGTATAAGAAAAGCTATGATGCTATTTGGGCAAATTCATCAATTGTTGCCATCACTCGTGAAGAAGCAAAAATCGCCATTCAGAATTGTTCTCGGAGTCTCAAAGACGGTGGGCATCTCTTCATAGCTGTAAAATGTCATCCTGAGAAAACGTGTATGATAAAAAAAGAGAGCGTGAGTATGCCTGGAAAATTTATATCATATCTCTTTTATTCGGAACAGGATATACTCGATGATATACGCGATGCTGGATTGACCGTTATGAGTTTTTCGAAGAATCACTGAATCAGTGGGCGCGACACTTTTATCCGTCTTTTTACTAAAAAATAATATTTATTCCTATGAAACGAATTATTCTTACATGAGCTTCGTCTGGACTCGGCGCTTCCATCGCGAAGAGTTTTCATCAAGATGGCTATGAAGTGGTAGGACTTTGTCGTTCACAGCCTGCTGACTCTATTCAGTGGATTAAGGCTGATCTTTCTGATGAAAAAAGTGTAGACAGTGCTGTTCAGTTTATACAGGAAAAGTATTCTCATTTTGACGTCTTGATACAATGTGCTGGCGATGGCGATGGAGAGGAAATCGATGCGTTAGATTGGAGAAAGACTCAACAGACATTTACACTCAATGCCATTGCTCCGATTATTTTGACAAGCAAACTCCTCCCACTTATAAAAGAAAATAAAGCCGATGTGATCAATGTGGGTGCGACCATTGCATTCAAACCATATCAGTATTTTTCTGTCTACGGTTCGAGTAAAGGGGCTTTTCGGATGTGGACAGAAAATCTGCAGTTAGAACTCAAAGGGACTTCATCACGAGTTATTGGTGTGTATCCTGGAGGTATGAATACGAAATGAAATGAAAAACGAGGAACTCAAATAAAAGCCATTTCAGGCAAAGACATAGGATCATCATTTATGAATACAGATGATATAGCATGATTGCTTCTACAGATTATTAATCTCCCAAAGAATATGGAAATTTCAGAAATAGTTATCAACCGCAAATAATATTTATTAACCTTTTTACTTTATGAAACGCATTGTTGACCTCGCGAAAAATCGCGGATTTGTATTCCAGGGCTCAGAAATTTACGGCGGTCTCGCCAATACATGGGACTATGGCCCTCTCGGTTCTCTCCTCAAAGAAAATCTCAAAAATCTCTGGATACGAGAATTCGTCCAGCGTCGTCCAGATATGGTTCTCCTCGATGCTGCTATCCTCATGAATCCAAATGTCTGGGTTGCTTCAGGGCATGTAGGAGGCTTCTCCGATCCTCTCATCGATGATAAAAATACGAAAGAGAGATTTCGTGCGGACAAACTCATGGAGTCACTCTTTATGGAAAGAGAGGAGAAGGGGATTTCTCGTGATGATCAACTCAAGGATTACACTTCAAAGTATGGAGTCAATAATCTTGTTCCTGAATCTTGGACACCAGAACAACAATTCGCATTTATGACGGGTGAAAAAGTAGAAAATCCAAATACTAAAAAACCAGGGGATTGGACTGAGATTCGAAAATTTAATCTGATGTTTAAAACATCACAGGGTGTCACAGAAGATTCATCAGCAATGGTGTATCTCCGACCTGAGACAGCTCAGGGTATCTTCGTTGATTTCCCAAATATCGTTCGTACGTGTCGTCGTCGTGTGCCATTTGGTGTGGCGCAAGTTGGTAAAGCATTCCGTAATGAGATTACTCCTGGTAACTTCATCTTTCGAACACGAGAATTCGAGCAAATGGAAATCGAGTTTTTCTGTGAACCTGGGACACAGCTTGAGTGGCACGAGAAGTGGAAAGTGGCGTGCAAGAAATTCCTGATGGAAACTGTTGGTATCAAAGAATCAAACCTCCGATTCCGTGAACACGAGAAAGATGAACTCTCTCATTATTCTGATGGAACTTTTGATATCGAGTATGATTTTCCAAGTATTGGTTTTTCTGAGCTTCAGGGTATAGCATCTCGTACAGATTTTGACCTCAAGGCTCACATGTCTGAGAGTAAGCAAGACATGAGCTATTTTGATCCTGTAAAAAATACAAAATTTGTCCCATACGTTATCGAGCCTTCTATCGGTCTCACCCGTCTCTTCCTCGCGACGCTCTGTGATGCCTATGATACCGTCGCTGATGGTGATGAAGGCGGCGAGAGAATTGTTCTCCGACTTAAACCAGAAGTTGCTCCAGTCAAAATCGCTGTCCTCCCACTTGTGAAAAAACTCAATGAAAAAGCTGAAGAAGTATTTCAGATGCTTTCAAAAAACTTTATGACGTGGTACGATGAGACTGGTTCTATCGGAAAACGTTATGCACGATTTGACGAGATTGGTACGCCTTGGTGTGTCACGATAGACTTCGACAATACACTTGAAAAAAACATGGTCACGATTCGTCACCGAGATACGATGCAACAAGAAACAGTAGCTATCGAAGAATTAGTCGAGTGGTTTAGACAACGTCTTGTATAGTCAGTTTCTGTATCTGATCAGCATTGAGCGAGATTGGATTTCGAGTTTTACTTCAGTCCGCTTTGAGAGGAGTGATGATGGCACTTCCTGGGGTTCTAATGGCTACGATATATTTTGTATCAATTTCGAAACCTTTTTTCGGGAGATGTACTATATCTCGTAAATTGGGTATTTGTATTTTATTTCCGACTCGGAGAATAGAATCGGTTTTATCTCATATTTTTTCTTTTCTATCTCTTTCTTCTTTTCGGGCTAATTGCTGTCCTCTTTCTGAGTTTTGAGCATCGCTATAAGCTGGAATTGCACCATTTTGTTTGAGCCAGTCTGCAGAGACGCCACGCGTCGCACTCCCTATGTAGTAGAGATCTTGTTTTGGCTCATATCTCACTGTCCATACGGAGCCAGGTTGTATCTGTGTACGTGGGACTGATTGGGTGAATTGTATAGCTTTTCTCTCTCCTGTTTTGATAGATGAGTATGTATCCTCAGGTACGTATTTTTCCATATCAAAAAATGGATGATCGAGGAGAACTTTTGATTCTATTTCGACACCATTTATCACATATCGGCTCGGATAGAGTCTTGAAGGGGTAATTTGGAGACTTTTACCAGCTGGGAAATTATAGTGTTGGTACCCGTTATCTCCCGAGAGGGGTTCTTTGAAGGTAACAAAATGAGGTGTATTTGGATTCATGATGATGCTACGGAGCTTATGTCCTGCATCGTGGACGGCTATCATACGTTCCTTTGATTCCACTTTGTCTCACAGTATTCATTTATCCGTACCGTTCCATTCTTCTTTTCGCATTTCTACCTTCTTTCCTGTCGTTTTATTTCGGAGCGTGACGATATCGCCTTCACCAGGAATTCCTGGCTGAGTATCTGTTGAGTAGTTGCTGATTTTTTCGTAAGACATATTTTTTTATTATTGATAGAGAGATTGAATATTTTTGAGCGAGAGTAAATTTAGGTTGTTACTGGTTCTGCTTCTTTTACTCATTTTTCTTCTATAAAATGGCAGTGAGGAAGTATCACGATACTCATGAGGATAGTCATAGCTGCGACGACTTTCATCGGAGAGGGGATACTGTCATAGAGCATATAGTCGATGATAAAACCTGTGAGCGGAAAGGCGAGTTCGAAAATAGTTGCGATTGTGGCAGGTACATCCTGGAGTCCTCGATAATAGATACTATAAGCGAGCAGGTCTGAGACAAATATGAGAAAGATGATGTTGAGAGGATTGACGGATATTTTTTGAGCGATTGCACTGAGCTCTATCATCTCGTGGGACACGAATACTATGATCCAACCGATGAGACCCGTGAAGAGAAGTCGGAGGCCGAGAGCATAGAGATGTGAGTTTTTGGTGACGACGATTTTTGCATAGGTGGTCGAAGTTCCCCAAAAGATGGCAGTGAGGAGAGCGTAAAAATAGGCATGTAGAGAGCCTGAGTCGAGGGTAAAACCTGTATCACCGATTGTGAGGAGGATGCTGGCAAAAATAGTCGTAGCAGCAAATGCATAAAAAGAACCTTTTGGATGTTCTCCGAGAAGTATTGCTGAACTAATAATCGTGAAAATTGGCTGAAGACCGATGAGGACAAAGACGAACCCCAGAGATTCAGTCGTACTCAGAGCCTGCGCAAAACACCATGAACCTCCGATACCTCCCAGGAGGATCATCGCGATGAGGGATTTCATGTGAGAAATCTTTCGGATGTGATGCTTTTTAAATAATCCGAGAAACGTCAAAAGAAGCATACCGGCGATAGTCGTCTCGATAGCGATGAGGAGGTCACCCGTGAGAGGAGTACTCTGACGGATGTAGCCGTCTATTCACCAGATGCCCGAGGCGAGGATGATGTAGAGCGCTGAAGTACCCATGATTATTTAGAAAAAAATGTACCACCACGAGTCTTGAGGGGGCCTGTTTCGACGAAATGACACGATTGTTTCTCTGTTCCTCGTACACATGACCAATCCCACGAACGATAATTTTGTTTTATGTCTTCTGGATTACTCCCGTGACACCACGCAGTCTCTTCTGCATCGATAAAAGTATCTGGTTTGGTACAGTACCAAGCCGTTTGTGGTGTATTTGGGGTATCGAGCGCGCTACTCAGGAGTCCCTGCGAAGAACCGTGTCCGTAGAGCTGAACAGCGATGGTGCCTATTACAAGGGCAAACATCGGTGCATAGGGGAGTATTTTTTTCATACTCTCTGATTTTGCCATACTTTGAGGCGAAAAACAAGCTTTTCAGAGGTAAAAAATGTATATAATTTTTTTATGAGGAACTGGCCAAGATATATATTCTTGTGTTATCTCTTTATTTTCGGACTTTTTGCTCCTCATACTACCGGTGAATGAACTCCATTTTTGTGGTCATTTCAGCAGCCAACATACCTCCTAGAAAAAGACACACCCTGACTCGCTCTCTACACCTGTGATACGTCTCAGACAGCCTGCAAAGTCAATCTCGATTTTAGTGCGAGCATACCGACTGATGAGCCGTCGACACATTATGCTTGTGTGATAGATTTTTGATTCTGAGTGACAGGTCAGGAAAACAAATGTAATCCGAGTACCGTTGAGTTTCCTGTGGGTACTTGGGACGTCCATCTTTTCATCAAAAAAATCTCTGACGAGAGTATCAAAGTTGATGGAACTTTTAAAATTTCCCACCCAGATGGTTCGATTGACCCACTTCGTGTCACTATGCTTCGAGAATGGCAATCACCGAGCTATATTTTACAAAAAGAAGATTCTAGTCTCACTGAGTATGTCTGTGATTCGTCTCAGCCAGAATGCAAAGTGAATCTCAAGATAACACCATTGCTTGATGGTGGAGTTTCCTCTCAGCTTACCTGTCAAGTAACGTCTGATTTTACACTGGTACCGACGAGTGACCCCTGTAATCCCAATACGTCTATCGTACCGACAGGAGACCATATCGTGAATGTGAAAATTCTGGATGTAGTTCGATGAACAATACTGCAAACATCCTCATTTACTCTCAAAAATACACCTCTTGATAATACCATAGATCCACTCAAGGTGACTCTGTGACTCGAGTTTCAGCAACCAACCTATCTTACCGGCAAAGATGATACTTCTCTGACAGAATATACCTGCGATAGTTCAAAATCTGAATGCAAGGTGAATCTGCTCGTTACTCCGAAACTGGATGGAGCTGAATCATCGAAACTCTCCTGCCATATAACGACTGATTTTGGTACTGAGGAAAACGACTGTAATCCAGATACTTTCACTATACCAACAGGCGATCATACTTTGACCATCAAAATCGTGAGTACGCTCGATCAGAGCGTTATTATAACCCGCACTATTACTTTGCATGGTTTCCGTCCAAATCAATCTGTCTGAGGATGAGCAAATACTGTCGTATTGATAGATTTTTCTGCCGTATCCATCGTCGTGCAGAGCGGTCTCGATGAGAATTACGTTTGTCGTACAAATACTTGCCAGGTCAATCTCTCCTCCATCGTTCCTGATGGGGCGCTCTGTCAGTGGAATTTTGGCACTGGTACTTTTCAAACACCAGAAACCGATAAGAAGTGTAATCCAGGATATGTACAATTCCTAGAAAATACGACTGTTACCCTGACTGTCTCTGATCCAACAAATTCCTCACATACTATTGCCAGAAATATTCAAGTATATCGAACTCACTTATCTGATGCGACGACTTCGACCGTTCTGATTCAGTCAGAGATAACACTTCAATGAACGGTTGGGAAAAATAAAAAAGCCACATCAGAAGGCATCATCTGTGAGACAAATATTGGAGCCTGTACGCTCAATTTTACAGGAGAGAAAAGTACCGCTGCCGATCGATATATCTGGGACTTCTGAGATGGTCAGGCTTATAATGGTAGAAACCCTCCAAAACATATTTTCTCTCTCTGAGAACACCTCGTCCAGCTCACTGTTTTCTGAGAGGGAAATACTGCCGTAGATACTTATCTCGTCGAGGTTATCGGCAATGATGCTGCGAGCCCCGAAGAAGACTGTATTGTGTGTGATCAATTTGATGGAGGGCTACAAATAGTTGCAGCGTTTCCAAACCCTCCTCATGCCGACACGGTAGAGTGGGTAGAAATCAAAAATATTTCATCCTCACGCTTAGGTCTCGGTTCTTGTTTGATCCAGGATGATAGCAAAAAATATCAATTGAGTTGATTTATCGACCCTGGGAAAGTTTTGAGAATCAATCAAATAGTCACAGGGCTTAATCTCTGAAATACTCATGACGAAATAAAGATTATCTGTGATGGAAATAGTATCGATACTTTCGCATGGGATTTTCCTATCCCAGATGGATATGTCCTCCGTCGCGAAGTGCTCTATCCAGAACCGACCAAAGCTCTTGTTTCAAACGTAGTCGATGGTGACACGATTGATGTCGTCATCGATGGGAAGAAAACTAGAGTGAGGCTTTTATGAGTGGATACTCCCGAAACCGTTCATCCTCGAAAGCCAGTAGAAAAATTTGGTAAGGAGGCTTCAGATTTTTCGAAAAATATTCTCACAAATCAAACTGTTTGGCTCACGTTTGATCAGGATCCTGTGGATCATTATGGTCGAAGACTTGCTTATATTTGGCAGTGTTCGGATTCTTTTTCTGAATGATCCTGTCAGCTCTTTAATGCCCGACTTCTCACCGAATGATATGCTCGCATGGAGCGTCGATTCGAGTTTCGTCGCTACGGTGATTTTGATGCCCTAGAAAAGCAGGCCAGAGATGCGAAAATAGGTCTCTGGTCTGACCCAGAAGTAGCGAGAGCTATGAATGATCTTTCTCGTGAAGAAAGTGGTATATATGAGAGTGAACAACAGGAAGAATATCTCCAAACCCAGAAAGATATCTTGGAGGCATGTAAAAAAGATGAGACATGCAGTAAAGATAAAATAAATTGGAAAAGCATGACCGAGAAAAATAGTACTTTCAAAGTGACACAAAATAAAAATGGAAAAGTTTCTATCGTCGGCCAGACGTGGTCAGATTTTGAAGTGAAGCTGAGGATCAAGCAAAATGGCAAGGTATTGCCACTCATCCTTCATTCCGACAGTTCTGGAAAATATGAATATGAATGGTTTCCTGAAAATATCTGAGAAATGCTCATTCAATCATCTCTTGAGAAAGAGGGTGATATTGTTGTCCAAGAAAAAAGTATAACTCTCGAGCAAGTCTCGGATCATTTTTTGACTCCACTTCAGGCTGATATATTTCTCCAGTGAAAAAGGACAAGAAACCACGCCGAAGAAGATGGTACACTTTATTGCCAGAGTCGTGGTATTTGCTCAGTGAATGTCACTGCGGATTCTAATCGTGCTGATGAAGTGAGCTATCTCTGGATATTTCCAGATGGTTCGGTGAGTGATGCGAAAAATCCTCCATCATTTAAAATAGAATACGGGAGGTCTGTGGTCATTCTGGCTACTACAGACAATGTCACTGGTGAAATGGTCGCGGATACTCTCACCATACGCCATACACCTATTCTAAAAAAGTTACACACATCTCCATCATCGAAGTATGCCCTCGACCTCAAAGATGTACCACAAGATATCGGCGGGGGAGTTTTACGAGACCATGAAAGTCCTATACGAAGACTTTTATTGAGCCTCTGAGTGCTTACAGTTCTCAGTAGTATGACTGTTATATTTATTCGAAAGTAACTCGTCATTCCAGCCAAGCGAGCCGGTCTGCCGGTAGACAGGGTGGAATCTGGTTTCGTCATACCGTTGAAGAGTGGTATTTGGTTTTGATTTGTCATACCGTGCTCGACACGGTATCCAGGTAAGTTATAAATCTTTTTTATTTTTAGTAGGGAACTTACTTCGTAAGTAGTAATCCACCTGGATTCCACATATTTTTCGATCCACTGTGTTACGCTCAAAATTCTGGAATGACGGGAAAATCAGAGCATTGCGCTTTCTTTTAGTAGAAAACACTTTCCATGCTATACTATTTTGTCTTAACTTTTTAATTCCTTTTTATGAAATTCATTATTTCTCTTATTTTATCAACCATTGCGGTCTTCGCAGCTGGTTACATCGTCCCTGGTGTGCAGATAGATAGTCTGACCACAGCACTCATAGTAGCTCTCTTACTCGGTCTCGTGAATGCGACTATTGGCTTCCTTCTGAAAATGATTACTGCACCACTGAATTGGGTCACTCTCGGACTTGTTTCCCTGATTATCAACGTCCTGATGGTTCTCCTCGTAGATAATTTCATCACAGGATTTAGTACAAACGGTTTCTGGGCTGCTGCAGTATTTGCTCTCGTCCTCGCTATCATTCAGTCTTTTCTGTGAGTAAATGACAAGAGGTAATTTTTCTATTTAAAAAAACCTCCCAAATTTGGGAGGTTTTTTGTGTCCGTCATTCCAGCCAAGCGAGCTTGCGAGCGCGAGGTGGAATCTAAATAGTGCCTTCTGCAGGGAGGGTGCCGAGATTCCACATCTCGCTTTTAGTTCTGGTTTTTTCGTTGCTCGTCTGGAATGACGGGAAAGGGGAGGCTATTTGTACTTCCTGTTCTTCCAATTCCACCATTTGAGGAGTTCTGGGTCGCGCTTCTCGGGAGGCGTATCGGCGTAATATACGGCACAGCGGAAAGTATAGAGCATGCAGGGGTCTTGTACACTTCCGCGAAAGCGATTATGTAAATCATACAGCGCCTCAGGATCTCGTCCTCGTAAATCTTCCACTTCAGTAATACCCATTTCTACCAAATCTTTTGCAATGGTTTTGCCAATTCAGGGGATTTTTAGTAAGAAATACATAACTTACAATTGCTACCAGTGTTATATATTTAGATACTTTCTCATAGCCACACACCAAAGTAACTCATAATCCAAATAAAAAATACTGTATACAATAGCGCTCTATTTTTAAAAATAGGGTTCTTGTAGTAATTTCTGCCGAGGAATAATATCAGAGTAATGAAAATTATATTTGTAATGAAAGATCAATAAAGATAAATGTTTCCCTCATATTTTAACCCGGCACTCCATCCTCATATGTACCCATAAAAGGATAAACCGATTGAGTATAAAATCATTACAATTGAGAATTTTGAAAGACCCCTTACTTCTTTTTTAAACAATAATATTAGCTGTATAAAAGAGTAAAAAAATGGAACTGAAAATATCAGAGATTCAATTATGTTTTTCACTACATCTGTAAAACTGTAAAATCAAAGAAATATTTCTCGTATAATATCTACAAGAAAAATCAAAAACCATATTTGCATTCATAAAATACCGAAAGGTATCGTGATACTTCAAGCGATAATAAATGAAGTTAAAATGATACCCAACGTAAGAAAAAAGTGCTTATTCATAGATTTTGAAAGAATTTTTTATATCTTCTGCAATCCGATTCGTCCTTTTTCGTTATCAACTTGAATGACTTTTACATGGACTTTATCTCCAGTGTTGACTACGTCTTCGACGCGAGCGATACGCTTATCAGAGAGCTTGCTGATATGGATCATACCAGACTTGCCACCACCGATTTCGACGATAGCTCCGACACCTTCGAGGATTTTCACTACTTCACCATCGAATTCTTGACCGACTTCGATTTCACGAACGATATTTTCGATAGCTTTTTTCGCACCTTCACCAGCTTCTTTGCTTGGTCCAGTGATGACCACTGTTCCATCATCTTCGATGCTGATTTCTACGCCGAAGTATTTCTGCATGTCCTGGATAGTCTCGCCACCTTTACCGATGACCATACCGATTTTCTCAGGATTGATCTTCATAGAGATGAGCGCCGGAGCGTATTTAGAGACTTCTGCACGAGGCTTGTCGATAGACTTGAGCATACCCTGGAGGATAAACTCACGAGCGCCTTTTGCCTGTTCAAATACTTCACGAACGATAGCGAGCGTGAGGCCGTCAATCTTTGTGTCCATCTGGAGCGCTGTGATACCTTTGCGAGTACCAGCGACCTTGAAATCCATATCTCCGAGGAAATCTTCTTGAGCCTGGATATCTGAGAGGACGACGTATTTACCAGTTGCATCATCAAAGACCATACCCATAGCGACACCAGAGACTGGAGCAGAGATAGGGACACCAGCATCCATGAGAGCGAGTGTCGATCCACAGACTGAGCCCATTGAGCTCGAACCATTACATGTATGAACTTCAGAGACAACACGAACCGTGTAGCCGAATTCTTCAATTTTTGGGAGGACAGGCATGAGTGCTTTTTCAGCAAGGTTTCCATGACCGACTTCACGACGACCGACTCCACGCATCATCTTTATCTCACCGACTGAGTAAGGAGGGAAGTTGTAGTGATGCATGTAGCGACGCTCGTATTCAGGGTACATACCTTCGACGAGTTCATTATCAAGTGGACCACCGAGAGTCGCAATAGAGAGTACTGATGTGACACCACGACGGAAATGACCTGAACCGTGTGTGAGAGGAAGGAGTCCGACTTCTGTCATGATAGGGCGTACTTCATCACCTTTTCGGCCATCGAGACGACGACCTTTTTCGAGGACGTTTTTACGCATGACTTTTTTCACGTATTTGTAGACGAGTTCTCCGATTTCGTTGCCGTTGAGCTCTTCTGTATCTTCTGTGTAGTTGAGAGCTGTTTTTGCTTCTTCGATAATTTCTTCGAGCTTATGATGAAAGTCGATTTTACCGATATTGTAGAGAGCTTCGATTTTTTCAGCAGAGAGTACTGCAAAGACTTTCTCTTCGAGACCAGCGATACCAGCCTTCACATCGAGATCCATCTTTGTGATAGGGTATTTTGCTTCGACCGTTTTGATGAAATCTTTCTGAGCCGCAGAGAGGTCAGCGAGTACTTTCTGAGCGTACTCAAATCCACGCATAATCATCTCTTCACTTGCTTCTTTACCACCCATTTCGACCATCGTGATGATGTCAGATGTACCAGCGACGACGAGCTCGTAGAGAGCATTATTTACTTCTTCAAATGTTGGATCAAATATCATACCACCGTCTTCCATGACCGCGAGACGGACACCAGAGACAGAGTCTTCAAACTGATGAACACCAGCCAATTGAAGAGCGATACTTGCACCTACTATACCCCAGACACCGAAATCTTGCTTACCAGTCGCAGAGTAGATTGTTGGGATAATCTGGACTTCGTTTGTTGTCCCTTTTGGGAACATCGGACGAATAGGTCGGTCGATGAGACGAGAGTTGAGAATTGCAGAGGTTGTTGGACGAGCTTCACGTTTATTGAAACGTCCACCACCGATATGACCTGTCGAATAAAAACGCTCTTGATAGTCGACAGAGAGAGGGAAGAAGTCTGCTCCTGGTTTACCTTTTTTGCTGATACCAGCAGTGACGAGGAGGACGTGACCGAGCTCATCCTTGATAGTCACAGCACCATCGATGAGGAGGGCAAATGAACCAGTCTCAAATGTATAGGTCTTACCAGCGATAGTGTAAGCTTTTGAAATCGGAGTAATTTCTCCGACGTTATTGTCGCGAATTCACTGTATCATAAAAGGGTGGATAGAAGATAAATACACAGGTAGAGATAGAGGTAGAGATAGAGGGCGGATTTTTTAAAAATATTCCATCCTCTACCTATTCCTCTACCTTTACCTCATGGTTCCAAAAGGGAAGAGCCTAGACTTACGCCATAACTGAAAACTTCAGTCATCGAGCAAATCCAGAGATTCTTCTCGTGAAACAGGCGGATTATAGGGATTTTTATTGAAAAAGGAAATAATGTAGGGTAGAATTTATGAAATGATGATTCTCCCTACACATCCTAATAGA
Source organism: uncultured Candidatus Peribacteria bacterium (assembly GCA_965231115.1). Classification (GTDB taxonomy): domain Bacteria; phylum Patescibacteriota; class Gracilibacteria; order BD1-5; family JAGOOR01; genus JAGOOR01. The sequence goes on from OZ246415.1 coordinate 484,207, forward strand.
GACGAAACTATTCGTGCAAGTGAAAATACTGGTTCATTGACTCACTCAACAGCTCAAAAATTAGTAGATATTCTTCATCATAAAAAAACTCCACTCAGTGAAGGATATATTCACCCTGTTGAGGCTATTGAGCCAATTTTAGGGCAAGTAGAACATCCTACATGAGTAGTACCATATTCATTTGAAACCGGGGAAGTATTAGGAAGGACCTGGTTCAAATTTCACGGAAAAAATAAAGAGGGTGAAGGATTTATGCTTTCTGGATCAATTTCTGGAGATTCCGTCAATATTCAGCATATTCTTGCTGAAGGTTTCGGCCAACAGGTTCGTCCTGCGCTAGAAAAACATCTCACTTCCATCGGTATAAAAACGGTCTATGCAACCTTTTCACGACCCACAACAGCAAATGCATTTGTTGCTTACTCAGACTACCATCAGGTGACTCCTGAAGATATCCCAAGTGGATCGTATGAAAAACTTGGTTTATGTCCTCAGGATATCACTCGTACACTCTATAGTCCTGAATTTTTACAAGTACATGTGAAAAAAATTCGTGAAATCCAAAAACAATACGGAGATAATTTGGCAAATCTTTATATGGGGAAATATTTCGAAAATAAACAGATGCTTTTGAAAAAGGATATTTCGGTTTAAAGATTTTCTGGAGCCGATGACAAGATTTGAACTTGCGACCTAGAGTTTACGATACTCTCGCTCTACCAGCTGAGCTACATCGGCAAATTTTTGCTGTGCAAAAATAGTAAAAGTAAAAGAAAAAGTAAAAGAGAGGATTTTTCTTTCAGGGATTATAACTTTGTCTCAAGCAATGCAAGCAATTTTTTCTCCACTTCCATAAAAATTTCTTCGAGTTGTTCTTTTTCTTCTTTTGAAAACTTAGACAACACCCAGTCGCTGGCTTGCATATTCGGATGCCGACCGATGCCGACCTTGATACGCTTGATATCCTGTGTTCCAAGTGTTTCAATGATTGAGCCTATACCATTGTGTCCACCCTGACTTCCTGTTTCGCGGAAGCGTACTTTCCCAAATTCCATATCGAGATCATCTGAGATGATAATGATGTCTTTCGGAGCGATTTTATAAAAAGACGCGCAAGCCTGGACACTCTTACCAGAGAGATTCATGTAGGTCTCAGGCTTGAGGAGGATGCACTTAGTTCACTCGAGAATACAGGAAGTATAGAGCCCTTGATATCATTTTTTCCATTCTTCTGCGCTCATCTGCTTCGCGAGGTCATCCACAAAAAGAAACCCGACATTGTGCCGAGTTTCTCTGTATTCTTTTCAGGGATTTCCGAGACCGACGATGAGTTTCATGAAAAAAATATTACAAGTCCTGAGCCCAAGTACCGACGCCATTTGGACTATTACCACCTTGAGTTTTTTGTCCTCCACCAAATGTTGGTATGCTCGTATTTGAAGAGGAACTACCAAAACTACTACTTCCTCCGCTCGCAACATCAAAACATGACTGATCGGTCTTCCCAAACATTCTATCAGAGACGCATTTCATCGTGCTAAAAATATTTGATGGACTAAATTTTTCACCGACAGATTCAAAACCGAGGGCTTTTGATACAGCTGGAGTGATCAGGATAATGACGATCATCACGAGGAGACCGATAACAGAATATCGGATCATGTTAATCGCTGGATGCACTTTGTGCTCATCGCCTCCAGAGATCACTAACAAAAATCCTCACCAGAGTACAAAGACAATTGTGAGGAGAATAGCGATGAGAAGAAGGATGGCGATACCGACAGTCATGAGTTCTTCCAGAGTATAAATCTGGGAAGCAGAATCAGCGAAGCCTGCTGTTTGAGCGTAGACTATTGAGGTGAACATGGTTCGAGGAGGTTTAAGAAAATTTTCTTCTCATTCTTGATACCAATAATTCGTACGAGAGATTGGAGCGCACGAATAGTTTTACCACCACGACCAATCACACGCTTCATATCATCAGCGTGTACAGTGAGTTGGTAGCGAGTAGCATCTGTATCTTCTTTTACTTCGAGAGATACAGCTTCAGGCTGAGATACGATATGTGTGATACAATAACGAATGAATTTTTCTGCCATAGAATGTAGGAAAAAATACTGTCACGAGACACACGAAAAAGCCCCAAAAGGGCTTTATGAACTAAACAGTGAGAGAATTGAGCTTGAAAAGACGAGCTACAGTTTCAGAGAGTTGAGCGCCCTGACCGACACGAGTACGAACCTTCTCCATATCGACAGCGTACTTTTTTGTACGTGTATCATACCAACCGAGTACTTCGATTTCACCAGATTTAGCTGGTTTTGTATGCTCAGTAACAACGATATCAAAATGAGAAAGGTGCTTACGACCACCACGAGAGAGACGAATCTTTAACATAGGAAAAATTGAAAGTTAACCCAGTTATTCTAAAGAAATGTAGATAAATGCAAGTCTTTTTAGACTTTTTTTCACTTTTTTATCGTGGGCATACAAAAAGACTAGATTTTTAGTTTGTTTTTGCTATTATCCTTCATATGTTTGACGCTCTCAAAAAAAATGCAGATATATATGTTTCTCTCGAAGAAACTGACCAAGTCATGACCTGGTGTGATGATTGTGGTAACTACGCTATTCAAAAGGCTCTTTTTCAGGCATTAACTCTAGAAGGCAAAAAACCATCTGAAACTATCGTTGCCTATGATGTCGGTTGTTCTGGAAATGAATCTGATAAGCTCGGGCTGACAACTATTCACGGACTTCACGGACGAGTCTTACCACTTGCAACGGGTATAAAAATCGCTCATCCAGAGATGACGGTCATTGCTCATGCGGGCGATGGGGCAACGCTCAGCGAAGGAATCAATCACTTGATCCACACAGTCCGACATGATAGAAATATCCTCTTTATTCATCACGTGAATGCGACATTTGGTCTGACAACAGGGCAAGCGAGTTCTGTTACGCTTCCTGGGACAAAAATGAATGCGACCCCAAAAGGCGTCGATACCCCACCCGTTGAGTCTCTGCGGGTCTTATCTGGGTGTGATCCGACCTTTATAGCTCGTACTTTATCGTATGATATGGATCATATGACCGAGGTTTTTCAAGAAGGACTTCGTCACCCCGGTTTTGCTTATATCGAAGTACTCCAACTCTGCCCGACCTATAATCGTATTCAGAATCGTGAATGGTATGAGCGAAATATTGTCCACGTAGGAAATGGTTATATGCCAAATCGTGAGTCTTTTTTGAATTGTCTCAAACTCGCAAAAATGCCCGTCGGTGTTCTCTTGAATGAACCACGTGAAAACCACATTCAAACACGGAAAAACCTCGTATCAGACGTAAAAAAACAGGATATCGCTTTTCTCTTGTAAGTTTTCCCTATACTATTTCCTATGAACACTCGTATCACCTGGGATCAATACTTTATGGGGCTCGCACTTCTCTCAGCACAGAGGAGTAAAGATGCTCGTACAAAAATTGGTGCTTGTATTGTTGACTCACATAATCGAATTGTTGGTATTGGGTACAATGGTTTCCCTCGAGGTTGTCCTGATGATGAATTTCCACATGCGAGAGGTCGTGATGAGCAGGGGAATCTGCTTCGTCTCTATGATTCAAAACATGCTTATGTTGTCCATGCTGAAGCAAATGCTATTCTCAACTCCATGGGGCGCGATATGCAAGGAGCGACCCTCTACTGCGCTATGCCTACCTGTAATGAATGTGCGAAGCTCATCGTCCAAGTCGGTATCAAACGCGTCGTCTATCTCGCAAGTCCAACCTACGAAGCTCGTGATGAATTTCTCGCTGCGAAGCGTATGTATGCTTCGGCAGGAGTTCTCTGTGAACTCTACAACGGCCCTATAAATAATATCGAACTCAATTTCGATGATGCACATGGGAAGAGTGAGAAAGAAGAAAAAAGAGATTGTTGTTAAAAAAGGCTAAAATCAGATTTGACAGATTCTCATTTTTAATAAAATGTTTTAAAACGTTAAAACAATTTATGAAGATAGCTCAAAGAAAAACATCTGAATTTAAAAACTTATCACAAGCATTTGTAGGGCTCAAGAGCGAAAAAGAGGTCTTCGCACTTCTTCGTGATATTTGTACGCTCTCTGAGATATCTGCTATGGCTGAAAGGCTTGAAGTCGCAGAACAAGTAGAGAAGTGAGTCAGCTACAGAACTATTGCAAAAAATACAGGCGCAAGTACTGCCACCATCACACGTGTTGCTCATTGGCTCCATAACGGGATGGGTGGTTATCATAGCGTGCTCGCACGCACAAAGACATGATAAACTAGAGAAAGATTCACTTTCTCTCTCCGCCCACCTCAATTTTGAAAAGGTGGGTTTTTTATTTTAATTTACAAATTTTATTATGGAAACAGCGCAAGAACTTCTTTTACAAGAAGCACAAAAACAGTGAGTACTTCGGATATCAGCCACTTGAGCGAATGGTATTTATGATTTAGGGAATCCTGGAGATGCCCTCCGAATTCTACAAAAATATGAGAATGATATTGTGAGAGCAGCATTTCCTGTTGATAAATATTGGATGCTTGATGGCGTCATTGGTAATTTTTCAGAACTTATTACCTTGGCCCGCTCACTCTCTTCATCAAAAACTCCAGAACAGCTCTGGCGGGAAGTAGAAAATGAGTGGTGAGAGTTTCTCGAAATACGGGAGAAAATGTCTGCAGCTCCTGATACTATCCAAAGAGCTCAGCTCGTCCCGTATTATCTCGACGAATTGGCGGATGTGTATTGGAATTTAGCAAAATTTGATGCATTTAGCGATCAAGAAAAGACATCAGCACAACGCATGCTCATATCAGAAATAAAGCAACAAAAGACATTTGGTGAAAATATATTTACTTGGGCGTGAAAAAAATTCAAAACACGGTATTTGTGAATCGCATGAATCGAATCTCCGGGGCTACGTGATGAGCGGTGGGGGAAGATCAAACGAGAACAACAAATTGTTCTTTTACGAGAGTCAAAACAGAGATGAGTAAGAGTTCTTTTGCGATGATTGCTCGGTGAGAGGAGTATTTCTTTTGGCTCTGAGTCTGATTTGCAGATATCTGATTTTAGAAAGGTCTTGGTGAATAAATGACTCAAAAATATTGTTTTTTCTTCATTAGCAGCCTTGTCGTGATATTCAGAAGAAGATGTGATGAAAATATTTGATAGAAAAGATTACGCTGTTGTGAAGGTAAAAAATAATGTAGTTCTCGTTCAATTTGTTAAGTGACCAGAAGGAACCATAGCGAACATGAAAATGTGAAATGCTCTAGAGACAATTTTTGTTGGAGGGACTGACACGATTCGCAAACTCCAAGAAACTGATTTACCTTCTTCTGATGAAGAGATTTTATCAGGCGTTCTATTTTGGGGGAAAGGGGAGATACTTTGCCTCTCTGATAGATCTAGCGTAGATCGTATGATATCTGGAGAATTACCTACCAGGATTATCACGCGTGGTACGCCTTACCTCACAGAAAATGCACTAAAAAAATCAGATATAGAGGATGTAGAGATTCTCTCCACAGATTCAAATGTCGAGGGGATGATCAGTATTTCTGCTCAGTCCGATCCAAATAAAATTGTCTTGGGTACAGAAGTCGTCGAAACAGGGAGATCTGTTGAGATGAATGGTAATTATATTTTGTATTGGGATAAACCTCAGAGACGAGTGCTCGTATATTCACCATGTAGTCGAGAGAAAAATGGTTTATTCCCAGCCAAAAATCTCTATGGTACTATCGATCAAACAAATAATCCTTCAGTCTGTGATTTTGTCCGACAATTCCAAACTCCACTTGATGTTTCTATTGCTCGTTTGTGAGATAAAAAACCACCTATTTCCGCATTACCAGTCGTCAAGAGAGTAATGGAAATAATGGCTACTTCTTCTTCAAAATATCAATAAATGTCTCACTCGGAATAGAAACTTTTCCAAATTCCTTCATTTTCTTTTTTCCTTTTTTCTGTTTATCGAGGAGTTTATTTTTACGAGTGACGTCACCACCGTAGAGGTACCCAGTGACATCTTTTCGGTAAGCAGAGATAGTTTCTCGAGCGATGACTTTTGCTCCGACGGCTGCTTGAATCGGGATAGAGAAGAGTTGTTTTGGGATGGCTTCCTTGAGCTTCGTACAGAGTTCGACGCCGACATGATATGACTTGCTTCGGTGAGCAATAGTTGAGAAGGCAGAGATTCGTTCGTTATTCACGAGGATATCTATCTTCACGAGATCATCACGCTTGTAATTCAGCTGTTCGTAGCTCATACTCGCATAGCCTGATGAGCGAGACTTGAGATCATCGTAGAAATCGGTGATGATTTCTGCCATCGGGATTTCGTAAGTGAGGATAGAGCGAGTCTCGTCGATATAGGTCTGATTTTTGTAGATACCTCGGTGTTCTTGAGCGAGCTTCATCATCTCTCCGACCATATCAGAGCGAGTGATGATTTCGAGTTTCACGATAGGTTCTTCCATCCATTCATAGGTTCCTGGTTCAGGGAGATGTTCAGGATTTCTGATCCAGAGACGAGTATACGTCTTCTCGCCGAGTTTTTCGAGCTTGAGTGGAGTATTTTTGAAATCATGTGAATGGTCTCCGGGCATCATGACTTGATACGTGACTTGAGGACTCGTGAGGATGACGTCGAGATCAAATTCTCGGTCCAATCGCTCTTTCACTATTTCCATATGAAGCAGTCCGAGAAATCCACAACGGAAGCCATGTCCGAGAGCAGGGGAGACTTCGTGTTCATTTGTGAGGGAGCTGTCTGACATTTTGAGTTTTTCAATATCAGTTTTGAGCTGATTATAGTCTTCCGTATCGACTGGATAAACCCCCGCAAAGACATACGGGGTGACTTTTTGAAATCCAGGAATTGGATGCTTATACTCTTCTGCTCCAGCAAAAATAGTATCTCCGACACGGGCTTCCTGAAGTGTTTTAATTCCTGTGACGATATAGCCGATTTCTCCAGCTTTGAGAGAGGGGAGAGGGTGGTATTCTGGCTTGAAACAACCGACCTCGAGGATATCGACGACGGTATCAGTGCTCATAAGGGTGATTTTGTCGCCTCGTTTTATCTCACCAGAAAAGAGCTTGATATAGATAACGACTCCACGATAAGAATCGTATTGAGAATCAAATATAAGACCGAGCTTCACTGTTTCTGGTATTTTCCCTTCTGCATTATTGGGGATTATCTTTCCTCCTGCTGCGACTGATCGGGGTTCTGGTATGCGTTCGACGATAGCATCGAGGACTTTTTCTACATTGGTCCCTACTTTCGCTGAGACGGGGATAATATCTGCTTCATTACATCCAATCAGCGACACGATTTCTCGAGTTACACGAGGGATGTCGGCACTGGGGAGATCGATCTTATTGAGTACGGGGATGATCACGAGATTGTGATCGATGGCCATGTAGAGATTTGAGAGTGTCTGAGCCTCGATACCCTGTGTCGCATCGACGACGAGAACGACTCACTCGACTGAAGCGAGACTTCGAGAGACTTCGTACTGGAAATCCACATGACCCGGAGTATCGATGAGGTTGATCTCATGACCTTTCCAGGCCATACGGACGGGGGTGAGCTTGATGGTGATACCACGTTCTTGTTCGATTTCCATTGTATCGAGCATTTGGCTGTTTTTCATCTCACGTTTTTCTTTTGTGCCAGTGAGTTCGAGCATCCTATCTGCAAGTGTAGACTTGCCGTGATCGATATGAGCGATGATTCAGAAATTCCTGATAGACATGCCTGTATCTTAGCGAAAAGGCGAGAATTGCAATAACCTACTCTTCGATGAGTTTTCCAGTGAGTACGTCTTCGAGACAGAGTACTTTCATGCATATACCTTCGGCCTGCGCAAGAGACTGAACCTCAGAGAGGTGAGAATCATTGTAGCCGCTTGGAATAACAAAAATAAGAGATACTTTTGTCTTTGTTTGGGTTGCATAGATCGCTTGAGAAAGAGCCATTTGATGTTTTTCTGGTGTTCTTTCAGGATGATTTGCTGGTCACACAAGGAGTTCACAGGTACCAAATACTTTTTGTCTGAAGAGTTGCATGACAGGTGTAATAATTTGCTGTCTTGATTTCTTTGATTTTGAGCCAGTAGTGGCACAGATAATAATTGATTCTGACATAGTAAAATAGTTAAAATATATAAAAAATCCCCTTCGTTCGGAAGGGGATGGAATTTGATATGAGATTTAACTACGTCTCACGCCGAAAAAACATCCCCTCTGGAATGCGCTTCGGCGAACTATGTAAGACGAAATAAACATAGAAGCATTATAGTTGTTTTTTCTCCTCGTCAAAGTTTGATTTTTGTCGGAATGTGTGCTATTCTGAAGGCATGAAAAAATATCTCCTCATTATTTTGGCATTTTCAAGCCTTGCTTTAGCTCTCAATGATGCTGATTCTGATGGTGTAGCTGATGAGAAAGATCTTTGTCCAAGAGTATATGCTCGTTCTGAAAATGGATGTCCTACGTTGTCAGCTGTTTCTGGGGGGTCTTCTCTGAACTCTTGTTTATCTGCACAGCTCAAAAATGGTAAAATTATCAATACGATTACCCCAATTTGTGATAAAACAGTGTGTCCACAGATTTCAAAAGTTGTCGGATTCCAGTCGTGTGACCCTATTTTTCCAATTATATTTGATACGAAGTGAAACCCCCTTATCCGAGGTTCGGTATTTATCGTAGATTATACCAATTAATATGATCCGTCGCTTATTTCTCTTCATTTTTCTCTCCTTTATCGCTCTTCCTATTTTTGCGGAAGATATGTCTGGAGCAGTTGATGTCGTCAGTACGAATAGCCTCAATCAAAACACGAGCTTTCTCTCCACAGGTGATACAATAAAGAAGCTTGAGGCACATAGAATAGAGCTGAATTCTACTATTCAGCTTGAGCAAAGTCGCATACTTGATGAAGTGAAGGAACGCAATCTGATCCAAGACACTCTGAGCGATATAGATACACTCTTAAAAGAATGGTCTCAATTAAATCTGCGTAAAATAGAACTTTCTCTCGCGCAGGATCCGTCAGGAGCAAAGAGTGATTTTGAAAAAATATCAAAGGATCTCGAAGCAAAGCAGGCCCTCCTTGCCAATAAGATAATCATCCTTTCTCAGGCGCTCGATGTCTGACCATTTTCATCGAATACTCCATTTATCGATCTGCAAAGAGAGCTTCCTACGCTCCGTAAGCTTGCACATAAGAATATTGCTGATTCGAATGTTTCTATTGCTCTCGCCGAGAAAAAACACGATGACTTTGTCCAGTCAAAAAAGAAAGAGCTCGAAGCGGTCAACGTCGAACTCGAGAGACTGAAACAGGTTCGAAATATTCAACTCTCTCGAACTGCTCAGCAAATTGGGTGGTACTTGTTCGCCTTTATTTTTCTCTACATCTTCAAGGTCGCTTCCAGAAGTCTCATGAAGCGCGTCTCAAAAGATTTCTCAAAATCTCATAAAGAAGCCCTTGAGTTAGCTCACCGTTGGGTATTTAACATACTCTTTGTGTTGGCGTTTCTTGTGATATTTGCTGCTGAATTTGTCTCTCTCCTGCCTTTTGTCGCCATTATCGGTACAGCGATAGGTTTGGCTCTTCGTGATGCGATTTATTCATTTATTGGGTGGTTTGCCGTCGGTTCTGAGTCAGGATATCAAGAAGGTGACTTTATAGAATTTGAAGGCACACAGGGCCGCGTGTATAAAATTACTCCTGTTATCACGAATATTGAAGAATACGGTAATCAGTGATTTACTGGTAAAATCATATCATTTCCAAATAAAACTATTTTTGAAAAAAATATCAAAAACTGGTCTCGTGGTTCCGATTTTTCTCTTATGTCTCTCGAGTTTCTCCTGACTCATACGAGTAATATAGAAAAGGCAAAAGAGATGCTTATGAAGGTGGTTTATCAAAAGGACATATCTCTGTACTACCAGTTCCGTAGAGAGATTGCAGTATTTAAAAACACATTTGGGTATTCAGATGATGATCTCAAACCTCAAATCCATGTCATGGTTGAGCCTCGAGGGATTATGATGCGCGTCAGAGTGCTCGTCCATGTCCGCGACAAGCTCACAGAACAAGCTCGCATCATGGAGTCATTTACCCAGCTCGTACAAAAAGAATCAGATATAGCGTTCCGACAAGTCTAATTAGACCTTCCATCGAGCATAGACGCCCGTCGTGAGACTTCGTTCACTGTTTGTTTCCTGTATTCCGAGTTCTCCATGTTCTATCGTTCATTCGGGGAGGATATCTGCGAGGATATTGGCCAGCGTTGTCGAAAAAATACTCGAAGCATAAGTGTTCACGAGGAAAAAAAGTGGTTCTGGAGAGATTATTTTTTTGATACTTTCGAGAAGGAGAGGAAAAGAAATATCGAATTCCCATTTTTCCCCATTTGCTCCATGGCCAAAGACAGGGGGATCCATGATAAAACCATCATAGGTATTTCCTCGACGCACTTCTCGTTCGACGAACTTCACGACATCATCGAGTATCCATCGAATAGAATCTTCTGGTAATTTTGAAAACTCCATATTTTTCTGCGCCCATCAGATAGTTGGTTTTGAACCATCGACATGAGTAACCTTTGCTCCTTCTTTTGCACAGGCGATAGAGGCTATACCTGTATAGGCAAAGAGATTGAGGACTTTTGGTTCTTTTCTGCCTGATTTTTTGATTACTTCTCGTGTCCAGTCCCAATGCATAGCCTGTTCAGGAAATACGCCGACATGACGATACGGTGACCATCGGCATTGCCATGAGAGGTCCCCATAGGACATCATCCAGTCTCGTACATCCGTTGGAGTTTTCATCCATTTCCCCTGACCGCCACCGCTTTTATCGAAAAAAGCATCCCAATCCCAGTTTTCTTCTTTGCGACTCCAGAGGGCTTGAGACTCTGGCCGGGCTATCGTGAATGCTCCGTAGCGTTCGAACTTCATACCATCACCAGAATCAAGAAGTTCATAGTCTGGTGTGGATTTGAGGAGGAGGTGAGAAGGGATGAGTGTCATGAGGGGATTATATTATATTTTTCTATTGTTCATCATTTTCTTTTACGAGTCAGCTCTGCAAATCCACCATACCAGCGTACTTCTGTCAGAGTCTGAGGAGCTCAGCATGCGTCCCCCTCTCCACTATTTTTCCTTTTTCTAGGACGATGATGTCATCTGCTTGCTTCACTGTTTGGAGTCTGTGGGCTATGACGATGACTGTTCTTCCTTCGAAGAGGTGCTCAAAGGCTTTTGCTATTTTTTCTTCACTATAGCTATCTAGGGCAGCCGTTGGTTCATCGAGGAGAATAATCTCTGGATCTTTCAGAAATATCTTTGCGATAGCGAGACGTTGTTTCTGCCCTCCACTCAGCCTCACTCATCGCTCACCGATTTCTGTACTGATACCATGCTCGAGCTCATAGATGAACTGACACTCAGCCAGTTTAATAGCCTTATCTATATCTTTCTGAGATGGTTTCTTTTTGGCACCATAGAGAAGGTTTTCTTCTATGGTTCCATCAAAGACTGATGGTTCTTGGGTGAGATATCCTATGTGGGGATAGTAACTATCGAGACGAATGGAGGTAATTTCTTGATTATCGATGAGTAGCTCTCCCGAAGTTGGTCTCATATATCCTGCGAGGAGCTTCATGAGAGTAGTTTTGCCTGATCATGAACGACCGACGAGGGCCGTTTTTTTTGATCAAGTAATATTCAGCGAAAAACCAGAGAGGATTTCCATGTTTTCGTTGTATGAAAATTGGATATTTTTAAGTGTATAATTACCTTTTTGGAAAACATATTTTTTACCCACATCATAACCTTGTATCTTTTCAGTGTTATCGAGAAAGTCCCAGAGTTTTTCGACATGAACAAATTCTTTTGTGAGATCTTTGATAAAATCAATAAAGGGCAGAAAAAGGGACAGGGCTAAAATACTTATAGTGATTATATCAATACTGTTTTTGGTATTTTCGAGGAAGCCTAAATGTGTCAATAAAAGAAAGGCTGCAATGACTCATAGTATGAGAAAATAAGGCACGTCATACATCAAGCTGAGATACTCATTTCTTCTTTCTGCATAGACATATTGTTCATCAAAATTTTTTCCGAGGATAGCCTCCTCTTGTTGCGATTTTTTATTTTGTAATATTTCAAATTTTGACATGAAAATCTTTACAAGATGCTTCGTGTGTTTTGTTTCTGATTCTTTGAGTACTTTTTTCCATAAGAGCGCCTTTTTATTATTCATGTATATCCATCAGATGAGCGCACAAGTTGCTATGACTATTACTAACAAATACATTTCACCAATCATGTACATTCGCCAGCAGATAAATGCACCTATAATCCCAAATTTTACCATAAAAACAATCAGACTCGTGAGGTATCCATACCAAACGTGAATTCATTTTTCGAAAATAGAGAGCATCCGCCCAGTACCAAATTTTTCATACTCAATATTTTCTTTTTGCAGGACTGAATATATATACTTTTGAGTGAGATATTTGGCAACCTCATAGCCCGGAATGGCCCAGTAATATTCTCGTAAAGAGCGAACAATGATAGATCCAGCCACCACATAAGCACAAATACTATATACAAAGAAATCAGTCATGGCCTCGTTTCTCCCCATCTTCATAATGATAATGACAGGTATAATGGGTCAAAATTGATAAACAATATGCAAAAATATTTGTAAAAAAAGTGTCTTTTTTGAGACACCAGCTGGAGACATAAATCGTTTTGTTTTTTGCCAAAAATTCATATTTCTATTCTAGAATATTTTACCCAAATACAACCTGAGATATTCTTTTATCCCACGCATTTTCAGGGAGGTCTTCAAAGAGCTGACACTCAAAACAGACTCAGAGAGTTTGAATGTTTGAATGTGTCTCAAGAAATTGATCATAATAACCACTTCATCGACCAACTCTTTTTCACTCTTGCGTAAATGCTCGTCAGGGGATAATCGCGAGGGTATTTTTACTATTTTCAAAGCTTTCAAAAAGCCCCTCTTGCGTAACGGTAACTACATTCCCACGATATCAAAACCAACTTCAGAGAATTGAAATGTCTACCTCGTCGGAAAGGGGATTGTAGAGGACGAGGGTTTTGGGTTTTAGTGTTTCAATAATACTTTCCAAATACTGAGAAATTTTTTCTGATGCTTTCCTTTTTTCTTCCTGGCTCATCGAGGAAATATTTTCCTGCACTATCTTCCGGGCCAAGGATTTATCGGAGATAGGTGGATTTGTTTTGTTCATGTTCGGCACCAGTTATAGCTGTATGTATTACACCATTTTTATCATGGAGATAGAACCAGGCAGGAGTTTCTGCTGTGGCATTCAGTGTTGCAAAGAAGGTGTCGGCGGTCAGGCTCGCAATTGGTGTTGGAGGAAGGCCTATTTTATCTCGTGTATCATAGGGGTTATTTTTTGCAGATCGGGCTTCTCGAGAGAGACTATAATAATTGTTTACATATTTTTGGCAGTCGCTTCCTGGTACGAGCTCAGGGTAACATACTGTGATATCAGCGCCTATTTGCCAGCCTTGTCGAAGCCTTTTTTTGAGTATATCTGCTACCGTTGGCATTTGTGACTTACTGTTTTCTTCTTCCTGTACTATCGACGCGAGAGAGAGGACATCGTAAAATGCGTCCACAGGTTTTCCAGTAGCGAGAAAAGGTGTATAGATTCTTTTCTGAAAATTTGCGAGCATAGAATCGACGATGGTCTTCACGTCTGTTCCATTGGCTATCCTGTATGTATCAGGCATGAGAAAGCCTTCGAGTGATGATTTGCCGTTCAAGAAAGGATATTTCCCAGAAAGAGCAGCGATAATGCTTGATTCTTCAGCGATGAGATCTCCTGTTATTTCTTTTTTCCGAAAAGCTTCGGATATTTCACCTTTATGCCAACCGGGAAGGAGAGTGATATCCTCTTCCGTAGGAGCTGGATTTTTCATAGCTATGAAAAAATCGGAGAGAGTGTTCGTATTTTCAGGCATAGCAAAAACTCCTGTCTGCAGATTAATGCTCGGAGCAAAGAATGCTTTCCAGAGCTTATATCGTGTGTGTGATATTTTTACCTTGAGAAGAGTATCGATATTGCTGACGCTTGTACCCTTTGGTATTTTTACTGTTCTATCGACATTGACCGGAGTGCTTCCAGCCCAGGAAATCCAGAGAAAAAAAAGGATCACGAGGGCAGCCACTCCAGCTCCAATTTTTAGGTACGAGGATAGTTTTTTCTCATGTATTTGAGATCGTTGGTAGTTCATACAAATTGGATGACATTACTAGATGGTTGGTGGCCGCTTTGGCCTGGGAGAAATTTGAGGACATCGAGGTCATCTGCAAATATTTCATTGACCTCATCGACAGTGAAACACTCACCTTGGCCTGATTTGTTTGCGGAAGTGAGAAAAAGAGGCGAACGTATGTAGGCCATCGCTTCTCATGGTAAACATGTCTCTGCAACTCGAAACCCTACTGTTTTATATTCGTATTCATCGAGAATAGGATATTCATCACGGAAGTCCTGACGAATCTGAGAAATAATCGTAAAGGGGAATTTATACGTTTTCAAAAAATTGATCTGAGAGGGCGTCAAGGTACTCTCGTAGGTGAGATCATCCCACGTCGGAACCATGATGGCAATTGGTTTTTCTTTATTACGACCTTTAATTTTTATGAGCATCTCGTAAGCTTCTTTGTCATCGAGACGACAACCAAATCCTATACAGGTGTCTGTAGGTATGACATATATTTTTGCGATCATAGACTGAGAGGATATCCAATTGACCTATTTTTTCAAGTATTACTTTGAGAAAAACCTTTACTTACTTGCTGAAAAATAATACATCCCAATTCCTGCTGCGACTGCGACATTGAGGGATTCTTTTTTCCCGAGCATGGGGAGATGACAGACGTGATCTGCCATTTTTTGTGCTATTTGCGAGACTCACTCGAGCTCGTTGCCCATTACGAGGGCCACATCATTCATTGATTTCACATCAAAAAAATTCGTACTGATGCTGTTTTTTTCCATCACAACGACTGTACATCAGAGGTTTTTATAGCTTTTGAGTGCATCCTCAATAGTCTCGAAGTATTCCCATGGGACAAAATTTTCCGCTCCGAGAGCTGTTTTACTTATTTCTTTACGGGGTGGCGTTGGTGTATAGCCGACACACACGACGCGATCAAATCCTGCGCCATCAGCAGTACGTATGATGGCACCGACATTATTGAGAGATCGGATATTTTCGAGGATAATGGCTTTCATTCGACAAACAGTGAAATTGATTACAATAACGTCAGTATATTCAATGATTATGAAAATCTACATAAAACCATCTTGTCCATTTTGTATCCGTCTTCTCTCTCTTCTCGATGAGGCTGGTTTGGAGTATGAGCCGATTGATGTCATCGGTCACCCACACAAGAACGATGAAATGATGAAAAAATCAGGACAAAGAGGTGTTCCGGAGGTAGAAATTGCCAATGTGATTATTCCAGACTACGGTACAGAAGAAACACTCGTAGAGGATATCCAAACTATTCTTGCTGCAGGGTATGTCAATGAAGAGGTAATGAAAAAACTCACGAGCACTATTGTTTACCTCGCATAACATGGCGACTCTATTGATAGATGAAACGAGCCCTCTTCAACTCTCATTTGACCAAGGTGGGGAAGTGGTTGTGTATGATCAGACAAAGACTAATAGTGCTCTGACCCGTAAAATAGTTGTATCTCACCATACAAAACTTACATGGTATGGGGTTGTGAGCGGTAATTCGGATTATTCTCTCCATTTTGTGACAGAGTCGGGAGAAAGTATCGTGCGTATGTTGCTCCTGGCCACACAGAATGAGAAACTGAAAACCAATATTTACTCGACACTAGCAAGCTCCCACACAGTGACAAATATTCACATTCTCTCACTCGTTGGAGAATCTGGTATTATTGAGCTCAATGGAACGGTGCAGATTGACTCAAATATCCAAAAGGTAAAAGGACATATCCTTGAAGAGAATATATTTCTGGGTTCAAAAGGAAATATCCGTGGAATTCCGTCACTTCTCGTACACTCGGATGATGTAGAGGCTGGACATGCTGCCCGTATCGAGCGCGTGTCTGATGAAAAACTCTATTACCTCCGTTCTCGTGGTATTCCAAAAGACGACGCAACGGTAATGATGATAGAAAGCTCCGTGGCAAACTTGTTTGATGGTCTTGAGGTGAAATATCACGATGAAATCCGAGAAGAAGTTATGAAACTTTTTTAAATTCCCAGTACGCGCGTATACCTATCATAGCAGCATTATCACCACAGTATTTCATCGATTTTGGGAGATAGTAGGGGATTCATGATTCTTGTGAAAATGTTTCCATAGATTTTCTGAGAGCAGAATTTGCACTGACTCATCCGACGATAGAAATAGATTTGGTATCAAATTTTCTCTGCGCTTCAAGAGTCCGAGCGACGAGTATTTCTGTGATAATTTTTTGGTACCCGTATGATATTTCTATCATATCTGTCTCAGTTATTTCTGCGTGGTCTTTTTTTCTGAGCTCTATCTCTCGTAGCGCGGCTGACTTGAGTCCTGAGAAAGAAAAATCCAAGCTTTCTGCAGGGAGAACAAGTGGAAAATGTGGTATATTTTTGTGAAGTTCTGGATTGTACTTCTGAGCGAGTTCATCGATATGGCGACCCGCAGGAAAGGGGAGTCACATGCTCCGCCCAACCTTATCCATACTTTCGCCCGCACTATCATCGAGCGTGCCTCCGACTTTCTCTATCTCATAGAGCGATCTCCACAGGAAAATATCGTTGTGGCCGCCTGAGGCTGAGAGGACTATTGAGGGAAATCGAATATCAGTCATGTCGCGGTCGAGCAGGACAGAGAAGATGTGTCCCTCTATATGATTGACCCAGATGAGTGGTTTATTGTGTGTTGTAGCCAACGTTTTTGCAACTGTCTTTCCTATGAGAAGAGAAGGGAGGAGTCATGGTTCACTCGTGGCAGCAAAAACATCAATATCTGTGAGAGTTATTTGCCCGTCTGCTAAGACCTTACCGATGAGATCAAAAATATGGTCGGCATGAAGACGTGCAGCTACCTCAGGAACAACTCAGTACGTCCTGATATGTTCGAGCTGTGTATATGTGTGCATCGAAATGAGCTCTTCATCTCGGAGAAGAGCGACAGACGTGTCATCACAGGAAGATTCGAAAGCAAGAAGGTACATCACTATTTAAGCTCAAAAGTCACATTAACAGTTACAAAGACATCTTTCTCTGGGCTCGAGAGATCGTAAGAACCATAGTCATTTACATCGACACTATTTTTTGCGAGGACTTGGACGACGCCCATACGACCGGCACGGAGAGAGCCTATACTTCGTCCAGTACTTGATGCCATAGATTCCGCCTTTACTTTCGCGTCTTCCGTAGCGAGTTTGAGAAGTTTCGGCCGGAGCGATTCGAGACCTGTGTATTGATAATTCGTATTGCTGCTCGAGAGAGCGATATCATTTTGTGCTGCTTTTGCTGTGACATCATTTCCTATTTTCTTTGCGAGCTCGAGGTCTGTAATATCAGCTGAAATTGTTCGACTCAGAGTATAGGAAATAATATTTTGAGTGTTTACAGTATATCCGTTCATTTCATATATTTTTTGTACAGAGACATCGCCGATTTTGAGTTGCTCAGGTTTGATTCCTCTATACTTGAGGTATCCACTGATGATATTGCTTTTTTTGTTAAAATCTTCGAACATTTTTGGGAGACTCATTGCTACAGGATAGGTTTTATCGAAGGAGAGATTGTATGTCGCGAGATCTGATATCACTGTTTCCTTTGCGGAGCCAGTAATAGTTATGACCTCATCTGTCGATGGACGCTGACCATAGATCCAGAGTCCACTGATAAAAGCAATGCCAAGAATAATGCTGGCTGCAATATGGGGAGGTGTTTTCATAAATGATTTTGATTACCTAAAAAGTGTATCAGAAGTTGCAATAAATCAAATAAAAACTCCCACATTAAGGAGAGTTTTGATATATTAAATGGTGGGAGATGGGAGTTTTGCCTTAAATAGCAAAACGAGTAATTCGAACCGAGCGGTGAGAATGATGTCTAAATGGTGATTCAACCCACCAAGGTTATTTACGATTATCTCTATTTTCTAAAATGCGCAAGAGACAATGCGGGAGGATATGGAGTACGCATTTCGTCTTTCTCTCTGAGAAAGAGGTGACAGACCTTTTACGGTCAACTGAACCTCCCCGAATCTCGGAAATCCCTGTTTTATAACAAAGTTTCTATCCTTTTATGAGATATTCCCTAATAAGATACATAGAGAGGTTACTTAGGTATATGACTTTACCTCATTTTACTAATGATGGTAACCAGATGAAACATATACTTATTTATAGAGTATCTATAGATAATCCATATATCGAGACAAAAAATAATCCATAGATAATCAATAGATCGATACAAAAAATATGCATGTTACTTACACACTATATCTACCATATACTTCAATCTATGACTCTCTGGAACGACATCTACATCTTCAAGGTGATCACCCATAAACCTCGGGTCTATAGATCATGCACCACCACGTGTCACTGACCCTCGTCCATATTTTAGATTTATCCCGTTTATGATCTTCTCCAATTTTTGATCCTGTATGAGTTCCTGGATGTAAGGTTGGTCTTCGAGTGAGTATTGTTTGTACTCAGCCGTCTCCAGTCCAGAGAGGACCACTCCTGTCGTTCTATAGAGGATGTTTGGTGAATAGGTCTTCTCAAAGAGTTCACTCATCGTATCGATGATGTCGTTCTTCCTCTGGGTGTGGGTATGAAGTCTCCTGTCCAAACCAAAGACACCCCAGTCTTTGTTCCGTCGGAAGGTGATTATGATATGGTTAGTCTGTAGGTTCTTATTAATTAACCTTTCATATGCTCTCTCAAAATTCATGAGTAGATGTTCCCACACGAAACCTTTATCCGAGGTCTTCCTCTGGTTGAAACTTCGTGTGGCCGATATACTTTTCTCCAATTCGTCTCAGCGTGGTTTCCAAGTATTGACCCCTTTCAGTTCTAACCAGATATCGGTCCCGTTCTTTCAGAGAAGTCATTTTAGATTCCAAAAACCATAGTCTATGAACCCTCCGATGGTGTTCGTTTTGATTTTATAGTTCAGTTTCTCCTGAGAGGATTGACCGATATAAGGAATATCCTTTACTGGAAGACTTTGCGCCACCTTCAGGAATCAATCCGAGTTCACTCAAATACACACCCCCATGGGTTTATTTATCTCCGAGAGTATCTTCGCTCTCAAATGGGTGTTACTGATACCGATACTGACAGGTATTCAAACCTTTTGGAGGATTTCAGCCTGGAGAAACTGAGCAAATTTCTCTTCGGTCATTCATTTGTATTGGGCGATACCTGTGATGTTCGTCCAATATTCATCTATGCTGAATTGTTCGATACTATTACTCCATTGGGAAAGATAGGCAGCTAGTTTCGTACTTATCTTTCCATAGAAATTCATGTCAGGAGGTAACATCACAAGTTCCTTCTCAGGTATCATTCGTTTTGCTTCCCAGATAGGAGTCCCGACCTTTACGCCGTACCTGCGCGCTTTGTAATTACTGGTGATGATGATATCACCTCAGACACAGACACATTTATCATTCAGTTTTGGATTACGCATTATTTCACAACTTGCGTAAAAACAATCACAGTCAATGTGAGCGTAGAGCTCTTTTGAGACGTTGAAATACATAGAGAATTATTTTTGATACTTACGGACTACGCCTGTTACTACACCAAATATCTTCAATTCTTCCCTCGGATGAAAATCGGGGTATTTCTCATTCCCAGCTCGGAGGAAATATCCCTTCTTATCCTTCTTGAGATATTTGAGAGTGTATTCTCTATCCATCTCGGCTACGACTATATCGTCTGTCTTTGCTGTCATTCCTTTGTCTACGATCACAATATCTCAGGTATGGATACCGGCGTTAATCATACTGTCTCCTTGTACAGTAATCATGAGAGTACTTTCAGGTCTGGGTATGAGATAGGTATCCAGGTCAATATTATGGCTGTTCTCTTCATCTCAGGGAGACGGGAAGCCCGCCTGGATAGAGTTATATACCTTTTGTGTAAAAAACTTATCCTGGAGTGAGAAGGAGCGCCCATCTTTCACCAGATAGCCGTTTTTGACCAATCGACGATAGAGTTTGGTGACTGATCCCGTTGAGCGGAATCAAAGTAAATCACATATTCCTTCAAACGAGGGGAGTCGCTTGTGTTTGTGGAAATATGACCTTAGAATTGGTATGTATTTGTAATCCTCGTTGTCTTTCATATGGTAAACGTACATTTACCATACTATGAAAAAATTCTTCATTTCAAGTATTTCTACTCTTGAGAATTTTAATTCTATAATTTGTAAAGTAAGTCAATAAGATTAGCAGTACTGGTCCGAAAGTTTTCTAATTCTAATGGGTTTGTGAAATCATGATGGGGGTCATTAAATTCAATTCTTAATGATTGCAGATCATTTTTCTTAGTCTCGTCGATAGTTAATATTGCAATTTTATCTTTTAGATCATCATTGTAGCTTAACCCTCACTCATGAAGTTGTTTTCTAAAACGTGCATCAACATACTTTTCCATAAAAACTCTCGGTAACCCCTTTTCAATAATGTCTGTTTCGCGGTTTATGAACTTGGATAATGAACTAAAATGTACTGACTCAATACTCTGAAGAAAATATTTTTTATCTCGCGACTCATACTTTCATCAATTTACTAACTGATAAAAGAAGCATCAGGGTAGGTTCTTATATTGTTCCTGAATAGTTTTAATAAATGATTCGTAATGTGTCAGAATAATAACCTGACAAAAAACTCATGTTAGATGATTTCTTATATATCTAACAGTTGCATCAATCCTTGTTTGATCGAAACTGACGACGGGGTCATCTAATACAATTACAGCGGAGGCTTTTAGACTAGGCTCTAAATGGTCTATTCTTGCAAGAAAAACAGCAAATGCCAGACTTCTTTTTTCTGATTCACTCATTATCTTGGGGAAGTCAGTCTCTGAAACCTCTTGCCCCTTATATTTTACTGAAAGGAAATAGGTCTTTCGATTACCTCTTTTGGGTCACTCTTTTTTTATTAGTTCAAAATTTCTATTTCAAAAATCTCTATAAATCTGATTTATAGTCGTGAAATATTTATCTAAGTATACTGTCTGTTTAATTTCTAAAGCCAATTCGGCATCTGAAATTTCTTTCCCTGATTTTTGCAATTCTCATCTCCTTTTTGCATAAGCATCACACTGAACAGATTGCTCTTTACGTGTTATCTTGAGAGCTAAGATGTTGCCGACTCACTCAAGTCTCGCCTTTTCTGCAACTGTCCCTTTGGCTATTAATCATTGATGGTATTTTTTTAGCTCTAGGATAACGCCAATTAAAGGTACAAGTTCATCATAAATGGTTTTGGCAAAAGTAATTAACTGAACGTACTCAGTTTGAAGTTCTAACGATAATGTTGTCCCTTCAATCTTCTTGTGGGGTGCCCTTTTTTTGCTACCACATATAAGTTTAATACGTTCCTTCTCTGTATCTAGTTTTGTCGAAAAACTAACTTCGAGTATTTTTAATTGTTCGAGTTTCTTACCCATGTCATCACTAATAACTAATTTTGCTTCGTACTGTGAGTACTTTCTTATTGTAAATATGGCTGAGTTAAAGTAACCATATAAATCAGACTTTGCGGCTGCCTGTAAATCGTTAACACAACTTTGTAATTCTTTATTTATGCTGCTTTCAAATATAGAATACAGTTCGTTAAATAAATTTCCGAATTCTCTAAGAAGTTCAATATTATGTGTGTCTTGTCCACAAAAAGGACACTCGTTATCTTTTTTGTGTTCTAGGAATCATGACTTGATCCACTCATCGACTGTTTCTCAAGAGTTTGTATGTCAACTGATATGATTCTTTATTGTGGTCAGAGTGGCATCTGTAACATCTTTAAAATCCTTCTCACAAATTTCATTGATTCTGGCCAGAATGTATTGGACATTCTTTATTAGACTGTCAGGCATATCTGGTACAATCGGTCAGTTTACTATTGTGGTAGAAGATTGGAGATTTTTAAGCTGAGTTACATTTCTTACCATCTCCTCCCTAAGCTGATCTAAAGGTGTATCTACTTTTAGATCAATAAAAGCATCTATTTTTTCTTCTCGAGATTCACTTTTTAAATAAGGGGGCTTCAGTAATTTAAGCTCATTTTTGGATGTATTGAAAGCTACTTTCTGAGCTTCAATTTTATTTATAGCTTCTACTGCTTCCGCTCATAATATGAAATTTGTGAAAGTTTCTTTATTTCAGTGAGTGGTTTCCACTCAAGTTATTAAATGTTTGTGTATAAAATCATTATCAAAAGTGTAGATACATTCTTTAAAGCAGTTATTAAGCCAGACTCATCGTCCATCATCATAGTTTATCATAAACTCTGTACCAACATCTTTTTTTAAGAAACTTATATCTACTTTCTGGCCCATTCATGGGACACTCGGAACAATTGTTTTTAATTGTCTGATTTGATTACCGTTATCAGATCAAAGAGATGCAAGAATTTTTGCTAAAGTCGTTTTTCAATATGTATTCTCTCAATAAAAGGCTGTAAACTCTCAAAGTTCACATGTTGTTCAAGTAAAGTCTTCAAAAACCCCAACTTGCGATATTTTCTTTATTTTTTTTAGTATATTATTCATGATTGTTTCAAGGAGGTAGGATACCGTTTTCTCACAACTCTAAATAGTCCACCTTTGGTAATGTGTTAGAACCTATAAGTCATTGGAGGTCACCATAAAACCCACTAGTACTCGTAAGTACTTGTGATAGAAGTTGTTCACGTTTCTTCCATCTTCATTCAAAAGCCCTTCGTTCTTCTTCAACTTGTTCTTGCATTTGTTTGAATGCTTCAACTATGTTTTCTATTTTGCTCTTAAATTCTGGAGAGATAAGGTACTTGTAGATGTATTCCATTTTCTCGTCTTTTGCTTCAAGAGAATTCCGAGTTTTAGAGAGTTCTATGATTTGACTTCGCAGTAATATGGTAAGGGGAATTACATAGGCCCATTCTGTTACCCATATATCATGATAAGAACCGAAATGATTGATTCCTTTTGGAAGGACATTTGTTACAATTATTGAAATAGAAGCGTTTACCTTAAGGCGGTCTTCACGAAGTTTCGTAATCCATTTATCGCTCCATGATTTCGTATTTTTTGATTCCCATGCTATAATTCCAGTAGTATGTCCTAGTTCATTTCGGACATTTTGGACTAAGTCAGCTCATTCAATCCCTTTCTCAACATCCGAGAGGGTATCTATGGGAAAATTTGAGATAAGAATATTTTTGAGTGCATCTTCTTGAATCTCTCCTTGTATTTGCATTGATCCTTGATTGGCCTTTCTATTTGCTTCTTCAAGAGACTTTCTGAGTTGATTCATCTGTTCTTCTTTTTCTGCATTTTTCTTATCGTTTTCTGCTTGTATCTTTTGAATTTCAAGCGCTATTTTTGCTTGTGATTTCTTTTCCAGGTCTTCTTCTGCTTGTTTTTTTGCTTCTAGTACTGCTTTTTCTTTCTCGAAAGCAAAATCCTTCACTTGTCGTTCTAATTTTTGTTTTTCTGCAAGATCTAAGAGTTCTTTCTTCTGAGAGTCTTCACGAAGCCTACGGAGCTCGTCAAGTTCTATTGATTGTTTTTTATTTATCTGATCTGCTTCTAATTTTACCTTTTCTGCATAAACCCTGGCTCGTTCATCAAAATCCTTTTTCATACCAGCTTCGAGTTCTTTCGACATTTTATCACGCATATCTTCGAGTTCATGTTTCTGAACATCAGAGAGTGAGAATTCTTTACCACAATGGGGGCACTTGATAGTTGTTTCAGTCATAAATGCCAGTATACCTAGTCTCTACCTTATTCAAGTGAACTATATGCCCCCGTTCATCTATATCAGATTTAAACTAAAAAAAGATGTTACCCTACACCTGGCTCAATTCCCGGTCTTCTAGGTCAACCTCGACTCATTCTTAGTATTTCTCATATAAATATTTCTTTAATATAAAAGTTGATATAATGACCTCGCCAGAACCGTATTTATCACATATTTGTCTCTAGTTCTAAACGATAGTGAAGGGGGATTATATTCTCTTTCTCTTTTCTTCGTTTAGGCGATGAGATGAGTATGGTTCTGGCGAATCAGTTGGGAATTAATCCCCCTTCTTTATTTCGCCAGCCGCACATTAAATATATTTTGGCACTTTACTTTCGTGAGGTGCTTTTTTATTACGCCCTCATATTACTTTTTCACATTTATGGAAAACCATGTAGTTTCTTTTAAAAAGAAATTTTTAGTGTGAGCACTACTTCTAGTACCAATTCCTCTTCTTCTTGCAATTCTTGCACCAAATAAGTGGGAACCAATTAGGATAGATCAGGAAGATCATCCTACTCGGAAAATCTGCCACGATGAGGTGTTAAAGTGGGTTCAAAATGATAATGATATGAGATTCATATCGGAATTTGTCACATTCTACTGAGACAAATATGTGGTGAAATGAATGATGATATCTAAAAAGACTCCTTTTGATAGAAATCGTTGATTAGACGAAATGAAGTGTCTTTGGGCCGCTGACGGTGCTTGTTTCATTACTGCTCCGCAGAGTTATAATTGTGAATTATTCGTTGATAAAAACAAAATTGTTACCAAGAAGATACTTACCTGGTAACTTTTTGAATAAAAACAAGATAAAGTAAAGATATATATTTTTAGATGACTTAAAAATGATTTTTTGCATACCTAAGGGATTTCATTTTTTGAAAGTAAAATTATATTTTACTACTCAAAAGCTCTCTGTTATCGCGTTATTGGACTTAGCAAAAATAAGAGATAGGATACCGGAATGGCCTCTTCTTGTGAGACACATCTAACAACACTTCCACCCTCTTGAAAAAGGATTCAAGAGATAAAAATTGTTTATTCCTTTTCTTCTGTGACAGAAGATGATGTGAAGTACATTGAAGAGTCCATCATCTGATGCGTGCTCGACATCATTAATCTTTAATTTTTTTCGTATGAGTATTCCAAATAGTAACAGTCTCAGAGTTGCCTTTTATATAAGGGTATCGACAGAAGAACAGAGCCGGGATTGATTCGGTGCAGATTCTCAAATAAGAGGTCTGGAAGAGATGATCAATTATCGTGCTAAAGTATCGAACTGGGTCCATAATGATGCATGGGTCTATAAGGACCTAGGGTGTACTGGAGCGAATCTCGATCGACCAGAATACAAGAGAATGATGGAGGACGCCAGAAAATGAAAATTTGATATAGTCGCGGTCTGGAAAATCGATCGACTATCTCGTAGTCTCTCTGACTTATTATCGGTCCTTGAGTGACTAGGAGAACTTAAGGTAGCATTTTTCTCATTAAAAGAGAATATGGATTTCACTGGTCCAATGGGTCGTTTTGCATTCCAAATATTTTGAGCATTGGGTGAATTTGAACGAGAAACAATCAAAATGAGAACCAAGGAATGAAAAATAATGTCAGCCAGGTTGGGCAACTATGTTATTCCTACGACCCCATTCTGATATGTCAGAAAAAAATCAGGCCAAAGACTAGGGAACACTTTGGCTGTTAACGAAGATGAAGCCCCTTATGTACGTAGAATTTTTCAAGAATTTAATCTCTGAAAAAGTCTTGAGAGCATCGCCAATGGTCTCAATAAA
Source organism: uncultured Candidatus Peribacteria bacterium (assembly GCA_965231115.1). Lineage (GTDB taxonomy): Bacteria > Patescibacteriota > Gracilibacteria > BD1-5 > JAGOOR01 > JAGOOR01. The sequence goes on from OZ246415.1 coordinate 510,130, forward strand.
GAGAAGCTTCTGAAGGCCAAAGCAACGAGCAAAAAGAGCCGAAATACAAAGTGGACTGGTACTAATATAAAAATAATTCTGCAAAATCAGACATATACTGGAGTGGCTTGTTTCAATATTACCCATGAGGATGGATCCTTTGAGTCGATTGATATTCGAGTTCCGACAATAATTCCTGTAGTCGCATATAAACTCACACAGAATAAACTCGTGGATATAGCCGAGAGATCCAAAAGAGGGGGTGGAGACCATGACTACTTCTTGTCACGTAAAATAATAGACGTTGAAACAGGAAAAAAAATGATAGGGGTTCATCGAACCAAATGAGGTTATAGTTACCGGAGAAAATGATTTGAACTTCATGGGAAAATCTATAAAAATAGAGAGATTCCATGAGAGTCACTTGAAAACCATGTATGGTCTCTCATTGAGTCTGTTATTCATCGGCCTGAGGCGTTATTCTCGGTTTATAAAAAACAATCATTGTCAGCGACTGACCATAATGACCTGACCATAGAAAGGAAGAGGCTCTCCGACATGGTCCACAATGATAATAACGCCGAATGTACTATTCTGGAGGACTATTCTTATGGAAAGGTAACAGTGGAACAAAAAGATCAGGTTCTAAACACAATCTCCCTTCGAAGGATTAACACCCAGGAAAACATCGAAAGAATAGATAAAAAACTCAACTCTATTGTTGAGGCCCAGAAGACTAGCGAGGCTCTCAAGAGTTTCTGAGAAAATTTTAATATGAAGCTCGGTCGTCTTACTACTGAACAGAAGCAGTTCCTAATCGATCTTCTGATTGATAGGATCGAGATTACTTGGGGTATCAAAGAAGCGAAGGTCCATATAGTCGTCAAGTTCGACCAATCGAAGCTTGCCAAAAAGTCGTCAAGGTTACATCAAAAAAACAGCTCCCGTAAACCACAGAGTGGGGTAGGGGAGCTTGAAAAGGATGTGAATGGTGGGTGATGAGGGATTCGAACCTTCGACCCCCTGCTTGTAAGGCAGGTGCTCTAACCAACTGAGCTAATCACCCGAACGGAGCCAACTATATGCAAAAGAGATAAAATGCAAAATTATTTTCTTTGTTCATTTGTCAAAAGCCTGTTTTCTCTTACAATCCAGTCAAAATATGCAATCCATCTACGATAACATTGCTCTGAAAAAATTTCTCGAAGAACAAGGAGAAAAGCCTTTTCGTATTACTCAAATTTTTCAAGCTCTCTACAAAGATTTGACTGAAGATATAGCTGAATGTACGACTATTTCTGCAAAACTTCGTGATGCGATGAAGGAGCAGTTTACACAACATACACTGACGGTCAGTCATGTGACGACTTCTGCAAATGGCCAGACAACCAAGTTCCTCCTCGATACTCACGATGACAAGCATATTGAATGCGTCATTATGCGACACCTCTCTGGTCGCAATACGCTCTGTATCTCATGCCAGGCAGGGTGTCCGATGGCATGTACATTTTGTGCCACCGGGAAACTTGGACTTCTCCGAAATCTCACTGTTTGAGAAATAGTAGAGCAAGTGATGATAGCCATCCATCATCTCAAAAAAGAAAAACTTCAACTCAGAAATATCGTCTTTATGGGTATGGGTGAGCCATTTTTGAATTACCCTGAAGTGAATAAGGCGCTCGAGATTTTCTGTGGTCCGAAGTTTCTCAATTTCTCTGAACGTCGCGTGACTATCTCTACGTGTGGTATCGTCCCAGGTATCAAAAAGCTCATGGTCGACCATCCTCAAGTGAGTCTTGCCATATCACTCCATGCCCCAAATGATGAAGCACGAAAGAGCATCATGCCGGTTGATAATACATACCCCCTCGATGTCCTCATGAAGGCGCTCGATGAGTATGTGGAAAAAACGAATAAACGAATATTTTACGAATACATCATGATTCAGGGTGTCACAGATAAGCTTTCATACGCATATGAGCTGGCTGATTTGATGGAGGGGAGGCTCGGACATGTTAATTTTATACCATACAATGCTGGTGAAGGCATCATGGGAAATGATATGCAGCCAACTCCTTCCCTGATGATCAAAAAATTCCAAAGAGTGCTTGAGGAAAGATGAATTCCTTCGACGGTTCGATTTACCATGGGTGATGATATAGATGCAGCCTGTGGTCAGCTTGCCCTCAAAGTAGATGGCAAAAAAGTAGCTGAAGTATCTGGGAAGAGAATAGGAGGATAAAAAATCAACTGTAATATATTTGTACTGGAAAGAAAATACCTATAATCAGGAGTATGAATCACGATCTTCCTATCATCGATGAAGTAGAGAGACTTAAGACGCAAAAACGCTACACTGAGGCTCGTGTTTTGATAGAAGGAGCGATTTCTCGGTACCCGCAAAGATATGAACTCTACGAAGAGCTCGCAGATATTTACATCTACGAGAGTGATTATGATCGTGCAGAAAAAGCTCTTGATTATGCTGAAACATTAGAAGCAGGCTCATCTACAGGACTTTATCTGAGATGATATATGGCTCTGATTCGCAATGATTTTCAAAAAGCCATTCTCTCGCTCGAACAATCAAATAAAAAAAGCCCCAACAATCCTGAAGTTCTCAGGAATCTGGGTTGGGCTTATACGATGGTTGGTGATGTGAAAAAGGGAATCATCCTCCTCGAGAGAGCTCTCACTATAGCTCCTGATGATATGCTTATCATGGAAGATCTCGGAGTTGCCCTCCTCACACAATGAAAGATTCATGAAGCACGGGAATATCTGGCAAAAGTCGGTAAAGAGAGTCATATGAGCGATATGTGATTTCCAGTGTAATTGATATGTTTCGTACAAACTTTCTCCTAGACGATCAGTCCTATCTTGTTGTAGATTACGACCATTTTTCACTCACAGTCTGACTTCTGACCTTCAAAAAACGGAAACCCACACTGAAAACATGTGTGAGGAGTTTTTTCACGCCCGAAGAGAGGACTTTTAGTACCCGAGCTTTTGAGAGAAATTTTCTTCAATGCTGTGAACAACTTCAAAAAAAAATAGGAGAGCTCCCAAGGGAAGTGTGTATTTTTCTGGATCATGGGGAGTCAGTCGTGACATCAACCGGCTATACTTTTGCCCGAGTGGATTCAGATATGCCAGTAGATATCGAAGAAATCAATGGATACGCAATGCAACTCCTCTCACAGTCAGAACAACAATCACGCAGACTATGGCATGAGGATTTTTGATACCTAGAATCTGATAGAAAACTTCTTTCATTGTTTCTCTCACATTTAGCACTTGATAAAAAACATCATACTTTCCCTCTCGGTAAAATGGCAGGGCATATTTCTATGAAGTGTCTTTTTTTCTACGGAAGCAAATCTATTTTGGACGGCATATCACGTAGTATTCATTCTGCAGGATATAAGCTCCTTACCTGCGTTCCTCTTCCTTTTGTATTTTTGAATCATCTCTGTAATCAAAATACACTTCTCGACAACCACCTCCATATTCATCTTGGGTATGATTCAACCAGTGTCCTGCTTCACCTCGGGAAGCATGTTCAGGAAATACAGACTCTTCCATTTGGATGGCAAGTCATCGATGAAAAACTTTCTGATATTTTCTCACCACTCGAGAGAGAATCTCTTCTTCTGTGAAACGATATAGAAAAACTCAAAAATTTACCAGTCTGGTCGTGGTATCAGGAGTTTCTCTGATCATCACTCCGTGTTCTTTTTGAGCGATTCGGTCTTCAGTGGAGCTTTGGTGATTATACTGTCTCGAGCCAATGACCATGAGGGATCATAACCAGCATAGTGAAAAGTGGCGCTCTGAGTCCATGGCTTCAAAAAAATGCAACCAGTCGTCAGCTCGGTGCAAAACAAGATGAACACTGGCTTCATTATTGTAATACTCTCGATCCACTTTTCTCAGTGCATCCGCATCCGCTCATAGCTCTCGTTCGATCTGTTTTTCTCCCACCCTATGCTGATAAATAATTGGAAAAAAAATTCTGATTTTATACCACTCCTCGATAGTCTCGCTGGTTCGGAGGAGGATGTTATAGTGGTGATAGGAAAATATGTCCTCATTGGATGGTTTCATGTGAGGATTATTCGGAATATGTATCCAGATAGGAAAATTATCTTTATTTCCCGAGATGAACGTGCTAGAAAAATACTCAAACAGGAGGGGTATAAAGTATCTCAATCAATACAGGATATAGATCGTCTTTTGCCAGAATGATTTCAAATACTTCAGGAAAATCTCAGTGTCATAGACTATATCCGCTACAATATTTCACGATTTTTAGGGAAGTTTTATTTCTTTACGAAAGCTCTAAGGCCGAGAAAAATAGGTGCATTTGAAGTGAAGCATTCCTCGTGGTATATGCTTATTTTGGGCATCATAATTGTTCTTTTGCTCATGGTTGGTATTGTGAGCTTGACGAGTCCACATGCTTCTGTCATTATCACACCACAAACGAGCATACAAAATGCTGTTAAGAATGTCGTATTTGTGCCAGAAGATGCACTCTGAGATACGAGTCAGATACCACTTCATAAAGATATTTTCCCTTTTGAACTCAAAAAGTCGTTTCGAGTGAATACGTATGACCCCACATCTCTTCAGAAGTCACGAGGGAGTATAAAAATACTCAATGGTTCCACGGAATCCCTACGCCTTCGACCACAGACTCGTCTCACTACTGGGTCGCTCGTTTTTCGTACTGATAGTTGGATTGAAGTGCCTCCTGCATCTGACTCTACGCCGTGAGAAATCGTGACGACGGTAACGGCAGACGCTGTCGGGACAGATGGTGTACTCATAGGGAAGAAGGGAAATATCTCCAAAAATACTCCCCTTACTTTCCCATGATTGACGGCAAAAGATCATGAAAATATTGTCGTTACTGCCATGGATGATTTCATAGGGGGTGAGGATACGCACAAGGCCCTCCTGACTCAAGAAGAATATGCACGTATAGAAAAAGTATTTCGCGAAGAGATAGCAAACGGTGCCAGAGATTATGCTAAAAATAAGTATAACAATTGAGCTGATTTTATCCCACTCCCTATACCAGATGCTCTCAGTACTCTCGATATGACTGTCACTTCAGATACAGCGGTTGGAGCACAAGCAGATGAGGTTGTGTTTTCTGGGAAGGCCAACTTTCTTATCTACCTCTATGACGTAGCCACGCTTCGAAAAGTACTCCTCCAAACTGCTCAAAATCACCTCCTAGAACACACAGAATCTCTCGTAGAAATATCGAATAGTCCTCCAGATATCATCGCTGTGCTCACAAAAACTGATGATCCATTTATGGTGAAAGCAACTGCGCAGATACCAGTACAAATTCTCTATGATTTTACGAGTTCTACTGGTCAGAAAACCCTCCAAAATATACTCTCCGACCTCCTCAGTGCCGATGTAGAGAGGGCTCAAAAAACCCTTCTCAATCACCCGTATGTGAAGTCGGTTGATATACGTCTCACACCATTTTGGTCACACAAACTTCCAAGCGTCCTCGATGATATCTATATCAAGATAGAAAAAACAAAAACTTAATCCTGTTCGATTTTGAGAAGTTCTGTGTAGAGCTTTTTTTCTTCTTTTGAGATTTTTCCCGGGATAAGAACCTCTAAAGTGATGATGAGATCACCGCGTCACTTTTTACCGAGAAGGGGCATACCATCTCCTGATATTTGAAGTTTTTTACCATGTTGTGTTCCGGCTGCTATTCTGATTTCTCTTTCCCCAAGAAGAGGGAATTTGATTTTCTTGTGTACCCCTAGAACTGCCTCAGCAGGACTTATGCGTAAAATAGTGAGAATATTTGACCCATCTCGTACGAGGTTTTCATAGGATTGATCTACATGACAGGTGATATAGAGATCTCCAGAGTTGTGTTTTCCAGCATGGCCTTCACCAGTCATCCGGAGTGTCATACCGTCATCTATACCAGCAGGTATCTCGACTGTTTGCTCGATTTTCTTTTTTATTCTTCGTTTTCCGTGACATTCCTTGCAGGGCTCATCGATTTTTACGCCCTCGCCATGACACTCATCACAGACCACTGTTTGCTGCATGATGCCAAATATACTTCTCGTCGCACGTGTCACATGACCAGACCCATGACAAGTAGGACATTTTTTTGGTTCTTTGCCATCTTTTGTTCCGTGACCATGACAGGCCTCACAGTGCACCATTTTATCAAAATGAATCTCTTTTTTGACGCCAGAAAAACTCTCAGCAAATGTTATGCGTACTTCCTTTTGCACGTCTTCTCCACCCTCATCTCGATGCTGTCGACGTCATCCACCAAATCCTCCCATGTTTCAAAACACGGAAGAAAAGATATCCTCGACATTGATATCCCCGAAATCAAAACCACCCATTCCACCAAATCCAGATGTACCACCTTCTGCACTTCCAAACTGATCATACCGTGATTTTTTTTGAGCATCAGATAATACTGCGTAAGCCTCGTTAACAGTTTTAAATTCAGTTTCTTTTTCTTTATCTCATCCATGCCTATCGGGATGGAGATCCATAGCCTTTTTTCGATAAGCCTTCTTTATTTCTTCAGCAGAAGCATTTCGTTCAACTCAGAGAATAGAATAGTAGTCTTTACTCATGCGTAGGATTGTATATTTTTTGGATTTTTAGCAAGATTTAGCGACGTTTTGCGAGCTGCTCAAGTGCTGTTTGCTTCAGAATTTCCTCCTCAGCAGCGAGATATTCTTCACTTGTGTGGAGACCGTCTTTCTGGGCTTGTTTCATAAATTCTCGAGCTTCTTCTTTCTTTTTTGCGATAGTTTCTTCATTGATAGTTTCACCATTATCGACCATATCAGCGATGACGCGAATACCAGCCTCATCGACTTCATAGATGCCAGCACCGAGAGCATAGCTCACCTCACGGCCGATATATTGGACACGCAAGATGCCTGGCTGTGTGACTCCGAGAACAGGGAGGTGGTTTGGGAGTACCTGAATCTCACCGTTCATTGTAGGGATAATTACGGACTCTATCTCGGTTTTATCGAGAACTTTTTTTGTAGTGGAAATGAGAGAGAAGAGCATATTTAATTTTTTTTAATGAGCTTACTTGTATCAAATGCTGGGTAAGGATGTGATTTATGTCCTCCGACGCGTCATGCGGCGTTAAATCTATTATATACAAAAAGTTCTGTTCATTGCCTCCGTATGTTCCATGATTCTCCTTTGAATTCTTCTTCAATTTTCCATCCTCCTTTGGCCTCAGGTACGAGGTGTAGTACCCGATTTGGAGTTTTTTGAAGGATACCAGTTATTTCATTGATTCCAATTAAGCAAAAACTTGTTTCATCGTGAGGAGCTTCTGTTGTTGGCATGAGAATGGAATTATTTAAGCAGCGACAGCTTCTTTTCGACTTTCTTCGTAAGCTTTGAGTACCTGGTCGATATTGCCTTTGTAGAGGAAGTATTTCTCTGGGACGTGATCGAGTTCACCGTCGACAATCATCTGGAATCCTTTTACTGTTTCTTCACGTTTTACGTAGACACCAGGAGCGCCAGTGAATTGTTCAGCGACGAAGAATGGTTGAGAGAAGAACCTCTGAATCTTACGAGCACGAGCAACAGCGATTTTATCATCTTCTCCGAGCTCATCCATACCGAGGATGGCGATGATATCTTGGAGTTCTTTGTATCTCTGGAGGATTTTCTGAACCTGACGAGCAACAGCATAATGCTCTTCTCCGACGACACGAGGCGTGAGGACAGTAGAAGTAGAGTCGAGAGGATCTACCGCAGGGTAGATACCGAGCTCAGCAATAGAACGGTTAAGAACCACGGTAGAGTCGAGATGGGCAAAAGTATTTGCAGGAGCAGGATCGGTGAGATCATCCGCAGGGACGTACACAGCCTGTACTGAAGTAATAGAACCATTTTTTGTTGATGCGATACGTTCTTGGAGTGTACCCATTTCTGTTGCGAGTGTTGGTTGATAACCTACCGCAGATGGGATACGACCGAGAAGCGCTGAAATCTCTGAACCAGCTTGAGTAAATCGGAAGATGTTGTCGATGAAGAGGAGAACATCACGTTTTTCCTCATCACGGAAGTGTTCAGCCATAGCGAGACCTGTGAGGGCCACACGAGCACGAGGACCAGGAGCTTCGTTCATCTGACCGAAGACCATCACTGTTTTATCGATAACACCTGAGTCTTTCATTTCATGATAGAGATCATTACCTTCACGAGTACGTTCACCGACTCCGGCTACGACAGAGTAACCTCCGTGTTCAGAAGCGATGTTATGGATGAGTTCTTGCATGATCACTGTTTTTCCGACACCAGCACCTCCGAAGAGACCTACTTTACCACCTTTGAGCATAGGAGCGACGAGATCGATAACTTTAACACCTGTTTCGAAAATTTCAGCTTGCGTTGTGAGCTCTTCATACGCTGGAGCTGGTTTGTGGATCGGAGCTTTTTTATCAGTTTTTGGAGCTGGTTTTTCATCGATAGGATGACCGAGGACATTAAACATTCGTCCGAGCACTTCTTCACCAACAGGGACAGAGATAGGAGCTTCGAGAGAATTTACTTCCATACCTCTCTGGAGTCCATCCACAGGGTTCATGGCAATAGTACGGACGACGCTGTCGCCGAGTTGTTGTTGAACTTCGAGGGTGATTTTTGGTTCTGATTGTACTTCGAGAGCATCGTAAATAGCAGGCACGTAGCCTTCTGCGAATTCTACATCGATAACGACACCGATGATGGATTTAATCTTTCCTGTGTGCATAAAGAGAAAAAAGTCAAAAGTAATATATGCGGATTATAGAGAAAACAGGAAGAATGCAAATCATCTTTTACTCATCCTATGAAGCCCTATAAGCACTAATCCACCCCTCTATATCACTCCGAGCTTGTTTTTGTCAATCTTCGTTTTGGAGCAGGGTTGCATAATGTGACATATCGCACTGTACTATACCGAAGTCCCGACAGGTCTGTATGAGGAAAAGAAGTATATCATGGTGGCACGTTGCATGGTTGATGGTGATAGACTTGAGTACTTGAAAGAGTCTTGGATAGGGTAATCCAAGAGGCAGGAGTGTGTAGAGAATAGCGACAGACCAGCCAGCAAGATCGTAGAGGTCATAGTTGCCACTTGGTGTAAATGATGTTGTTCTGTATATGCTTGAGAGAGTATTGTGCTCTTTGGTTCTTATTTGCCCTGTAAAGTGGGAGAGAGTATCGAGTCGTGTTACGCTGGGGGTTTCACGATGAAATATATCTATTTTACCATATTCACTGGAAAAACAGGTGAGCACGACTCTCTGACTATCGATCCGGATTTTTCTGAGCACGATTGCCTCAATCGGGAACATGGGTTTTATTTAGAAGGAAGGATGTGTATCTTGTTGTCTTTGATGGTCATTTTTGTTGAAAAGATACCACTTTTTGGACTACCGAAATATATCTTTCGGACATCACCATCTTGTTCTACTGCGAGGTCAGTGATGACGACATTTGGCACATCGAGCTGGCCTATATAGGTCACATATCTGACATCGCTAAATCGTTTTGAGCTTGGTACGAAGACCCATATTCGATTATCGGAGAGGATGTAGATTTCTTGGTAGAGATCTCCAGCATAAATCTTTGTCGTGTCAGGATTTATATTTTGAAATGAATTTATCCCAAGGCCGTTCATCACGATAGGACGTCGTTCATAGCGAGGAGCGGTGAGGATTTTTTCGAGAGATACGGGATTACTATTATTGAGAGCCCAGACACTTCCATCGATATCGATATCGACGATAGGATTTGTCTGGTTATCACTGATGACAAAGCTGCGGCCAGAATAATTATTTTCTGCTTGTTTTCGATACTTATAGATCTGTTTTGCATCGGTACCCAGGAGATAGATGTTTGAATTATAGACACTCATACCGATTGCTTTATCCCAACCTCCGACCTGTTGCACATTGAGAGTATTGCTGAGTCATTTGTCAAAGAGGTAAATCTTATCCTTGTCTGTTCCTATATATATACGTCCCTCACCATCCATATCTGAAAAGGTATATTTTTCTCCATTTGGTATTGAGCTCTCTTTTGCAGGTTCTCCAGGTATGAATGGGCCGACTATACCTTCTTTGCTAATCAGTGTGACTTTTTTATCATAGGTATAGATAGAGAAGGGGAGAGAATCGGCAGCTTTTGTATAAGAGTAGACGCCAGTGTATTCGTCTTGTTTGAGAGACGTCACCTTATTGACCGCGCGTTCGAGAACGGCTATATCGCCTTCGAGTTGTGCGACGTCGACCTTGAGAACATCTGCTGCTTTTATCTTTCCGATGATATCCCGAACTCTCGTGATGGCTGGTGCAAAATTATCTGGCTGATCTATCATACGCGTCGCATCGTCGAGACTGACGCGTGCTTCTGCGACCATATCCTTGTATTTCTGTGGGACAAAAATGGTATACTGTGAATTCATCACAGAAGTGATGATAAAGTAGAGAAGAACGACGCTAATAAAAAGACCACTCACAATGACCCAATTCTGAGTATTTTTTCATAAGTCTGAAAAACCAGATTGTATTTTTCGGATACTTTCATCTCCTACCTTTCGAGCGCTACTCATGAGGGCGACTCATTTTTTTCTTGTTTCGGACATTCTCTTGGGATTCCAGTGCTCTTTGATTTTTTCTTTTTCCTCCCCGATACTCATGATGATACTGTCATCACTGTATGATCGCTCGACTCTCTCAGCGAGGAGCTGACAGCGCTCAGCGAGAGGGAGGTGAGAGAGATTTTTGCATTCTGAGCCGATGATATGTGTATCAACTTTTGGAGAGAATATAAAAAGTGTTTCATTTGCACGTATATCACCGTGTGAGTCATAGACAAAATGCCCCTCACCAGTATCCATATCAGCAAAAATATCTTCGATATTTGACTCAGAAACGATGATACCTGTTATCTCAGGACCAAACATGGAAAAATGTACATGTTGACCCACGACGAGACCTATAAAAAGAGAGACATCACTTTTTTTATGCTGGAGATAGAGTGTATCGAGCTCATGGTTCATTCCTTCGAGCAGTTCTGTGAAAATATGAACTGCATTTTTGGCATTTGGATTGAGTTCGACGATATAGTCAGTACATATCCTGTGTATGGTGTTGGTGAGTGTGCTATTTTTGGTGTGACATACGCAGACAAAGCTTATCCCATCATCTTTTTCTATAGAAAATCAGGCAGTACAAGGTGAGGCATTATCCCCCAGTCGTTGGATATGAATAGTGTGCATAGAGATAGTCTATACATCTTCTATTTTCGTCAATATGAGTTCGAGTAAAAAAATTATACAGAGGAGCAAAAATCAGGTTAATAGAGACAGCACGCCATAACGTGAAAATATGTAAGCACTCACGAGATATAAAACAATCAGTATCCCATGTCGAAATGACCGAAATGCAGCAATGGGGTAGAGAAAACCACGGGAGAGTATTTTTTTTATCAATAAAAGAAGAAGTCAAACAAGAGATCCTCCAGTCAGCACCACAGAAACACCCATCATGATGAGAGAAAATGTCGGATGATACATCGGATCAAAACCAAAGTAGAGAATACATCCTGTGAGTATTCACAGGAAACACAGAATGATCATCATCGATACAAATACTTTGGTATACATAGTTTAGGAGAGAGAGAAAAAGTGGACAGAGTTTTTCCAGAGAGCGTCTTCTATGATTGAGGGGTCTTCTCAGCGGAGAGAACAGAGTTTTTGGTAAACTGAAAAAGAATACGCGGGTTCACAGTAGGAGACTTCTCATTTTTTATCTTCGGGGATGAGGTAGGGGGCATCAGTTTCTATCATGATACGATTGAGAGGCGCTTTTTGTGCCACTTCCTGGATAGTTATAGATTTTGGATAAGTGAGTATGCCCGTGAAGCTGATTTTCGTTTCTTCTGAGATAGCAAATATCTTTTCTGCGAAATCCCAATCTTCACTGAAACAATGAATAACAAATTGTTGGAGTCCTGATTCTTTGAGTTCTATCAGAGTTGTTTCTGAACAATTCCTCGTATGTATTACAACAGGAAGATTATATTTTTGTGCTAACTTTGCCTGAGCATGAAACCACTCTGCCTGACGGGATTTCTGAATTTCCGCTTCGTTCGGATCTCGAGAGAGGTGGTAGTGGTCAAAACCTATTTCACCGAATCACACAACTACATTTTTTTCTTCCTGAATGATCTTTTCGAGGGTGGCTATTTGCTCTGGTATTTTCTCGACAGGAATATCCTGCGCTTCACAAGGGTGTATGCCTACAGTTGCGCGAACTATGTCGTAGGTATGAGCGAGGTCGATGCATGTCTGAGAAGTCTCAACACTGGTTCCGATTTGTATGGTGTGAGAAAAATTTTTCTCTCGTAGATGAGCTATAGCCTCAGGAATATGATGCTGAAGTTCACCGAGATAGAGATGTGAGTGCGTATCGATAAACATAACTAGAGGTGAGTATACTGAAGAGAGGCGAGATAGGCAATACCGAGTGCATCTGCTGCATCATCAGGTTTGGGTATTTCATCGAGTTTAAAGAGGAGCTGTACAGCTCTTCCTATTTGTTTTTTTTCTGCTTTCCCATTGCCACAGATAGCTTTTTTGACCTGAAGGGGTGTGTATTCGGCGAGTTCGATATTGTGTTTCGTGATTATAGCGATGATGACACCTCGGCTCTGAGCCACATCGATACCAGTTTTGAGATTTGTCGAGAAGTAGAGTTTTTCGACTGCTGCATGGGTAACTCAGTATTGCATGATGACCTCTTCGAGATCATTCATGATTTCGAGGAGTTTCTGTCCTTGAGGTGCTTTTGGTGTCGTGTGGATGACTCCGAAGGTAAGAATAGTTCGAGTATTTTTCACGACTTCTATAACCGCAAAACCAACATCGGTTGTTCCAGGATCTATTCAGAGAAATATGGACATGGAGGAAGTATAGACTTTTCTCTTTTATTCCAAAATATTCCCCCTTCCCTTTATGCCAAGTATTTGAAAAGTATTTTTAGGAGTCCGTCTTCCTCGTAGTTTCCCGTGACGCTTTCGCGGATAAATCTCGCATCCTGAAATGATATTTTCCCTGCATGGCGTTTTTCTCCAAATGCTTTGGTCTCTATGAGGTCTGTGAAAAGCTCCCAAAACTCAGAATCATTGAGTGCTTGTGCGACTGGAAGTGGATCGAGGGATGAGCGAAAAAGCTCTATCAAATCGCCACTTTTCCCCATAACAATTCGTTCGAATATCTGATAGATTTTTCCTATTGAGAGGCGAAAACCATCGTGCATAACTTTGTAGAGCGTTTTTTCGAGGAGGTCGTTTTTACTCGGATGAAGACGACTACGATTATGGCTTTCTCGAAAGTGTCTGGTCATATGCTCCTCAAAGATATTTTCGAGGATTTTTTGATAGACATTGGTGACCATGAGGGCGTCGAGATCTTTTTTGCGTGCGAGATGCTGAAAATTTATCTCAGATTCGATGAGGAGATCCTCATTTTCTTCTGATAAAAAGGGGAGAGAGTCTCAGAAATACTTACGAATCCGTGCTCGTATATCATCTTCTGACTCTTGGAGATCCTTTTTGGTTGCATGGAGTGTTTCTTGTTTGTCTTTTCTCATGCGAATATCTGACACTTCTCGTCCTATCCATTGCTGAGCAATGGCGAGTTCGGCGCGAAGTTTTTGATTTTCGTGCACGAGTTTTTGGAGGAATTGTGAGTCAGGAGTCATACCTTGACACCACTATAACATTGTTTTATAACTATTTCAAGAATTTATCACTAATCAGGACTCCATCGAGGTGGTCTATTTCATGTTGTATCACTTTTGCGCCAAATCCTGTGATGAGTTTTTTCATCTTTTTCCCTTTTATATCGAGCCACTCCGCCTCTATCCAGAGGGATCGAGAGACATTTCATCGGAGATTTGGGAGGCTGAGACACCCTTCTTCTCCCACCTCGGTTTCAGCTGATTTTTTAGTAATAACGGGGTTTACCATGAGTAAAATAGGGTATGCCTCGTCATCTTGCCCTTTTGGGAGGCCGACGACGACCATACGCTTATTTGCCCCTACTTGTGGGGCTGCGAGACCGATTCCATTGTGTTTCGGGTTTTTGATATACGTCAGCATGGATTCGCCCAAGGTTCTGTACTTATGTAGTTCAGTCGACTTTATAGGACTTGAGACTGCTCGAAGTATCGGATTATCAGATCATTGTTCTATCGTGAGTCGCATGGTACGTGAAAGTTTTAACAGTAAGAGAGAAGTGCCATCAAAAAGGCGTTTGTTTTATGGGGTAATTCTCCTGATTTTTCAGCAATATCAACTGCTATGATATTGTCGTAGAGTTTTTTGAGTGCTTTTTGTTCATTCCGAAGCTTTGAACCAGTCGTTTTTTGGCCACGAGTGACGGGGATATCACCAATATTTGGGAATGTGGCACAGATAAGGATCTTTCGAATCATGGTGATGATACTCGCCATGGTGAGCTCATGATCAGCAGTATCCATGAGTCTCTGCCATGTACTGATCATTTCCTGACTTTGTCGGTCCCAGAGGGGATTGAGCATGTTAAAACTATTCTCATCACGATAGTCGGGGAGTATTGCCTTGAGTTCGCTATTGGCCCATTCTTTTTTGCCAGTGAGTTTGAGCTTTTCTATTTCCTGATAGATGTAATCTGGTTTTCCTATGGTTACCATCTTTCCGTAGAGATTTTCCTCATAAAAACCGAGCTGTTGGCAAAAAATCTCTGCCTGTATCTCATTGAGTCAGAGTTCTTTTATCGCAAAGAGCTGCATCGCTCTTGGTGTCGGAGAAGCGAAATCATGGATAGTTGCATGTTTTTCGAGCCATGATTCGAGATCTGAAGATGGTTTTTTGTTTCCGATAAAGAGGAGGAAATTTGTCTCAGGGAGAGATTCACACATTTTTATCCAAGCAGTATCGCTATCTTCTTTATCCTCATCTTCGTCCTCATCGAGATCGATGGTTTTTCCTGCTTTTTCTTCCATGTTTTTTATTTCTCGAGCTGTTTTCATGAGCTTGTCTCGAAATATCACCATTCGAGAACTCCCCATAAATCCAGGAGCCATACAGTCGGTGAGGATTTCTCAGGGGATATTGTCACGATCGATATCGAGGAGATTCATTTCACCATATTTTTCGATAAAACGTTCTCGCCAAGACCTCACTGTCTGCAGGAGGTCACGAGTATTCTCTCAACGGAAAAGGAGTATATTTTTCTTACCCATGAGACTTGTCTTTTTTGTGATGAGCGAAGTATTCCTCTATTCTCCATCGTGATATACCAGAATGTATAAAATCGAGCCATTTGTGAAGAATCGATGGTTTTTCTTTGAGGCTAAAAGTAATGATGTCGTTATTTTCCAACATCGTATAAAATGGTACCTTTTCGTGATTTTTGTAAATCTCATCTATGTAGGGGAAGTTCGTGGGGTCGAGGTATATGGCCGCATCAAGCACTGTGAGCTTGATAGGCATATAAAAAAGAGGTCTTTTGGGCGAGTGGATAGGTATTTTTCGTGCGAGGATATGTTCTGTCACACTCTTCATAAAATCCCGAGAATCAGAAGCAGTTGCTTCATTGATGAGATCAAAATCACGGAAGAGGACGGGGCCATAGATACTTCAGAGTTCATCAAAGGTTTCATAACGCAGCACTTTTTCATATGTTTTTTCGTCGATGATACGGAGCTTGAGTCTGTGTGCTCCCTGAAAAACTGCTTCAGTATGGAGACCAGTATATCCTGAGAGACGTGGGTGATTGATGAGGTCACTGACACGACCTACCTGGAGAAAGTTTTCATCCTGCCGGGCACCGATATCATGAAGAATAGCATAACAATCACTCGGTTCTCGCACGACCATCTGCACGGCATACCATGATTCTTCGAGATAGGTTTTTGTGAGCTCGATAGAAAAGGGTGAGACAAAGTCTGTATCGTAGTGTATGACGGGACGGGACCAGCCTTGTTTTCTGAGATATGTATGAGTTTTTTTGGCATTTTCTACCATTGATTCATGTTTGTTTGTGACAAAGGTTCTGGTTGTTTGCCATTTTTCTGGTTCGAGCACTTCAGCAGTGAGCCCGTGAAGAAAATGATACATTTCCCGAAGTCCAGATCTCTTTGCAAGAGGGATGTATATATTGACTGTTTCTTCTGCTATCCTCTTTTTTCATTCTGGTCACATGGCATCGATAGTGATCATGTTATGTGATCGATCAAAAATCTTCAAAAACAGGATACGTATATCCTTTTGAGAAGCGATGAGGATTTTTCGGATTGTCTCAAACTGAGCTTGTTCCCTCGAGAGACCAGAGGGGTCATCTCGAGAAGCTTCGCGTATTTTTGTTGCTCCTTCGACGATATTTGCTATATCAGGATGGATATCGACGATACTTTCATAGGTTTCAGTAGTATCTTCGAGGACATCATGGAGGAGGGTCGCTGAGATGAGCATCGGACAGGGGCGATAGGGGAGCATCATGCATGCCACGGTCAGAGGATGTGTGATGTAGGGGGCTCCAGATTTTCTGAGTTGTTTTGCGTGACCACGTTTGGCTATGGTATATGATTGCCGGATCAGATCTTTACCTTCACCAGAGATATAATCACATTCGTTGAGCAATTCTCCAAATATATCATCTGGATCACGTTTTTCATACTCCCTGTACTTGAGTACATAGGCATCGTAGTCCGCGAAATAATTGGCATTTTGTGTCACGATAAGTATTCTCTGCTAAGATGTCGAAAAATCAATACAAAAGAACGAAAAAACCCTCTTTTTCTCTAAAAAGAATCAAATCAGGTGATTGTGTCATCGGTGTCGATGAAGCAGGGCGAGGCGCATGGGCTGGTCCGGTCGTCGCAGCATGTGTCATCTGGTCAGGAAAAAATCCCATCAAATGAATACTACGAGATTCTAAAAAAATGACCGAAAAAGATCGAGAAAAAACATACGAGGAAATCATATCACTCGCAGCACAAGGGAAGATACTTTATTGAGTGGGAATTATCGAAAATACAGTCATAGATGAGGTCTGAATTCGAGAGGCGAATAGGCGAGCGATGGAAGGAGCGCTTCGTATGATAAATACAGAAAAAATAAAAGAGAACAAAGGAGGAATTTTCTTGCTCATAGACGGACGAGATAATTATGTATTTGATGCGCCTGGATTACCAGAGCCAGAATATATCGTCCGAGGGGATTCAAGAGTAAAACAAATCATGGCCGCTTCTGTCCTCGCAAAAGTAACACGAGATAGGATAATGATAGAGTATGAAAAAACATTCCCAGGGTATGGATTTGATAAGCACAAATGATACGGGACGGGGGTGCATCAAGAAGCACTCAAAAATCTCTGAGTTTCTCAGATTCATCGAAAAAGTTATGCACCAATTAAAAACTTATTAAGCCAAAGGCTTTAGTCGTTTTAAAAATATTTTTCAAGGAAGGGTGTGTATTTCACTCACCCCATTCTCAAAATAGAGAGTAAGTATTTTTGCTATAATTGCCTCATGTCACATGGCGAGAACGTGTTCAATAGCAGGGAATTGCATTTGGTGGCCTATTGATATGGATTTTAACGTAGTTCCTGTTTCATCAGTCACGACACTATCCTCTCCCATATTAAACTCCTGTGTATCGAATATGATTATATAAACAGCGAGCAAGATATAGAATTTTTCTTTTGTTCATATTCCTCCGAGTGCATCGAGAGGGAGGGGTACTTTATAGTGGTCTTTTAACTTTCACTCAATAAATCTCACAACATCACCCATTACAGTTTTTTCTTTTTCATTTCCTGTTATCTCTCCGACGAGAGTGCCTACTCTATCCACTATGTCATGAGTTGTAGGGATGTCTCCAAGAAGCTCGGACAATGACTGGGCATCTCTATCTCCGACTCGGTGCTCTTGTTGTGCTATATTGAGAAATATATTTGCTGTTACGAGTTCTCTTATTTCAGCAGATAATGGTGTATCTATTTTTATACCAAAAACTCATTCAGAGAGATATAATAGATGAATTAGTATATGGATATCTCATTGTTTTATTATATCAAAAACCAAATCTGAAGTTGGTTGTTTAATGCCTCATTCTGCTAGTTCTGCTTGTACCCGAGCAAACTCCATGTAGGATTTTGTAACCGATTCTTCTAACAATTTTCTATGTAAATCAGACATTTTATATTATTTATTTAATCATATATTAATATATATGATATATTTTTAAGTCAATATTCCGTATAGTTATTTCATGAAATATCCTTACAATAGAATTCTATGATTATACGAAATCCAGAACAGCGCGTTGCCGTCCTCGTTGACGTGCAAAATCTCTACTACTCAGCGAAAAACCTCTACCATTCTCGTGTGAATTTCAAAAACATTCTTCAGCTCATACTCCAGTGAAGAAAGCTTACTCGAGCGATTGCCTATGCTGTCGATACAGCTGAGGAAACCAATAAGGTTTTTATCGAAGCTATCCATGAAGGTGGCTTTGAGATAAAAATAAAACCTATACAGACTTTTGTCGATGGATCAAAAAAAGCAGACTGGGATGTCGGTATAGCGATGGATGCTGTGAGGCTCGGGAGCAAGGTCGACTCTATTATCATCGTTTCTGGTGATGGAGATTTCTGTCCTGTGGTCAACTATCTCCAGCAATCTCAGGGATGTCTCGTAGAAGTCATGGCTTTTGGACGTACGACGAACAAGGAGCTCCGTGAACTGGCAGATGAATTTATCGATATAGAAGAATACCCAGATGAGCTCCTCTTCCAATCTCGTAAATCAGTATGAACACAGAGAAATCAGAAGAAGTCACAAAAAGCACAGAAGTCTCAGAATGAACAAAAAAATCAGAACCAGAAACCTCAGAATCAGAACCAGAAACCCCAACAACAGCATCAGCAGATTCCACAAGTTCCACAAAATCAACAAAACCCTCAACATCCTAAGCAATAACATGGTTCAGTACGATGACTTTTGAGAGACTTTTTGAAAGAGTCGTGAAAATATGCACTGGGAAGAAATCACTCATCTTCTCGAGCGTTTTATTGCTCGTTTTTCAGAACAATGATTATGGAATATAGCAGACATCTGATGTGGTAATGGTCGACTCCTCCGTCATATTCTCGAGAGTGATATGCGAGATATTTTTCTAGAACATTCTCTGTCCTACACGGGCCTCGATGCTTCTCAGGTACTTCTCTCGCAGGCTCAGGCAGATGCAAAATTACAGAAATATTCCCCCTCTTGGATTCTTTCGGATATGCGTAAAAGTGAAAGCGTACTTGCTTCAGGAGTTCCATTTGATGCCTTTTTTCTGATAGCGAGTTTTCATCACTTGGAGACATACGATGAACGCGTGAACGTTCTTCAGCAGTTAAAAAAACTTCTTCAGTCAGAAGGGGTTATATATATGACAAATTGGAATCTCATCGATCAAAGTCAGAAAAAATATCGCACATCTCGTACCATGGACTATCCTGATGGAAGTGCTGATTTTCTCATAAAAATAGGAGAACATAAGAGATTTTACCATGCATTTTCTGAGGGGGAATATCAGCAACTTGCTCTGGATACTCAGATGCATATTCAGTATGAATTTGGAGAGAGAAATAGTCTGGTCACATTGACTCAATAAAAAATCCCCAGAAGGGGATTTTTTAGAGACAAGAATCTGGTAAAGTATTACATTTTATCTTCTGATTTTGCTGCTGGAGCAGGAGCACTCGCTCCAGTAGGAGCAGTCGTTGGGATATCCTGTGGTGTGTTTCCGTTGACTTGAGCGAGAACTTCTTTGAGAGTCGAGCTACCGCGCCATTTTTTTAGTAGTTTACCACTGTTATCGACCTGTACAAAAGTATATTGACCAGTCACACTATAGAGCTCTTTGAGGTCTGTCGCATCATCGTAGTTGACGCGCAGGAGAGTGAGATCTTTCGGGATATCCTTGAGATGTGCTTTGATATCTTTTTCGATAGCGACACAGGTAGGACACCAGTTTGCATGGAAGAAGAGAACCACATTGCCTTTTGCCTGAGCGACAGCAGTCGATGTGTAGGGGAGATAGACTCCGCCTTCAGCGATTCATTTTGGTGTATCGCCTGGAGTCGTATCAGTTGATTTGACTGGTGTTTCAGTTTTTGTTCCTTCTTTTGGTACAACAGTTTCGCCCGAAGCGATAGCATCTGTATCTGTGTCGGTGCCTTCTGTTACTACTTCTGTATCGGTGGTCGTTGGTGCTTTTGACCATGGCATAGTCGGTACAGTACAGCTCGCGAGGAGGAGAGTGACTCCGAGCAGTGCGAGAGGGGTTTTTTTCATAAGGAGAGAGTTATATGTGGACATTTCTTATGCTAAGGAAAAAACCTTTTCTGTCCAAGTATTTTACTTTACTTTGAGGAGAGGATTGTATACTTTTTGTGATTATGCTCAGAGAAACCCTCGAAATATTATCACGAAATCCTGCCACACTTACACGAGAAGATATTCCTCTCTTGCGTGAAATGGTGGAGTTTCATCGTCATCAGTATTATGAGCTCGATACGCCTCTTATCAGCGACGAAGAATTTGATCAGCTCTATAAATTACTCGTGAACACAGAAGAGAGATTCCAAGAATCTCACGAATCCAGTCCTACCCAGAAAGTACAGAGTCTCGTCGATAATCATTTTACCAAAGCGCCACATCTCCACCAGATGATGTCGCTCGATAATACGTACAATGCTGAGGATTTGAGAGAATTCGAGACCCGTATTCGTCGTATACTGAGAGAAGAATGAAATGAACGAGAATTGGAATACATGGTCGAATACAAATTCGACGGTCTCGGTATAGCACTTCGGTATGAAAATGGAAACCTGACTCGTGCACTCACGAGAGGAGATGGGCAGATAGGAGAGGATATCACTCTGAATGTCATGGAGATCTCAAACATACCGCACACCATACCCCACAAAGAAACGATTGAGGTTCGAGGCGAGGTGGTGATGCCACGCTCAGCATTTGATGCCCTCAATCAGCGCCGTTTGGAAACAGGAGAAAAGCTCTTTGCCAATCCCCGCAATGCTGCCAGTGGAAGTCTTCGTCAGCTCGACCCTCTGGTGACACGAGACAGAGATCTCCTCTTTTTCGCCTATTCTTGTCCTGACCTCGAGGAGATTCATAAGACTGACAGGAGAGAAGAAAGTACGTATTCATCCCTGATAGAAAAACTCGGTACATGGGGATTTAATACTTCGAAGCAGTGGCAAAAGGGCGAGCTCTTTTTCGAGAAAAAAACTGGTGTCGAGTCAATCATCGGCATGATTCATGAGATGGGGAAAAAACCTGTTTGCCCCTTTGATATCGATGGACTTGTTATCAAAGTAAATGACCTCCATCTCTGGAATATCCTCGGCATGACGTCACATCATCCTCGCTACGCAATCTCCTACAAATTTCCAGCAGAATACGGTCGTACTCGCGTCATAGAAATAGAACATTCTGTTGGCCGAACGGGAACTATTACTCCTGTGGCACACGTCGAGCCTGTGAACATCATGGGCGTGACCGTTCAGCATGCGACACTCCATAACTATGACGAAGTTGCAAAAAAGGATATCCGTATTGGTGACCAAGTTTTTATCCACCGAGCAGGAGAGGTCATCCCAGAAATTATCGCCCCTATCATCGAAGCTCGTACAGGAAAAGAGCAAATTGTTATCCCGCCGACACACTGTCCTATTTGTGAATCACCGACTCATAAGGAATGAGAAAAAATCGCCCTTCTCTGTAGTAATCCAGCATGTCCTGCTCGCGAGATGCAGGCTCTCGAATGGTTCGTGAGCAAGCATGGTGTGGATATCGATGGATTTGGCCCAAAACAAATTGAGCTTTTCCTCGAACTCGGATGGGTCACGGATATGGCGTCTATCTATGACCTGCGAGACCACCGTGATGAGTTCCTCGAGATAGAGTGATACAAAGAAAAATCAGTCGATAATCTCCTCACGGCTATCGAGGATAAACGAACGCTTCCAATCGATCGATTTATCGGGGCACTCGGAATCCCATGAGTCGGAAAGCGTACCGCGAAACTCCTCGCTCCACTGTTCCAAAGCACAGAAGATATTCTTCACTTTCACTTCAGTATTGAAACGCTTGAAGCGGTGAAGGATATTGGCCCAGGAACTGCGGGGACAATTAGCGTCTATTTTGAAACTCACAAGCACCTCCTCGAGCGCCTCCTCGCACGAGTCACGGTAACTTTCCCAAAAGTAGTCGAAACTGGCTGAGTACTCGCTGGAAAAACTTTTTGCGTCACAGGAACATTTACTCTCTCACGCAATGACATCCATGCGATGGTGGAAGCAAATGGTGGGGAAGTCCGTACCGCTGTCTCAGGGAATCTCGATTATCTCATCGCTGGAGAAAATGCTGGAAGTAAGCGCGAAAAAGCGCAGACGCTCGGAGTGAAGATTATCGATTTGGAGGAGTTTCAGAATATGCTCGCGAGCTAGAAATTGCTAATTTTATATTTTATATATTCTTAATATATAAGATGAAAAAACTCTCAGCCTTGCCAGATTCACCACTGAATGAGCTTCTCGAAATACAAAATGCACATGATGGCGATGAGATTATTCTGACAACTATCTGAAAAGTGGAAGATGCTCTCGGACAACAAAAATGATATGGGAAACTGCCGTATGTTTTTTCTCGTAATAGAAAAGAAGATACTCCAGATAATGATCACTATCTCAATGGTGGTATGACGACGAGGCTCCTCGATAAGCCAAGTGTGACTTCAGAATTGATCGAGAGGACGACGCTGCATGTCCAGGAGAGATTACGAGGAGTTCTTTCTCAGTTTGCATGAATCAAGAGAGCGAGAGCCCTTCTCTCACACAGTATAAATGCACAGAAACATCGCCAAAAATCTACACTTCTCTCGTATTTGATCCGTGCATTTTGTCCTGATAATACGCCAGCTATTTTCATACAAAAAGATATCAATTTTACCGCGGAAGACGCTGTAAATATCATCCGAGCACTTCCACTCGATCCAGAGAAGCTCAGTGATGAAGTCCTCGAAAAAATCGGTCTCGCGCCAGAGTGATACGAGACCTATACGCTCCAAGCACGTCTGAGATATAAGCTCTGGATACGAGAAAAGTTTTTTGAGATGATGTCAGAGGCGGATATATTTTCTGTGGAAATGGATCATAATCAAAAAAAATCTACTGCTCGTATATTTGCTTTTGATGACGCAAGAGGTCATCGGCGGATTGGTTCTTTTGTAAATACATCGGACATGCATATCCATGTTACTGGTGAAAATAATGAGAGAAAACATAGAAAAAAAATCATGAGCACCAGTTTTCGAGTTTTTGATAATTTTCCAGCATTTATCAGGTCTCAACAACATGCCATGAGAGCCTTGCTGACAAAAGGAACTGATATAGGAATTCTCCATGATCTTTTTGCCAATTTTTCTCAACTGGATTTAGAAGACAAGAATCAACTCATAGCCGACGCGCTCGTCTATTTCGGTAAAAAATGATGATTCCATAATAGGAAACTCGCAGAATTCATCGCACAGATACCAGAAATCCCCCAGATGGTGTGAAATGTCGTGAAGGCTCTCTACGGTATCGACCAAGATCTGAGCGGGAAATATTGGGAGCTCAAAAGGGTTACGAAGCTACTCAAAGAGATGAAGAAAAATAGAGATAAATAATAAAATATTATTTCTCAAAAAACTCTCTTTTTGTGAAGAGGGAAATATTGAAAGAAAAAAAATTTAGATTAGCATTGAGGCTCATTATTTTTTTACATTCTTTCTCTATGACAGAGACAAATACGCCTACACAGGAAGAGAAGAAACCTGTTTCAAAAAAACTTCATATCGCTGGACAGAAAATCAAACGTGGGCTTGAACATATACACAAAAAAATAGGTTTCTACTGATGGATATCTCTCGGGCTTCTCGTTCTCCTCATGGCAACGATAGCACACTACGAAGGACGGGATTTTCGTCGTTATCATGCTTGGCCCATGCCTCGTCCGATGTATATGCGTATGGATGATGACTGGATGGGCGATATTGATAGAGACTTCCAGAATATGCAGCGTCAGATGGACGCTATGCGTACTCACCATGAGCAGATGATGCGTGATGCCTGGAATGCTCCTCTCGATCCAAAAGCGACGACGACTTCCATCGTCTCAAATGGTGACTACCAATATTCTGTGAATACAAAAGATGGAAAACTCGATGGATTTGTCTCAACGAGTGATGCGATGAAGGCGGGACTTCTTCTCGCGCAGATAAAAGGCCTCGGGCTGACGGTCGACCAAAAGGAGAGCAAACTCTTCTTCAATGGCGATGCACAAAAATCAAACGATCTTCTGAAAATCTTAGGTAAATAAAAAATACCTTAAAAAAATCCCTTCTATAAGAGGGGATTTTTTATAAAAGACCCTTGTATGTTTCGGGGCATAAATATAATTCATAATAGTATCACTTAAATATCTCCAATATGGAAGATAGTGATGGAACAATGGATGAAAATCATGGCATAGTCCAGCTCTGGGCTTGTGCCGAATCGCTCAAAGAAACAAAAGACGCAGTATGATTCATGCTCGATGATGTGATGGTCGCATCGGGATTACCAGAGAGACAAGATATACTCATGGCATGGACTGAGGGGCATGACCACGTCAGACAGCATAGAGCAGCCGTATCTCAATTTGTCGAGGAAGCGCTGGGCTTTATGGGAAAAGATGACTTCAATGATCTTGATGGAGCTGAAAAAGTAGCCTACTGGGAAACTTATACTGAAACAGAAAAAGCATTAGAAGGTGTGGATTCTAGAATTTCCTTTTACAGAACTCTGTCACTCATAGAGCATACAGAACAAACTATTAGCTTCCTCTGGACGATTCTCAAGAGACACAGAAATGTCGCCATGAGAAAAGAAGATGCAGGAGAGCTCGTATCAAGATGACTGAATCATCATAAGAAAAAACTCCAACTCCTACGTAATCGTCTCCGTTATGAGATGCAAAATGTTATGAAGCTCATCACGGCAGCTATAAAAAATGACAATTTCTCGAGTGTACCAAAAGCGAAACAAGAAGAATATAGTGCGAAATGGAAAACGTATAATGTGCAACTGGGCGAAATAGATTTTGAATAAAATCCCTCACCACTCCTACCCAATCGGACACGTATCTTTCCCAATAGCCGCGTAGAATCCGCACCAGCTCAATATCACTTCAAAGAAACAAAATCTACTCACCAGAGTCTTGCAGTCTATGTTGAAACACGGGATAAGCAATGTCATTTGGGATAGTATTTTTCGGAGGAGAATATTGAGTAAGCCTCTTCCGCAAAAGAAAAATAAGGTATATTGACATTTATCAAAATTTTACAGTATTTTTTGATTTCAGAAAATCATTTGACCACCTCTTGTGTATAAATATAATCAAGTCACACAATATGTTGTGTTTAATATTAATTTTATTTGATGAAAAAAGATAAGAACGAAAAGAGTCAGGCAGACAAGAAAGAGACACCTATTAAACCTATTCTTCCAACTTTACCGTCGTCAACTGGCATTACGGGAAACATTACCCCTACCAATGTATTAAAAGATGCTATTGATAAATCTCTAGAAGTAACAAGGAATACATTTTCTGCGTTTGACTCATTAAATGACCATGTAAAACTTGTGAGTGATTATTCTTTTAAAAATAATTCTTATTTGGACACTATTAATTCTTCTGCTAGTTATGTTAGTAATTTTGTTAACCTTAATCCAATAACAACTTTTAATGCAAGTTTACCTAAAATGGATTTAATAAGTTCGGCTAATTTTTTGGATAAAACGGATCCATGGATTAGTTTTTCTTCTGGCCAACAATGGAAAATAGAAGAAGATTTAGTAAAGAAAAAACAAGAGCTAGACCATGTTCGAAGAGAATTGCTCCAAGCGAGGGATGGCAAAGTCCATGAAAGAAAAGAAAAAGAGAGAATTGAGAGAGAATTTATAAAGCTCCAGAAAGAGTATGAGATGGATATTATTAGAAAAAATATCTCTGACAGAATATCGACAGAGTGACGTAAAAAACTTATTGAATCTAATGATTTATTGGAGCTTTTTTCTGACTCAAGACTCTGTGAAGCTGTAGTTTTATCGATTGATATTAGAAAATCTACCCAATTGATGTTGCAGGCCAGAGAACCAAGGCTGTTTGCTGAATTTATTACGCAGTTAAGTAGAAAATTGTCTGATGTTGTCGTAAATAATTATGGGGTTTTTGACAAGTTTACATGAGATGGAATTTTGGCATTTTTTCCAACTTTCTATAGTGGTAAAGATGCCATGCTTTATGCCTTAAAGGCTGCGGAAGAATGTCATAAAGTTTTTGAAGAGCACTATAATAACTCTAGACACTGTTTTAATATTTTTATTAAAGGAAAATATGGCTTAGGAATAGGAATTGATTATGGAGCAGTAACTTTATTTAACGAATGATCCTCACTTACCATTGTGGGTATTCCTGTTGTTTACGCCTGTAGGTTATCTTCCTCAACACATACACTGCTAAATCAGCCAGCAAGAGAACAGGTTGAAAAATTTTATCCATCTTACTTTGATCTACAGGAATTTCCTATGGAAATTAAACATGAAGAATGATGCTCGACGATAGGTTATAGATTTTATACTGTAAATGATTTTCCAAACATCACACCACCAAATTGGGAAGAATTAATACTGGAATTCAAGAGCAAAAGAAGTGATTAGTGTTTTTTATTTTTATTTCCAAACCTTCGGTCTCTGTGCATTGATCTTCTCTTGCAGAGCTTGTTCGAAGACATGTCCAACCATGAGGACTTTTTCTTCTCCGAGTTTTGGTCCCATTATCTGGAGACCGACCGGGAGTGAGAGAGAGGCGTCGTCTGCCGGTGCGGCGTAGCCTGCTGGGACAGAGAGTCCAGGGATACCAGCGAGAGCACCAGGGACGGTGAAGATATCTGCCATGTAGTTCGCGAGAGGGTCGTTGTCCATCTTACCGATTTTCCATGCGACCATAGGGGAGACAGGAGTGGCGATGACATCGACTTTTTCAAATGTCTCAGCGAATTCACGACGGACGAGTTCTCGGACGAGAGACGCGCGGTGGTAGTATGCATCGTAGAAGCCAGACGAGAGCGCAAAGGCTCCGATCATGATACGGCGTTTTGCTTCTGCTCCGAAACCTTCTGAGCGAGTATGACTGATCCAGTCTGCGTAGTCTCGGAATTCTTCGCCTGTGATATGTCCGAATCGGACACCATCAAATCGTGCGAGGTTGGATGAGACTTCAGAGGGGACGATAACATAGTAGGCAGCGAGCGCGTAGTCAGTGGAGGGGAGAGAGACTTCGATGAGTTCTGCTCCGAGATTGGTGAGAGTTTTTTTGGCTTGTTCGATGACCTCTCGTGTACCAGTTTCGATACCTTCGCCGAAGTATTCTTTTGGGAGACCGATTTTGACACCTTTTAAATCCTTTCTATTCCAGATATCTGGAGAGACTTCGATTCGACCATCGAGTGATGTCGCATCGAGAGGGTCGTGACCCTGCATAGCGTCCCAGACGAGATGTGCGTCACGGACAGTGCGAGAGAGGACGCCCATGGTATCAAGTGATGATGCCATCGGGATAACACCGTAGCGGGAGACGCTTCCATACGTTCCTTTAAACCCTACAACACCCGTGAGTGACGCAGGTTGACGGATACTTCCTCCTGTATCAGTGGCGATAGAGGCAGGAGCCATGCCTGAGGCGACAACGACAGAGGAACCTGAGCTACTTCCGCCAGGGACACGAGTCGTATCCCAGGGATTTCGTGAGATTCGGAGTGCTGAGTTTTCACCCGTCGCACCCATCGCAAATTCATCGTGATTGACCTTTCCGAGGCTGATCATGCCAGCTGCTTTGAGACGCTTTGTGGCCGTTGATTCATACGGGGCAACATAGTTCTCAAGCATCTTACTTGAGGCAGTCGTGAGAACGCCTGTTTCGCTATAGACGTCCTTGATAGCGAGGGGGAGACCAGCAAGAGGGCCGTCAGTTGCTTCAGGCTGAGTGGGAGTTCTGAAATTATATGCCTGGAGTTCTGGGTCGAGTTCGGTCGTGATATGGTCGAAGTGTTCCCAGACTTGGGCTTGGGTTATTTCGCCAGATTTGAGTGCTTCGAGCATTTCGACGAGAGAGGCAGTAGAGAGGTTCATAAGAGAGACAATAGAAAAGGGGAGAAGCTCCCGCATGAGATGGGCTTAGTATAGGAAATTTTTATAAATGTAAAAACCAACAATTTCTCTAGAAAATCCATGAAAAGAAACCAATTATAGAAGAAAGAATGACATCGAACCAATGTGAACGATAGTTCTGTGGATCAAAAATTGTTGCATCTTTTTTCCAATTCTCTGTTATGTGTGTGAGTTGGGAGACGACTTCTGCATCCTCGAAAAAGATACCAATCTCAGAATTGAGGTCAAAGGAGAGGTAGTCGAGGTTTTGTGAGCCAACGAGTCACTCGTTATCATCGATGATCATCACCTTCGCATGATTCATCGTGGTTTCGAGATAGAACTTTACACCGAGGAGAGCGAGCCTTCGCATAAAGAAATAATTCACTCGGTCGATGATGCGATGATCGGTGTGCTCTGGCACGAGGACTTCGACTGTCACTCATCGTAGGACGGCTTGATGAAGGAGGGCTCTGAGCCAGCGCTTTGGTATGAAATAGGGCGTGACGAGGGTGATGCGTTTCTGGGCATGACTCAGATGCTGGGTGTATATACGCTTGAGATTAAATATTTTCCGAAAAGGAGAGTGTTCGATGATCCAGGCATTCACTTTTTCAAGAGATGTATTTTTTGAGAGAAGAAGTGACGGATTCTTTCCGCCAGCGTCTCTGTATGATTTTATGAAAGACTTAATGATATTTTTCACGAGAAAACCCTGTACCCGTACGACGAGATCATTCCAGAGGCTGGCTATATTGTGAATATTTACTCCACCGATAAAGGCGATTGAGTCATCGATAATCGTGATTTTTCTGTGTGCACGATGAAAGAGATAACTCTGAAAGAGGATTTCAACACCCGATTGTTTCATAGCGTCTATCTCCTGTTGAGAGAGATTGATGCTCCCAAAGGCATCGAGGATGAGGATGACACGGAGTCATTCTTGTGATTTTTTCTGCAGGAGCTCGTGGAAATTGTATTCGAGGGTATTCTCAAATATATACATCTCCATAGAGACAGACTTATTCGCACGAGAGATATCCTCATAGAGAGCTTTCCAGGTTTTTTCGGAATTTGTGAAAAAGGTGTAATTCATCAACTTAGAGCATACGAGATTATCATAAATGTAAAAATGAAGTGAAAAAGTTCTTATTCCTGGTATGTCTAAAACATGATAAAAGGAGATTCACGAGCTTTTTTCTTGGGTATAATTTTGGTTCAGCAATGATAATTATATTCTATGTTTATAGAAGAAACTATTGCAATTTTATAGATAAAAATATAATAAACTTATAACGATTATTACCTTTCTATAAAGCATAAACAACCAATATGGATTTGAACAAAATTGTACAGAAAATGCGGAAAAGATGACTCAAGCTCTGGTCTCTCGTGGATTTGGAGAAGTATCTGGAGGGGGAAAATCGATCCCCCAAAAATGGTACATATAAACTCGCTCATCGACTTGTCTCGAGTGGAGTTCTTATCTCGATCAGAAAAGGGATGTATCTCTGGAACCTCGATACAAAACTCGACCCAGAAGATTTTTATTGGCCTCTCGTGAAAAAAGTTATCGCTGAGAATTATCTCGGACAGGGAATCATCTCTGGCTGAAAGGCTCTCGCTCTCTGACTCCGTGATTACTCCCTCTCGGACGCCCTGCAGATCATCGTGCCAAAAAATCCAAAAATGCTCTCTATACAGGGGCACTATCAGCTGGTTGCTATTGCTCTTCTCGAAGAAAAGCGCTCGCTCTATAGTCTCGTAAAACAGTATGCTACACGCCAAAAAATAGAGGATACTGAATTTCTGGTGACAGCGCCTGAGCATGCCCTCCTCGAAGCCCTCACGACTCGTCGTGGCCAGGATATCACGGACACAGCGCTGATACTTCGCTGGATGAAAAAAAACGCTACTACACTTCGAGAAGAAGTCTTTGCTGCTTTTATACCTCATCGCTATATCTCTGCGACCAACAGGATCAAATATTTAGCGAGCGATAATGGCTTCCAAAATATCTATGAGATGATGATACGATTGATCGATCGGCATGGTAAAGGGTGTCATCTGAGTAGAGATTTTCTTGCAGGTAAACAGAAATAATACATAATACCCCTATGGAAATCGAAACAAAGATATTTGATATCAAAAAAATCAGAAAAGTACTTCAGAAGAAGGAAATCCATCCGAAACGAATCTGTGATGTCGTCGATTATATATTTGATATTCGTGATTTTAGTGCAACAAAATGGGATTATCGACTCCCAGAATCAAAAAAATCAGGACTTCTCGTTCTCTGAGCTGTCTCTGTCGAGATACCAGATACAGAAGTGCTCATGCAGATACGAGATTTCTCTGACAGAGGATTCAGAAGTGGGTCAAAAATTCGTCTCAGAACAGTCGATATGGTCTCATATATCACGATAAAGGGGCCAAAAAAAACGAACAAAGGAATTAAATCTCGAGAAGAAATAGAGACCCGTATTGGTTCGCTTTCGTCTATGATGCAGATATTGCTGGACTCGGGTGCGCTCCTCGAGAAGAGTATCACCCGTATCCGAGAGATATATCATCTCCCAGAGTATAAAAATGTGGAAGTCGTTATTGACACCTTCGCGTCTGCGCATGACACACTTGAGTATGCGGAGATAGAGTGTTCATCAGAAAAAGAGCTTCACACAGTTTTGAAAAAGGTATTTCAAATAGATCCTGAGAATATCTCAGACGCTGGCATCACAGAACTCCATGCAAAAAAAATGAAAAAGTCTGTCTCTCGAAAACTGGAAGAGTTGGAGGAAGAGGTGGGAGATTAATCATGTTTTGTCTTTCTCGATACGATCAGAGGAGTCTGTCATACCGTTGGAAAACGGTATCCAGGTCATCAGAAAAATCTTTTTATTCACCTAGATCCCGACTTTCGTCGGGATGACGATACAATCCGAGCCACTCGAACACGTGAGAGTCCCATCGAGATAAAATAAAACCGGAGATATGCCTGAATGGCATATCGAGTGGTAATTGGTTCGGGGTACAAAACAATCACCCGAGATGGATGATTATGAATGCTTTGAATGGAGCGGACGGGAGGGCTGACTTACGTCAGGCCGAGTCACTCGAACACGTGAGAGTCCCATCGAAGTAAAATAAAACCACCTTTTGGGTGGTTTACGATTTGTAATGGAGCGGACGATGGGACTCGAACCCACAACAACCTGCTTGGAAGGCAGGAACTCTAGCCATTGAGCTACGTCCGCATAACAAAGTAGGGGCATTGTAACGAGAGACTGTATTGTGTCAAAAAATTTTCGTAATTAAGTATTTCTTCATATACTCCCTGTCTATGGCTCAAAAATGAATCACTCTGGAAAATGTCTATGTCGAAAAACTGATACTTGGAGGTATCGGCATGGGGCGTGATGCTTCTGGTAAAAAAATCCTTATCTCTGGTGGGGCAATTCCAGAAAGTACGGTTGATGTCCGAATTCTCAAAAATAGATCAAATCGTATAGAGTCTCAGCTTATTCGAGTGGTCAAAAAATCTCCTCTTGAAGCGACCCTTCCTGAGCATTTCCAGGTCTATGGCGGTTGCCGATGGCTCCCGATTCCTCATGAAAAACAGCTCGAAATCAAAGAACAACAAATAAAGGAGGTATTTATCCATACGCCAGAGATGGTAGCGAGTGCTACTTGGCATCCCATTGTCGCTTCTCCAGAAGTGTACGGCTATCGCAATAAGGTAGAGTTTAGTTGGGGGAAGTATATCTCAGCTCGTGAGGGTGTGGATGAGAAATATCGATTTGGCTTTCATGAATCAGGTCAATTTGATCGTATCGTTGATTGTACGTACTGCGTTCTCGGAGACGATGTTATCAATGATATATTTCGAGCCTTTGATGCCTTTGCTCGTGAAAATAGACTCCCAACCTATGATGTAAAAACAAATGTGGGCTTCTGGCGCCACCTCGTCATCCGTCGCAGTAAGAAAACAGGAGAGACGATGGTTATAGTTTCTGTGAATACCATTTACTTGGGGGAGGGGCAGCGTGAAGAATTCAAAAAATTCCTCAAATCATTCATTTCTCGTATTCCTGTGATCACTTCAGCCTACCTCCTCCACAATACAGGAAAGGCTGACACAGTTCAGGGTACGTATGAACACATATCAGGTACTCCAGTCATCACAGAAAAACTTTTTGATCTGGAGTTTGAGATTAGTCCTCGAAGCTTTTTCCAGACAAATACTCTCGGAGCAGAAGAGCTCTATCGTGTGACAGGGGAGATGATACGGACGAAAAATCCTATCCTCTTTGATCTCTATGCTGGGACTGGTACCATCGGTATGGTTCTCGCAAGTCGAGCAAAAGAGGTCTATTCTGTTGAAATAGTTCCTGAAGCGAGTGAAGATAATATTCGTAATCTCGCCAAAAATAACATCAAAAATGTCACAGTCATTAATGCTCCCGTCGAAAAAGTCCTCGAAGAATGGAAAAAAGAAGGAAAAACACCCGACGTCATCGTGGTTGATCCACCTCGGGCTGGTATGCATCCAGATGCTCCAGGAATCCTCAGAGATTTTAATCCCAAGGAGATCATCTATGTCAGCTGTAATCCTTCAACGCTTGCCCGGGATATAGCCCTCATATCACCAAATGGTGAATACAAGGTGACAGACATCACACCGGTCGATATGTTCCCTCATACACATCATATCGAAGCAGTCGTGAGAATGGAGAAAAATATTACTGTCTAGGAATATATGATTTTAGCGGAAACAGCAGAAAGTATTTTAGATCTCGGAATTCCAGGGATACAATACTTACACGACCAGGGGCGCATGCCGTATGAAAGTATGATTATCAGCACGACTCAAAAAACGCCTTCATATATTTATTGAGATGGTGAAGATAATGGGTTAGCATATAAACGATTAATGGCTTATCTTGGCAGGCCATGTAGAGATATAACGTCATTGCCAAAACTTATTCGGTCGAAAAAATGCGGAGCGTGTCATGAAGTACATGGTGCATGATGTTCTGCCCCCATGAATTGTGATTTTTCTCTGTGAAATATAGATTGTTTTCATACAGATAATGCTGCAATTTTTCCTTTTTTGGAAAGTGTAGTGTATGTTTTATATTGTGGAAAATATCTATCACAAGATGATTTTTTTGGCACGGTAGCTTGGATGAGGATATTGGCTCAGAAAAAAATGATTGCTGATATATTGGCCAAACATCCAAAATTGAAAAATAATAAGAGGAAATTTGATGCATTATTTGGTCGTTCAGGTCCCATGAAAAGTGATGAATTTGATGTAGAAAATGTAGCTCAAGCTCTCATAGAGAGAAATAGTGCAATCCAAACTGTATTGGGTAATAAAATGCATGAATTTTTGCCTTCTTGTTTTGCTCGCATTGCATTGTGAGTTAATGCTCAATTAGACTTGGCCGATACTCCACCGAATTTGGATATAGGTTTTTCCATAGCAAAAAGGATCCAAAGCATGGATAGAAAATTCTGGACTTCAACCCCATTTTGAGTAGGATAACACTGTTTATTTATAATAATTTTTCCAATGGAAATACTTGCTCTCTTGCTTGGTGGCGGCTTCCCAGTACTTATTATTGCCTGTATTTTTCTCTGACCTCTTTCTATACGAATCGTCGATCAATACGAGGAAGGTGTCATATTTACTCTCGGTAAATTTTCACGTATTGCTAAGCCAGGATTGAGATTCATTATTCCTTTTATTCAGACCTGTACCAAGGTTGATATGCGAGAACGTGCAGTTGATGTACCATCTCAAGAAGCGATGACAAAAGATAATGTATCTCTCACTATCAATGCCGTACTTTATTATGCTATTGATGACTCCATGAAATCGGTGGTAAATGTTCGTGATTTGGAGTATGCTATTATGCAGTTTGCGATGACAACCATGAGAAATATTGTTGGTCAATTTGAACTCGATGAGCTCCTCTCTAATAAAGAAGAGGCAAGTAGAAAAATAAAAATAATCGTCGATGAGAAGTCTGAATCCTGGGGTGTAAATATTCACTCTGTTGAGCTCAAGGATCTCAATCTCCCAGAATCTCTCAAGAGAACTATGAGTAAGCAGGCAGAAGCAGAACGAGAGAAGCGTGCAAAAATCATCGATGCAGAAGGAGAACTTCTCGCATCAGAGAAGCTTGCTCAGGCTGCAGCCATGCTCAGCACAACACCGGGAGCGCTTCATCTTCGCACACTTCAATCAATCAACGATATATCATCTGATGATTCAAATACAACTATCTGGATGGTTCCTGTCGAGACACTTCGCGCTATTGATGGGCTCAATAATCTCCTCCCAAAAATTGCTGAGAAAATGAGTAAGTAGAAAATGTATCATAAAAAAACTCCCCAATTTCTGGGGAGTTTTTTGTGTCGGAATAATTATGACTTGAGATCACCGATATAGAACTGCTCCTTCATTGCTTTTGCACTCGCTGGATGTCTTGAGAACATCTGTGTAGCATCTTTTCCGCACCCTTTGAGTATAGCTTCTCCACCTGGATGGTTTGGTATGAATTTTGTCACATCATAGACCTTTGCATCGAGGATGAGCCAACAGCTTGAAGCATTGCTATGCGTAGCAACCTCGGCTGCTGTATAGGATTTTTTAGCAGGAGCCTGTACGGGTGCAGGAGTAGGAGCCTTTACTGCAGGATTGATTGTTTCTTTGGATGCTGAAGTTGGATTTTCGACAGCAATTTCTGTTTTGACCTGTGTGTTATTTGCAGTTGGCACAGTCGTTTCTGGGACCGTAGTGGCTGGTTGTGTTTTTGCACCACAAGCTGCAAGTAAGATGGTCATACTCGCGAGGAGAATATATTTTTTCATAAAATAAAATAGGAAATAAGTAGGGTCATTTTAGCCCCTTTAGGGGTTTTTCAATTTAGACGTTCTATACTTTTTCCCAGCTAAATGCATAAAAAAACTGCCCCCCGAAGGGAGCAGCGTTTTGGATTTAGGAAAAAAATCTTACCAACGATTACCGCTGTCACGATTTCCACCACCACCGTTACCACCACGATTTCCACCACCGAATCCACCACCTGCAGGACGCTCTTCTTTTGGACGAGCTTCGTTAACAGTGATAACACGAGGTCCGCGGTCATCAGAAATCTCAGTCACACCGTTGTGAGCTGCGATAGCTGCATTAGCTTCTTCGTCTGTAGACATTTCTACGAGAGCGAAACCACGAGGTCGTCGTGTCTCTCT
This sequence comes from uncultured Candidatus Peribacteria bacterium, assembly GCA_965231115.1. Taxonomy (GTDB): domain Bacteria; phylum Patescibacteriota; class Gracilibacteria; order BD1-5; family JAGOOR01; genus JAGOOR01. The sequence goes on from OZ246415.1 coordinate 545,756, forward strand.
ATCGAGAGGAATAAATACGTCTACTACTTCACCATTCTGAGAAAAAATTTCTCGGAGCTGGTCAGCGCTAACACGGTACGGAAGATTTCCGACAAAAAGGCGTTTGCCCATAACTGAAAAAAGAAAAAATAAATATCGACATCTAAAACGCCACTTCGCGGAAAACCCACTCTGTAAACACGTTTCACCTGACGACCAGCACAGTATAGTATATCTTTTGTGGAAGTAAAGCGAAAAGCTCGATTATCTCGAGCCAGATGACCTCTGGGCATTATTTGAGAGGGAGACCCATTGCATGAGCGCTTTGACCGCGACACCCATAAAACGTTTATCTTCAGTGAGCTCTATCTCAATAAGTTCGAGGAGTACATGAGCGATATATGTTTTTTCAAAATTTTCATACAGTGAAAGGGCTGAAGTAAGAGCTTTCTGAGAGAGGTCTCATTCCTCACTGAGTTTATTTCTTTCGGTCTGCACGACTTGTCGCGCTTCATTTGCCTTGTACGCTTGTTTGCCAGCCGCACATGTTCCTATGTCTTTGTCACACACAAAGCCATAATACGAGAGATACATCGTATAGACACATTCTTCATAGCTGAGAGAGTCGAGCAAGTCTTTTGAATTATATATTTTATCCCCATCTCGATAGTCGATACATTTTTCTGGCTTTTGCTCATCCATCTGTTGTTTGATGACCTTATTCGCTTCTTCGAGGACTTCTTTTGCTTTTCATGTTATCTTGTAGTCATCGATGAGTTTTTTGTGGAGTGCGTACTTGGATTTGAGAATAGAACAATTCATGATGTTATTCTGAGTTTTTTGGTAAATGCCTCGTATGTCATCAAAGCTCAACCCTCCACCTGTTTTTGCGAGATCGGGGTATTTGCTCATATCGTGCTTCATGATGAGCTGTTTGCTGGTCGTGAAATCCCAATGGTCGCCTCCATATTTTTGACCGAGACAGGTATTTGCGACGCTGCATTCATAAGAAAATTGCCCCTTACTGTAACAGCTATTTCCTATTGGATCATCTTTGCTACAAGTCGCACTTGCCTGACACTCAGCAAAAATGGAGAGCGGAAAAAGGAGGGGCAGGAGTGAGAGTGTAAATATTTTTTTGAGCATAGAAATATTTAAGGAGCTCAGATTCTAAAAAGGATTTCACGATTGACGAATTCTTTTTCACGACCGTACTTGAGCCGTGAGAGTTCCATATACGCTCTCATGAGTTTCGGATCACCTTTTTCGAGATGAATGTTTTCTGGTATGAGACTGAATGCCCGAGATACTTGTCCGTCGATCATGAGACGCATAACACCTTTGAATTTATCCATGTTCACGAGATCTGAACCAGAGAAATTTGGAGCAAATTCTTTTTCGAGTTTCTCAGCATCTTCGGCACCAACCTTATAACTCATCATCGTACCAACGTTACCAAAGATAGCATTTTTGAGATTGACTGAGCTTTTTGTCAGCGCATCTGATTGTTCGAGCTGAGACATGTATTGATGAGCGACATTGAGTGAGAGTCTGTATTTACGAGCTTCTGAGAGGATTGATTCGATAGAGTCGGTGACGAAATTCTGAAACTCGTCCATGTAGAAAAAGAAATCTTTTCGGAGTTCTTTATCGATTTTTTGACGAGCCATGGCTGCACCCTGAATCTTGGTGACGAAGATCATACCCAAGAGTTTGGAATTGAGATCACCGAGAATACCTTTGGAGAGATTAATGAGGAGTATTTTTCCAGTATTCATGATGTCATCAACCTGGAATGAGCTCTTCGTTTGACCGATGATATTTCGGAGAAGTTCGTTGGTTATAAAGCCAGAAAACTTCGCTTGGAAGTAAGGAATCATTTCTTTTTTCTCTCGATCACCCATCGCTGCATAGGTATAGTCCCACCATGATTTGACGATTTTATTCTGGAGAGTACGTCGACGTTCCATCTGGAAGTTTTCATCCGTGAAGAGACGTACAATATCTGTGAGTGCGCCACCAGCTGGATATTCCATCAGCGTATGTACACCATTGAGAAAATAATCCTGAATACGAGGTCCAAATACTTCGTTACCGAAGAGTTTAATCATCATCTTGGTTGCGTCTTGTGCGACGAATTCACGCTCCTCAGCATCACGTGCTTCGAGGAGATTGAGACCCATAGGTCGTGCTGTATCACTCGGGTTAAAATAGATGACATCATCTGCACGGCTCCGTGGAATATGGGGGAGGAGTCCACTCGCGAAATCACCGTGGGGATCCATGACTGCCATTCCATGTCCTTGTTTGGCATCTTGGCGTGCCATAGCTTCGAGGATAGTGGTTTTACCTGTACCTGTCTGACCGATGACATAGAAGTGTCTCATTCGGTCCTCTGACTTCATATAGACTGGTACTTTTTTGCCACGGTAGACGTTGTGTCCGAGGAGTATTCCTTCTTTTGGGAGATTATCTGGGGCTTTGACGATTTTGAATTTTTGCCACTTTATCTCGGGAGTAAGATTGTATTTTGAATGAGGAAAATGAAAAATAGAAGCGATTTCTTCTACGTTCAAAATCATAGTTTTCCATTTTCTCCAACCTGGTCGTGAGAAAGTTCTGTAGAGAATGTTTCTGACTGTACGAGGGCTCGCATGCTCATGTCAATCATGAAAATAGTTTGTATCAGGGCTTCGGAATTGTTCAAAAGAAGAAAGAATATTCTTCATCTGAATTTCACAAGCATGATGATCTCGTGCGACAGTCATGATGCGAATAATCGAATCATACCCTATCTTTTTACTTTTTTCGTCGATGAGCTTTACTTCTTCAGACTCGAGTGCTGATGGTCCTTCTTTTTCTTCGTGCTTATTTTCTTCTTTTGTGTCCGTCTTCCAAAAGTTTACAAATCCTCGTATGAGATCAAGAGGGGAGAATCAGCTATGATGTCCATGCTTTTGCATATGACTCGCATGTTTACTCGCATGTTTTTGCCAGTGATTATCAGTCGGGCGAAGCATGAGTTGAATCATACAGGATTCATCTTCATCGAGTTTTGAGAGGGCGTTTGTGATATTGTTGATTGGATCTGATTCGAGTTTCTGGTGGGTCTTTATCGGAAAGATATAGTTATGTCCGAGTGTGAGACATTCTGTTGCATAGTGGAGATGTTCTTCTTCAAAGAGATTTATTTCTTCTACTTCCTCGATGACGGCATCCGAGAAAAAACTCGTCACCTGTTTTTCTACGAGTCATTGATATTTTCGAGGCACGACCATGTGAAAATAGAGCTGATTCTTGTAGGCGATGTACTCGAGAGAAAAGGTGTGCTGCCCGCGGATTCTCTGAAAAAATTTGCCAGCATAGAGGGAATTCATGGCGGCAAGCAGCTGCTCCATGAGACCAATGTAATCTTTGAAATCTTTACTATTATCTTGCTTGGCATCAGCATCTGAATCTTTTCGGGGTATGAGGACCTGGAGATGGACTTTTTCGAGACTCCGTCTCTGATCTACTCCTTTTCGGAATAAAAAAACCATCACCATGCCGACGCTAGGAAAGATGATAAGTACTGCCAAGAGGAAGACGAGTTCGAGAGACATGATTTCTATAGGCATATAATACTCGTTTTTCTCCTGAGATAAAACGAGAAAAGCCCGAAAAAGACCCAAAGGTACTAGACTTCTCTGGAAAATAGTGAAAAATTCTCTAAAAATCTGATTTTTTTCTCTTTTCTCTTTTATTTTTTCTCTATACTTCGGATGCGTCCCTATAGTTTAATGGAAGAACGGCTCACTCCTAACGAGCTGATACAGGTTCGATTCCTGTTGGGGATACCAGATTTACCACTGAATTTCACTGATTCCATGCTCTCTCAGGAGAGCATTTGTTTTGCTAAAATGACCACAACCGAGGAAACCTCGGTGTGCAGAGAGGGGAGACGGGTGGGGCGCTTCGAGGATGATATGTTTTTGCGTATCAATGAGGGACTTCTTTTTCTGCGCGTGACTTCACCAGAGCAAAAATATGAGAAAATCTCGCTTGTCCGAGAGGGTTTGAATAATTGCATCGGTAAAATTTTCCCATCATTTTCCTGCGTGAGACATCGGTTCACCTCCACGGACAGTGAGGGTCGTATTGAGAAGCAAAACTCACTGCTCTGCCCAACGAGTGAGGTCACCATTTTTTGGAGTCGGTATTCAGAGATCTCACTGAATTTCTTTAAAAATATTCATGAGTGATGGAGGATTCCTGACTCACTCCATGACCGAGAAAGAGAGTCCATGTGCCTGTCCTGGTCCATGATATGGATCTTGTCCGAGGATGATGACTTTTACTTTTTCAAAAGGGATAGCATCGAGTGCTGCAAAGATATTTTTCGGATGAGGATAGACAGTTTTACCAGCAAGTATTTCATCTTTTACAAACTGTGAGAGTTTTTTGAAGTATTCTTTTTCAAACTCGTCCTCGAGTGCCTGTTTCCAGCTGTGTTCGAGTCGAATCTCAGACATACTATTCTTTATCGAGAGAGTGTCTGTATTCATCAATATAGCGATGAACGATTCTTGATGTCTCGAGGGATTCGGCTATTTGAGAGAGATGAAAATCAGACGCATCTCCTGCTGTTTGTATAGAGAGGTTTCCATAGTGCAAAATATTGCCGAGAAATCATGAAGTCGAGGCATTCACTTCCTGGACTTGGTCAATACTTGCTTGAGAGAGTTTTCTATCGAGAAATTTTATTTGTTCGAGCGCGATGATGCGTTTATTTGTCAGTATAAGTATGTCGAGTTCATCGTTGACCCAATTGATAAATATATATTGCAAACCTACCATCATAAGTCCGAGCATGGTCAGTACTGTAAATATCGTTGGTATATGTCCAAAACTTCCGATAAAATAGACGCCAATACACATACCAACAAGAAATAAAAGAGAAGCTCATAGCTCCACAAAAATAATCCAATGCTTCCGTACAACCATATGAAGATGCTCATCTGGTTCAAGTCCGATGGCGATGCATTCTAATTCATTATTTGATTCTTGTCTAAGAAAAGGCATGTTCACTTTTTAAGGTAATATTTGGTTCCTTCGCGTAGACAGATTGCATTCTGTCTACAGGATAAGAAAGGGGGAGTTTTTCTATAACAGTAGAATAATCTTTTGCTTTTCTGATTGTACTTTTTGGCATTTGAAAATCAACGGTGGTCACACTGGTATATTCGCCATCTTCTAAATCGCCCAGAGGTGTTAATATGTACGCATTTGGAGTAGTCTTAGTCCAGAGGAGTACTTCTTTTTTGGTTATAGGAGTTATCCAGGGAAGGGGCGCATTTTGTAGGTGAAAAAAGTCGCCAACAGAGAGGGGATAGAGCTTTGTCCCAAAAGCGTAGGCAATAGCATTCATGACGAGCGTTGTCACTCGTGTGCCAGTGAAACTCCCAGGACCAGTGATGTTACATATACCCGAGAGCTGTTTGTAGGAGATGCTATTTTTTTTCAAAAGAGTATCGATTGTTTCTATGAGGGTATCAAATTCTTTTCTCTGACCTGGCCAGAGAATGCTATCAATAATAGTTCTTGATTCATCAAAAACTGCGAGGTAACAAGGATTTGAAATGGTGTCTACAAAGAGATACATGTTTCAATATTACTCATCTTTTTCAATTAGGCTATATTTTCTTATTTCTTCTCGAGAATTGGTCCATCCTTACCATCTATAATAGCATATCCTTGGGATTCTATTTCTTGACGGAGGCTGTCAGCTTGTGCGAAATCTTTGTTTTTCTTTGCTTCCTGTCGCGCCTCGGCGAGTTTCTGTATTTCTTCAGGTATTGTTTTGCTTTCCAGGAGGGACCAATCCATAACTCCCATAACCATATCCCATGATTTGAGTATTTCTATCACGGACGACACTTCTTTTGTGGTCAGAGATATATCATCGATGTCACGATTGACGCGTGTTGTAAGCTCAAAAACTTCAGTAAGAGCAATCACCGTATCGATATCATTTTCAAGTGCGGCGACGAATTTTTGCATTGACTCCTGGAGTTCATTTCTGAATTCTCGTCGTACTTTTGTATTGCGCGGTGTGTATGATTTCAGGCGTTTGAGTGTATTGTCGAGACTTGTAATCGTCGCCATAGCACTCTCGAGTCTCTCGAAAGTAAAATTAAAATTCTCACGATAACGATTCTGCAGACACATCATGCGAAACGCTCGATAGATGAGTTGTTTTTTATCAGGAAATTTATTTTCTATATCTTGTAATCTATAGAAATTGCCGAGAGATTTACTCATCTTTTTCCCATCGACGAGGAGGTGTCCTGTATGCATCCAATAGGTAGAAAAAGTTTTCCCAGTAACTGCTTCTGTCTGGGCAATCTCATTCTGATGATGAGGGAATATCAGGTCGACTCCCCCCATGTGAATATCGATCTGTTCGCCGTGCCCCCAGAGATTACAAGCACTACATTCTATGTGCCAACCCGGTCTTCCCTTGAGTGTTTTTGGTCCATCCTTTGTCTCAAATTGTGCTTCCCAGAAATTTTCACCATCAGCAGCATCATATCATTTCCAGAGCGCGAAATCTGATACGTTATCTTTATTGTACTCATCATTATTGACGCGTGCGCCAGCTTTCATGCCTTTCATATCCAGATGGGCTAGATTGCCATATTTTTTGAAGCTTTTAATATCAAAGTATACGGAACCATCATCGCTGACATATGCATGTTTTGTATCGATGAGTTTCTGAGTCATACCGATCATTTCGGGGACAAGTTCTGAGATTGGTTTATGGCGTTTAAAACTCGTAATGCCGAGCTTTGTAAGGTCTTCAAAAAAAAGTTTTGTGTAGTGTTCGGTGAAGACTTTAAGCGTTTTATGTTCTTTTTGACTATCTCGAATAGTTTTATCATCGATGTCAGTGAGGTTCATGAGCGCATCGACTTCATACCCGAGAAACTCGAGACTACGAATGATGATATCCTCAAAAGCGTAACAACAGAGATTGCCTATGTGTGCATAATTATAGACTGTTGGGCCACACCCATAGAATTTTACATGGTCTTCTTTGAGGGGCTTAAATGGCTCAATGGTGCGAGAAAGTGTGTTGTAGAGAGAAAGCATAAAAATATCGTATTGATTTCGCCGTTTCTTGCAATACATTGAGCGTATGAAATATTTGATGATATTCATTCTTTCTGCCATAGTAGGAGTTTCTGCTTTTTTGTACTGGACTCGTGAGACTTCATCGTGTCGCATTCCTGCATCAAATTCATACTGGTCTTTTGAGGTAGCTAAAACGCTCCCAGAACAAACACGGGGGCTTATGTGACGCACGAGTCTGTGTAGTAAGTGTGGTATGCTCTTTGTATTTGATGTACCAGGCGCACAATGATTTTGGATGAAAAATACGCTCATTCCTCTCGATATGTATTTTTATGATAGTGATGGCACACTCGTCGATCGTGCTTTGAATATGCGCCCTGATACGGAGATAAATCCCCCAATGCAATATATCTCACAAAAGCTTGTTCGCTATGTCGTAGAAGTGGCACAGGGAAGTGGTTTTTATGCTCGAAAACTTGATTTTAATCACTGTAACCTCAGATAATTATGACTCATTTTGTAGCCACCTGTATCAATGGTGTAGAATCTCTCGTTAGAGGCGAACTCGAACGTCAAAAAATCGACGTCACTTATGGGCAGGATCGTATGGTTGGATTTGATGGAGATATGATGACGCTCACACAAGCAAATCTCTGGCTCCGAACGGCCAATCGCATCTATATCGAAGTAGAGAAGATTGAAGTTATGTCTCTCGAGATGCTCTTTGCTTCTATCGAGCAGATTGATTGGTCGCAATGGATCCCAGTTGGCACACCCATTATAGTCTCTGCAACTTCTTCTCGGTCTGTCGTGACGCATACGCCGAGCATGCAGTCTATTTGCAAAAAAGCTATCATCCGTTCACTCATGGGGGAAGACGATTATTGGAAAGAAAATGAAAATAGTCATCCAATTGAGATATTTCTCCTTCTCGTCGCAGACACTCTCCACGTCCTCATCAATACCTCATGAGACGCTCTCCATAAAAGAGGATATAGGACTGAGGCAGGGGAGGCGCCCCTCAAAGAATCACTCGCAGCATCTCTCGTCCTCTACAGTGGTTGGAAATTCAAAACACCACTCTATGATCCTATGTGTGGAAGTGGTACGCTCCTTATCGAAGCAGCTATGATCGCGAGAAATATAGCACCTGGACTCAAGCGGGAATTTGATTATCTCTATTTTCCGTGGTATGACCTCCCATGTCATGATCGAGCGATAAAAGACGCAAAAACAAAAATATTCGAGAAAAGTTATGAAATATATGGAAGTGATATCGATTCACGAGTCCTCGAATATGCGATGGATAATGCCCATAGAGCAGGAGTAGATGACACTATTCGATTTTCAGAATCTGATTTTCGCCAAGTTTCATATCAGAAAAATGCTCATCTCGTGACAAATCCGCCTTACGGTAAACGCATGGGCGATGATGACCTGAGTGGCCTCTATACTGATCTGGAAAATATATTTAAGACACATGAGCTCACGGGTGGAGTGATTACTTCAGTGGAAAATTTCCCACAGGATGAGGCCGGATGGACAAAAAAGAACCTCATGAACGGTTCGGAAAAGTGTGAGTTTTGGAGGAAAATGGTGTAGGATTTTTTGTTAGACTGATATTTTTCAAAAGTCTCCTCGATTCCTTTGCAACAAAAAGGATTATCTGGTACGATGATTGTATAGTTTTCTAACACATACTTATGCAATTTGAATTCGTTGGAGCAGCACAGACAGTGACTGGCTCAAAGCACATCCTCCGTATCAACGGAAAGACGTACCTTCTCGATTGTGGAATGTTTCAGGGGCACAGAAAAGAATCAGATGAGGCGAATCGCTTTCTCCCAATTAAAACAAGTGAGCTCGATGCTGTCATCCTCTCGCATGCACATATCGACCACGCAGGACTTTTACCTCTTCTCGTCAAAAAAGGATACACGGGTCCTATCTACTGTACACATGCAACTCGAGATCTCTGTTCTATTATGCTCCAGGATAGTGCTCGTATCCAAGAACATGATGCAGAGCATATGTCGAAAAAAACAGGTAAGAATATTCTTCCCCTCTATACTGTCGAAGAAGCAATGGAATGTATGATGCAGTTTCGTTCTGTTGGTTATGAACAAGCTGTACCACTCGATCAGGGCGTAAAGATGACATTTCATGATGCGGGTCATATTCTCGGTTCTGCTCTCGAAGAATGGGAAATCGAAGACAAAGATACTGGTGAACATACACGATTTTGTTTTAGTGGTGACCTCGGTCGTAAACATCTCCCTATCCTCCGTGAGCCTACACAGATAAAAGATATCGATATCCTCATCACTGAATCAACCTATGGAAATAGATTTCACGATGAGCTTGCTGATGTCGAAGAGCGACTCACAAAAGTCATCAATGAGACGGTGAATCGTGGAGGAAAAATATTTATCCCAGCATTTGCCGTTGAGCGTACACAGGAGATTCTCTATGTTCTCCGACTTCTCATGAATCAGGGTAAAATTATAAAACTCCCTATTTATATCGATTCTCCACTTGCCTCAGATGCGACTGATATCTTCAAAATCCACCCAGAATGCTTCGACGAAAAAACAAAAGCTATGGAAGCAGGTGGTGTATTTCCATTCCTTGAAGGGGAGGGTGTACGATTTATGCGCAGTGTCGAAGAATCAAAATCTCTCGATAAGATTAACTATCCTGCCATCATCATTGCTGCCTCGGGTATGGTAGAATATGGGCGTATCGTTCATCATGTGGCAAATAACATCGAGGATGAACGAAATCTCCTCCTCGCTATCGGCTATATGGCTGAAAACACGCTCGGCCGTAAACTCGTCGAAGGCGCTAAGGAAGTAAATATTTTTGATGAAGTAAAACAAGTCAGAATGCAGATTGAGATATTTAATGCCTTCTCTGGTCATGCTGATCGAAAGTGACTCCTCGAATTCGCAGCAAATTGTGGAAATCCAAAACAGATATTCCTCGTACACGGGGAAAAAGAATCTATGGATGCTCTCGCGAGTGGCATGGCTGAGCTCCCAAATCTCAAAAATACTGCTATCATCGCTCCAGCACCAGGTGATATCTATAATGTCCGAACTGGCAAGAAATGCGAAAAATCTCCGCAGCGTAATATGGAGTGTAATGGGATTGTGTGCAAGATTTAACTATCGATAATCTCTGAACTGAAGCACTGCGTCACCGATAAGTATTTTTCCTTCGACGGTATACCATATTTCATCACTTCGTGTTATTTCCCGCCCCTCTTTAGCGAAATTTTTTGCGACAAGTTTCTCTATTTCATTGGTGATTTTTCTCTTTCCCATGACATCCCAGACTCGATCCACCGCTTCAGGGTTTTTCATCGAAGTCATGCGGACAATCTGCTCTATACGTTCACCATGTATTCGATAGACGTTATTTCATTCGTCTGTGATAGTAAAATTATTTGGATCAGGATTGTGCCTGAGATCGATAATGACTTTGTCTGGTACGACGGCTGTTTCTTCTTTCGGGATGTATTTTATGAGAGCGTTCTGTAATTCCTCGAGACCTTCTCAGATAGGTGCAGAGATTGGATAGATTTTTTTCTTTGTCTTTTTTTCGAGCTGTTTTTTGAGATCTTCCACCATTTCAGGATCGAGGAGGTCACATTTAGAAAGGACGATAATTTCTTCTTTTTCGAGGAGTGCAGGATTAAAAAGCCCTAATTCTTTTCGGATAATATCGTAGTCAGCGATGCAATCCTCATATTTACCAGCATCGAGAAGATGACAGAGGACACGAGTACGCTCGATATGTTTGAGAAATTCTATACCGAGACCAGCTCCCTTGTGTGCATCAGCGATGAGACCGGGGACATCCTCGAGGACCATATTTTTCCCCTTATATTCCATGACTCCGAGATTGGGAATAAGTGTTGTAAATGGATAGTCAGCGATTTTGGGACGGACAGAAGTGATACAGGATATGAGCGTTGATTTCCCTGCAGATGGTATACCGATGATACCGACGTCTGCGACGAGTTTGAGTTCGAGGTGCGTCTCCAGCTTTGTACCGATATCACCGAGTTCAGCAAAAGCAGGACTTCTCCGGGTACTCGAAGCAAAGTGAGAGTTTCCATAACCACCACGACCGCCGACACAGAGGCGGACTGTTTCGCCCGGTTTTGCCAGGTCATGAAGGAGATTTCCTTCCATATCATAGATGAGGGTTCCCACGGGGAGCTTCACTATTTTATCTTCTGCGTTGGCTCCATGGAGTTCCTGTATGCCTCCTCGGCCACCATCATCAGCCGCTACTTCTTTTACATAACGGAAATCAGAGAGAGTATTGATATTTGGATCTGCGATAGCTATGACATCACCACCTCGACCACCATCACCACCAAAAGGACCTCATTTGGCAATACGAGCCTCCCGTCTCCAAGAGACGATACCATTTCCACCATTTCCAGCGCGGAACTTCACATTGACGGCATCGATGAACATAATTGACAAGTTTTGATAGATATTTACACTAACGGTATTATAGGAATAATTTTATTATGTCGACAGAATCTGGAAGGGAAGTTATCCAGACAGCCACTGTGGCTATTTTTTCACCTTGCATGAGAGAGGTTTTGCTCATTTTTAACACAAAAATAGGAGGACTAGTTCCAGTCGGTGGGAAATTTGACCCAAAGAGAGACAGTACCATCGAGGATACAGCAATTTTTGAAGCGCGTGAGGAGGCAGAAATAGAACTTTGTAGCTCCGGCACTTTTTTAGACATCATGTGAAATCCCACGGATGAACAGGTAGTTATTTGTCGGAGTGATTTTCTTTTTCCAAAGGGACAACGGGGACACGATACTCTCTACTTCTTTCGTCTTCATGAAAAACCACGATTTGAACTCCCACAATGAGTATACTTTCTCAATCGAGAAAAATATAGTGAGGAGGTGATTGAGATTGACGGGAAATTGTACGAATTCCGAGCGCTCGATATCAAACAAAAAATATTAGCTGTCATGAAATAGGCATGAAGACATACTCCAGCGAGCTTCTCTATTTGGCAAGTTTTTTCTCTTGCAAAGAAAAACAGGGGACTAGAATTACTTTCATATTTCTCGTATTTTTATGGTCTTTACAATTTCTCGAGAAGACGCTTCGAAAATGCTCGGCGTCTCCACACGTACTGTCGATAGATACATACACTCTGGTAAAATTCGCACAAAGCGTGATGGTAAACTCATCATGCTCCATAAAGATGATGTAACACAAGTAAAAGGCGGATGAGTACAGACGGATTATGAGGTTCTCGCTCCAAAGCCTACTCTCGTTCCGAGTATTGGTTACGATCCACGAGAAGCACAAAATGAGATTCTCCGAACACTCGAGACCATTATTCGTGAGAAAGATGCACTTATACAAGAATTGACTTTCAAGCTCGGGAAGCTCGAATCTGATATAACAAATACTGTACCAAAACTCGAACACAAAAGGGCTGTTATCGCTCTCGAAGAAGCAAATTCTAGTCGTATGCATGACATGGAAATGATAGTCCAGACAAAAAAAGAAATCGAAGATCGCTATCAGCGAGAAAAACTCATATCTACAGTCTTGATGATTGGTGTGTTTGTACTTTTGTGCGCTTGTTTTGTTCTAGCGTTTCATTTTTTTAGTCTGCGAGGTACTGTCCCTAATACGCTTTAATTATGTTCGATAGCCTGACTAATTCGGCAGACGGTTTATTTGTCCTGCTTTATGTCATAGCGTTAGTTGTGTTTTTTCTTTTTGGACCGCACAAAGTCTATGAATCAATTTTCGGCGCTCTCATAGGAATAGGCGCCTATCTTTTATTTCACGAGATGACTTTTGTAACTCCTGAGGTGACTCGTACACTTTTTTTGGGTAATTGGATTATGGAGAATAGAGGTTCACTTTTATTTGTCTCAAAAATACTCACCATAGCACTCTTTTTTATAACTCCGATGACCCTCTGACTCAATGTCGCTGGCGTTATTCGTGGTACTTTTTGGTTTTTCTTAAAAGTATTATTGCTCTCAGCTTTTTTTATCTGTTTTGGTGTTGTGTTATTCTCTATGCTTTACGGTGCTCCTGGAGTATTTGGACAGGTAAATATTTTCCCTGGCAATGCTCTCGATATACCATACCTAAAAAACTCTTTTATGTATGCCTGGATTTCAAATAAATCATACACGATACTTATTCTAGCCTTTTTACTTGGTTTCTATAAAATACTTTTTTCACATTGGGTGAGCCGTATTGTTCTCTTTGGAGGCGTCGTATATCTGAAGGGGAATCAAATTTTTTGAAAGAGAGAGCTGGATGTCATGCCTGATGTCATCGGACATTCTGATGATCACGGATGACATGAAGAAAGTTCGCATGATGACCACCATCACTAATCGTAGGTATCAAATGCGCTCACAAAGATGTTTATCATTTTTTCCACGTACCTAATATATCACCAGCCAGATGTATCCTCCTCTAGTCGAGGAAGGGTATAGATCTGCATACGGGTCTTATTTTTTATATCGGAGAGTAAGCTTTTCGATGTATCTGGATCGACAAAAATGATTCATATTTTTTTTGTTTTCTCAGCGGATATTATTTCGCTCAATATTTCATTTTCTGATTTTCATTCTATAAAAATTTTGCCAGCATCGTATTTTGTGAGTCAGAAGTCAGTTATAAAGTTATCAAGGTTTTGTCCCAATATGATAAATTGTGATTGGTTATAAGCATGTATTCTTTCTTGTAGTTTTGTATAGGTGTCTTCGAGGAGATGTATATAGGTACCAGCGTTATCATAATATATACCTCGTTTGTTTGTATTTATTTCAGAAAATGCATCACGAATAGCCATAATATGTGCCACTTCATCTTTTTCGGATAAAATACCTTTTACGATTTCTGGTTTTCCTGCGTTGAGATAGGTACCTTTATATCCCTGAAGAGTGGAAATGAGCTTATTTTTTTCGAGACTTGTATCACTGATGATTATGTCTGATCAGTAGAGGAGCTCTTTGTCAGCATTTGAGAGATTTTTCTTTCTATCATTGAATGTAACGACAAAAACATCATCTTTTGCGATCATTTTTGCATGAATGGCCAGAGTATCGTTTGTTGTGATAACTGGAATTTTTTGATGTTGCACGGAGACATTATTGATATTCCCCGTGCTACAAGACGATACAATAAGAGCAGAAATACAGAGGCAGAAAAGAGGGGATGAGTATTTTTTCATAAGATTGAAAGTTAGTATACAATTTTTACTCAATATGTGTTTCTTCAGGGGATTCTTGTGTATTGTTAATCCACCAAATATATTTATCTATAATATTTAATTATATTTTGAATTATGTCAATTTATTGAAATCCCTTTGTACAAGGAGAAATATTCTCCCAAGGAAAATCAAGGGGTTTTTTCTTTGACTTCGAATATCAGAATATGATAATTGGATACATGACCAGCATATCTGCTATACATCAGTTACAGACCTTTTCTCAGCTCCTTGCATCTCGGATGAGAAAGCAGGATTTTCTGACATATTTTCAAAAATTAAGCCTTGTTTCTCAAGAAGATGGTGTAGTGACTATTGGAGTAGTGTCCGAATTCATACGTGATAATATGAGTTTTCGATTTGCAGAAGTACTTTTGGCAGCAGCTTCTGAAGTATGGACAGGGGCTCAGAAAGTAGAAATCATCGTCGATAATCAGATAGACAACCCTACATATTCGCAAGTGATAGACTGTAGAAAAATTTTCAAAAACTTACAATCAAAAGAAAAACCAGAAGTTATCAAGGAGTCAGGGAAAGAAGATTTTTCATCTCGTTTTGATCTTGAGCATTTTGTGGTATGACCGAGCAATCAATTGGCATATTCTGCATGTGATGCTGTCGTACGAAAGCCAGGCGCGAATTATAATCCTCTTTTCCTCTATTCTGAGGTTGGTCTCGGAAAAACTCATTTGCTTCAGGGGACTGCGCTTGAAATCAAGAAAAAATTTCCAACAAAAAAAGTCGTTTATCTCACCTCTGACCAGTTTGTGACTGATTACGTCAATGCAGTAAAAGATAGAAAAATAGATCAGATGAGAGCTCGTTTCCGGGCTATCGACGTACTCCTCATGGATGACATTCAGTTTTTGGCTGGCAAGAAGGGGACACAGGAAGAGCTTTATACTCTTTTCAATATCCTCTATGATGCAGGAAAGCAAATCATTCTCAGCTCAGACAAGCCACCGAAAGAGCTCACAGAAATTGAACCACGACTAACGAGTCGATTTGAGTGGGGAATTATGGTCGATATCGATACTCCTGATTTTGAGACAAGACTCGCTATCATCCAGCAAAAAGCACGTGAAAAAGAATTCATCGTCCCTCAAGAAGTCGCAGAATACATCGCTTACAATCTCGGTCGCAATGTCCGTGAAATCGAAGGTATCCTGAATCAGATGATTGCTGAACATGAGCTCAGTGGACGTATGCCAACTATCGAGTCTATCTCAAAGAGATTTACACGACTCGGAATCAAACATTCACACATCGGAGAGAGAGAAGGCGGTATAAAAAATATCCTTCGTTCTGTTTCATACCAAGAAGTGATTACTTCAGTGAGTGAATATTTTGGTGTTGAAGAAGATGCTATTCTCGGCGACAATCGTTCTCGTGATCTCATGATTCCTCGTCAGGTTGCCATGTATCTCCTCAAGAATAAACTCCGCTATACATATGAGAGAATCTGAAATATATTCAATGGTCGTGAACATTCTGCAGTTATGTATTCTTGCAAAAAACTGGAGCTTCTCCTCAAAAAAGACCAGAGACTCGCGAGTGATATATATTCTCTCCGAGAAAAATTAGGCGTTTAGTCTTTCTTTGATAATAATTCTGAGAGCCCTACCCAAGCTTCTTTCGTGAGCTCTTCTGCTCGCGCATTTTCATCTATTCATAAGATCCTAAATGATTCTGAAAGTTTTGTTTTTGGAAATGACTGACCAAGATTCGATATGAGTTTTTTTCTTTTCTGACTAAAACCCCTCTCCACGATAGAGAGTACTTTTTTCATAGATTTTTTATCCGTGTTCTTCAGGGTAAATTTTAAACACGTAGACCATACTTTTGGCGCGGGAACAAAATTATTTGGACTGATATCGCACATCTTTTCTACATCTGCCATGAGCTGACAACTGAGAGAAAGTACTGAGTGTTTTTCATCGCGAGCGAGTATCCTATCGGCGACTTCTTTTTGCATAGTGACAGTTATTGTTTCTGGTAAAAAATCCACCTCGTAGAGAAAGTGTCGTAGTATGGGTGAGGTTATATAATAAGGGATATTTCCGTAAACATGGTATGTGGGGTACTGGATCCTATTTCATTCACCGATAGTGACGCCTGTTGATTTTTTGTAAACACCCTGAGTAATATTGACTTGGAGAACATCGAGATGATATATGGTGATATTTTCGGATGAAAATCTTTTTTCTAGGATCGGGAGCATGTCCCCATCGAGCTCTATGAGATCAAGTGTGTGAGGGGATTGTGCAAGTATCATTTCTGTGAGGTCTCACGGGCCAGGCCCTATCTCTAAAATGTGTTTGTCAGATAAAGTATTTTCACCAACAATAGATCAGAGAATTTTTTTATTCTTTAGAAAATTTTGTCACAGGTGTTTTTTTGCTTTTATATTAGTGTCCACTGCTTCCTGTGGTAAATCATGTATTGTAGACGTTTCGAGTATATCATTCAAATTGATTGGAGATATTGCCTATTTTTTTGAGAAATGTATTCATGATATTTGAGAGCGAGTTCACATACTCATGAGATTTTTCGATATATTTTTTATTTGATGCCTCTATGAGTTTTTCATTGTATCGAGAGAGTTCCAGGAATGCTACCTTTTTATATATATCATCTACAAATATTTTTGCCCTTTTTTTGCAGTTTAATTCAGCATCTTTGAGGAGTTTGTCATCTTCTCAAAGTGCAACTTTCACTTCATCTCGCGCTTTTTTATGAGCTATCTTACAAGCATCGATATAGCGATAGTAGAATGACTTTTTCGTGCAACCGGGGAAGCCCTCATAGCAAAAAGTTTTTCCTATATCTTGAGTTATTTCGATGATACTTTTTCCTTCCATTTTTTTGATGGACTGTACATATTTTATAGCTTCTGCATTGATAGGATTTGTTTCTTCACACAGGTGCTGGTTGTAGAGCTGGTCAAAGCTTCCAGCTGGCATAGCGACGAGACCATCATCATGTGCAGCTGTTCCATCATAATAACTACAGTCTTCTTCAGCAAAACCCATGCTTCAGAAGAGGGTAATAGCGAGAGAGAATATGAAGATAAGTTTTATTTTCATAGGAAAATACGAAGAATTTTTTTCCACAGAGCAGGTTCTCATTCTACTTTTTTCTTTTTTAATCCAAATGCTCACGCAATAATAGTGCCGAGGACAATACTTGTGATAAGTACATCCATTTTTTTTATTTTATCTTTTCATTTTCTACCAAACATAAAGTGTAGTTAATTATTATTCTCCATCTTCTATATTCTCGACCTTTACAGTACGGGCGTCTACGATGAGGTAGGGTATTGTCACTATGAGCATGCCTCTCTCAATCGTGGCACGTATAGTGTCGAGAGCGAGATTTTCGGGAAGTATGATTGATCGCGAAAAAGGACCATAAAAGCATTCTCTCACAGGAATTTTATATGCTTCAGTGTAGATCTCTGGTTGAGGCCTATTACCAGATATGGTGAGCACATTGCGAGAGATGGTCACATCTACGTCGCTCCGAGGTACTCCTGCGAGAGGAGCTATAACGAGATATCATTCATTTGTTTCGAGTATATCTACTGCGATTTGTCCGATATCCTCTCCGTGTGGTTCTTCTGTGGACTCAATTGGGATGTCTCTCTCTGAGATTGTGTGCTCATGAGAATTAATGGGTTTTTTGAGGAATTCAAACATAGGAGAAGTATATAATTTTTATGAGTCTACGCAATATTTGTGCCAGCTGCCCGTGCGAGTTTTTCAGTTTGTTCGTGTGTTCCTAGGCTCATCACGATATCATCGATATTCCCCATCATAATAGACGGGAGGTTCGAGAAATTTTCCCCTATTCGGTGATCAGTGACGCGGTCTTGAGGGAAATTGTACGTTCGTATTTTTTCACTTCTATCGCCTGTTCCTACTTGTTCGAGACGAGCAGCACTGAGTTCTTTATTTCGTTTTGCTTCCTCAAAAGCATATACTCGAGAGCGTAGAATTCCGAGAGCTTTTTCGCGATTTTTGAGCTGAGATCGCTCATCCTGACACTCGACGACGATGCCTGTTGGTATATGTACCATACGGACGGCAGATTCTGTTTTATTAACATGCTGACCTCCAGCTCCACCCGCGCGACTCACAGAAATATCGAGATCTTCATCACGAATGACGACTTCTAGCTCATCGACTTCGGGCAAAATAGCAACCGTCACAGTACTGGTATGGACACGTCCTTTATTTTCTGTTTCAGGTATTCTCTGTACACGGTGAGTGCCTCCCTCGAATTTAAATTTTGAATAGGCGCCATCTCCCATGATTTTCATCACAACTTCACGAACGCCACCAGCATCGCTTCGTGATTCTGAGAGTATTTCTATTTGAAATCTGTTCTTCGTTGCAAAAAGCTTATAGCACTCGACGAGCTCAGCAGCAAAAAGACCCGCTTCATCTCCACCAGCACCAGCCCGGACTTCGACGATGACATTTTTTTCATCATTTGGGTCAGGAGGTATGAGCGCGATTTTTATTTTTTCTTCGAGGATTGGTATTTTATTTTCCAGGGCAGAGACTTCCATCTTTGCCATTTCACGAAGTTCTTCATCTGATTCATTCAGGAGGATGATTTTACTCTCTTCGAGATCATTTACTGATTTTTTATAATCAACATAGAGATTGACGATAGCATCGAGAAATTTTTTCCGAATCATTGTTTCTTTGAGTTTTTTTTGGTCACTAAAGATACTTCATTCAGCAAGAAGTGATTCTATGGTTTTGCTTTCTTCAACGAGATTAGTTAGGTCAAACTTCATTGCCCTATACTATGGAATTTTTCTGAAAATCAAACTTACCTTTGAGGTAATTGATGACGATATCGACCATTTTTGGTTCCTGTCATTCGTGTATCCATTCATTATTATCGACCACGAGGTCTGCGTACTGTTTTGATGTCTCTACATATTTCCTATATCCAGCCTGTACAAACGTTATATAGAAGAGGATATCATCTGCTATTCACTTTTCTCCAGCATGAGCTCTTTTTTGACCATTTCAAAAATCTCGCATAAATCGACGTGCCATCCTATTGACCGAAGAGAGTTCGATAAAAATACTCACATCACTGAGCTCACGAAGTCGAGGATCGCAGAGACCAAAGAGTCCATCAAGGATGATAAAATCTGTCGGTTTTATGATTTTTCATGGTTTTCTCTGGCTCTTTCCTGTTGGATTATTCCCAAAATCATACTCTGGAATCTGGACTTCTTGTCCATTTTTGAGCATCTCAATGTGCTTGATGAGTAGCTCTGTTTCTAGGGCATCTGGTGTATCAAAATTTTTGAATTTTTCCCCTTCGAATTCTACTTCGAGGTTTGTCGGAAAATGATCAGAAGGATAATAATACATGTCGTAGGGAATAGTATCGACTCTGTCTTTTCAGAAAGTTTCAATAATTTTCTCTGCGAGATATCATTTTCCAGAACCGCTTCAGCCAATGAGATTAATGAGATACATAGAGTTTATAAAAATGAGAGAAAGTCCTGAACCATCGCCTCCATAAATCTATCACGATCAACACAGGTGACCACGAAGGTATGAGTGTCTGGTTGAGCCACATTTCGGAGGTCTGTGACAGTTTGTCCTCGAGTGAATTCACCCTTTGTTTCTACCCGAAGAGGAAGAAATTGGCCGTGAAAAAGATGAGGATAGATAAGCATAGCAACAACACTTGGGTCATGAACAAGAAAACCTTCTGTTCCAGCTGTTTCACGGAATGCCATATTCGTCTTAAAGGTATGAAGCGTAAGTGCTTCGAGAAATTTTGCTTTTTTACCTTTGAGACCACGAAGTACTGTCTGCATCTCGTGGCGAGTGAAGATAAGCTGGCTCGTGACATCGAGAGGCAGGAGGATACTGTTGTGTACAGATGTAAAAACCTGATCAGCAGATTCAGGATCGTAGGAAATATTGAACTCTGCGACAGGAGTGACATTACCGGGGACTCTCACTGCTCATCACATTGAGATGATTCTGGTTGGGTGGAGTCATTTTTTTACTAAACGAGCAATATTTGTGAGGGGTCAGAGTGTGAGAATCTGTACTTCTGGGTATTTTTTTGTGAGTTTTTCGAGGAGTTCATCACTTGAGAGTGGGATTTTTGGGGCTCGGACACGAGGGAGATATTTGCTCGCATTGCCGAGGCCATCAATACCGTGAATGTGGCTCGCATCAGGACTTTTCACTATAGTATCAGTTTTACCGACTGGTACATCGAGTACATCCATAAACTCACAAGCCCGAAGTGCGTTGCGATAGGTTGTTTCTGCTCAGACATTGCCTCCAGTAGTGGTGATGGCAAGTATTTTTATGGTGCCTTTTTTATGGAGACCGAGTGCCCAAATAAGTGCAAAAAAATCATCAGCACCAGGGTCACAGTCGATGATAACAGAAGGAATTTTAGTATTCATAGCCCTATAATGCCATATTTTTGGCTTATTTGCAATTTTTTTAGACCTTTTTGAAACGCTCTGTTCCGTCTGGTAATATAGCCATAAAATCCTCTATATTACGTACAAAAATGGGGTCTTTTGCAAATTCTTCACCTAAATCGAGGACAGGATAGAGTGCTCGATAGACGACGAGATCTTGAAGGGTTTCTTTATCCTTCGCGAGACAGACAATCTCATACTGTTTATCTGGATTTTTGTAGTGCGTATAGTGTTCTCCAGTATGTGGTTTTATTCTTGTCATAGGGCGATAGAGAGAGCGAGAAGAGATGCACTTTTTTGACTGGCAGTACCGATGATGACACCATCGGTGATACGAAGAATTCCGGCGATATTGTTATCATTGACACTTCCACCATAGATGATACTCTTATTTGTAAAATCTTTGAGAGCTTCGCGGAGTATATCAGTAACTATCTCTATATCTTCGAGAGTCATTGTTTTACCTGTTCCAATCGCGAAACCTGGTTCATAAGCAATGATGATTTGCTTTTCTTTTGGCCATTTTTCCAGGACAATGAGCTGTTCTCTGAGTACGAGTTCGAGCGTATTTTCTTCATGGATTGGACCGACACAGAGTATGGGCGTGGTGGATACATCTAGAATTGACTCAAGTTCCTTTTGTATATCTACATCTATCTTTCCATTCAGTCTCTGTGACATATGTCCTATAAGACAATAGGGAAATGAAGAATCAGTATCGACCGTTTGTACGCCTAGAGGTATTTTAGTTGAGAGAACGCTCAAGAGATTATCTCCCGGGAAAACAACCCAGGAGTAATCAGGATAGATGTTCGCTACATCCTCAACGGTTTTTATAAGTGCTCCAGCAGTTTCTGCTGTTTGAGTGTCTTTCCAGTTGAGGGCGATTATTTTATTCATAAGAGTTTTTCGAGAGGGAGTTCACGGAGTCCATGAATGACAAATTCTCATTCTTTCTTTCATGCACGATCCATATCGTAGATGGTTAAAGGGGTGTCAAAATCAGCAGGTGTTATGTTGATATGGTCATCAATAAAAATAGTGTGTTCTGGCTGATATTTTTGGATAATTTCACGTATATTTTCTGCTTTGTTTCTTTTTCGTGTGATAAACACCTCGTCAACGAGCTTATCTACGCCTGTTATATCTACCTTGAGACGCTGAAAATCTTCATCACCAGTGGTAAGAATGGTTGTTTTTATTTCTGGATGTTCCCGGAGTTTGATGAAAAATGGTACGACATCATCATAGAGCTGATTCGGCATACCAGCATTGATAAAAAATTCTTTTGCATTGGTAATTCAATATTCTTCGAGTAGCTTCGGATAGACTACGATATCATCTGCTCATCGTCGATATTTTTCATAAATTTCTGTCGCTTGAGCTACATCAGCCAGAGTTTTGGTTCGAAAAATATTTCCCTCACCATAAGGGCCATATGTATCGCCGAGAGTGTTATCAAAGTCGAAAATAAAGAGAATCATATTCACTATGCAATGGTAATATTCTTATCGAGATACACATCCTGAATCGCCTGAATCAGTTCGACGCCTTCGTTCATAGGTTTCTGAAATGCTTTTCGTCCGACGATAAGTCCGTGTCCGCCAGCCCGTTTATTGATCACCGCTGTTCTCACTGCTTGAGCGAGGTCATCGTCTCCGACACTTGGCCCACCAGAATTGATGAGTCCCACACGACCAGCGTAGCAATTTACCACCTGGTAACGACACATATCAATCGGATGTTCACCGATGTGTTTTTCATAGGTATTTTTATCTTCTTTTCCGATGCCCAGATTTTTAAATCCTCCATTACAGTCAGCCATTTTTTGTTTGATAATATCAGCCTTGATCGTTACACCGAGATGAACTGCCTGAGAAGTGAGGTCAGTGGCTGTCTCATAATTTATGCCGTCTTTTTTGAAGGCGTTATTTCGGACATAGCACCAGAGGATTGTCGCCATGCCGAGAGAGTGAGCGAGCTCAAACGCCTGTGCGACTTCAATAAGCTCTTCTCGGCTCGTCTCAGAACCAAAGTATACTGTTGCACCAACGGCGCAAGCACCCATATTGTATGCTTCCTGTACACTTCCAAACATGATCTGGCGTGGAACCTGAGGATAGCTCATGAGTTCATTGTGATTGATTTTGACGATAACAGGTATTTGTCCATCAAACATCTTCTGCACTATTCCTACCGCACCAAAAGTTGTCGCAACAGCACTACAGCCAGCTTCAATGGCGAGTCGGAAAATATTTGCTGGATCAAAGTAGAGAGGATTTTTCGTAAAAGATGCATTCGCAGAATGCTCTATGCCTTGATCAACAGGGAGAATTGAGAGATAGCCAGTATTTGCCAGTCTCCCATGTCCATAGAGTTTTTTCAAACTTTGTATCACTTTTTCTGATCTATCTGACTGTCCAAATGACTCTTCAATAAAGTTTGCACCAGGAAGAACGAGAGATTCTTTTGATATTTTGGGTACAAAGTTACCGAGCAGAGTTTCAGCTTCAGAACCAAGCAGGGAAGTGATATTTATCATAACTGAGTGTATTATAATGACATTATACGCCACAATGCCCCCTGAAACAACTATTTGTTCTTGATTTTTATAGCTCAGAATGCAATCAATACAACTCATGCAGTAATCGCTACATCTGCCACATTAAACACTGAAAAATATTGCACACTGATAAAATCAGTCACAGAACCAAAAATAGTTCGCTCAAGAGCATTCAGAAACCCTCCAATGATAATCATTAGGTAACCAGTTTTTTCGAGTTCAGAAATCTTATTCCATGATTTCCAGAGAAAAATTCCAATACTGAGCAGGATAAGTGGTATAACAAAAGATATACCTGGCAGGGGAGTGCCAAAGGCGATGCCAGGATTTTTGACATGTGTTATTCTGAGGATATTTTCAATGACTGAAAATTCGGGGTTAGCAATATTGACCCAGTATTTTGGGAGAATATCTGTGAGAATTACAAAAAAGAGAAGAGTGGTTTTTTTCACCCTTCTAGTATCTTTTATTTTAGATTTTTACAACATCACCTGGTTGAGAATTGTCCAAATCAATAGTCATGCCTGTTGTTTTTTCAATGGTGTCTAGAATATTTTCTCTTAATCCAGCGCCTTGTTTAAAAACTATTGATTCAAAAAAAGCTGCATTTATTCAAGCTGTTCTTCCCCGGTAATTCATGAGTCACACTTGTTCATCCTTGATTCATTTTGAATCTACATCAAAAATATCAAATGATGCATTTCATGAATTTAGATTGATGAGAATGCTTCCTTTGTCTCATGTTAAAGTTATTCTTTCTTCAAATTTTTGTTTATCTCATTTTTTTAGTCATCGGCCTCATCCCAGATGAAAATGAATTTTTCTCGGATCTTCAATTCACTCTATAAAGCCGCTTACATGGTAGTGAGTTGAGTCTTTATTATGAAGCATAATTGTATGTTTTGTTACTCCTTTAAGTCTTGGCGATAACAGCCAAGAAATAAGATGTAATTCATGAGGCAAATGATCTGATAGAAAACTCGTATGAAGGCCTTGCTTGCTTGGCTCTGGGTAAGCAATATGAAAATCAAACCTTTGTATAGATCAAATGATTCATTCAATAGCTTCAAAATTTCTGTGTAACCACATAAAGGGGTCATCAAATTCACGTATGTAACAAGTACGAAAAGCTTGTTTTTGATGATCAGAATGTCTAGCAATAGAAAGAATACGATTTAATTCTTCTGTTGTTTGTGCAATTGGTTTTTCCAAGAAAAGATGATGTCATGCTTCAAGTATTTTGACTCCATCTGGAGCATGAGTTTTGTCTGGACCAGCATGAATTATGGCAAGATTTCACTGTTCATTTGCTAATAATTCATCAACGCTTCAATATATTGGAATATTAGAAGGTATTTGTCGAGACATCGCTACTTCAAATTTTTCTCTTGTTGCCCTCAATTCTGCTTGAGGTAATCCAGATAGATATCTTTCCTCAAAATTTCAGCGAATAACTGATTCTAGTCACCCCATCTGTTGAATATAAGGTTCAACAACGGCTCATAATTCGTATCACTCCATAAGCGCAGAAACGAGATGAGTTGTTCAATGATCCCCTATATATGCAGATACAAATTTAGTTTCCATATACAGATTATACGGAAAGAAATAGGCTGTCAATTTTTAGGGTTTTCGCTATTTCTTCTTTCCAAATACCTTCTTTTTTCCTGTGTCACCTTCAGCGAGTTTCTTCATGATAATTTCATTACAGATGGCTTCGTCGAGCGTACTTGGATCGTCTTTATATTTTTTTGGAAGAGGGAAATTATCTTTTCCTTGTTTAATATAAGGACCAAATTTTCCTCGTAAGACCTGGATATCACCAAAAGTATGGATAGCATTTGTGGCTGTACCAGATTTTTTTGCCTCAATCATTTCAAGTGCCTGTTCCAATGTTACATTGTAAACTGTAAACGGTGAATCGGCAGAGATGGAGACGTATGTTTTTTCGAGATTGACATAAGGACCAAATTTCCCAATAGCAGCTTTGATATCGAGTCCGTCTTTCTGACCGAGGATACGAGGAAGGGCAGAGAGTTCGAGTGCTTGTTCTAGGGTGATGGTTTCCATATCAACACCTGCAGGGATGCTCGCAAATGTTGGTTTTTTCTCATCGCTTCCTTTTGGAGGTGTTTCGCCGATCTGGATACATGGGCCAAAACGCCCCATTCGAACGAGGACCTGTTCACCAGTCTTTGGATGCTTGCCGAGAATTCTCTCACCTGTGACTCGTTCAGAGCCACCAGCATTTTCTACTTGGGGGTGAAATCCATCGTAAAATGTTTTAAGCATTTTCTGCCACTTCTCTTCACCACGAGAGACTTTATCAAATTCTTCTTCAACATTTGCTGTGAATTTGTAATCAATCATCTGTGCAAAATTCTTTTCGAGGAATTCTGTGACGATACGAGCGAGGGAAGTAGGGAAGAGGTATTTTTGTTTTTTCTCGACATACCCACGATCTTGAATTGTTGAAATTGTTGAGGCATACGTTGATGGACGACCGATGCCTTCCGATTCGAGCTTTTTAACAAGTGTCGCTTCTGTATATCGACCAGGAGCACGGGTAAATGTCTGTGTTCCAGTGAAGAGTTGTGAATCGAGAAGAGTTCACTTCGTAATCATTGGAAGTGTTACCTCACCCTCCTTTTCTTCTTCATCGTCAGTACCTTCTTCGTAGAGTTTGAGGAATCCATCAAAGAGGATGACCTGACCTTTTGTCTGCCATTTTTGATCGAGATCTTTTGGTACAAAAGTATAAGTCGTTGTCTGTACTTTGGCTGCCTGCATCTGTGATGCAACTGTCCTTTCCCAGATGAGCTTATAGAGTCTGAGATCATCTCCATCGAGTTTGATACTTGCTGGATCATTTTCTATATGTGTCGGACGAATAGCCTCGTGTGCTTCTTGAGCATTGGCAGTTTTTGTGGCAAATTTTCGCCCCTCCTTCATGCTATAATTTGCACCGTAAGAGGTATTGATGTAGTCCTGACAAGCAGTGATAGCTTCTGCTGAAAGGTTGACGGAATCCGTTCGCATATAGGATATGTGACCATTTTGGTAGAGCATCTGAGCGATGGTCATAGTTTTCTTTACGCCATAGCCGAGTTTTCGACTCGCTTCTTGCTGAAGTGTAGATGTTGTAAACGGTGCACCAGGCATACGAAATGTCTCATTTGTATCGACATCTTCGAGCGTGAATCCATACTTCTGTTTGAGTGATGCAATGAGAGATTTTTCTTTCTCACCAGGTTTTACTTCAGTACCTTCTCCAAACTGTTTCAAGAATGTTTCAGCATCTTTCTGTGTTTTGATACTGGGTGCTT
This sequence comes from uncultured Candidatus Peribacteria bacterium, assembly GCA_965231115.1. GTDB lineage: Bacteria > Patescibacteriota > Gracilibacteria > BD1-5 > JAGOOR01 > JAGOOR01. Next base: position 572,509 of record OZ246415.1, read on the forward strand.
TGCCTTTTACTTTTGAGAGTTCAGCGATGACATTTTTATCGAGCTTCACACGCATCTTCCATGATTCCGTCGGAACAAATGCTTCGATTTCTTTTTCGCGATCGACGATGAGACGAACGGCGACAGACTGAACTCGACCAGCTGAGAGTGTTGTAGTGCTTGGGACTTTTCTCCAGAGAATAGGGGAGACTTCGAATCATACGATACGGTCGAGGATTCTTCGTGCCTGTTGAGCATAGACGAGATCCATGTCGAGGGTTCTTGGATTTTTGAGTGCTGCTTCGATAGCCTTCTTGGTGATTTCAGTATAGGTCACGCGTTTTGTCGTTTTTGGATCGAGTCCAAGTGCTTCACAGAGGTGCCATCCGATTGCTTCTCATTCACGATCTTCATCGGTAGCTATGTAGACCGTTTCGGCTCCTTTGACGAGTTTTTTGAGTCCAGCGACAACAGTCTTTTTATCTTCATCTATGATATAGGTAGGAGCAAAACCGTTTTTGATATCGATGCCCATTTTTTTCTTTTCGAGATCTCTAATATGTCCGACTGACGCCTTCACTGTGTAATCAGCTCCGAGATACTTTTCGATGGTCTTTGCTTTTGCAGGAGACTCTACTATTACGAGGTTTTTTGTCATGCCTCCTAGCGTAGAAAAAAATTGAGACGCGCAAAAAGAGAATGGGTTGACAAATATTTAAAATAAATTGTATGCCTATTCGTACAGAGTTACAGTATTGCAGTTTTTTGAAAACGATTAGACTTGATACATCTAACTTTTCATTTTTATGTCCCTCTCACATATTTTTACTGTTTCATGGAAGAACCTCTTCAAAAGTAAAAAATCTTTTGGGATTATTTTATTTTTTCAGGTTTTACCGACTATTGTACTTTTATTTGGTGCTGTTTGCCTTAGTTTTTGCGCAAAATATGTGATACCTTTTTTTGGTATTGATTTGGAAAATATGACATTTTTGGCTCGGTTTACTACTCCAGGCTGGGTAGCTATTATTGCCATCATGGTACTGCTTCTCATCCTTGTTTGACTGACATTTCAGCTTATATGCTCTTATCTTTCCGCTTTAGCGCTTTCTTGGAATTTTAAAAATAAATCATACACCCTCAAAACAATTCTAAAATCATGGAGAGGGATGTGGACTTGGGCTGGTACTGGTTTGGCTGTCGGTGTCCAACTTATCGGTATTTTTGTGGTAGGCTTTATTCTCGCTCTCGGATTTGCATATTTTCATGAAAACCTCGCCCTTATTCCAGTTGCGCTCACAGTTGGAACATTTATATTTTTCGCGCTGTCACTTTCTTTCTCCCTTCCTGTTTATTTCTTTGAATGAAAAAAATATTTTCAAGCCACAAAAGCGTCGAGAGCTCTTGTTTATGGGCGTTGGTGGAAAACCTTTGGGTATGCCCTTTCTGTCATCGCATGAGCAGTAGGCGTTAGTATGATTTTTGTAATCATTGAAATGTTTGGCGCGAGCATCATTCACTTTTTATCTCCATCACTTTTGAGCTCCCACGCTTTTGGTTTGTTTTTATCGATAGCGACATTTCTTTATTATTTCATACAGATGTTTTCCAATACAGTTGTCCAGATATTTATCCAGAGTTTTACTTTTACATTGTATCAGAGCTACTCTTCTTCAATTATTGCTAAAAAAAGCAAAAAATAGTTATTAATTTATAAAAAATATGAACTCATTTACAACACTCTTCAAAAAATCTATCAGTATAGTATTTCGCGACCAAGAAACTTTTTGGACGCTATTTCTCCTCATGAATGGTGTAAATATTGTTATAACAATTACTTTTCATGTACTAGGGTATAACATATCTAATCAACAAGATCTTCAGAGAATGATGCAGGAGATTACGCCATATCTAGTATTCATGATTTCAAGTACGATTTTCTGAGGCTTTTTCTGATTTATCTGATTGCTCTATCTGGCAAATGTTTGTACGGCAGAAAAGGTAGAGCCGAAATCTATATTCTCTCAATGGAAAAAAATATTTCCATACATTGGAACGCTTTTTTGTATGTTACTCTGTTATATTGGTATTTGGTTGGGGGTTGTTCTAATTTTGGGTATAACATTTGGAATAGGTTATTTGGTATATACCCTTACATTGTGAATGGGGCAGGGGTTGCTCGGAGTGCTTTATATTATCGGAGGAGTTATTGGATTTCTAATTGCTGCTGCTGCTATTTTTACCGCTACATGGCTTGCTGTATCCCTCTATACGTTTTTTATTCCAGCATTTTTCCTCGACAATGTTAAATATTTTCAAGCTCCATTAACTTCTAAAAAAGTAATTTCGTGAAGATGGTGGAGTGTAGCTTGGAAAATATTTTTAGGTTCATTAATTATCTTAATAGTACCTATATTGCTTTCTCTCACACAACAGTTTTTTCACGTATCAAATATAGCCCTTACTTTTGCTATATTGATTTTTAATTGATTGGCAGGCATCGTTCTGATGTCGTTTATATTTTTATTGTATATTAACTGCAAAGAGAATCCTGTTGTGATAACAAATAAAATTAAGTAAAAAACCTAAGATATGACACATTATCCACTTATTATTATCGGCACAGGATCTGCTGGGCTTCCAGCGGGTATGTACGCAAGTCGTTATGGTATCCGTAATCTCATTATCGGTGCTCAGCCAGGTGGCGCTCTTGGCACTTCCCACTGTGTCGAAAATTATCCAGGTACCCTCAGCGAATCTGGTGCGAGTATCATGAAACGCTTCGAAGAGCATGCGAAACATTCAGGCTCTGACATTACTTATGATACCGTCGTAAAAATCGAAGAACTTCCAGGAAAAATCCTGCAAGTTACAACAGCTCGTAAAGAGGTCTATACTTGTGATTTTCTTATCTATGCAACGGGGAATGCTTATCGTCATCTCGATGTCCCTGGTGAGGATCGTTTGTTGGGGGCTGGAGTGTCGTATTGTGCTACCTGTGATGGGAATTTTTTCCGAGGAAGGGATGTTATTGTTGTGGGGGGAGGGGATTCATCATTTACAGAAGCTCTCTATCTCGCGCACCTGTGTAAATCAGTCAAAATCCTTGTCCGAAAAGAAAAAGCCAAGGCAGAAGAAATTTGGGTAAAAAAAGTTGCAGAAGAATCAAATATGGAAGTTATTTACAATACGGAAGTGGCTGAGATTAATGGTCAGTTTTCTATTGAATCTGTGACCACAAAAGACGGTCGCGTTATTCCCACACAGGGTATTTTTATCGCTGTAGGATCCGTACCGAGTACCGAGCTTATCAATCATCTCGGAGTGGAGACTGATGAAGAAGGATGTATCAAGATTGATGCCCATCAGAAAAGTACGCATGAGCGCATCTATGCTGCTGGTGATGTCACAGATGGTTCTGCGAAGTTCCGACAGACTATCATGTCGGCAGCTGAGGGGTGCCTCGCTGCACACAGTGTTCATGAGGCAATGCTCAAGCAGGGCATCAAAATGCAATAAAAATTTGCAAAATAATACTCTTTTGTATAATCCACGTGTTTCTGTCTCTCTAATTTATTTTTATGGCAAAAGGAAAAGGTCAAAAATTCAAGCTCATCTCTCTCGAGTCAGGGAAAGAGTGTGGTTATATCAAGATGAACCCTCTCGATATGGATAAGACTAAAAAATTCAAACGTTTTGATAATCATCCAAATATGAGAAAACATGTTGAATGTAAGCTTGTTCCTATCAAAAAAGCAGGTACAAAAGCACTCGCAAATTCTCAGAAAGCTGGTGAATAGTTCCAAAATGTATTTTAAAAAACCTCTCGGAAACGAGAGGTTTTTTATTGATGTACTTTTTAGAAGGGGACATCTTCTATAGAGACTCTTTCTTCTTGAGGGGGAACTGTCGTATGAACTGCAGGCGATTCGGTTGACTCTTCATGACTACGTCCTGAGAATCCAGCTTCATGAGTTCATTTTGGCGTAAGCATAATCATCTGTTCTCCGACGATTTCAGTTTTGTATTTCTTTTGACCTGATTGATCTTCCCATGAACGAGTCTGGATTCGACCTTCGAGATAGACTTTGTTTCCTTTTTTGATGTATTGTTCAGCTATTTCTGCGAGTTTTCCAAAGAGGGCAATATTGTGATATTCAGGGACATCTTGCTGGACACCAGCGCTGTCGGTGTAACGACGATTGGTGGCGATAGAAAAATTGGCAACTCTCTGTCCGCTTGGCAGTGCTCGCACTTCTGGGTCGGCTGTCACATTGCCGATGAGTTGTGCTCTATTGAGGGAGTACATACGTATTGGGTAAAAAATATAAGTACTCTGATTATACCTCCTTTTTTCATGAGACAAGGAGGGGAGCTAGAAAAACATTTTTTTTGGGTATACTACACGCATTCATACGACTATGGCTCGACGAAAAAACGCCCTCTGACTCTCAAACACTACTCAAACAATGGTAGTGGGTTTTGTGCTCATATTTGCAGCTATTTTAGTATTTTTTGCACAAAAAGAATATCTCTCAAAGCCACTCTCTCTCGCATTTTGACCCTATTTTCGTTGGTTTTTTTCACCCATATCATGCCTTGTAGGCTTGCATATGATATTTGGAAAAAGTGTATTTGACCTCAGACGTGCGCTTGGCCTTTTGTTTTTCTGGATTTCGAGTGTTTCACTCTGGAGCAATTTTTATGATAAAAAATGACTCTTTTTTGATGTTCACGAGCCCCTCGTTCAATGGTTTGATAAAATACCAGCTCTGAGTTTGCTGTTGTGATTTCTTTTTCTGTCTCTGTATCTCTTATTTCATGTATCGTACAGAAAAATAATTGCTCAATTTTGAGAGTTTGGCGGGTATGCGTATCAGAAACAGATAGAACTCCTCAATAATGTCTCTGATTCGATCAGAGAACGCCAAGAGGAAAAGAAAAAAATATCACCAAAAGAAACAAAGAGACTTCGTACTCGAGATGAAGAGTTAGAAAGTAAGATAGAAAAGCTTTCTAGCGGACGTTTAGTTGATGAGGAAAAACCATCTTTTTTTGAAAAACTCAGAACACAAGGAAGTATACTTAAAACGAGCGTACCGGCAGCCCAGACAATTATTCCAAAGCCAGTCGGGGCGAGGACGGTGCCTATTGTTACAAAAAATGTTTCTGTCGATAAGCATAGTGATATAAAGCCGTTTCACGGATCATGGCAGTATCCTCGGAGCGATCTCCTCATGTATCATCCAAAGTGAAAACCTCTCACTCAACATGAGATAGAGCTTCAATCAGCCATTATTGAACGCACCCTGCTTCAGTTTGGAATTGAGGTGTCTATGGCTGGCTTTGAAGTATGACCGACAGTTACGCAATACCGATTAAAACCAAGCGAGGGGGTGAAATTAAATAAAATCGAAGCCCTCAAGAAAGATCTCACACTCGCACTTAAAGCTAAAAACATACGCATACAAGCGCCAATTCCTGGCCTCGGTCTCGTCGGTATCGAAGTGCCAAATGACCGTCGAGATGTGGTCAGCCTTCGTGAGATAGTAGAGAGTACAGATTTTATGAAACATGCTTCAAAGCTTGCCATGTGTGTAGGGTCTGGTATTGCAGGCGATCCAGTAGTGTGTGATATGAAGGATATGCCCCATCTCCTCATCGCTGGTCAGACGGGGTCGGGTAAGTCTGTCGGAATGAATGGTTTTCTTATATCGCTCCTCCTCCGCAATTCTCCTGCAGAACTGCGTATGATTATGGTCGATCCAAAACGAGTAGAATTGTGAGTCTATAACGGCATTCCTCACCTCCTCGCCCCAGTTATTAACCATCCCGATAAGGCTCTCAATGCTCTCAAATGGTGTGTGGCTGAGATGATACGACGATATGACCTCCTCACAGAAGCTCGAGCACGTAATCTGGCTGAATATAATGCAAAAGTTTGAAAAGATGAGAAAATGCCAGCCATCGTTATAGTGATTGATGAGCTCGCAGATCTCATGATGAGCGGCAACAAAAAAGAAGTCGAAAATGCTATTGCCCGTATCGCACAGATGGCTCGAGCTGTTGGTATGCATTTGATTGTAGCGACTCAGCGACCATCTGTTGATGTCATTACAGGACTTATCAAAGCAAATATTCCGAGTCGTATAGCATTTACTGTTGCGTCTCAAGTTGATTCGCGCACTATTCTCGACCGTGTCTGAGCTGAGGACTTACTTGGCAAGGGTGATATGCTCTATGCTCCAAGTGGAGTTATGGATCCTGAGCGTGTCCAAGGTGTTTTTGTAAAAACAGAAGAAGTGGAGGCTGTTATTAATTTTATCAAACTTCATACAGATGCCGAAACGGCTGCAAACATGTATGATATGACCATCGTTGAAGGGCAGAAAAATAATGGCCCCGGGGATATCAATGGAGACGGTAGTGCAGATGAAGAGGACGATTTCATTATTCAGCAAGCTATCGAAGTAGTCAGGTCAAGCGGTAAAGCTTCCACATCCCTTCTCCAGAGAAGATTAAAGCTCGGATACGCTCGTGCTGCTCGAGTCATGGATGCTCTCGAAGAAATGGGGGTTGTATGACCTGCAGAGGGGAGCAAGCCAAGAGAGGTTTACTAAATTACTGTGTCGCAAGTGTTTGTGTATCAGTAGGTGCTGTGTCTGAGGTTGTCATTGTAGCACGAGTTCTTCGTGTTCTAGGAGATTCATTTGTTGTATCCCCAGTGTCAGTTGTGTTTGATGTAGTTGGATTTTCATCTGCATTCAGAGTTGTTGTATCGGCGTTTGTGGTGTCTTCAGTAGCATTGCTTTTCAGGTTTGAATCTTTCGTTAGTCCGGGGATTACTACTGGTGCACCATTCGTGACAGAAGGTACTTTTTCAATTCGCGTATTAATACCGATAGCTTTGAAGATGGATCAGTTAAGAAGATCAATAAATTTATCAGTCGTATTAGTCATGAGCGTCACGACAATGAGTACACCCGTGATGGCCACAATCCATACCCCGAGTCGCGCGACCTGGATAATGGCGTCAACGATGATATCGACGAGCTTGAGAAATCACTCAAGACACAGACGCATGAATCCGAGAAATTTATCAAAATTTGATTGCTGAACTGGTGCCTTTTCTTCTGAATGTGCCGTGAGAAATATCGGGTGTATCTGACGCATGATAGCATCTTTCTCATTTTGAGACATATCCAATCACATTCATGTTCCCCCCGAGAGAGGGGAGCTGCCGAGCGAAGGAGCACCAGGGAGGGGTGCTACTTCGCTCGAACCGTTGAATAATGTTTGTACTGTCTCAGCCATATGCTATTACTATATAATATTGTTTATTTCTTTGCAAACATTTTCTCTATCTTTGAGGCCATGTGACCATTTTTGGTTTTGAGTGAGTCGGTTAAGACTGACTTGAGCTGATCGAGGTAATCTTTTTCGATGAAGGCGCGATTCTTCACTCGAATCTTCATGCCAGGACGTAATTGTCATTTTTTGAGTTTACCATTCTTTCTACGAATAGCTCTTTCTGTCATGTTAAATCTGCTACTGATGGCATCCATATCATCACCTTCCTGGACTGTGTAGGTTTTCCATTGACTCTTGAATACCATGACATTGAGGGAAGCTGCTGTCACACCGAGAAGTGTCGTGACTCCAACAACAGAATATTCTGCAGCCACCACTGCTACTTCAGCCGTTTTCTTCATAATTGCTCGAGTTTCTTTAGAAGTGTGTGCTATTATGAAATCTTTTGAAGCTTCTTTTGTGCTATTGAGAATGTTTACACCTGCATCGTATACATTCGAGATGTTCTGAACAGCTATTCATGCTATATTTTTACCTTTTTGAGTGAAAGACTCGAGAGTCTTGATGGTATTGCTGAAGGTATTACCGCGATTGTAGTTTTCACTTGAATTATATCTACCAAGTGCATCTGAAGAGAGGTAGCTGTCATTATTGACAGTCCGTATTTCTCCCACAAAGAGACAGTCAGCACTACATTTAATTGTTCCGTTGTCTATTCCAGCGTCACACGTTTCACCATTTTCTATTTTTCCATTACCACAAATTGCATTAGGCTCGAGGAGCTTATTCATGAGGGAGAGTGGTATAGAAGAATAGCTCGCACTTTCAAGCGAATAGCCTTTCTCGAGCAAGGAGAGAATAGAATTGCTCGAAAGCATATTCGCGCCTGCATCATTCAAATTGCTTATTCCAGCTTTTCTTGACGGAGGAGCAATAATAATTTTTGGTAAAACAGTACAGCTACCGCCAGTGAGTGTTATTTTTTTAATAGATCCGCCAGAGATAAAGGCTGTAGCCGTAGGCATAGTACTACATACGCCTCCGGTGAGTGTGACAGTAGGCGTTGTTATGTAGCCTGCCCCCTCTTCATCTATGATCGCCACGAAACCTTCTGCTGTAATTTTAGCACTAGCAGTCGTTCCGTTGCCACTTGTAGGAGGAGCAATATTTACCGTCGGTAGAACACTACATTCACCACCAGTGACTGCTATGCTTGTCACTGATCCGCCAGAAATTGTTGCTGTTGCAGTAGGCATTACTTCACACGTACCGCCCGTAAGTGTTACTGCAGGAACACTTGTATAGCCAGTACCGCCATCTATAACTGTAATTTTGAAATTATTTGCCGTAAGAGTAGCTGTTGATGTGATATCGTTGGTACCAGATCATGTTGTGCTTACCCTATTATTGACCCCGAGAATATCAGTGAGCCAATCTGAAACAGTGGTACCATTATTGAGCTGATTTTTTGTGACTACATCGATGTAATTGTTAAAGTTTGGATCTCCTGATGTAATAGCGTTGAAGTTGATATTTGATACATTTCCATTTGTGAGATCAACGGTAGATGTTTTTATGAAGAGTGTTGTATCTGTGCTCTGAGGAACAACCGTATAGTTACCAGTACCTAGGCCAGTAAGCGTGTATTTACCATTGCCATCAGTTGTTGCGGTTGAGATGATAGTAGTCAGATTTACGTCTGATGTTTTAAAGAGGTCAACGGTAATACCGGTCACTGGTGTTCCACCAGAAATAATAATACCCGTGATAGTGAATTTATTGGTACCTACTAACAAGTCTGTTGTTCCAGTTCCTGTAGTTGTTCCAGTTCCTGTAGTTGTTCCAGTTCCTGTGATAACAGGACTAGTAGGATCTACTGTATTAATGGTATATTTGCATTCAGTCTTTGAAGGCATGCAAAAACCCGTAAAAGAGAGTTGGTTATTTTCATATCCTGATTGAGAGAATGTGAAATTATTTTTACTGAGTGTACATATATCACTAAATGCATTTGGATCTAGGATATCTGGCATTGAAAGAAATGTTTTTTTCTTACACATTGTGCCACTCACTGGAGGATCTACAATTGAACTACATACGCCAATTGGTGGAGTTCCGCAATCCGCAGGACAGGTACATCGTTCGTCAAAAGAACACGTACCATCTCCACAAGGTGGCTTAGGTGGCTGTACCTTACAAACCATCCCCTCACACTGTACACATGCTCAACTACCTTTAGCGGCTTCAGCTTTTGCTATCGCTTCACATGCAGCTCATTCTCCTGGTTTATCAGTACAATACGAAAGTGACTGCACGCCATTTGGACATGGATTCTTCTTGCACTGGGGCAGATTTGGATTTTCTTTACACGGATCTTTTTTTGGACACTGAGGAAGGTTTGGATTTGTGTCACACGGATCAGGGCAGTTATTATAATAATGACAATCATGTGGACATTGTGGTTGATTTGGATCTTGGTCACAGCTGAGGGTACATTCTGGATAATTTGTTGCACCATTTGTACAATAATCATTACAGTCTGGATAGTTTGTAGCCCCATTTTGGCACTGACAAGACGCAGGGTCATTGAGACACGGGTCACAGTCTTCGGGGTGATCCACACAGTGGTCTGTTGTAGCATAGCTTACCGTATTGATAGAGGCTGTAGCACAGAACGAAAGAATGCCAAAGAGGCAGACAAGAATGTATTTTTTTGTTTTCATACACTCTCATATAAACACACTTTAAAATGATTTGCAAATATTTGATATGTTTATAATATATGGCGGTCGAAGACAGTAGGCGTTGATTCTTCTTGAATCATACAAGACCTACCGAGGCAAAATCCTTATTCTCTTGTTAAAATAGATAAGATACGCCTTAGTTGCGTATTTTTTTGTACCTTCGATACTTTATTTCCTATCCTTTTTTGTATATGACTGTGTCAAAAACAAAAAAGTCTGAGACTCTCGCCGTACTCAAGGCTGACCTCACTCGTGCTACTTCTTTTGCTCTTGTCCAGAGTAACCGTATCACTGTAGCTGAAGTAAGCAAAGTCCGTCGATGACTCCTTCCTGCAAACGCAAAGATGATTGTCGCAAAAAAGACACTTATCCAAATCGCTGCAAAAGAAGTCAAAGGAGTAGATATCCCAGAAAGCATGCTCCCAGGTCAAGTAGCCATTGTTATGGCTTTTGCTGACGCTGTAGCTCCTCTCTCTGTGGTAAATACTCTTGCGAAAGAATTTGAAGGGGCTGATAAACTCGTTTTCACGGGTTCATACCTCGACGGTTCTCTCCAGGACGCTCAGACTACTAAAAAGCTTGCATCGCTCCCATCTCGGGATGTCTTGCTCGCGAAATTCATGGGTTCTCTCTTATCACCTGTGAGCTCTCTCGCTCGATTTTTCGATGGCGCGAAGCAAAAAATGACAGAGACAAACAAGTCTACAGTTGGCGATCTCGCCTCTGCAGCGTAATATTTATTCTTTTATTTTAATTTTATGTCAGATCACGCACAAAAAGTACTCGACCTCGTCGAGAAACTCACAATCGTAGAGCTCGCTGAGCTCGTCGAAGCTATGGAAGAGAAATTTGGTGTCTCAGCTGCTGCTCCAGTAGCTGCTGCTGGTGCTGCTGCTCCAGCTGAAGAAGAAGGTGGTACAGTTTCAGTTGTTCTCAAGGACTGTGGATCTAATAAGATCGGAGTTATCAAACTCGTCCGAGAATTTACTGGCCTCGGTCTCGGAGAAGCTAAGGCTCTCTCTGAAGCTGGTGGAAACATCAAGGAAAACATCGAGAAGAAAGAAGCGGAAGAAATCGTCGCTAAATTCAAAGAAGTTGGTGCTACTTGCGAAATCAAATAGTCTCCATTTGTCTTTAATAGAAAACCTCTCAGAAATGAGAGGTTTTTTGGATTGTTAAGTCTTTTTCAATTCAGCTTTCAGAAAGGCTAATTCTTCTCAAGTGAGCATTCTTATATGTATATTCCAAAATCAGGGATTAATAGGCGGAGACCAATAAATCCCAGCATTTCAAGTTCATAATTCATTTAAGTTGAGAACTTTATTAGCCCTTTGTGAACAGGAAAAGCAGATGTGTTGTTTTAAATGTTCATTTTTGCTTCATTCGATTGGCGTACTTAAAAGACCTCCTGGCTGATCAATTGAAGAATCGCAAAAATCGCAGTTGAGCTGAAGTCACACCATCATATCTAACCTCAGAATTTAAACACCACTGTGTCACCATCCTGCATGACATAGTCTTTTCCTTCCATTCGGACAAGGCCTTTTTCGCGCGCACCAGCCCATCCACCATTATCGACGAGATCCTTCCAATTCGCCGTTTCAGCTTTGATAAATTTATTTTCAAAATCAGAGTGGATTTTACCAGCTGCTTGAGGTGCCCTGTCTCATTTATGGATAGTCCATGCACGTGCTTCGACCTCACCGACTGTGAAGAAATACTGAAGTCCGAGTGTAGAAAAACAAGTCTTGATCAGTTCATCCACGGGATTCCTCGTAAGTCCTAAATCGGCGAGAAACATCGCTCGGTCTTCCGGGCCAAATTCCATCATTTCCATCTCAATCTTTGCACAGATTGGAACCACGGGGATTTTTGGATCAGTCATGCCTATTTTTTCTCTGAGAGTTTTTTCATCCATCTTGAGATCGGATTCATTAACATTTGCTGCATAGATAAAGGGCTTCATGGTGAGAAGGTGGAGATCGTTTACGAGCTTTTTTTCATCATCGTTGAGCTCCACTTGGATAGCGAGTTTCCCCTGATTTAATGCTTCATGGATTCTCTCATAGATTCCGAGGAGTTTTATGGCGTCTTTATCACCACTTCGGGCTTTTTTCGCAACATCCCCATCCTTGCGTTTTGTGAGAGTATCGAGATCTGCGATTATGAGTTCGGCATTAATAATCTCGATATCTCTTTTTGGATCAACACTTCCATCGACATGATGAACGTCGCCGTCTTCAAAGACACGAACGACCTGGAGTATAGCATCCACTTCACGGATATTTGCGAGAAATTTATTTCCAAGCCCTTCACCAGTACTGGCTCCACGGACGATACCAGCAATATCGACGAACTCGACGGCTGCAGGTACTATTTTATTTGAGTGAATAGTGTTTGCGAGCGCAGTAAGTCTCTCATCCTGTACATTGACGATACCAGTATTAGGCTCAATAGTACAAAAAGGGAAATTGGCTGCCTCTGCAGCATAACTCTTCGTGAGGGCATTAAACAGGGTTGATTTACCGACATTTGGAAGTCCGACAATACCGAGATTCATAGTGAAATATTAGGATATTTGAGAGCATATTCGCGAAGTTTTCTCTTTTTGCAACTTGTATTTGCAGTTTTTCTTAAAATAAAATAAAATATATGCATGACTTTCGAGAAGAGTAATTCCATTGATGTGCTAAAAATTCAACCTCAGTGAGAAAAGAGGGATGCTCGTTTATTTGGCCAAAAAACGGAAGCAAAGAAAAGTGAGTTTCTCAAATCTGATCAGGAAAAAATCGAGTCAGAAAGGGAAGCAAAAAAAATATTATGATACATGGACGGTCCATGAAAAAAGGAAAAAGCACGAGAAATTACAGAAAAATGAGAAAAAATTGACCCAAAAATCATCGAAAAATTGCTAGCAGATATTCCTCCGGAAAAAAGAAAAATAATCGATAGAGTAAAATCGTATTTATGAGTGAATCAGAAGACTTCACCAGACAAAGTGGCTCAATTTCATACATCAGCTGGGAAGAATGGGTGCGGGCCAGAAACGGCATGGTGCATGTCATTTGTACAGCACGTACTCAAGGAACTCGGTAATCCAAATTATCGTCCAACGGCATGGGCTCAAGATGGTTTAAAGATGGGCACGCCGACTCAAAAACCGCAACCAGGAGATCTCCTTATAGTTCAGAGGGGTGAGGGTGGTCATATAGGGTTTTTTCTTGGTTTTGCACCATCCGGTAATCCCATCATTATCGGCGGGAATCAGGGTGAACAATGAGAGGTCTCAGTAAAAGAAGAAATTCGTCAAATACTTTGATACAGAAATATCGCCTAATATATTTGCAATACTGGAGAGAAAATGGTAGCATAGGTATATGGTTAATCAAGAATCACAAAAGCCGGCTGAGCCAGCAGAAAAAGTGGCAAAAAAAATCGATGCCAAAGAGGCATCGAAGGAAAAAGCCCCAGACTCTATTAAAAATAAGGAAAAAAAACAAGAGCAATTCACTGCGACTAAGAAAAACCTTGAACAGAAAAGGGGTGAGTATTCAGAGAAAAAAAAGACTGACAAGGAAATAGGGAAAGAATTTGATAAAGCAGATCCAAAACCAGAAAAAAAAGATAAAAAAACTGAAAAACCAAATTGAAGCATCAAAGATGCAGAAAAAGCTACTGAACAGGCCGAACAGGAAGCTCTCAAGGCACTCAAAGAAAAACATACAGCAGAAATGCAAGACGTATTGGAACACATTGATATTGACGGTTTGGATACTCAGAATAGGGGATCTATTCATATTGCATCAATAGCGGGCCGCATACCGAAGGAGAAGATTGATGTATTGTCAAAAGAGGCAAAGGAGAAAGCATTAAAGTGACTTACTGGTCCGGATGGAAAAGATATAGATGTTTCGAAACCATTGACTGCTGAGCAGGCCGATGTTGTCCGATTGCATATGGCTTCAGAATATGTCAAAGCTCTGAGTAATTTTTCATCCACTGATCTCAAAGATGCAAAAAAACTTACCGACCTCGAAAAAACAAATCCGGGCATTACTGAATTTATAAAAGGACAACCGGCAGAACTCCTAGTTCAAAAAACATTTTTTGAAGCAGCAAAAAAAGATCCAAAATTGCTCGAAAACTTCGTTCACTTGGTTCAGGAAAATGGTATGCTCATGACAGGTATCACTCCGACGAGTCAGCTCGGAAAGGAGCTCGTAAAGGTCATAGAGGCAAATGTTGCAGAATATCAGGCGATACATAAGTCAGCAGAGGGGCTTATCGATTTAGAGCATTTTAAATGATTAAAAGATATTCTCGGTGGCTCATATATGGATCTCATCTGTTCTCGAGATTTTATATTGTGAGATAAGCATGATCTCAAAAAGAGTAGGGATGCTATGATGACATTGTTTCAGGATTCAGTGGCTTTGAAAAAAATTCCTGATCCAAAAACTGCAACCCCAGAAGAAATGGCTGAGTTTAGGAAATCCATCAAAGATGAATTTCAAAAAGCAACAGGGGTTGATGGTAGCAAGGTTGAAACATCTATTCAACACATTTCACGCAGTCAGCTCTCACCATTTATACGATTTTTAGCTGATATATTTGCCCCTTTTGGTGCGATGTTCCCTGGTAAGGCTGGAGATTTTTGGAGAGAATATCTCAAAAATCAAGAAGGGGCTCATGGTGATGAAAAGTATGGCGAAGGCAGAACGACCCCTATCGAAGGCAAATGAGTAGAAAATGCATCATCAAGTGCCATCTACGAAGCAGCAAAAAAGTATATGGGAAAAAATGAATCAAATAGTCCAGACCTTATTCGTCAAATGCATGCTGCTGCTGGGCTGAATGCTGGGCCAGGTACACCGTGGTGTATGTCCTTTGTTCAGTATATCCTCCGTCATGATATGTGATTTAATAGCTCACAAATAGGATCGCCGACGGCATCGGCTGCAGATGGGCATAAAATTGGTCGTCATACAGATACGCCAAAACAATGAGATATTGTCTTGATTTATCGTTCTGGATGATCAGGGAGACATATCGGTTTTGTCGATAAGGTCAATTCTGATGGAAGCGTAGATATACTCGGAGGGAATCAGAGTAATTCGGTATGTATTTCTCACAACGTTTCTCGTGACAAAGTTGCTGAATATAGAACTCTTGAACAAGGCACTACTGCTTCCGCTGGATGAAATAATAAAATATGAAATTTAGCAAATTCCGGAAATGAAGCATTTCCAAGCACTCCGATAGGTCCAGATGCTTATCCGTCAAAAGATTTTCTTGCAAAAAGTGGTAAATCACCAGAATCCGTTCCTATGGGCATGAGAGTAAATAACCCACTTAATATCAAATTTACAGGAAGTCCTCTTCAGAGAAAACTCTTCGAGGGGGTAGTGGGGCAATCAGTCCATACGGATCAAGGAAATCCACAGATAGCATTTTCGACGCCAGAAGCTGGCATGATTTCAGGTATACGTCTTTTGCTCTATAAGCAAAAAGAACACGGGCTCAATACTATTCAATCTATGATTGCTGACACTTCTGTAGGTTGGACTCAAGATAATACGGCAGCCAATACCATGGGGAACAATGCTGCTCGAGAAATAGCTCAGAGGATGGGTGTGTCGCCGACCAGTCCACTAGATCTTTCAAATCCAGATACACGAAAACAATTTGTGAAAGAACTTATATTTCAAGAACAGGGGAGTGCGGGAAATATTTATGCGAGCGTCTTGGAATCCAGCAATGCAAAGGTGTAAATCTTTTTGGCTTGCATACAAATAGAGATAAAGTAGACTAACTCATGATGAAAATCCATATAATAACGAACTTTACTGGAGCATTTACCTCGTATTTTGATTCGAGTATTATGCGCATAGCCCGAGAAAAGGGTCTTTTTGAACCTATATTTTATAATCTTGGTGATTTTTCTCTTCAAGCACAGCATCGTGTCGATGATAAACCTTATGGTGGCTGAGCAGGTGCTCTTATTGAGATAGAACCAATGTATCGAGCTATCACGAGTATCGATCCAGAAAATGTCATGAAAAAAATCTATCTCGGACCACGAGGCGAGAGACTCAAGCAAGCAAAAATCGAGCAGCTCTCAGAGGAGTTAAGAGAAAGTGAAATAATTATTCTCTGCGGGCATTATGAAGGTGTCGATCATCGAGTTTTTGAGATGTTTTCTTTTGAGCAGTATTCGATTGGTGATTTTGTCGTCAGTAGCGGGGAATTAGCTGCTATGGTATTTATCGATGCGGTCGTGAGACTTATCCCAGGAGTTGTCGGAAATGATAAATCCCTGCACGAAGAATCTTTTTCTGAAGCGCTCGAAGGAAAGCCCGAATATCCACAATATACGCGACCATTTGATTTTATGGGGTATAAGGTCCCTGACGTATTACTTTCCGGAGATCCAAAAAAGATAAAGGAGTGGAGGAAAAATAATTAAGCTGCATCCTGTAAAGCCGTTACCTGACCGATAATGAGGGGTATTTTTTTTGAACCTTCTGTACTTTTTTCATGTTTGCTTAGTCATCACTGAATTACTTCAAATCATCCATTTAAAATTAATTCAGCCTGTTTTTTAATCTTTTCAAGAAGCGCCCTTTGTTTTATCTTATTTATAGTATCGGTATATTCTGTTGCTCATTCTGTATCTGTAACTGGCTTTCCCCAAGATGCTAGAGTGGCTTCCTGTCTTCTTTGGAGAAGCGCTTCCCAAGGTTCCATATTTTTTAATTTTTGTTCAGTTCGCTCTAGTATTTTTTGCACGGAACCATTTTTATTGCTTACTAAATCAAGAATTTTTTTTCTACCTCTTTGTATTTCTTTAGAAGTTGCATGCTTTTCAGTTCATGAATTTGTTCGATTTAAATGCCATGCTGCTTGTGGTAAATCTAATTGTTCAATGAGTTCATTGAATCTTGAAGTAAGGGGCATAAAAAATAGATAAAAAAAATCCCCTGAACAGGGGATTAGAAAACAGGGAATAGAAAATTTGTGAGGTTGTGTCACTTCTCTGCAATGTTGTGATGTGTTCACTTCATTGGAAACACAGTCTATGAAAAAAAAGTTGTCTGTAAAGTATTTTATCTATAATCGTTTTATATGAATTCTCTCCTCACTTCTCAGATTCTCACGTGGATCAATCCAGATATGATCGTCAGGGGTGTGGTGATATATTTCTTCGTTGTTTGGTTCTGTCTCGTGGTATGGGTCGTACGTGATGTGACCAATAGAACAAAGTCTCTTATTTTCCAGATTGTGAGTATTTTGCTCGTTCTTTTTTTCACTCCACTCGGTATATTTGTGTATCTCCTTCTTCGGCCTCAGAAAACTATTTTTGAACAAGTTTTTGAAGATGAATTTTTCAGACTCGATTCAGAATTTCAAAAAGAAAATCCCTCAAAACAAAAATGACATCGTCGTTCTTCTCCTGGTATGGATATAGAGCATAAGAATTAATCGGATTCATGGAAAAAGAGAGAATAACCGTGATGACTTTTGGCACGTTTGATATGTTTCACCCAGGTCATGAATATTATCTCTCTGAGGCGCGAAAATTAGGTGATACGCTTATAACTATCGTTGCTCGGGATGTCACGGTGACCCGTATAAAATGACGTCCTCCACGAGAAAATGAGGAAGTACGACGAAATAATGTGGAAAAATCTGGTATACCTTCTCAAGCATTATTTGGATCAAAAAAATCTCCGTTTGAGGTGATAGCAGAACTTAAGCCCGACATTCTCTGCTTCGGATATGATCAGAGATCTTTCAATGATGAGAGGCTTGAGAAATTTCTCACAGAAAATGATCTCCATCCAAAAATAGTTATTATCCCTGCTTTTGAGCCAGAGATATGGAAGAGTTCAAAGCTTTTGATTGAAACTAGAGACCAGTAGTGATGACTTTTTCTTCAAAGTAACTCGCAAGTATCTGAATACCGACGTGTTCCGTACCAGCAAAGAAGAGACCTTGTCCGACGGGGGCATTGAGGAGGATGTATTTTTCCTGTTCTGTGAGCTTAAACACATTTTGCATCGCATCAATTGATGATGGAGATTGTTTCATGAGGAGCTGGAGAGATGAGTTTGAGACGATAGCTTTGCCATTTTCACTACCGATAAAGTCTTCTACATCCTGTGTAATTGTCGTAACTCCGAGGTGGTATTTACGAGCACGCTTGACGAGACCGTGGAGAAATTTTCCACTGTCTTCGTATTGCATGATATTCCAGGCTTCGTCCACGACGAGAAGACGTTTACGATTCGATGATCGGACGACATTCCATATATAGGAGAGGATAATATACATGGCGATAGGGCGGAGCTGCTCATCGAGATCTCGGACTGAGTAGACTTGGAGACCTTCCCCGAGAGTGATATTTGTGCGCTGAGTAAAGAGGCCACCGAAGACACCGCTGACATATTTTTCGAGTCGCTGAGCGAGTTCTTTTGCTCCCTCCATGGTTTCGACGACTGAGAGGAGATCAGACATGACGGGAATTTCTTTTCCTGTGATATCATCATCATCAAATGTTATACCCTTGAGGCTGTAAGCGGTGACGAGTGCTTTTTCGAGTATTGCTTCTTCATTTGGACTGATGACCCCGAGCATGAGCTTGAAAAGACCGATAAGGCTAATAATACCACCTCTAAGGAGATCTCCGGGATGACTCTCGTAATCCTTAAATGGAAGAGGGAGGTCAAAAGGATTGATACGTTGAGTTGCATTGATGCTCACATTCAAATAACTTCCACCAACAGTATTTACGAGCGCCTTGTATTCATTTTCGGGATCGATGACGATGACATCATCTCCGAGCATGAGACTACGGAGTATCTCGAGTTTGACAGCGAAAGATTTACCTCCTCATGACTTCGCGAGGACGACCATGTTTGCATTTTCAGTTCTGAATCGGTCGTAGATGATAAGAGAGTTATTGTGTGTATTGATACCATAGAGTACTCCGTCATCCTGAGAAAGTGTCGCAGAAGTAAATGGAAAAGTCGTCGAGAGACCACGAGTAGAGATGTTTCGATAGACTGATACCTCATCTCGACAAAATGGAGCCGTCGCTGTGAAGCCTTGCTCTGCACGGAGAAGTGCTGTTTTTGTGAGGATATTACGTCCGTGAAGCATATTCTGTATATCGTTCGTGAGTTTAGTGAGTTTATCACGATCATCCGCATAGAGTGTTATGTAGATAGAGAAGTGGAAATACTTCTCAGATCCACGAGTGAGGAGGGTTCGCAGTTCTTCTACATCTTCTAATTGGGCGTCAGTATATGGATTTGCTGTGAGACCTCGTTCTTGATTGAGATATTTTTCAGATTGGAGTTCTGTGAGACGACGACGGAGATACTTCATGACCTGCTGAGCATCAGTAGGGTAGATAAACATGGAGACATCGAATTTGCTGTCCCAGTTTATGAGAGGGGAGAGCCAGTTACCTTCGAGAAAGTCTGGATATGCATAGGTAAAGAGTGTCTTACATATAGTATCATTGATTTGGATATCCTGCGGTGTGACTTTGACCATAGCAGGAGCAATGGCATCCTTTATATAAGCGAGAGCTTCGTGATATATCCTTTCTCATTCTTTTATATCCTCAGGAGTCACCTTGCCATTATCATATTCTGGTAATGCCTCGTGATTGCCACCAATAGATATATTCTTTCTATTCTCTTGAATACTTGGCGTACTTGAGTGTTTTCATGTATTTTCCTGAATACCGATATCGCCCGTAACAGGTCGAGTGAGTATATCGAGGAGGGTAGTGTGGGATTGGGTAGTCATAACTTCTTTATTAGAATACCCTTTTTTTTACCTCTTTTCAACTTTCAGGAGCATTTTTCTGTATTTCATAACATTTTTGTTATTTTTGTAAAGTGAAAAAATGCATTTTTCCCTTCAAAACGGTCTTTTGGCGCTTGCATTTTGTTTTTGTATCGATAGTCTTCACATGTCCTTGTATTTCTTAACCCTTTCTTTATATGAAAAAACAGGACCTTATCAAGGCTATCGCTACTGCTGCAGGCCTCTCTCAGGATGCTGCTGCGAAGTCTCTCAAGGCGTTCATCGACGTCGTTACAAAAGCCCTCAAAAAGGGTGACACTGTTGGTATTACTGGTTTTGGTACATTCCGTGTTGCACACCGCAAGGCTCGCATGGGTGTCAATCCTCAGAATCCTAAACAGAAGATCAAGATTTCTGCTAGCAAATCTCCTTCTTTCAAGTCAGGAAAGACTTTCAAAGAGTCAATCTAATTGATTTTTCGATAAAAAATCCTCCCTTCGGGGAGGATTTTTTTGTAATATGGGAAAAATCTCTACTATTCAGACATGAAAGACTATATTTTTGTCCTTGGCCGAGAACCAGATTTATCCTTTTCGGAGCTTGTTAGCCTTTTTGGTACAAGTGTTGTGCGTTCTTGAAATTTTGCCTTTTTTTCATGCTCGGAGGTTGAGGTAATGATGCAGATCAAATGTCTCGGAGGTACCATTAAAATAGGTGAAATAATAGGGAAAGATATCAAGAAAAATTGAATTCATTCTTTTTGTGTAGATATAGTTAAAGCCTTCACATCAGAAGGGAAAAAATTGAGAGTTGGGGTAGATTCTTTTGTACCGTCACTCTCAAAAATGGTTTTTAAAATAAAGGATGTTCTCAAGGAACAATGAGCCTCGATACGTGTCGTACAACATGAAAACTGACGCATAAAAACAGCGACAACTATTCATGAAAAACTCATCACACAATGAGTCGAATTGATTGTAGTACCAGAGAGAGAGTGATTTTGTGTTGCTCGAACAGTCTGGATACAGGATATAGAAGCTTATTCGGAGAGGGATATCAATCGCGACAGATCAATGGTAGTGGGGATGATGCCACCAAAGCTCGCACAGATGATGCTCAATTTCGCGACTCATGGGGACAGGGCTTATGCGGTTTGGGATCCATTTTGTGGTCTCGGAACGACCTTGATAGAAGCTCTCCATGGAGGCTATACATCTCTTCTAGGTTCTGATTTGTCTCAGGATATGGTTATGACGACTCAGAAAAATATAGCTCAGACTATCGAAAATAAAGACATATCTGCTGAAATATTTTCCCAAGATGCACAAAAATTAGATGCCAGAGAGCTCTCTAAAAATACAGTCATAGTGACTGAAGGAATGCTCGGAAAAAATTTCTCATTGAGCACCATAAACCATAGTGCTGTTTTACAAGAAAGAAAGCAGCTCACAGAGCTCTATGGTAATTTTTTTAGATCGTCGTACGAAAACAAAAAAATACGAAGTCTTGTTTGTTGTATGCCATTTTGGAATGTAGGCAAAGAGGTCATTTACATGCCACTTTTTGAGGATTTTTCTACTGCATGGAAAGTTAGCCATCTTTGTCGTTCAAGTAAGAGATATGTTCATCACATGAGACCGGGTCAATATGTATGACGGGAAATATTGATTTTGGAAAAGACGGGAGAGTAGGAACATTTCACCACGCAAAAGCCATAAAATCAAGTAAAGTTATTTTAATATAAATATATTTCTATATAATTCGGATACTTTCTATTTATTCTCATTTTTTCTATGAAAAAAGCCTTATGAATACTCCTCGTCTCTGTGCTTCTCGCGAGCTGTAGTTTCAAGATACCATTTTTATCTAGCAATCCTTCACCAAAAGATGGCGATGTAGTTTCTGTAAACTATGTAGGCACTCTTGATGATGGAACTGAATTTGATTCTTCTCTCAAGCCAGGGCATGTTCCTCTCGAATTCACAATTGGTCGACATGGTGTCATCAAAGGATTTGAAGATGCAGTTATTACTATGAAAGTTGGTGAAAAAAAGAAAATTAGAATCGAGCCAAAGGATGCTTATGGTGAAGAATACACACAAGAAACAGTTCCTCTCGCTCAATTCAAAGACGTCATCTCTCAGACGGTTCCAGCAAATGTTCTCATCGGAACTGTCGAACAAAAAATTCCAAAAGCTCAAGCTGAAAAGACATTTAGCGCATTGACAGTTGGTATAGAGAAAAAACTCGGTGAGGCAAGCCTCAAAATCCTCTCAATAACTGGAGATGATGTATTGGTCGCAATCAATGATCCAAAAGCTATTTTCTACGGTAAAAAAATAGTAGTCGGTCTCCATGGAGTTGCTCCTGATGGAAGCGATATAACTGTCACAAAAATAGATGGAAAAAATGTCTCTGTTGATATCAAGCAGAAACAGGAAATCATTTCCAAGACTGATAAAGATGTCACATTGAAGGTCAAAAACCCTCATCCACTTGCAGGAAAAGCACTCAACTTTGAACTTGAGCTCCTCAAAATCAAAAAGTCAGAGAACGCTGCTTCGTAAGAAAATATTGACTAAAAGAGAATCCCGCTCAATATGAGTGGGATTTTTTTATGCATCGTTTTCTTATTTCTTCCCCACTTGGTTCCAAACTGAGAATCCCACAGGGTGATTTGTTCCATCAAATAACTCACGTTTTTCGCGCTAAAAAGGGCGAAAGGATGATTTTTTTTGTGTCGTGAGGGTGTGACGTCGTTTATGAGGTAATTGAGATTAAGAGGAATGAAATGGTACTAGAAAAAAAAGAAGAATTAGAATCGGTGATATCAAAAAACATATCTAACCTTCATGTTTTCCAGGCGTATCCAAATAAAATTTCTACTATGGAAATCATAGTACAAAAACTCGTAGAAATAGGTATCAAAAAGCTGACTTTTTTCCCCAGTGAGCACTCCCAGATACGGGACTTGTCAGAACAAAAACAGTTAAGACTTTCCAGTATATCAAGAGAGGCATTAGAGCAGTCTGGTGGCAATGAACCACTTGATATACTCTATAGTCCAAAAAATATATCAGAAATCCTCCCAGAATTATCATCAACGAGACATATTTTTGCCCATCAAGTAGGACATTCTCATATTGAAAATCTCATCAAAAAAAATGATCAAGTCGCCCTATGGATATGACCAGAAGGCGGATGGTCTCCTGGGGAAAATACTT
This sequence comes from uncultured Candidatus Peribacteria bacterium, assembly GCA_965231115.1. Lineage (GTDB taxonomy): Bacteria > Patescibacteriota > Gracilibacteria > BD1-5 > JAGOOR01 > JAGOOR01. The sequence continues at coordinate 595,586 of OZ246415.1, forward strand.
TTCTCCACAAAAATGATCTTATCCTTTGGTCTTTTAACGAGAACATTTTACGTTCTGAGACTGCTGCAATTGTTGGGGCGGGGATTCTTCTCTATAATCAGTATTGAGTGTAAATACACGGGATTTTTTATTGATATAGATGACTTCATTGAGACAATTATTTTCTTCAATTGCAGGATAAAATCTCTCCTTCTCTCATACAAAAAGATATGTATTTTTTGGCATTTTTTTGAGAAAGCCACAGAGCTCTTTTTTGCTCTGCATGATATAGGAAAGAGAAGTTCAATTATTTTTGGTATATCCAGCTATATAAGGGGCAAGGATTTCAATACCGCTGTATCATTGCAACCAAGGCATATATACAGCATTCAGGGCAAATATTTTTGAGTTTTTTGGGATATATTTCTGTATGGCTTCTATATTCTTGAGTTCTGGCTCAGTAATGCCTGGCGTGTGATAAAAATTGAGATGAGAACCCCACAGCAGAGCCTGTATTCAGACTATATATACAAGTGTTTTTTTAGAGAAAATCTGAGGGAGTATCTGGGAAGATAAGAGGATTAAAGTGAGGTCAAAGAAAGCTTCCATTCGGGTATGTGCTATACATCGAAGGACCACCATCAGAGCAATAACTCAAAATAACACTCAGTGACTTTTATTGAGTATGATATTTTTTTTCTTGATCCATGCTGATATGAGCCCAAAGAAGACACACAATAAGGCAAATGATTCAAAGGCCCAAAATCTTCACTCTGTAAAAAGTGTACCATAGGAGCCGCTATAAAACATGTAAGTTGTTAATTTTGTAGATAAAAATGGAGTAACATGCTTTCCCCATGTCCAAAAATATGTCATGCCCCCAAAGATAGTTGAAAAAAAGAGTAACCATGCATATTTTTTTCAGTTCGATTTTTGGATAAAAAGAGAGGTGAGATAGAGCAGTCCTATAAAACCCGTGAGCCTATGAAGAGCGATACATGCTGCCATGAAGATCCCAGCAATAAATATTTTTCGATGATGTCGAATAGCTCATAAAAGTAAAAAAGTCGCTATGAGCTCTTTCCCAAATCACCACCACATAACCTTGTAGAGGATGACAGAAAAAAACACAAGACCAAGTCCTACGTAAGAAGACGGTGTGTATTTATTCTTTCTTTTTCCTATAAATAAAAACCAGAGTGCGATACCGAGATATATAATCGCATAAAACCAAGTCAGAATATATCGTGCTGGCATGGCCGTACCTATGTAGTACAAAAATGCCGAAGAGAATGGTTCAAATTGTCATTGCAAGTAAGGTCTCAGGGAGTAATAATCCTTCCCGTTTGTTATTGACTCTATAAATTCTTTATAAGCCCCATGATCATATCAGAGAGGCATTTGGTGATTTTTTCAAAGCAGAAATAGCCCCCAAAATAATCAGAGAAAAAATAGGAATAAGATTCATTTTTTCATATCTATCGGATAAAATATCTATATTCATTTTCGCCACCCCAAGCTCCACCGACACCATCGGTACCACGAGTTCGGCCACCATCATTTACGTCAGTTGATGTGTAAAATGCTATCTGAGGGTTGGCATTTCCGATGTATTCATTGCACCAGAAATTTTCATGACTTACTCACCAGCTCGTTCCATGGTTAGTCATGATAGAATTGAGACCGTCATATTTTATTTTTCCATCTTGATTGACGATGCTCCAGGTTGCATCTCAGGGGATATGCATACAGCCTTTATTTGTTTTTCCTAAGACCCTTTCTCCTAGTGCCCAATTGAGAGAATTTGATGTTGTAAAAGAAAAACGTACCCATTTTGTAGGGTCTCCAGTTCTATTTCTAATGAGAATTTCTTTTGATCCTTGTTCGGTAAAATATTTATAGTTTAACAGTCCAGCAATATTTGGGTTGTCGTAGTCTGCTATGTTATCTATCGGCGTTTTTTCTAGAGCATCTCGCATATCAACATAGGACATTTTTATTTCAGAGCTAGAGTGTCCGTTATTTGCATAAAAAAGTGTCCAGCCTCCGCCAGCCGTTTTCATATCACAGTAAACGGTCAGAAGTTTCTCATCCATTTCTATAACATACTTTCCAGATGTAGCATCTGGTTGTTTTTCGAGGATTTCTCTACAGCTTTTTTGAGCTTGCCAGCCTATTTGAGACCTTTTTTGTTCATTTCCTAAGTCTACTTTTTGAGCATTTTTGAGTATTGAGCTTACCAGTTGTCACTTATTTTTACCAGAATTGATGATGAGGACGTGTCATTTTGAAGAGCCGAGTGAATAGGCAGGGGTGTCACCGACCTTGAAGTTTGCGTATTTGCTATCATTCAAGAGAGCGACAATTTCGTATTCTTTTGTGTCTGGTCGGATGAAGTAATGGTACATTTCGCCATTTTCCGGATCTTTTAGAAACTCCATTCCTAATGCAAGAAATAAATCTTTTCCAGCCCTCCCCTGATAACCCATTTTTACCTCTCAAAACGTCAATTCTAGAGCATTTGTGGGGAGAGGTATGTTTACTCCTCTTCGTATAGCATCATCTATTCGTTCCTTTGTGAGAGATAGGTGTGCTATGCGGGTAATATCCGTATCTGTGTCTTTGAGGGAAGATACAAAAAATATCACAGGAAGTATCGCAGCCAAAAGAATCCCTCCGAATAGTAATATTTTTTTATAAGGGAGTGCTGTTTTTCCTTTTACTGGAGCAGCCAATGGGGCTACTGGTGTAGGTGGAGTGGACGGAATATTTTGTATAACTGGTTCCATTTCCTCCACAATTTACCATATTTGTTCTTCCAATGCAAGCGTAGAGGGCAAAAAATACGGTTAGCAATATTTAGAGCTCTTCTTTCCAGAGAAAGACCCAGTTTATGCCAAAAAATACCCATATACTCGAGAGATTTTCATGAGAAAGTATAAAAACGAGAGGAATGGTCACTGTGTTTATAAGTGTCAGAAATCATCCGAGTTTCCAAAAAAAATCAGGTATTCACCAATTTCATGCACCGTAGAGTGTGTGAAACTGAGATTCAAAAATCATAATAAATAGAAGAATTGCCGTATTAATGCTTGTGAAAATAATTATAAAAATGTCCCATCATTCCCCCCATGGACTATAGAAAAGCCACATAATCATGCCAATAAGTATAGCATGTTCAAAAATAATCTTAAATGATCTCTCTCCTGGTAATAAATTTTTAAGTCTAAGGTAGACTGCGAGTGTCCCTATGCTTAGACAGAGGATAAAAATGGTCTGTGAGTCATAGACTCAGAAATGTCTCCAACTTTCTATACCCATTCCTGCATGAAAAAGTCATAGACAGATCTGGATGAGGATGATGTAAGGTGTGATTTTTTGAAACATATGCTTAGAAGAGAACGACTATTTCTCATCGGAATGCTCATTTTTTTGCTTGTTCATAGAGCTCGGAGAGTGGTCACCGGTGATATGTCTCATATATTTTTGTCAGCTCTCGTGCGACACAAGCAGGATGTTCTTCGCCAAATATCTTTGTGAGTTCGGAGAGAGTTTTTTCTATGCGGTGAGGTGATTCATAAATAATGGCTGTGTACTCTTTTTCAGCGAGTTCCTTCATGAGTGTTTGACGACCTTTTTTGAGTGGCAGAAAGCCTAGGAAGCGAAAATCATGCATGTGAAGACCAGAGCCGACGAGACCAGTAAGAGCAGCATTTGCTCCAGGGATAATTTCGATTTTCACTTCTTGTTTTATTGCTTCTTGTACCAGAAGGTAAGCTGGATCAGAGATGCCGGGTGTACCCGCATCAGAAATATAGGCAATTTTTTCATTCTTTCCTCTTTCCATGAGTTTTGCTGCTTGCTCTCGAGTACTATGACTGTGGAAGCTTTGTAGTGGTTTTGAGATTTCGAAATGTTTCAAAAGGCTTCCACTATGACGAGTGTCTTCACAGACAATAAGATCAGCTTCTTTGAGGGTTCGTATGGCTCTGAGCGTAATATCTTCGAGATTTCAGATAGGAGTGGAAACGAGAGAAAGCATATATTTTAGCTGAGTATATTCTCGAGGCATTCTTTCACAAATGAAAAATCACCGTCTCACTCAATAATAATATCAAAATTTTTCATAAAATCGTTCTTCATTGCCCCATCTTCAGAATTGAGGAAACCAATTTTAAGAAGAACGTCATATTCGTAGCCATTTGACATGCCTAAATCTCAGAGACTGTCACCGATGAGTATGATATTTTTCCTCTTTGCAATACGATCATGAATAGACGGTAATTCTCGAATAGTTGCCTCATCTTTATTAAAAATATGAATGATAGGTTCACGAATTGCTTTCGCATAGCCTTTTTCGTCCCAATCAAAATGGTTACAGATATAGGAGATATTTGGAAAATCGAGTCATTGAGATGAGAGAAAGAGAGGAATGGCTTCGCCAATAGCTCCTGCAGAAATAATAAGAAAAGGTATGCCATTGTTCTTGAGCGTTTGAAGTGTGACATCGACATAGTTTCTGAGTTTGAGGTGACTTTTTTTTATAACATCAAATACATCGTCTTTGTTTAATCCACACTCAATCATAAGTGAAAAATGTTCGTACCACCAGATTTTCATAAGAGGTTTTTTCTCTTCAATAGTCATATCTGGATGTATTTCTATAGAGTGATATTTATCAAACAACGAGAGTGCTCTGGAAGGGTAGTCATGACTCAGATGTTTGCCATCCCGTAAAAGCGATATGAGGGAAGGTGTTTTTATCCCTCCAACTGTTCCATAGGTGAGGGTTCGGTCAAAATCAGAAAGAACGTGAAGAGCATTTGCTCCACCATGTCGTAGACTCGATATGATTGAGTCAATATGTCATGGATTTGGGATAATCATTTATTTTATGACGATATTAAGAATTTTATTCGGAATAAAGACTTCTTTGACGACTGTGACATCTTCGAGCCATTTTGCAATTTCTGGTTTGTTTTCGACTGTCATGCGTACTTCCTCAGCGGTGACGCCACGTAAAAATGGATACGTACCTCTGAGTTTTCCTCCAATCTGGATAGCTATCTGTACTTCATCGTCGATAGTCATCGCAGGGATATAGTCTGGCCATTCTGCTCCATAAATAGAATCTTCATTACCGAGTAGCGACCAACATTCTTCTGCCATATGTGGCGCAAATGGCTGGAGAAGGCGGACAAGAACAGATTTCCATTCGTGTGCTTGTTCTGGGTCGGTCGGTATACCTTCATTAACCATGATATTGATGGCCGCAATCGCGGTATTAAATTTCATATTTTCGATATCTTCTCCGACTTTTTTGATTGTCTTGTGCATCATTTTTGCTGCACGGAGATTATCATCTGTTGTCCATGATTTGTATTCTGTTGTTTCTATATCAGTCGTGAAGAGTCGATAGATTTTATCGAGCAGACGATAGCTTCCGACGATAGCCTTCGTGTTCCATGGAGCGACATCAGAAAAATCAGCCATACTCATCTCATAGAGACGGAGCGTATCAGCACCATATTCAGAGATGACGTCATCGGGATTGATGACATTGCCTTTTGATTTACTCATTTTATTACCATCTGGTCAGAGGATGAGTCCTACATTACGGAGCCTGAAAAATGGTTCATCTGTTGGGGCTACACCAATATCAAAGAGGAATTTGTGCCAGAAACGTGCATAGAGAAGATGGAGAACTGCGTGCTCTGCGCCACCAATATAACTATCAACTTCCCCCCAATATTTCACAACAGCAGGGTCGACGATAGCATCACTATTGGTCGGATCCATAAAACGGAGATAGTACCAGCAAGAACCAGCCCATTGAGGCATCGTATTTGTCTCACGATATCCTGAGAGATTTTTTCCGAGCTGTACATGTACCCAAGAGGGGATTGTGGCAAGAGGAGACTCTCCATCACCTGATGGTTCGTATTTTTCTACTTCGGGGAGTTTGAGCGGTAAATCCCAATCTGGTAAAAGCCAATCAGAAATACCTCGAGTGATTTTCCCGAGTGTTTTATCTCATTTTTTGAGCATATCGCCATCGAGCCAGCAGTCCTCATTTTTTGTTTTTGGAAGTGATTCTTTGTCTTCATCACGGATATGAATAAGAGGAATTGGCTCACCCCAGTAGCGCTGACGAGAGAAAATCCAGTCACGGAGTTTGTAGTTTATTTTTCTCTCAGCAAAACCATTTTTATCGAGGTAATCGATGATATCCTCACGCACTTCTCACCACTTTCTTCCTTTGAAAAGAGCGGGTTCTTCCATGACACCTTCATCATCTTTTGCGTATGAATATTCGAGATTGCGGACTTTTTCAGCTTCGACAGGATCAGCAGGGAACATCACGGGGTGGAGTGGGATATCGTGTTTTTTTGCAAAAGCAAAGTCGCGAACATCGTGTGCACTACAGTTGACGATACCTGTACCATAATCAGCGAGAATATAACTCGCCACCCAAATCGGGAGATCTTTTCCTGTTCCTGCAAAGTTCTCAACATAGCGTCCAGTAAAAATACCCTCTAAATCTTTTTCAAAATCAAATTTTCCAGCCGCTTTTTTTGTTTTTATTCTCTCACAAAAATCCATCACTTTTTTTTCCTGGGGAGTTCATTTGACCAGCTCATAAACAAGTGCATGTTCTGGAGCTATCGCTGTAAAAGTCTCTGCATGATATGTCTGAGGAACAGAGTTGTAGTTCTCAAATGTGACATCCATGTCCTTCACCTTATTTTTGAAATTCACACCCTCACTGCGACCAATCCAATTTCTCTGCATCTCTTTGATACCTTTTGGCCAATCGAGACGATCAATATCAGAGAGGAGTCTGTCTGCATATTTTGTGATAGCGAGTATCCACTGACGGATAGCTTTTTTCTCGACAGGAGTTCCGCAACGCTCACATTTTCCATCGACGACTTCTTCATTCGCAAGACCAGTCTTACAGCTCGGACAGAAGTTGATAGGCTTATCACTTTCATAGGCAAGACCTGCTTCAAAGAGCTTCAAAAATATCCACTGAGACCATTTGTAGTACTCTGGATTTGTCGTATCAACCTCACGATTCCAGTCAAATGCAAACCCAAATTTCTTGAGTTGTTCGCGGAATCGATTAATATTCGCAGCAGTGGTAATGGCTGGATGTGTACCGGTTTTTATGGCATAGTTTTCAGCGGGGAGGCCAAATGCGTCCCAGCCCATCGGATGAAGAACGTGAAATCCTTTTGCATGCTTGTAACGAGCGATAATATCTGTTGCTGTGTATCCTTTTGGATGACCGACATGAAGTCCTGCACCACTTGGGTAGGGGAACATATCCAGTGCATAAAATTTTGGTTTATGGCTCTTTTCGAGCTCAGGATTCAAACAAGCAAAAGTATCATGTTCTGACCAATATCTCTGCCATTTTGATTCGATTTCTGAATGGTTATACATACGACTAAAACGATAAAAACTAATTGAGTGAATTATATGCATTTTTTCTTTTGTGGAAGAGAAAATATAAAAAAATCCCCTCATTTCTGAGAGGATTTAAAAAATAATAAATTTATTGTACTTCAGCTGTGCTTTTTACTGCAGCAGGAGTAGTGCTGGGGGTTACTGTGGCATCAAACTGTCATTTGAGATCCTGCATTTGTTCGCGAAGAGCAGGATTATTTTTCATTTCCTTCATGATCTCCATACGAGCTTTTTGCATGAGCTTTGGATTTTGGCTGAGTTTAAAAGCTCCACTAAGGGCCCCAGCCCCAATAAGAACTGAGCCTGTTATAGAGACAATCATCGCTGCCACACCGAGTATCCATGCGAGCAGTGTATCTTTTTTATTGACCATGAGACCAAGCCAAGGGAAGGTAATAACAGAGAAGAATACAAGTAGGGCAGTTGTTCCCGGACCTCGACCACAACGTTCAGAAATTTTGTGATAGATAAAGATAATGGCAAGAAGAGTCACAATTCCTCCTACAACTGGTACAAAACCAGCTAAGAGAATCACAGCAATCCACCAAAGTGGCTGTTTAGAAACTTTTACAACGGGATAAACATTTGCTACAGGAATCCATGACCATGCTGGATGAAGAGAGGGCTCGTATTTTTTTGCAAGGAGGTAAATGCCATAAGATATAGCGATATAGCTCAGTACAGCTCCTAGAAAAATGATGAAACCACCAACTCAAGTTGCTAAAAAAGGACCTGGACCTATCTCCCTCAAGACGCTTCACGTATTCATAGCGTATGTTTCAGTTGACATGCTGAGGAGTATCGGAACGAGAAAGTAAAATTTCTTCATAGAAAAAAATGATGAATTAAAACGAAAATAGTGTAATACATGGCTTGTGTATAACAAGAATTCGTACTTGCTTTCTTTTTTAATTTTCTCCTAAATCTTAGTAAAACACTATTTCTCTATCACGGAACCAGAAAAATCACCTTTTTGGAGAGACGTGAGGGAGGGGAGTGTGTCAATGTGACAAACTCCTATTTTGAGATCATGGTCTCGTGCGAGAGCTATAGATGCCTGATCCATGATGCGAAGATTTTTTGTAAGAATGTCGCCATAGGTGACAGATTCTAGTTTTTGAGCTGTTGGGTCTTTTTTTGGATCAGCAGAATAGATACCATCAACACTTGTGCATTTTATCATCATCTCACAGGAGAGCTCAAGTGAGCGGAGTACAGAAGCGGTATCTGTCGAGAAATAAGGGTGTCCAGTTCCCCCAGAGAGAAATACGATAGCACCTGCATCAAGAGAACTTTTAACCCTCTTTGCATCAAAAATTTCTCCTATTCCAGAGAGATCACGCGCAGTATAGACAATTGTTTGGGTGCCAAGTTTCTCGATGATATCAGCTAAAATGAGAGCATTCATCGTTGTGGCAAGCATGCCGACTTCGTGACCGACAGTTGGGGATATGCCATTTTTCGCAAATTCAGCACCACGACAGATATTTCATCCACCGCAGACTATCGCTATTTGATGGGTTTTTTGTAGCGTTTGAATTTCTTTTCAGATTTTTTGAAGATAATCAAAATCATAATTATTGCCTGTGTGATTTGAGAGAGCTTCGCCTGATATTTTTATAAGTATTCGCATAGGAAAAAGTTTAATACGTTTAATTTGTTTAATACGTTTAATTTGTTAGACTCTGGGCAAAGTATAGAGAAATTATCGTTCTTGCAATGACCATTTTCACACTTCATCTTTTCTGACTCACAATCGCACCGACATGGTACTGACTCATGTATGCAGTGAGTTTTTTGATCGGGCTTTTTTTCATACAAAAACAGTTTTCAGACAAGGAATCAGATGTATTGTTTTTCGCCACTATTCTCTGAGTCATTCTGGGTGGACGTATAGGGTATGTCGTATTTTATAATGCAGGATATTTTCTATCAAATCCCTTGGAAATCCTCATGCCTTGGAAGGGTGGGATGTCATTTCATGGTGGAGCTATCTGAGTAATTCTTGCCTGGTATTTTGCTTCGAGAAAAATACATACACCATTTTTAACTGTAGCAGATAAGCTCGTCTGGATAGTGCCCATTGGTCTCTTTTTTGGGAGAATTGGGAATCTGATTAATGGCGAACTGCTGGGGATGCCATGATATACAGGTGTGTTTGCTAGAACAGTTGGTAATGTCACTTATTTCCCCACACCCCTTCTTGAAGCATGTCTCGAGTGAATAGCACTGATGCTCATTTTACTGTGGCGAAAGAAAAAAATTCAATATCCAGGACAAGTATGAGTATGGTTTCTCGGTTTTTATGGTTTTTTCCGAATTATTGCAGAATTTTTTAGGACACCAGACGTGCAAATAGGTTATTTTTTTTGATGGGTAACTATGGGGCAGATTCTCTCTGTGACTATGATATGAGCGGCGCTAGTGCTCTCAAAAACTCTCAAAAAATAGTAAATTGACATATAATTAAATATAAGTTAAAATATACTTATATGATACGTTATATTCTCCTCATACTCTGCCTGATCTGTTCTGGAGCATTTGCTGCTGGGGACGAACGAGACGAAAAAAATACGAAAGATTTTCACGTAGAACATCCAGATCACATACCGCATGGACACGAGAAAAGTCCTCTCAAAAAAGTAGGTCATGACGATGGGCTGACTCCGAGAAAACGAAAAAAACTCCGCGTTGCCTAATTATTCGTGATGATATTTCCCTCCAGCGAGGAGATTGGTCGTGCGGTAGAGTTGTTCGATGAGCATGAGGACAGCGAGTCAGTGGGGGAGAGTCCAGTCCGTGAAACTGAGGACATAATCCACATGTGATTTCATCAGAGCCATATCGAGCCCATACGCTCCACCGATAACAAAGACCACACTCTTATGTTGTTGCATTTTTTGACTCAACCAGACACTCATGACTTTTGTATCTCCGAGACTTTTCCCAAGGACATCACAGAAGACCACAAAACTATCAGAATATTTCTCAAGTTGGGCAATCATATCTTGTGTATCGAGTTTTCGAATCGTCTCTATCTCGCCTGATCTATGGGGTTTTAGGAGGACTATTTCGAGCTCTTTTTGGAGACGTTTTTCGTATTCTGAAATCGGTTTTTCGAAGTGATGCCAAGAATCTGCGACGGTGAGGAGAATGAGTTTTTTCATGAGAAAATGATATGTTCTTTTGAGAAAATAACAAACATCTCTATAATCACCACATGGCCATCAAAGACACTTCAAAAGACATCCACAAGCGACTCATAGAACCTGTGACCACGACAGAAGATAGTGGGGAAGAGTCTCTCCGTCCAAAAAAGCTTTCAGAATACATCGGACAGACGATGATAAAAAAACACCTCCAAGTAGCTCTCGATAGTGCGAAAATCAGAAATACGAATGTCGAACATATCCTCTTTTACGGACCTCCAGGACTCGGTAAAACCACCCTCGCCATGCTCGTCGCCGCTGAAACAGGGGCAAGTCTCCGCCATACTTCTGGGCCTGCTATCGATAAGCCTGCTGACATGCTCTCCGTCCTCACGAGTCTCCAAGCGGGCGATGTCCTCTTTATCGATGAAATCCACCGACTCAAACCCGTGATAGAAGAAATCCTCTACTCTGCGATGGAGGACTATCAGGTCGATATCATGGTCGGTACTGGCCCTGGTGCGACATCGGTCAAGATGGATCTCCCAAAATTTACGCTTATCGGTGCGACGACTCGTCTCTCATCGCTCAGTCATCCACTCCGTGATAGATTCGGAAACGTGTGGAAGATGGATCTCTACGAAGACGCTGACCTTGCAAAAATCGTCGAAAGAACCGCAAAAATTCTCGGTGTCGAACTCGGAAATGATGAAGCACATGAAGTCGCAAAACGCAGTCGTGGAACACCTCGTATCGCCAATCGTCTCACAAAAATCGTCCGTGATTATCACACACTCGGCAAGCTCTCAGACCTCAAATCACTCTTCGCAGAAATTCATATCGATGAGTATGGTCTCGATGATATCGATCGTCAAATCCTGAAACTCCTCGGAGAAAATGGGAACAATCCTCTCGGTATCAATACGCTCTCTGCGATGGTAGGAGAGGAAGCAGCGACTATCGAAGATGTCATCGAACCATTCCTGATAAAAATAGGACTGATTGAGAGAACACCAAGGGGCAGAGTTATTACGATGAAGGGGCGAAATTATGTAAAAAAATAATTAATCTTTAATATATCAATATGACCAAAAAGAATCAATCAAAAAGGTTAACTAATCAACATAAGGAATCTCAAGGTGTAGTTGGTATATTCGGAAATCAAGCAAAGTCTCACGATACAACAGTTGGCGAAATTTCACACCTTGTAATTGAGCAACTTGAAAAAGAGTTTCCTAAATTAAGTTTTAGATATAGAACAAGCATAAAAAAACAAGAAATAAACCAAGCATTAAAGAAAATTGATTCAGAATTAGGACAAACTCTTTTTGTATCAAATTCAAGTATTATTCCAGATGGTGGGATAATTGAAGTAAAAGATGATAACGATAATTGGAGAGTATTGCTTGTAACAGAAGCAAAACATCAGGGCAAAGACATTGAAAACATTCAAAAATGAAATCTAGTTGGCAAAAATAACAATCAAGACTTAATGGCTGCTGGTAACGCAATAGAACGGTCACATAAGAACATATCAGAAATCGCCAATTTTATGTTATACGAATCACATTTCCCTTATATCTTATTTTTGGAAGGGTCAAATTTTCTTACTAAAACTATTTCCATTAAAAGACCAGATGGGAGAGTGGTTAAACTCGATTATAATTCAGGTATGCTAAACAGATTAGATAGATTAACTTCTGCAAATTACGGAATGCCAATTAACACTAATTTATGTAAAAATAAATTCGTTAAACATAAAGATAAAACAATCATGTTACAAGCAGCTTCAATATATACACAAGGTAATGGAGAAAAATGGGATACAAAAGAAATGTTTGATATTATGATTGAAATTTCAAAAACCTCTCTTCAAGTATTGGGAAGTGAGATTTTTAATCAGCTAACTAAGAGTAAATAAAAACAAACAAGTCCCTCTTTATCTAACGCAATCTGAATTATGGTAAGAAACGCAACAAACAAATTATTACAAAAGGCTAAAGAATCAAAGAGTGATGAGTTTTACACCCAGCTTTCGGATATAGAAAGTGAATTACAAAATTACAAAGATCATTTTAAGGGGAAAGTGGTTTTTTGTAATTGTGATGATCCTAAGGTCAGTAACTTTTTTACATATTTTGCTTCAAACTTCAAAGAATTGGGACTAAAAAAACTAATAGCTTCTTGTTATAGAAAACAAGAAAGAAATTTATTTAATACTAAAGAATCTGAAAGTGGTTTTTATTATGAATATTCAGGTACTCAGGGTGAAAAAATCAAACCGGGTTCAAACGATATTATTCATTTTAAAGGAGATGGAGATTTTCGCAGTGCTGAAAGTATTGAACTACTAAAACAATCAGATATTGTTGTCACCAATCCACCATTTTCAGTATTTAGGGAATATGTAGATCAACTAGTCAAATACGGTAAGAAATTTTTAATAATTGGCAACATTAACGCTATTACTTATAAAGAAATATTTAAACTAATTAAGGAAAATCAAGCATGGTTAGGAATAAATCTGGGTAGAGGAATTTCAGGTTTTATTGTACCAGAACATTATGAGCTTTATGGTACTGAAGCTCGTATTGATAGTGTTGGAAATAAAATAATTTCCCCAAATAACTGTTTATGGCTAACTAATCTGGATACATCTAAGAGACATGAAGATATCAAACTCACAAAAAGATATTTTTGAAATGAAGCTGATTATCCTAATTATGATAATTACGATGGTATCAATGTAAGCAACACAAAAGATATTCCTTTAGATTATCCGGGCATCATGGGCGTACCTATAACTTTTTTACATAAATACAATCCAGAACAATTTGAAATAATTAAATTCAGAAAATGAAATGATGAAAAAGATTTATCAATAAATGGGAAATGTCCTTATTTTAGGATATTAATCAGAAATAAACGCATACAAAGAATTAACAATAATTATACAAGAATTAAAATAGAGCAAAACCAAAAAAATCAAATTCTATCAGCACAAATTTGATTACTATAAAAGACACGAACCATGAAAAAATACGAGCTATTTTATTTTGCTAATATCGCCACAAAAAAACCTTCCATCATAGGACTTGGGTACCAGCGGTTCATATTGTCTTCGAGGGTATAATCAGGAGCGATAGGTGAGGGAAGGAGAGTGAATTCTGGATGAGTCTTGAGGAATTTCTGGACGACGTCTTCATTTTCACGGCGAGAGATAGAGCAGGTCGAGTAAACGATTTTTCCACCATCGACGAGCATCTTGCGAGCTTGTTCGAGCATCTCAAGTTGAATAGTCGATTTTGAATGAGATTTTTCTCCGCTGTACCATTTGTAGGTTCTGTCATCACTGAGATTGATACGACCATCTGAGCTGCACGGGACATCGAGGAGGATACGATCAAACATCTTTACTCCTTTGTTGCCCTTTTCATCTTTGCTGTAGTGTGCGACGACTTCTGTCGCATCGATTTTGACGACTTCGACACAGTCTTCTATGCCTTGAGCCTTGATAGTATGGACGAGCTTTTCGAGTCGGACACCAAATTTTTCGAGAGCGACGATAGAGCATTTACAGTGGAGCATGCTCGCCATCTGAGTTGTCTTTGATCCTGGAGCAGCTGCCATATCGAGGATTTTTTGTCCTGGTTCGAGTTCGAGACAGAGAGCCGGGATCATACTTGAGAGACTCTGAACGTAGATTTTACCAGTTTTGTACATCTCAAGGCCTCGAAGAGCGTATTCATGTTCTTTGTCGAGGTAAAAAGCCTCTTCCCAGCAAGGCCAAACACTGTAGGGAAGTGATGCTTTTTTGAGTTCTTCAACGACTTCTGCTCGTGAAAATCGGAGATGATTTACTCGAAAAGAGACGATACTACGAGGATGAGACCAGCCAGTGATAATTTTTTCTTTATCAAAAGGTCATATATTTTCGAAAACGCCTATAAGGTTTTCAGGTATTTGAAGGTTTTTTGTCATACTCTATGTATACGGAATATTTCTCTTATGCAAGAAAAAACTGGACAAACTGAATTTCTCGATACATTACACGAAAATATTTAATTTTTAAGGTTGTTTATAGAATGATATCCGTACCTGATTTTCCCCATACAGATAAGCTCAATTGAGTCCACGTTATCACGGTTGAAACTACACCGAACATGCAGTCATGGATTGATGCTATCACGAGTGCTGGTGCAAAAATTGAAAAGAGCGAAGAGATTGTTGCCGGGCTGAGAGATAAAACATCGCAAAAAATAGCCATCATAATCGGTACTTCGAATGAGAGAGTTATCCAAGAAAATATTGAGAAGTACGAAGCAATGTTTGCAGATCCGACACTTTCTGTTCGGTATTTCTTGTTTATGAAAGATGGTTCTGTGACTCATGTCGAGCATGATAGGCTCAGAGCGGTTCCCTATATGGCGATTTCTCCCCATGATTGTATAGAGAGAATTAGCCGTTCTCTGTATAAAGCACGATTACCATACTTTCTTCGTACTGGTTATAATGTAGAAATCTGTGATGAGCTAGAAAATATCGGGGGAGTTAATTACCGAAAAATTATTATCCGTTCTTACATTCAAAGATTCGACAATAAAGAATTAGAATACGAATCAACTGATCTCTATATACACAATAAAGAGTTGTATGAAATACGAGAAAAAAAATTAATAAAATTAAATGTTGACAGTAATGTGTGGGTAAGAAAGGGAAATCACACAGGACCGATAAATATATCTATGCTGCAAGACAAAAATCAGGCTGAGGAATAGAGAGTTGGTCTTTATATATGAAACTTCTGATGTACCTCTCGGAGTTGCTTATTGGTGACATGCGTGTAGACCTGTGTCGTAGCTATATTTTTATGTCCGAGAAGCTCCTGAATAGAGCGGAGATCAGCACCATTTCAGAGGAGGGTGGTGGCAAATGAGTGTCGTATGGTATGAGCAGAAACGGGTTTGACGATGCCTGCCTTGAGAGCTCTGTCTGCTACCATTTTTGTGACCAAAAATCGGTCAAAACGCACTTCATCCGCTCCAGCATCAACAGGGAAGTGCTTTCCATGCTTGAGAAAAAGAGGAGGGAAGTGGTCTTCCCTTTTTTCCAGATACGCCCGAATCGCCTCGCAAGCCCATTCTGTGAGATAAACAACGCGGACTTTGCGACCTTTACCGAGGATAGCGAATTCCATGGTGTCCAAATTCACATTTTTTATATCTAGTGCCGTGAGCTCGGAGACGCGCAAACCAGTACTAAAAATGGTGAGAATAATGGCTCGATCACGCAGGTCAGCAATATCCTCAGAGCCAATAGAGGCTACTATGGATTGAAGTTCATCTGATGTCAAATATTCGACCTTTCGTTCACGATTTTTCTGAAGTTCGATATCACTGAATTCAATACTTGTTGGAATATGAGTTTTTTTACAGAAATGCAAAAATGCTCTGAGTGAAATCATATATGCATTGACCGTCGTAATAGAAATATTTCACTGCGCGAGTGATAATCGAAAATGATCACAAGTGTGTTGGTCGATTTGAGAGGTTTTTATCCAGGACATTTTTTCGAGCTGTTTCAGGGTTTCAAAAGACGCGTTTTTTGAAGCCTCAGGCTGTATTGATACCTGAGACGAAAAAAAATGCGCCAAATCGAAGCCTTTTGGCACAGTTTTTCGAATCTCTGGATGAGTGAAAGATAGGAACGCCCACATGTGACGTCCGTATTGCTCAACCGTCCGTGGACTCATGCCGCGAGTGATAGTCAGATACATCAGAAATTTTTGAACAGCTTCAAAAAGAGACATACATATATTATAGAGGGGATGGTAATTCCTC
The DNA here is from genome assembly GCA_965231115.1 of uncultured Candidatus Peribacteria bacterium. Classification (GTDB taxonomy): domain Bacteria; phylum Patescibacteriota; class Gracilibacteria; order BD1-5; family JAGOOR01; genus JAGOOR01. Next base: position 612,027 of record OZ246415.1, read on the forward strand.
CAAATCTATTTTCACATAATGTATGTTATGTGTTAATTATTGCATGGAGAAAATTGCTCAGTATTCTATCACGAGAGAGAAAGTTTGCCCTCTCATAAAAATCTCTATAATCTCGGCTATGAATATTCTCAGAAATCTCCTCTTTTCGTTTCAGGGCAAAATCGGTCGTGCAGACTATATATATGCAATTGTATATGTGGTTCTCTTATTTTTTGTATCAGCTGATGTTTTTTTAAATCCAACCTCAGTTCATCTTATCGGGGGTGGTTATGATTTGGGAACATTTTTTCAATACATTCTCTCAACTGTTGGTCTTTTGCTCTTTTTGTGGTCTTTTTTCGCGGTTACTATCAAGCGCCTCCGATGAATGAAACAAGATATCCGGTATTCAGGACTTGCCCTCATCTTCCCTCCTCTTTTGGTTGTCGGCTTTTTACCAGATAATGAAAAATATAAATACAAGAGTGGACTTTCCCTGGTTGATCAAATATTTTTCTATGTCCTCATCGCTATAGTTGTCGTTGCTCTTTTTAGTCTCTACCGACTGAGTCTCTCAGTGCGTTTCATACTTTTTCTCACGGTTGCTATATGTGGAGTTCTTGTTTATTTTTTCTGGTTGGATAGACGTCCTTTTCGTGAGCTTCCCCGTGTGAAATACAGCGGTCTCGATGTATGGCTCGACCTCGGATTTGTTTTGGTTATTGTCTTTTTTATTCGCTCATTTATTTTTACTCCGTTCCAAATTATCGGCCCTTCTATGGAGACGACATTTCACGGAGGAGCTATTACTTATACCCAATCTGGTCAGGAATATAGCGATGGCGAGTTTATCATTGTTGACAAAATGAGTTACAGATTTTCCAATCCTGTACGAGGAGATGTCGTTGTCTTTACTCCTGGTATCTGACCTGAAAAACGTTATCTCATCAAGCGTGTTATTGGTACCCCAGGCGACGTTGTCAAAGTGGAAAACGGGTTTGTTTTTCTCGCCAAGGCCCAGTCGCCATCACACTTCATAAAACTCGATGAATCAGAATATCTCGATAAGAATAATGGTCACACCTGTCTCTCTTATTCAGGCTCTGGTTGCGACAATGAAAGTCAGACTTTTGTTGTACCAGAAGGGAGATTTTTCCTTATGGGAGACAACAGATCTCAATCTCTCGATGCACGAAAATGTTTCAGTAACAGTGGCTGTATAGGTGATTATCGTGAGGCACAATACGTCCCGCTTATGCAGATACAGTGACGTGTAGCCTATTCTCTTGGACATTTTGATTTTTTCAGTCAGCTCCTCCCGTATCCAAAAATTGGCACACTTCAAGAAGTGATTCCGTATCGCTGACTCAAAATAAAAAATACGCATATTTATCCAGAGCTTAACTCATAATTATGTGGCGTTTTTTTCGAATATTTTTAAGTCTTCTGATCGTGCTCGTGGTTCTCTACTGAGTCCTGTCTGTCCGGCCCTATAGAGTGACTGGAGATTCTATGATGCCAAATTTTTCTGATAAACAAATAGCTGTCACTGATAGAATTTCTACTCATTTTAAGCCTTTGAGTCGATGAGAAGTCATCGTCTATAGAGATATGATGAGTCCCCTTGGTGAAATCAAAATAAAACGCATTCTCGGTCTCCCTGGAGAAAAAATAGAAATATCAGAAGGAAAAGTAAAACTTGTGAATTGAAATCTCAAAAATGATGTGGAAGAACGCTATCTCGAAGAACACGTACATACTTGTTTACCGGGCTCTTGCACAGACTTATCTCCTCGTATTTTTGATGTGCCAGCCAATTCATATTTTGTCCTCGGAGATAATCGGTGAAATTCTCGAGATTCTCGAGGATGTCAGGATATCACAAGCTGTGATCATTCGCCCGTATATATACCGGATGAAGAAATACTTGGTCGAGTTGTTTTTTCTTTTTAGACATGTTTTATATCGTCAAAAAGCCTCTCTGAATCGGGAGTAATCTCGTAGCAAAAATTCTCAGACGAGTCTTAAAGAAACCAAAAATGGGCTTTGCGGGGACACTTGATCCGCTTGCCACAGGACTTATGATCATAGGCACTGACGGTTCCCCTCGTCTTTTCCCAATGATCGAGCACTTCAAAAAAACATACCTAACAACTATCAGGCTCGACTGAACTACCGATTCATATGACCTTGAACAACCTGTAACTCATTTGGATATTTCTGAAGAAATTATTAAAAAAATCTCAAAAACATCCATTGAACAAATAATTCAAGAAAATTTTATCGGTAATATAGACCAAATACCGCCAAACTATAGTGCTATCTGGATAGATGGGCAAAGAGCCTACGATTTGGCTCGAAGAGGTCAAGACATGGAAATAAAGAGTAAAGAAAGGAAAATAGAAGAATTCGAAATTTTGGATTATAAATGGCCAACTATTGCGGCTAAGATAGTTGTTTCTCATGGCACATATATCCGATCTTTGGCTCGAGATCTGGGTGAAAAACTTGGCACCGGCTGATACCTAGAAAAACTCGAAAGAACGGCAATGGGACACATTAAGCTCGAAGATATAGATAAATGGATTGTACATAATGATATCCTCTATACTCCCCTTGCCCACGAGGTTCTCTTTCCAGATATCCCCGTATTAGCGCTCACTACTGACGAAAAAAAGCATCTCCGACTCGGCAGTACGCCTATACCAACTGAAGAACCAGATGGGCGGTATTTTGTTGATTATGAAGATTTTTACTACGGACTTTTGGAATCAAAAAATGGACTTCTGTACCCCACTAAAAACTGTGTCTAGAAAATTACAGAACTTTTTCTTCAATAGATCAAAACATATATTTTGTGCCATATCTCTCTAAAATTCGCCTCATCCATTTTGCCAACTGTATTTTTTTGAATCTCTTCTTTGAGCTCATAAATGAGACTATCAAGAGGCTTTATTCTAGAAAGCGCTTTTATATTTCTCATTTTTTCTCGCAATCTCTGGCTCTTCTTTGCAATAAAATCACTATAGGAGATGATGATCCAGTCTGGTTTTGCAGATAGTTCATGGATAATCTCTGTCAACGTTTTTCACTTATATATTCTCATAAACATGGGAACTATATCGAGATTCGTAATAAAATCTGAACTCATCCCAGTTCGTGTATTTAATTCCAGATTTCCATCATCGTCATCTTCTCAAAAATCAGAAAGGGAATCCATTTTACCAGTTGTTGAGAACAGCTTGAGCATCCTCTGTCTTATCGCCCTTATCGGCTGCTTCTTTGGCGGCGATGTCATCTTTTTTCTTTTTCATTTCGTATGATTGCCATTCATTCATGTGTTTTTTGTTCAGTGTATCTATTTCTGTCTGGTATTTTGCTTCGAGTTCATCGAGTTTTTTCCTTTCTGTCTCAAGTATATCGACGAGTCGCTGAACCTGATCACTATTCATCGAAGGGAGTATATCGAACCAATATTGACGCTCGCTATCATCCATAGATTCAGTCGTGAGTACCAATTCTATGAGGCGAGGATACTTTGTCTGAACTTCATCCAATATCGTAAATGTGGTATTTCCTTTTTGAATTGTAGCCATAGGTTTATTATTCTCTCATACTATATCATGTTTTTTTATACTTTGCAAATCAAAGAGAATTTGATTTGCGTCACAAAAAACCTCCCTATAATATGAAGTATACTATGTCGTCAATACAGATAGGAGCACTCGTCTACTTTACAGTTATCGCCATCGGTGCATGGATATTTTTTTGAGTGATTTTTCTCCAACTCAAAAGATTCATGGATATGAGTTGTTATATACCACTTGTATCACGTATTTTGACGGTTATTATGGTCTGCTTGACGCTCATTGGATATATTATTGTATTCTCCCCTTCCCTTTTTGAGATGGTAAATTCAAATACTACGCCATCGAACAGACCGACGGGATACTTTGATACCTATTAATTGACAAAACATTTTTTAAATTAAAATCCTTTTTTATAATTTATTTATAGAGAAGAATATGTTAAGACGTTTTACGCCAGACGGCGCCGCGAGGCATTTTCAGACAATGTCAGGTTGAAAAAAATTATCATGAATACGGGCCATAGTTGGGGATCCCAGAGGTATAAAATGAATGAGTTCAAGACGGGCGGAGCCTCTAAAAGCAGAATGAGCTGCAGTGCAAACGTTAGAGCATGTATTATCGATAATATCAGCAGTTGAGGATGCTGTTTCTGGTAAGACGATAGTATTGCTTCACGCATCCGCGCTCGACACTAATCCCGATATTTTAGGACGTATCTTGGTGGCCCGATGAAAGAAAAATATACCCGTATATATCGACTGAGGCACGCATAATGTTGAGTGATCTGAGACACTGAGCATCAAAACAAATTTACTCGCTAAAGTCATCAAAGCTCTCGGTAGTAAAAGTTAGCCTAATTATCTCGACTTCTTTCTTTTTTGGATACACTCTAGAGTATCCATATGAATCCTTTCGAAACTGCTTATTCCCGACTCAATGCTGCACAAAAACTTGCTGTGGATACTATTTACGGACCCGTAGCTGTTATCGCATGACCCGGTACCGGTAAAACACAACTTCTGACACTGAGAATAGCTAATATCCTGCTAAAGACAGATATTACACCGAGAAACATACTTGCTTTGACCTATACCGAAGCAGGATCTTTTGCTATGCGAGAGAGGTTGAGGAGTTTTATAGGTACTGATGCTCTCAGGGTCAATATTGAGACTTTTCATGGATTTTGTAAATGACTCATCGATGAGGAGTACCCAGAGCGATTTGTACGATCTCCTGGGATGAAAATGCTTGAAGAGCTTGATGCGCGTCGAATGATTGCAAAAATTTTGCTTGAAGGTAATTACGACTCACTGAAGCCAAGAAATGACCCCGAACTCTATATGTGAGACGTGATTCGTATTGTTGGCCAGCTTAAGCGCGAAGGTATCTCCCCCGAGTTTTTTCGTCTCAAAATAGATGAAGCGATCGCTGATCTTCCAAATAACGAAGAACTTCACTATAAAAAAGATTCCAAATGGTGAAAAAAAGGTGACAGAAAACCTGATTATGCAGATGCTGAGCAACGGCTACTGCGTCAGAGAGAGCTTACCTATGTTTATCGAGCATATGAAGAGGCTTTGATAGCTGAATCTCGGTATGACTATGATGATATGATTCTCTTTGTGAGAAATCAGCTTCGCGATGATCCTCAATTTCTCGCCCTTATTCGTGAACAATATCAGTTTATCATGGTAGATGAATTTCAGGATACCAATGGCCTCCAATCGAGTATCGTGGATCTCATCATGGATGGTCAAGAGCAGCCAAACATACTGGTTGTTGGCGATGACGAACAGTCTATCTATCGATTTCAGGGTGCAGTCATGGAGAATATTATCAATTTCTGTGACAAGTATCGCGACAAGTGACTTGCAGTCATTCCGCTGACTGAGAATTACCGATCTACTCAGACAATTCTCGATGCTTCCCGAGAGTTGATACGTAACAATAGTGAGTCTCTCGAAAAAGCCCTGAACCTCGATAAACATCTTGTAAAAAATGCCTCAATTCAGGAGAAGAAAATAAAAGTTTTCACTCCTTCTGATCCGCAAGTTGAAATAGCGGGTATTATCTCGGAAATACGAACACTCCACGAGAGTGGTATACCATGGAGCGAAATTGCTATCATTTATCGAAAAAATGCCAACCCCATCCATCTCGTCGAATACCTCCGACGTGAAAAGATACCATTTCACAAACAGAAAGGTGAGAACCTATTGCACCATCCAGAAGCACAAAAACTCCTAAAAACACTTAAAATCATCGATAATTCATACCAAAATGATCTCTTTTGGGAAGTGATGCTTTTTGATTTTTGGGGTCTCGATCTCCATTATCTCCTCTCACTTCAGGGCAAGATGCGGGCAAGTAATGGTGAATATCGTAAATCACTTTTTCAAGCATTTCTCGAAGATGATGATATGTTTGTTAAGGACAAGGCAAATAAAATTGCAGAGCTTACAAAAGTCGCCGCTAATAAAACTTTAGTTCATTTTTTTGAAGACTTCCTTGTTATATCTAATTATAGAGAATTTGTTCTCCTACAAGATGATAAAATAGACAGATTATCTGTTCTCAATTGATTTTTTGATGAAATTAAAAGATTCTCATCTCTTTATCCTGGTTACACCTTGCGAGAGTTTGTTAAATATATTGATGATTTGGATCACTATGGCCTCTCGCCGACGACACAATCTATCCGAATGGAGTCAGACGCTGTTGAACTTATGACCGCTCATGGAAGCAAATGACTTGAGTATAATGCTGTATTTATCTATAATGCCACAAGTAAAAATTGGGAATCAAAAGGAGATCCATCAAAGTTGAATGTAACTATTTCCCTCTTTGAGAAACATCTCATTGATAAAAATGAAAAGAAAAATCAAAAAATAGAAGAGGAGCGTCGGCTCTGGTATGTTGCTATGACACGAGCAAAAGAATATTTAATGATATCTTCCCCCGATAACGAAGATATGAGATTAAAACCATCGTCTTTTATTAATGAATTACCTGAAAAAAATATTCAAAAAATTGATATTAAAGTTGACCCTGCTCAAATCATTATTGCCCAGACAGCCCCTTCTCCTCTTATAAATTGGTCAGATGCGACCAGAATAGAATTAGAACAGAGAGCAAAAAAATATATATTAAATGTTACTGCTCTAAATGTATGGTTACATTCTCCAAGAGAATTTTGTAATAATCATTTAATAAAAAAACCTGCTGGGAAAATGCCAAGTGCATCGTTCGGTACATGAGTCCATGAAGGGTTTTCTTTCATAGCTAATTATCTTAATAAATTTGGTAAAATACCTCCTAAAAACATCTGGGAAGATGTTATTTATGAGAAAATAAAGTGAGAAATTTTAACAGAAAATGAGAAAAAATTCTTCTTAACACAAGCAGTCTCTGTTGTAGAAAATTACCTATCAAAGAAAGATTGTCCTTTATTGATTCCTGCTTTCATGGTCGAGAAAAATTTTTGAGGTAAACATGTGATTGTTGAGTGAGTACCGATTAAATGAAAGTTTGATCGCGTAGAAAACCTTCCCGATGGGACTATGCAGGTTGTGGACTTTAAAACTGGCAAACCAAATAAAGGCAAGGAACAACTTGCAGACTACGAAAGACAGCTTTATTTTTATCGTCTTCTTTGGGATGGATCAGATCAGAATAAAGTTCTCTCTCGCGGTGTGCTAGATTTTGTGGAATGAAATACAGGTGATACTGTGAATAGAAGTATTTTTACTTACAGTGAGGCAGGATTGGAGCTTCTGAAAAAACAAATCGCAGCATTTAAGATTTCTCTTGATACACTTGATTTCCCAGAGGAAAATACCTTCATTACGACTTTATAAAATCAGTACAGTTCGGATGAGGAACATTTGTTGCTTGTTTATTGAGAACGTCATTGCAGGCGAGTTTGGTGTTTTCTTCTATTTTTGCGCGTGCTTTCTCGAGCTCCTCGAGGGCTTGTACGAGACTTGTGACTGTTTTTGGGTCTTGGGCCTTATTCTGTCATATAAATGCTTTTCTTGCAGCGTAGGCGCTGTAGAGAGAACGTTCTGTCTCTGCACGCTTATTCTCGGTTTCACTCGATTGGACGACTTGTACCGCTTTTGCTGTGACCCCCCTAGTTTTTACCATATTTGGGATAACTTGTCTCAAGAAGAGATACCCCGGATTTTCATAGGCTATGCGCTTCCAGGTTTGCTTAATTGTTTCTTGAATTGGTTGGTTCGCGAGACGTTTACCAAATTCTTTGAGATTACTTCCATTGATGAGGTATTTTGAGTTCGATAATCAGCCCTTGTATGAATAGACAATATTTTTTATTTGTGCGTCTTTCGAAGGATCTGATGTATCAGATCATGCTATCTGACTACTTCTGTAGAGCAAAAGAGCAAATGCATCTTTCCAAATTTTGATGGCTTGGGGGTATTTCCAACCAGTAGTCCATGCTTTTTTAAGTGAGTCTGTTATTGCCTTATTTTGAGGATCCTCGTCGCTACATTTTTGGATATCATCAGCATTGTAAAAATTTTGCATATCTTTGGCAAATGTAGCGGGAGCAAGAGTAAATTCTGTATTATCTTTGTATTCCTCATTGCTTGAAATTTGCTTAATGAGATTTCGATAGTACTTCAAAACTTGGGTTGTTTGGCCATACATATCATCCAGAACTTGCTGAAGAGTTCTCCCCTTCGTTTTATAGCCAGATTGGTTGATGGTGATATTTTCTGTAAAAGGCGTATTAGCCGCACAGCGACCACCCACATAAGTACCTGCAGCTAATATTTTATTTTGTATATCGAGTATACTATTCTGATGCTTTTGTTCGATGGCAGATAGCTTTGAAGAAGTATCGAGATAAAAACGTATCTCAGAGATAAGTGTCGCAAGGTCATAGCCTGCAGCTTTCATATTTCCCAGAACCTGCACGACTCACTGTATAGGGCTTGCGACATCGAGATGTGATGGATAACCTGCTGGTTTTTGACACACTTGAGGTCAGGCTAGTTTTTTCACAGCAGCGATCACAGTGTCTATATTATCTGAGTAGCTCTGGACTGGTGGCGATGGTACTGTGGAGAGAGCACATTCTCACCAAGAAATATGGCAGGAAGTAACCACCAACAGCGAAAGAATGAGAAATTTATGAGATATTTTTTGCATAATCATTAATTGGTACAATCCTTTTTTTCTTTGAGATATTTGAGGACACTGTTGAGTCAATCGTTATAATCACGGATCATGCGAACACGAGATAGTAGCTCATCAAATGTCTTCTCTATGTGTTTTATAGAGTCTACATTTTCTTGGTGGACGAGGAGACGTTCGCTTCATTTTCACTTTTCAACTAAGCTTGAATCATAGAGTTCGGCTCATTTTTTTTGCCCCTTGGCGAGGTCAGCAGCTTTTACGTCTCTATGTTCACCATCATTGAGAGCGGCATTGCTATAGGCTGCTTCAGTTGTGCTTTTGAGGTTGGTAGGGCGATCAAAATCAAAACCATTTCGAGAATAAGCATCTCTCAAGGCATCCTCGGTTTGCTTATCCTCTTTTGTTTGGCTTGATTTTGCACTGGATGTACCAGATCAGTTAGTTGATGAACTACTCGGTGTGCTTGTGCTAATATGTCTATTTATAAAACTCAGTAAAAATGGTGGCGTTTTCCAAAAAACATGAATACCAAGACCTGTAAATATTTTTGAGAGTTTTAATCCGGCATCATCATTTGACTCGTATTCATTGATAGTTGGAGCTGCTTTGCATGCAAAATTTCTCTTATCGCCATGCTTGATGATCCATTCGAGACCTTCTTCAAATATCGCCTGAAAAGAGTTGTTATTAGTTTTTGATCATGATGACGAAGAAGAGGAGCTACTGCTTCAGTTTTTATTTCATGAGGATTGATTGCCCAAAAAATAATGAGTATTTTGGATAAAATCGACACTGACACAATATCACTCACTACAGTTACCAGCACCTGCCTCTTCGGAACCGCTATATTTTCATGAGTCATTAGAGTTGCCGAGGGAGTTTTGTATATCTCAGAGGAGGTTTATTTTATAATTATCACCACCTATCCAAGATCACTGTTTAACCTGGCCTGTTATAAGCGCAGAAGCATCATCTTTGTTTGAGTTTTTATAGTCACCGAAAGAAGGGGCTGACCTAAAAAATATCTCATCTATGCGCCGTAGATCATCGAGAAGATCATAGGGCGAATTTTTTGTATCCCCATCAAAATAGAGTCCCATGCCTGAGACATCACGAAAATTGTTCATCTGGTCTGTTACCTGGGTGCCGATATTTTTAATCGTATTATCGATCAAGAGATTAAATTTTCTGACAGTGGTATCTTTGAGAGCAGCAGATTCGACTATTTTTTCATGAAAATAGGGCTTTGCTACATTAAAATAATCAACAATTCCTGTTTTATTGTGAGTTTTTTTTAGAAATAAGGCCAAGGCATCGCCAAATCCTGATTTGAGAATTTCACTACATCCACCGCAAGCCGTCACGAGTTCTGGTATTTCTGTGGGGATGACCTCATTCAATCTTTTTTCTAAGTCTTTATAGGCGTCAGAATTATATCATTGAGAACTCCCTGTTTCCCAGTCGTATGCCGTTGTAAACATATTCATACCGACGGTCGTGATGTCTGTTTTAGCGAGGGTTTCAGTAGCGGTTTTACTCGTAGTTGATGTGGCTCAAAAAACGAGAGAAAAAGCAAAAAAACAAAACAAAATACTAATTTTTTTGTAAAAAACGGTCTGCAATGTTGATTTTTCTCATAGAACCATAGTCCCTATCAAAATTTTACTATAAGTATAATACTCTTTTTCAGTCATTTTATCAATGAAAAAAGCTTGCCAAGTAAGGATGAAACGATATACTCACGACGTTTTTTATTTATAACTATTTACCTATGCACAATGCAGGCAAAAAAGAAAGCGAAGCTGGCAAGACACAGTTTGATATTCACAAGACTCTTATTCTCCTCAAGCCCGACACAATTGCTCGTGGAATTGTCGGCGATATCATCTCTCGTCTCGAGACAAAATCTCTCAAGATTGTCGGTATGAAATTTATCGTCATGTCAGAGCCACTCCTCATAGAACACTACGGTCATCACAGTGAAAAACCATATTTCCCAAAAATCGTGAAATATATGACTGATGGCCCAGTACTTGCTATGGTTGTTGAAGGTATAGATGCTGTCAGACAAGTCCGCAACCTCTGTGGTGCTACTGACCCACAGTTTGCTGCCCCAGGCACTATCCGTGGAGATCACAGCTGTACTATTGATTACAATCTCTTACATGCTTCTGATTCTATCGATTCAGCTGATATTGAGATTGCTCGTTTCTTCAAGGCAGAAGAGGTATTCCAATACACAAAGAACGTCTACGTTAATTAATTTTATGGCTCATGCGAGCTTTTAGTATTACATCAGACCAATCAACTCGAGCCGATAAGATCTTATCGGCTCTTTTTGACGGTTTATATTCCCGGTCTCAAATCCAGAAAGGTTTTGATCTCAAACAGATACTCGTAACAAATATTAAAGACGGTAAGACTTATTCAAATCCAAAATATTACCTCAAACGAGGCGATAGTATCGAAATGAATATAAAGCCAATCCCTTCGACCCTGCCTCCTGACTATCGACCCCTTGAAATAGTCTTTGAAGACAATGATTTTCTCGTAGTTAGTAAAGACGCAGGGATCAATACACACCCTACTCCGAGCTATGCATGACGATTTGGGAGCATGGTAAATCAGCTCATAGCACAAGTAAAGAATTTTGACCGTGAAGTTGGAGAAGACAGGCCGGGAATAGTTCACCGTCTTGATAAAGAAACGAGTGGGCTTCTCCTCGTTGCAAAAAATGATATTACTCTGAGAAAACTACAAAAACTCATACACGATCATGAAGTAGAGAAAACTTATCTTTCTCTCGTCTCTGGGGAACCAAAAGACAGATCTGGAACAATAAAATCAATTATAGGTCGTGATCCGAATAATAGGACAAAAATGACCATAAAAAATCCAATTGAATGACGCGAAGCGATTACGCATTACAAGGTTGTAGAGGTATTTGAATACGAATGAAAAAAACTCAGTCTCGTCGAAGTAACGCTCGAGACAGGACGTACGCACCAAATAAGAGTACATATGGCAAATATAGGTCATCCCGTTCTCGGAGATAAAACCTACGGTATTGAATCAGAAAATATATGGGCAAAAAAAAATCTCTGACTCGAGCGACAATTTCTCCACGCTTGGAAGCTCTATTTCCTTCTCGATAATAAGAAGTATGAGTTTATCGGACCCCTGAAAGCTGATATAGAAAAGGCATTAAAAATACTCCGTGGCTAACAATGGTCCATTTTTTTGTTTCTTCTCTCGTACTTATCTCCGATAAATGGTTCAGAAAGGAATGTATCGATAGATTCCAAGACACTTTCTATTGTCATTGTGCGGGCTCAAAAACAAGCAATATTTGCATCGTTATGACTTCGGCTGATTTTGGCAATTTCTCTATTGTATACGAGGGCTGCCCGTATTCACTTATATCTATTTGCAGCTATGGACATGCCAATACCTGTACCACAGATGAGAATTCCCATTTCTCCTTCATTATTCAAAATAACATGAGTAACCTGACTGGCATAATCGGGAAAATCATCGAGAGGTTCGAGGTTTTTTGGTGAGAGATCGACGATTATGTGTCCGAGTTTTTCGAGATGAGATAGTACTGCATCATGAAAAGGAAAACCACCGTGATCACAGGAAAGGGCTATTTTCATAGTTATTTTTTCTTGCTAAACTCACTCAGTATATATCCGATAAATGGAAGTCAAAAAATAGCTGACCACTCAAAAGCTGTCATGTCTCTCAGGGCTGTAAAATTAAATACTCATGCATATGGAGAGGCTATAAGCAAGAAATGAAGACAGAGAGAGCCTATGAGAGCAGCAACGAGCCAACTGTTGATACGGATATCAAATCGTTTTTCTCTTCCCGATCCAAGACCTAAAAACATCTGATAAATAATAGAGCTCGTTACTGTCATGGTTTGTGCGAGTTCTATACCTTCAGGCTTAAAGTAGAAAAATATTGTCCCCATAATAAACAATCCAATAATACCTGAAATGACAACATATTCTTTGATGCCTGAGAGGAGGCTTTCATTCATAGGTTTTCGCTTCATGACATCTCACTCGGGATCTTGTGTTGAGAGTGCGAGTGCAGGAAGGCTATCTGTAACGAGGTTGATCCAGAGGATCTGGAGTGCTGCAAAAGGAACCAGAAGCGGGTCTCTATACACCATCACACAGACAGCGAGGAGGATAACTTCATAAAAGTTACAAGCCAGGAGATATTTGATGAATTTTTTTGTATTATCGTAAACGCGTCTCCCCTCCTCCACTGCAGCAACAATAGAGGCAAAGTTATCATCCGTAAGGACCATGTCTGCAGCATCTCGAGCCACATCAGTTCAGCGTATACCCATAGCAATACCTATATCTGACTGCTTGAGTGCTAATGCGTCATTGACGCCATCACCAGTCATGGCGACAATATGTCCTTGGGATCTAAGTATCCGTACTATGCGAAGCTTGTCCTGAGGTGCGATACGGGAAAATATATTGATTGTTTTTATTTTTTCAGCCAGTTCTTCGTCACTCATATTTCCGAGCGTTGTTGCATCTATCGTTTCACCTGTTAATCCTATCATCTTACCTACGGCAGAAGCTGTTAATTCAGAATCCCCAGTAATCATTATTACGCGAATTCCTGCATCCTGACAAGTATGAATTGCTGGAGTAACTTCTGGGCGAGGAGGATCCATCATCGCTGTGAAACCGACAAATACAAGCTCATTTTCTACTTCATCCAGAGTATATGTTTCCTGTTTTGATAGATCGCGATATGCCATACCGAGAACGCGCTTACCTTCGCTTGCTAGCTTAGCATAGACTGCAAAAAGTTCTTTTTTTCTGATTTCATCAATTTTTTGAGCTAATCCACCAACAAACTCACATGTCACAAGTTCGAGGATTCTTTCTGGTGCTCATTTGACATAGGCACGATAGTTTTCATCATTTTCTCTCACGACTGACATGCGCTTTCTCTCACTTTCAAAAGGAAATTCTACAATAGTTTTATGATTATCCTCGAATATTTTTTTGTGGAGTCCTTGTGTCTTTGCGTATTCGAGAAGTCCTATCTCTGTAGGGTCACCAAATATTTGTTCTATACCTTCAGCATTTTTGCCATATGACGCCTTATTACACCCGACAGTTATATCGAGCAAAAGAGGATTCGGTTTTTCTATATTCATTTCTCAGCCACTGTAGACATCGACTACTTGCATTTCTGATTTTGTCAGCGTACCAGTTTTATCCGTACAGATAACAGTAACTCGACCAAGTGTTTCTGAAGAGGGTAATTTTCTCACCAATACATTTCTTTTTACGAGTCGTTTAGTAGCGAGAGCAAGTCACAGGGCAACGACAGCCGGAAGTCATTCAGGTATAGCAGACACCGCGAGACTAACAGCTACGAGGAGGGAGTGGGAGAACTTACCACCTTCTGAGAGAAGTATGATGACGATGATTACACAAAGTATCCCTATAAAAATGGCCACTTTTCTCGAAAAATCTTCGAGTTTTTTTGAAAAAGGATTCATCTCTTCCTGAATCTGACCAACCATACCAGAAATATGTCAAAGCTCCGTATTTACACCTGTTCCAGTGACTATTGCCATACCTGAACCAGCCGCTACGGCAGTGCCCTGATAGATCATATTTGTTCTGTCTGAGAGAGGCATATTTTCCGCCACAACACTGTTTGTCTTTTCTTGTGAGACACTCTCCCCTGTCAATATTGATTGATTTACTCGGAGTCATACTGATTCGATCACGCGAGCATCGGCGACAATTCTTTCGCCCTCATCGAGGAGAAGTATGTCACCCGGAACAACGTCTATGGACGATATTGATTGCATTTCACCTTCACGGAGCACTCGCGCTTGTGGTGTGAGGAGGTTTTTGAGGTGCTCAAGCGTTTGCTCAGTTTTGAATTCTTGTATGACTCCCACAGCAGTGTTTATTATGACGATAATCATTATAACAACCGTATCTATATATGTCTTTTCGAGATACCAGGAAAGGAGTGCTGCAACGATCAAGATAATAACCAAAGTGGATTTGAGTTGCTCTCCTATCATAGCAAAAATTGTACGTTTTTTACCCTGAGGAAGGACATTTTTACCAACTTTTTTTAAAATTTCACCTGCATTTTCCGAAGAAAGTCATGTTTTAGAGCTCTTAAAACTTGCGATAACTTCTTCGACAGGAAGGGCGTGGATATTCATAATATCATCATATCATTTTTTACGTCCGTATGCAAAAAATGGACATTGAATATTTGGATAACCCGATATGGTTAAAATTACTTCACTCTTGGATGGCGAAACTAAAGTCTACGAAAGCCTCTTTCGCATTTCACTTTTATAAGCCTCCACACCCGGTTGATCAAAAGGATTTACCCCTATCATCAGACCTGAGAGAGCACAGGCATACATCATTGTTTGTAGAAAATATCACAGGTGTTCTGCGTCAAGCCTCTTCATTCGCATAAGCATACTCGGACATCATCCATCGTTGTGAGCTTTTGCTGTTGATTCTAGGGCGATCAGATTCATCTCATGAAGTCATCGTCCGACGAGGGAATCAAGGCCATCAGAGAGTCAATTCATGGATGGTATAATCTCGTCTGACATGGATTCATCTATCCAGAGCATGGTTTCAAAGAAAAGCCTACGTCATTCCTGGACATATTGGCCAAGAGAGTGAAGGTCAGTCGTATAACTGAGTGTATCAGGATAAAGACCAGTTCATTCTTTTCCGTGGCTTTCCCCCATAAGCTGTTTCCACCATTCTCCGACAAAAAATAGCGAAGGCTCACTCGTAATAAAAAGCTCACTTACAAATCCTGAGGCTTCCAGCTCAACACGCTTTTGAGTATATGTAAATGCTGGGTGGGATGCATTTGCATTGATATCAGTTTGAGCTTTTCTAGCGCCCGAAACCAATCCTTGAATATCAATCCCTGCGACAGCTATGGGGATCAATCATACAGGTGTCAGCACAGAATATCGACCACCTATATTTCCTGGGAGCACATAGGAAACATATCATTGTTTTTGAGTTTCTGTCCTGAGAGCACCATTTTTTTCATCTGTGACAGTTATTATACGTCATTGAAGCTCTACCTCAGGATATTTACTGAGGAGAAATTTACGAACCATGCGGTATGCTATGGCAGTCTCCATTGTTGTCCCCGATTTGGATATTATACACGCTGAGACAGATTTATCTTTTATGGAATTAAATATTTTTTGATATTCCCTTCCAGAAATATTATTTCCCAGAAAGATAACTTGAGCTTTGCTTGTCTGTCCAAGAGCTTCTATTACAGCCCTCGCTCAGAGATATGAACCACCAATTCCACAGACAAGTAGGACATCATTTCGCTTAA
Organism: uncultured Candidatus Peribacteria bacterium; assembly: GCA_965231115.1. Classification (GTDB taxonomy): domain Bacteria; phylum Patescibacteriota; class Gracilibacteria; order BD1-5; family JAGOOR01; genus JAGOOR01. The sequence goes on from OZ246415.1 coordinate 628,154, forward strand.
TTATCTCAACTGCATGATAAGCAATAGAGGTTAGTAGACTCTCAGATGTATCGGAGAGATCAATCCATCAAAGGTAATCTGAACCAATGCATGACTTATTTTGTAGACTCGCGCGAGCATCCTCTAATGATATCTTTGATCATGAGCTGTTACTTTCTAGAAAAGCATCAACGTATGATGTATTGAGAACTATTTGAGACATAAAATTGATTATACTAAGGATATGATCGAGATATTTCTTCAAAAATAATTTTCGAAGCATCTCCTATCGCGTTTGCTCACCCTTCTATATCAGTTCATTTTGAGAGAAGACAGATGAGGTAGGGGTATTTTGGATAATAGATAATACCACAATCATGTATCTGATGTGTTTCTTTTCATGAATTATCTATTATAACTCTTTCTCCAAACTTATTAGCAACTTGAATATTTTCAGGAACACCGCTAACAAGGCCTTCCTTGAAATCAGTCTTTGTTAGCACTGAGAGAGCAAGTTCAGAAGAGTCTGGTGAGAGATAGCCCGCATCATAGAGTATTCGGAAAAATGTAGAATATTCCTTGAGGGTAATAGTTTTTTTCATGTCACGTGCATCAATAGGGGCGTCTATACCGAGCTCTGACTCTATTTTAGCGAGATATTCTTTTGGCATAAATTCACGAAGTGTGTTTGTTGCAGAATTGTTGGAATTAATCATCATCTCATTAAGAAGCTCAAGTATTGTGTATTTTTTTCCTTCTTGGAGGTTATTTTTCGGAGTAAAATACTCACCATTATTCGAGATTATTTTTTTAATTAAAAGAGGTTTACTGAGGAGAGTGGCGTCTTCCTCTGACCATTTTAAGTAGGCTATAAAAAGTGGCATCTTGAGCAATACTATTGGTGCAAACTGTATGTCCTCATGAATTCCAAACCATGGTCAGTTATTGAGATTTCTCACATAAACAGAGAGGGATACATTCGGATATTTTTTCTCCACTTCTTCGAAAATTCTACTTGTTGTCTTGAGCTCGAATGGTACATATTTTTTTGTAGCACCGGGGATGAGTAGCTCAGGATTTAGATATTTAAAATTTCATTTAGAAACCGTTCCTTTTGAGTTAGATGGCAGATGAAATACTTTTCAGATAAAATCTTTTCCTACAACAGTTCAGAGAGTAAAAGAACCGAGAGAGACCGATCAGAGGGTGATTCCTCATAAAAGTATAACAATAAAAACAAAAAAGAATGTGTAGTTTTTTCCCATAAAATAATAAAAGGTTACGCGCTCAATTATAGTAAGATAGTTTACTTTATAAAAGATATAATACATTTTCTCCGCTTTTTAGCTCTTGACTCTCGCTAAAAAAATAGATTTATTCTTTTTTTCCCATTGTTTTTGTTATAATCCTGGAATACACTTATGGAAAATAAAAAAATAATTCTCGTCGGTGGCGGTACAGGCGGACATGTCTTTCCTCTTATCAATCTCGCAGAATACGTCAAAAAAAACCATCCAGAAACCTCTTTTCACTGGATTGGAGAAGCTGAGAGCATCGAATCTCTAGTTACTTCGGAAAATAGTATCCCATTCTCCCCTATTATCTGTGGGAAACTCCGACGATATTTCTCTCTCCAGACGCTCCTCACACCGTTTCAGGTACTGACAGGAATTGCACAATCTGTACTGATTTTGCACCGAGAAAAACCAACAGCCATATTCTCAAAAGGTGGCTATGTTTCTCTCCCCGTTGCTATTGCTGGCTGGATGATGAAAATCCCTGTTTATCTCCATGAATCAGATTCAATCCCTGGTCTGGCAAATAAAATTGTTGGACGATTTGCTTCATGAATATTTTGTGCTTTTTCTGAGGCAGATAGTTCTTTTGATACAAAAAAAATCCTCGGACACTGATCACTCCTCTCGGCTGACATTCTCTCTCTGACAAGCGAAGTAATACCATCAAACCCTCGAACTCAGATACTCGTCTCCTGTGGATCTCAGGGTTCAGCAAGTATTTTTGATGCCGTACTCGAGCTCCTTCCGAGCTTTTCTGATGTGGATTTTCACATCATTCTCTGAGTGAAGAATCTGGACTATCGTGCGAAATTTGAGAAATTTCCAAATGTTCATATTTTTGATTTTTTCTACAACCAAACTGATTATCTCAAGGTCGTTCAAAAGTGTGACCTCGTCATAGCTCGTAGTGGTTCAAGTATTTTTGAATTCGAAGTCTTTGGCCTTCATATGATACTCATACCTCATCCATTTACTGGCAACAACCACCAATATTGGAACGCAAAAGCATTTGAGAAAAAAGGTCACGAACTCCTCGAACAGAAAAATATCAGCGATTTACGCGGTGTTGTCGAAAAGTATAGAACCTATAAAAAATCATCTGAAAAAATGGTGGTAGATAGGACGATTTTTGATACAATAGTTCAAACACTTTTCAAATAATACTATGAAACAATATCTCGATCTCCTGCAACACATCATGGATAAAGGTGTCGATCGTGACGATCGTACTGGAACTGGGACTCGGAGTGTTTTTGGCTACCAATTTCGATGCGACCTCTCTGAAGGTTTTCCACTCCTGACGACCAAAAAAGTCTTTACAAAAGGTATCATTCATGAGCTTCTCTGGTTTCTCGCGGGTGATACAAATATCAAATACCTCGTGGATAATGATGTACGCATCTGGAACGAATGGCCATTTCAAAACTATCTCGAGAAAAATAATCTCGCAGAAAAATATCCGAAATATACTCCTGAATGGGATGAGCAATTAAAGACTTTTGTTGAAAACATCAAAAATGACACTGAATTTGCAAAAACCTGGGGCGATCTCGGTCCAGTGTATGGTTATCAGTGGAGAAACTTCAACGGTGAACATATCGACCAAATTAAGAAAGTCATTGATACCTGCAAAAAAAATCCTTCAAGTCGTCGAAATCTCGTCGTTGCCTACAACCCTGCTCAAGCAGACAGTATGGCACTTCCTCCTTGTCATAGCCTTTTTCAATTCTATATCGCGAATAACAAGCTCTCGTGTCAGCTCTATCAGCGCTCTGTCGATAGCTTCCTTGGTCTTCCTTTCAATATCGCATCCTACTCTCTGCTCGTTCATATGATTGCTCAGGTTTGTGATTTAGAGGTTGGAGATTTCATTCATACTTCTGGCGATCTGCATATCTATCACAACCATTTTGACCAGGTAAAAGAACAACTTTCTCGTACTCCAAAAGCACTTCCAAAACTCAAGCTCAATCCAGCTGTGAAGGATATTTTTGCTTTCAAATTCGAAGATTTCGAAATCGTCGACTACAATCCAGATCCGATGATAAAAGCCCCTATTGCTGTATAAATGAAAATACTTAAGTTTGCTTCCCAGCTCATCCCATCTCTTCTATCTGGAGAAAAGACCACTACGTGGAGATTATTCGATGATAAGGAGCTATCGTTGTGAGATAGTTTAGAATTTAGAAATTCTGAGAATAATGAAGTAATTGGTTATGGTGCGATAATTTCTCTCAAAGAAAAACAAATAAAAAATATAAATGAAGAAGATTATAGTGGGCATGAACAATTCAAAAACATAGAAGAGGTAATTACAAATCTCAAAAAATATTATGGCAATAATCTAGACGAAAATTCTATCATTAAAATCATACATTTTAGTTTTAATAAAATATAGCTATGAAATTCATTCTCGTCGCCGCGATGGCAAAAAACCGTGTTATCGGAAAAAATAATGGACTCCCTTGGGATCTCCCTCAGGAAATGGCTGATTTTCGAGCTTTTACCCAGGGAAAAACTATTTTGATGGGGCGAAAAACCTATGAAGGACTCGGTCGTATACTCCCAAAAAGACGAAACATCATGCTCACACGAGAACCTTCTGCCGTTAAGATAGGAGAGTTTTCTACCATTCAAAAAGAGAATGGATGGAAAGTCAACGGTGGTGAAAAAGGTGAAATAGAAATCTATACCTCTATTGAAGAGATTCAAAAAAATCTGAAAGAAGATGAAGATTTACTCGTACTCGGAGGCTCTGAAGTCTATAAACTCTTTCTCGAAAATCCACTTTCAGAAATTCGCCTCTCAGAAATTCACGGAGACTACGAGGGTGATACGTACTTCCCTGCCTTTGAAGAGCTCTACGAAGAATTCTCTCGAGAACCAAAAGAAGGGTATGATCTCGTCTGGTATAAGAGAAAATTATCCTAATTCTCCTATTTTATCACGGAGCCAATCTGGCCAGTCAGGCGTACCGCCTCGCATGGTCGTATCGTAGACCCGAACTATATTCTTTTCACGATCACTTGCCTGCTCTGATATTTGAGAGAGACGGGTTTCGAGCAAATACACATCATGATCAAATGGGTTAATGTAGGCATGAAGAACACCTGCTGGAGTTGAGAATTTTTCTCATTCTTTCAGTTTTGTAACTTCCAGATCAGTTGGAATCTTTTCATAGATATCCTCAAGAGTAACATTTGTCATATCAGTTTTCCCGAGAACTATCGCCATTTCTGTCAGTCATTCTCCTTCCTCAGCGTGTCATGGATGTCCTGGAGCTCCATGGTACTGTAGACTCAATAGTGCATGGGGCTTGAGCCAGAGAATTTTCTTATCGTATTCAGGAGTTTCTTCTATGACATAATACGCCCCCCAGGGCTTCTCTTCATCAGACTGGAGCACTTGGAGACTATTTTCTTGGATATATTTTTCGACAAAAGTATTTTTCATACAGGGTATGATATTCCTCTCTTTGCAGAATCAAGGAAAAGTATATACTTGTCATATGAAACAATTCAATATACAAATGCCGGACTGGAAAAATGTTGATTGGAAAAGCCCAATCAATACGATTTCAGCACTTTCAGTCCTGGGTGGGCTTATCTATATAATCTATCCAGATATAGTCATCTATGGTGCTATTTGGTCTGCACCTGTTGGTTTTTTTGGAAGTATACAAGAATTTATCATGTACAGTTTCCTGCATGCAGGTTTTTTCCACACCCTCAGTAATGTCATATTTTTCCTGTTCATTGGCAGAGCTGTAGAGCTCGCACACGGCCAGAGATGGACATGGATGCTCTGGTGATGGACAACGATTTTTGTCGGTATTTTCCTATCCCTTTTTTCAGAAAGTCCGACGATTGGAGGAAGTGGTTTTGCTATGGCGCTCCTTGCTGTGTATGCGTATGATTTTTATAAACACAAACAACACGAGGATCTCAAAGGAGCAATCCTCCTCATCGTCATAAATATTATTTTAGGGCTCGGGGGGACAGTGAGCCTGATGGGGCATTTTTCAGGTGCTTTGGCAGGCGGTATTTTTGCATGGTATATGCATAAACACGCTCACAAGCATTTTGGATTTATGAGATAATTCCTGCGGTTTTCATCATGTTTGTGATATCTGCAAAACCCTCTTCGACAGTTTTGTTATTGTAATCGTAGATTATATCGTAGACATTTTTGAATATCTCATAGTACTCATCTTCTTTGAGCCTATCTTCTGGTTTTTCATTCACATCTCATCGACTTTTGATACGGTTGTACAATGTGTCCCTATTCACATCGAGATAAACACTGAGAAATTTTACATTATTCTGAAAACACCATTTTTTGAGAGCTACGAGCCCCATTATTTCACAATTCACTATGCCTGTCTGTGTCGGTGCGGGAAGACCATAGTACGAATTATTAGACTTGCGGAAATAACACTCAATAATTTGATTGTCTCTCAATCGACTAATAAAATCATCTTCTGTTACGAAAAAATAACCTCATTCGCCAGGAAATCGTGGTTTGCGACTCGTGTAGTTTTTTGTTTTCTCGAGTCAGAGTTTTTCATTGAGGACATCAATAATAGTGGTCTTGCCACTTCCCCCTCGTCCGCCGATATGAAGTATATAATCAATCATAAAGTGAGTATAGTTATTTTTAATTTTTGTCATTTCAATAATCCGCATACGCTTTTTTTGCCCTTACCTGCCAGATATCTCCTGTTTCGAGGCAATACCCCGTTAAATGTCCTCACCACACACAGCCTGAATCAAGTCAACGAGTATTCCTAGTAAAACGAAGTCACTGCTCAGCCCAGTGACCATAGATGATTATTTTTTCTCAGTCATAAAAATCATGCCAAGGTTTATCATTGTAAAGCCGAATACGCATAATGCTCTCTTCCTCAGATTGTTCTGACAAAGTCTTCTTGTCAGGACGAAGTCCAGCATGAAGCAACAAGAAATCATCCGTCTCAATCCAGTGAGTTAATCATTGTATATATTCCAAATCATGCTCACATCATCTAAACTGTTCCATGACACCATCAAACCAATCAGTTTTTTCATCAATTCCGTTCATGCATTTGAGAAATTTTATATCATGATTTCCGAGAACTGACTGAATATTCTTTTCTCTTAAAAATTGAACTACTTTCTGAGAAAAAGGTCATTTATTTATGAGATCCCCAGTCGCATAGACTGTATCATGTTCAGAAACCTGCATTTTCCCATAGAGATCAATGAGCTCATCGTAGCAACCGTGAATATCTCAGATAAATAAAGTACGTGCCATAGCTATATATCAAATTGAAGGATGAGTGGAAGATGGTCAGATACTGCCACATCCCGTACATCGCACGATGATACAGAAACGTTTTTTGTAAAAATATGATCTATTGGTCGGAGGGGATCTGCAAGATTTAATTGAAAGACCGGATGAATTGAGGGGGTCAGAGTATTAGTAAAATCTCTTGATTGTTGCGTCATTTTCTCTGATAAGGTTTTAATTGCCATACTTTCATTACGAATATTGAGATCGCCTGTAAATATCAACGGGGTGTTATCTGCCGCCTCCACATATTCTGCGACTCTCTCTGCATTTTGCCAAATTTGAAGCGTTTCGAGACACTCATATGAGACGTGAAAATGAGCTGTAAGAAGCCTTATTGTGCCTTGTTCTGTTTGAATCTTTGTAATGAGGAAAGGAAGTGACAACTTCCAGGCATGTGGATATCTCTCGTATTTTGGTTTGTCGGAAAAAACTATGTGATCATGTGGAAGAATTGTAGGTCGTTGCTCTCAGAAATATTGTTTATTTTCAACTGAAATTGGAAAATGCCCCAAAACAGCAGCACCAAATCCAATCTGGTAATCTCAGAAATCTCGAAAGACAGTTGGATGATATACTGAATTCCAACTAAATTTCCTCGATAATTCCCCAATATAATCTCTCCGTGCTCCTCCTTGTGATCACAAAAAAGTACCATCAGTTGCCTCTACCAGCGAGAGGATGTCTGGCTTTTCGGTTTCTAAAAAATCCACCAGAGCATCAAAGTATTTAAACGATTCGACGTTAAGGTGGATTAATTTCATAAAATTATTATTTACCCTCTCTTTCTCTCATGTTCCTTGAGTTTTTTCTTGCGGAGACGGACTTTCGTAGGAGTGATTTCGACGTATTCATCCTGTCCGACGTAGTCGAGAGCATCTTCGAGGCTCATGACGCGAGGTGGAGTGAGACGCATAGCCTCATCTGTACCAGACGCTCGCATATTTGTGAGTTGTTTGTTTTTGATCACATTGACGACGAGATCAGATCCTTTGAGATGCTCACCGACAATCATACCTTCATACACCTCTGTTTGTGGTTCGATAAAGATAGGACCACGTTCTTGGAGATTGAAGAGTGAGAATGTCATCGCAGCACCATCACACGCAGAAATCATAGAACCTACTTCACGCTTGTTGATGTCTCCACCGTAAGGAGCATATTTATCAAATCCACTTGCGAGGATACCTTCACCTCGTGTCATCGTCGTAAATTCACGGCGGAAACCGAGAAGTCCACGAGTTGGGATGAAGAATTCGAGAGAAGTCAGCCCACGCTCAGATTTCATATCCTGGATGATACCACGTCGCTTACCCATTTGTTCGATAACAGCACCTGCTGATTCATCAGGGACATTGATCATACATTTTTCAAATGGTTCCATTCTGACACCATTTTCTTCATGAAAAATAACTTCTGGAGCACCAACCTGAAGCTCGAAACCTTCACGACGCATAGTTTCGATGAGGACCGCAAGATGCAATTCTCCTCGACCAGCAACGACAAATGTACCATCGTCCTTGAAATCTACTTTGAGACCGACGTTCATCTCGAGTTCTTTTTCGAGACGATCACGGATGTGACGAGAGGTGACATAATCCCCTTCTCGACCAGCAAATGGAGAATCATTGACGAAAAACTGCATTTTCAGTGTAGGAGGATCGATAGTGATTGGCGGAAGTGGTTCAGTATTTTCATCAGTAACGATAGTTTCTCCGACGAAAATGTCTGAAATACCCGCAATTGAGACGATATCTCCAGCGATTCCTTCTTGGATTTCTACTTTATTGAGACCCATCGATGTAACGATTTTTGAGATTTTCCCTTTTCGTTTTACACCATCATTTCCGATGATAAAAATGTTTGCGCCTGTTTTGACGACACCATCCGTGATACGACCGATACCCTGACGTCCCATAAATGAATCATAGGCGAGATTAGCGACCTGCATACGAAATGGCTTTGTCGCATCATTTTCTCGTGGTGCGACTTTTTCGAGGATGAGATCAAAGAGTGGCTGGAGATTCGTAGAAACATCAGCGAGCTCTCGTTTTGCGACTCCATCACGAGCAATAGTATAGATGTGAGCAAAATCACACTGCTCATCAGTAGCACCGAGCTGTACGAAGAGATCAAATACAGCATCGAGTACAAAAGCAGGACGTGCCGTTGGCTTATCAATTTTATTGATAACGACGATTGGTTTGATACCGAGCTCGAGAGATTTTCGGAGAACAAATCGAGTCTGAGGCATAGGACCTTCGTATGCATCCACGAGAAGGAGGACTGAATCAGCCATCCGAAGAACTCGTTCTACTTCTGAACCAAAGTCAGCATGTCCTGGAGTATCAACGATGTTTACTTTTGTATCACCGATTTGAATCGCGGTATTTTTAGCGTAAATAGTAATTCCACGCTCTTTTTCTTGGTCATTTGAGTCCATGACACAGACTTCGACATTTTGATTATCACGAAAAGCGCCTCCTTGTTTGAGGAGTGCATCGACGAGCGTAGTTTTACCGTGATCGACGTGGGCGATGATAGCAACGGTTAGGTATTTCATAGAGAAAAATAAGTAATATGCGGTGATTGTAAGAAAATATTGAATATTTCAAATCTATTTCAAAATAAAAATCGTCCGTAGACGATTTTAGTACCCAAGTAATAAGCCGGATTCTGTATCTCGATATGAATCTCTCTGGGACGATGATTACTCACCGCCTCAAGCATGAGCCTCCTCTTGCGAGGGCCAACTCACTTGCATCATCTGGGGTTTATCAAGACTTTCGTATTGCTACGAGGCCTCTCAGCGAGGAAAAGAACTGCTGAGACTTTTCACCTTGGATGCATCACCGAAATCTTTTCTCGTTGATATGATGCGCCTGTTTGGTCTCTGTGATACTGTCCATACTACGTAGTTGTCTACGGAGCTAGAGCCGTTAGCTCTCAAATTTTGGAGGATTACTCCTCCGTGATGTCCGGACTTTCCTCTGTAGATTGCTCTACAGCACATATCTCCTTGGGTTTTTGTATTATGAGAGGTTTTCTGGTTTTTGCAAAACTTCCTGTACAATCTCATAAATCCTCTCCACTTGTTCTTCGATAGTGAGACGTGTCGTATCAATCTCATACGCATCTTCTGGTTTTCGGAGAGGCCCATCGCTACGTGTCATATCACGGTTATCCCGTTCGCAGATTTGTTTCAATACTTCTTCTTCGGAAATTATTTCTCATTTTGCATTAAGCTCCAACCAACGACGATGTGCGCGAGCAGATGCATCAGCGATGAGGTAAACTTTTACCTGTGCTTCTGGTGCCCAGATGGTACCGGTATCTCTCCCCTCGAGAACATAATTGTTTTGTGCTATGATTTTCTTCCCAGATTCTATCACGACATCTCGTGCTGGTTTTTGTGAAGAAATAATCGATGCATATGTCCCTGCATCAGCCGTACGAATACGAGACTCATAATCGATACCGTGTATCTGAACACTCCCAAAATATCAAAATCAAATATCGATACCTTCTACGTCTTCACTTGAGAGATGTTCCAAATCTTTTTTACGATCATTGAGGTAAACTCCGAGTGCTCTATACATAGCGCCAGAATCGAGATATTTGAAACCGAGTTTTTCGGCGAGTTTCTTAGCAGTAGTGCCTTTACCGCTTCCTGCTGGTCAATCAATGGTAATAGTGATAGGCATATTATTCACAGATTCTAAAAGGCTCTATTTTGATACATCTTTTGTCTACTATTTCAGCATACATGCCTGAGAGTACACCAGCTCCATTTTCGTCTGGTGACATAAGCCCTTCTTGTCTTCACTCGATAAATCTATGCTTCGAAGTTTCCCATTCGACACCGATGAGACTTCTACGAGCACCAGCAAAGCCGAGATCAGAGATAAATCCCATACCACCAGGCCAAATCTCAGCATCCGCTGTCTGGATATGTGTATGTGTACCCCAAAGGAGCGATGCTCGACCATCGAGAAAGTTTGCCATAGCATAACCCTCAGATGTCGTCTCTTTATGAAAATCTACCAGTATAGCCTCGAGATGCTCATCTTTATATTTTTTTAAAATTTCGTCTAACAGAGGAAAGGGATTTTCATAATCTACCTTCATATAAGCTCGTCAAAGGGCATTAATAACAAGAATTTTTTTATCTCCGAATTCAAACACTCTCTCCCCAACCCCTGGAAGATCATCACCAAAAGAATTAATAGGTCGAAGTTGTTTTGAGTTTGGAGCATCCATGTATTCTCGGATATCATCTCTGGATACGAGAGAATGATTTCCGCCCGTAAAAATATCAATCCCCATCTCTTCACACCATCGAATTTGATTCATACGTGGGCCTTTTCCGTGTGAGATATTTTCATTATTTGCTATCACGACATCTGGCGCGTATTTTGTACGTAAAGTCGGCAGATGTTCAGCGACCATCCGACGCCCTACTTTCCCATAAATGTCTCAAAAAATCAGAAACTTCATAGGCGAAGTATAAGAAAAAACCAAAAGTTACAAAAAATCCATCAATTGCTTGATGGATTTTAAATTTCAAATGGAGCAGACAATGGGACTCGAACCCACAACCTCCGCCATGGCAAGGCGGCGCTCTAGCCAATTGAGCTATGTCTGCATAATATGATAGGATTGGAGCGGGGGGCCGGGTTCGAACCGGTACCTCCAAGGGTTGAAGCCTTAGTGCTCTCGCTCATTTAAGCTACCCCCGCACTACTCCACCTAACAAGGGAGAGTATAGAAAATATTTTATGATTTCAAATTTTTCTCCACGATATACCCAAATTTCTTCTTTCCGACCTGCACGAGCTTCTTTTCCGCGTTCACCTGAACCATCATCTTTGGGTCAGTGACGACGGCTTCGTCGAGTTTTACCCCATTTGAGCTGAGAGCATTTCGAGCCTCGGTAGAATTTCCAACCATTCCAATCTCACGAATCAGCGTCACAATAGGATATTCTCCTGCTGGATGTTCATAGATTTTGATATCTTTGTCTTCTGGGCGAGCACCGCCAGCGATAGTTGCTTCGAAATATTGCTCTGCACTAGAAACAGCTTCCTCGGGGTGATAGAGGCTTACAATTTCGCGAGCAAGTTTCTTTTTTATATCGCGAGGATGAGCTGTTTTGAGTTCTTTTTCTATGTCAGCAATATCTGCCATATCAACGGTGGTACAGCTCTGAAAATAAGGAATAATTTGGTCATCAGGGATTTCCATGATACGCACATACATATCATTCGCCGACATATCGAGAGAGATATAATTTCCTTTTGTTTTGCTCATTTTCTCACCATCAGTTCCCATGATGAGATTAAACATCATGATATCTTGTTTTTCCATACCATGTGCCTCCATGAGAGTACGACCAGCGAGGAGGTTGAAGTATTGATCATTTCATCCGAGCTCGACATCACATGAGCCATATTTTTTGGCAATTGCGACACTATCGTACCCCTGCATCATCGGATAGAGAAATTCTTGGAGACTGATACGGATACCAGCTTTGTACCGCTTTGAGAAGTTATCACGATCAAGCATCTCAGCCACTGAAAAATGCTTCGCGAGCTCTCCTACTCCACAAAAATTCACTGCATCGAGTCCTTCACTATTATAGTACACCTCGACTTTTTTGAGATCAAGAATCTTTCCAAAGTATGAGAGATATTTTTCAGCATTTTTGAGCGTTTCTTCACGTCTGAGCATCGGACGTTCTGCATCTTTGTCAGAAGAGTCTCCTACCTGTGCCGTAGCATCACCGATGAGGACAATAATTTCGTGCCCAAGTTTTTGAAATTCTCTGAGCTTCAATATGGGTACTGCATGTCCTATATGAACGATTGGCGCCGTCGGATCAATGCCGAACTTGATACGGAGTTTTTTACCACTTTCGAGACGTTTTGTGAGATTTTTCTCGTCGATAATCCGAGAAACTCACTTGGTGAGGAGGTTTTTAAATGATGACATATATTTCGTATTGTATTTATCATAGTATTTTTACTTTGATAGAATAGTTGACTAAATAATCTTTATATATATAAAATATAAATGCTTGGGGAAACAAAAAATCTAAGAAATTATTGAAAAAATCACTGACTCATCGTCGTAGATATGCAGTGATACTATCTAGAAGAATCAGATCCCGAACTCGCTGACAAAATTCCTGTACTTATCAAAAAGGTATCTCTGCACGTAAACTCATGTTTTTCTCATGGCTGAAGAGTGATAATTGTGGAAACAGATGGAGCATGAAATACACGAGAAGTTTTGGGGAGACAAATCAAAAGACAGATAGAATTTGATGTTCTGAGAAAAACGAGAGATAGCGCACTCTCAAGAAAATGCCCTCACGGAAAAACCAATATAGAATTTCTGAAAAAATATGAAATGCCACCTCGATATTCCATGGTAGGAATTGATACATTGGCTTGTATACGAAAAACAGGTAACGATCTCGTAGATATCTGATTGGATATCGAACTCGTTCCTGGAGCGACAATGAATACCGACTGTATCGACCATAATCAATTTGAATGTGTAGAACGCTATAGATGGGCGAGAGGTATTCTCAGAGATTTCAAAATTTCCAAAAATAAAACTAAATCCCTGGTAGATTATTTATAAGCATTCATTTTCTCCTGAATTTTTTTAATTTCTGGACTCATTTTGAGAGCGTTTTGCAATCGATGAATTTTTGCTAAATTTGTTGAAACAGTCATTTTCTCAAAGGAAAATGACGTGCCACAACCGCAACGAGACTGGATTTTTTTACTCACGATGTAGAGTTTTCATTTTGCCCTAGCAATTTGAGCTCCATCAAGTTTTTCAGAAAATTCTGGGGTTACCCAACAGCGAATACCGTTATGTTCATCAGATGGTATTCTCTCATCTTCTTGCACTCGTGGCTCAAGTGTTATCTTTGAGCCAGCACAGCCAGATGAGATGATGTCGAGATTTACATCGGTTATTCATTTTTCGGCAAATTCTGCGCAGAGATGTCTATCTAATCGTATCAGCATAAAATATTGATAACACCATCTTAAGAAAAATTGGGAAGAGTAAAGACATGATTTTAGGCTTGATAATAGGCTTTTCCAGATAGCATATACGTGTTTTATTACTTATCACTGCTACTTATGGCAAAAAAGAAACGTCTCCCAATTCGCGGATCACTCATTCCTACGGTTATCGACAAAACTCCTTCAGGAGAACGTGTCTACGACATTTATTCCCGACTCCTCGAAGATCGCGTTATTTTTCTCGGAGAAGCCATAGACTCTATGGTTGCAAATACCGTTATTGCGCAGCTTCTCTTTCTCGAAAAACAGGATGCAAAAGCACCAATTACTATGTATATCAATAGTCCAGGAGGTCACGTAACAGCTGGTCTCGCCATCTACGATACGATGCAATACATCAAACCTGATGTTATCACTGTAGCGGTGGGCATGGCTGCTAGTATGGGTTCTGTCATTCTTGCTGGTTGAACAAAAGGTAAACGTTATGCTCTCCCCCACACTGAAATAATGATCCATCAACCCCTTGGTGGCGCAGAGTGACAAGCAACAGAGATAAAATTAGCAGCTGAACACATCCTCAAAACTGGCTCTATTCTCTACAAAATCCTCTCAAAACATACAGGACAACCGATCGAACAAATTGAAAAAGATTGTGATCGTGACAATTTCATGGATGCTAAGCAGGCCCTTAAATACGGTCTCATTGATAAAATCATCAATAACGAAGCATAATTTTTATTTCTTTAACTTTTTTTCATTATGAAAAAATATATTGTTGAGTTCGTTGCTACTGTTATATTTATCTTTACGATTTTGACAGTTTCTGCTATTTGAAGCGCGGTACTCATCCCTATGACCGTCGGTATTTGTCTTGCGACATTGATATATATGGGTGGCCCCATATCAGGTGCTCATTACAATCCTGCTGTCACACTCGCTGCATTATTTCGAAAAAAAATAACACTCAAACAAGCTGTTGGATATGTCATTATGCAGTTACTCGGTGCTGGTGTAGCATATTTTATCTACACAAAATGACTCAACTTGACTCATGCTCAAGTACAACTCGCGCCAAGCCTGAAGGCTGTATTTGTAGCAGAATTTCTCTACACTTTCACACTTGTCTCAACAGTGCTCCATACTGCTATGAGCAAGGCTACAGCTGGGAATAATTACTTTGGTCTTGCGATAGGTGCAGTCGTCATGGTAGGCATAGCCTCTGTTGGGGGTATATCTGGTGGTTTTTTCAATCCTGCTGTTCTCCTGGGTTTGTGACTCTTTGGTCTCCCAAAACTCGGATGGATGACCATCCTCGGAGCTCATATTTCTGCGTCCATTTGCGCCGCTATTTTCCACGCAATCACTCAAGAAAAAATCAGGTAAAAAAAATCAAAATAAACAAAGACCAGCTCAATGCTGGTTTTTTGTTGCCGAATCCTTGTAATGAAGAGAAAAATATGATACCATGACTACATGACAACGGAAACATCCATTTCATCAATAGAAAGACATAATGCCATGATTAGTTACTGTTTTTTGGCACCTTTTATGCTGATTTCTCGTGATGAGCGATTTAGCAACGAATTTGTGCGATCACATTCTCGGCATGCACTATTGATTCATTTGGGTTTTTTAGCTCTTATTGCCACACTTATTTATTCGAGAAACTTTAGTTCAATTATCATATTTGAAGTCTCGTGGGTACATATAGTTATATTTATAGGGTTTTTCTTGCTCCTGGGTACTCTCGGAATCGGTATATACAGAGCTATGAGCTGAGAAAAACCTCATTTTAGCCTCAGAGGGATTACGCTATCAGAATTTAGTGGAATCGGAAATGAGATATCCTTGGATGAGACGCAAAAAATGCCACTTCTCCTCTCGCATATACCATTTTTATGAATATATCTCTCACAAAAATATGGTAATTTTCTCTCTGGAGGAACAAAGTTCGGAAACTGGGCTTTTACAATCGCAGCATTGTTTATATGGATAGATCCGAGTCTGACACTATTCATCAGCTGGCTCTGTATAGTCACTTTTTGGATTGTTTATCAAGCGGTATCTATCTCCTCTTGAGATACTATAAACGTAATAGGTGATAAATTTTATTCAGCAACAGATACTCACATTTTTATAAAAAGTCTCTGAGCATACGCTGCCGGAATTTTTAAACAAGGAAATCAGTTACCAGATTGGAAAAAAATACAAGAAGAAGAAAAAATAAATTATGAGAAAAATATACAGCTCAATAGTAGTATCAAACTCTCTCTCCCCCTCATAAGTATAGTAGCGATATGGTACGCTAAAAAAAATGGAAATATTCATCAGGCTGAGATACAGTCTATACTGGTAAATATACTGGCTATATATGCCTTATACGCGGGCAGCACTGCTCTCTTTATGTTACTCGCCCTTACTACATTTTGGTCTTATTATCAGATAAAATGACAAAAAAATACTTCCATACCTTTTTTATGAGAAGTGGCTGAAATTTTAGAAAAAATTATAGAATGGAAAAAATGAAAGAGCGCCTCTCAAAAAATAACATTTACATCAAATAAAATATAAAACCATGCAAGACATAGCTCGCAACATCCTTGAATCCTATATTTTTGAGAAAAAAATATTAAAGCCTCAGGATATACAATGAACTAACTCCTCAGTTTTGAGAGAAAAGATACCAGTTTTTGTCACAATACGCGACGGAGATGAAGTTGTCGGAAGTAGTGGAAGAATTTATCCTGTCCATGAAAATGCAATTGATGAACTCATAGAAAACACCATTCTCATAACAAAAGACCCTCGTTTTGAACCATATTTACATAATCCAGAAAAGGCTCGAAAACTTCACTACAGAGTCGATATATTTCGCGATACAGATCGACGACTCCTACATCATCCTGACGACATCAACGGTCAGACAGAATGAATCATTCTGCTCTGTCAAAATCAAGAGAAAGTTGGAATAATCCTGCCCCACATACTCCCGGCAACTCTTTCTGGAGAAGAAATCTACCACAGAGTGATGCAAAAAATAAATCTAGATGTCTCACATTTGGGAAAATGAGATGTAGTTATCTATGCAGTCAAGACAGAGATATACGAAGATGGCAACTAAAATGTGAGAGTTTTATGAAATTCTGTTGCAATTTGTTTTTTGCTTTTATAATCACCGTACTAGTATCAAGGGTGTGTAGCTCAGTTGGTTAGAGCGCGTCTCTGATAAGGACGAGGTCCCTGGTTCAAATCCAGGCACACCCACCATGTTAGTATAAGCCGTCGGGAAGTGGCGCAATTGGCTAGCGCACTGCGTTTGGGACGCAGGGGTTGCAAGTTCGAGTCTTGTCTTCCCGACCATATTAAATAAAAAATCTTCATAGATTTTTTATTTTGGCCCCATCGTCTAGCGGTTAGGACAGCTGGTTTTCATCCAGTAAATCGGAGTTCGACTCTCCGTGGGGTCACCAAAACAAGTCAAAACACTTTCTCATGAAAGTGTTTTTTGAATTCATTTTGCCAAAAAATCCATTATTTCTATACTGCTGACGATTCCGCACTGGAGAGTTCGCATAGTGGTCGAGTGCGCACGCTTGGAAAGCGTGTAAGCCGCAAGGCTTCAGGGGTTCGAATCCCCTACTCTCCGCCAGTTCAAAATCGAACCCATAGCCACTCGAAATGCCATTAAGGCATTTCTCCGGTTCGAATCCCCTACTCTCCGCCAGTTCAAAAAAACTATATATCACAGTCCTTTTACACGTTCCAAAAATACATTCGTACAATCCATGCCTGCCTTTTTGCTCTCTTTTTTTCTGTCTCTTTTTCTCCTATCTCCTTGGTGAATTCAAAATATTGATGTATTGGTTCAGCCAGCATTTGCTATGGAGCAAGAAGTCTCTAATGCCTGTATCACATCACATTTTCCGATTCTTATGTATCATCACATCAGAG
Organism: uncultured Candidatus Peribacteria bacterium; assembly: GCA_965231115.1. Lineage (GTDB taxonomy): Bacteria > Patescibacteriota > Gracilibacteria > BD1-5 > JAGOOR01 > JAGOOR01. The sequence continues at coordinate 645,753 of OZ246415.1, forward strand.
AGTATGACAATTTTACGGACTTAGCAGCAAAAAATTTATCAGTATCTCCGGACGAATTTCATGACCAATTAAATTATCTCGCAAAAAATGGCTATCACACAATCACAACAAAAGATATTTCAAAGAATACAGTACCTTGTAAATCAGTCATGATTACTTTTGATGATGGGTATTATGACGTTTACAAAAATGCTTTCCCGCTCATGAATGAAGTGAAATTTACCGGAATCATCTGACTCATACTCGGAAAAATAGACGAATCAGACTACCTCTTTTGACCAGATATCCTAGAACTCCACAATGCTCACTGGGAAATCGCTAGTCATACATGGGATCATCTCATACTCACGAGACTACAACAAACCGTTCTAAATCATCAAATACGTGATAGTAAAAAAGATCTAGAAAAATGGTTTCACGTTCCAATCCAAACATTTGTCTATCCTGGAGGCTTTTACGGAACAGGAGCAATCAAGACTGTAGCACAATCTGGATACAGGTATGCTCTGTCTACACATTTTTGAGAAGCAAATCTGCTTGATTACAGACTTACCCTCAATCGCATAAATATACCACCAGGGACAACTGCTGAAAAACTATCATCACTCCTCGAGGAGGCCGGAAAGGTCTCTAAGAGATAAAATTATTCTCGGCTATTTCCCAATTCACTACATCCCAAAAAGATTTAACATAATCAGCGCGCTTATTCTGATGTTTGAGATAATAAGCATGTTCCCAGACATCAATACCAATAATTGGTTTTTCTCCATCAGAGAGAGGTGTATTTTGCCCTGCAGTCTGACGTAAGGCGAGTTTTCCATCCTTATCCAACACAAGCCATGCCCAACCAGATCCAAAGACAGTAAGTGCTTTCTGAGTAAATTGTTCTTTAAAGGCATCAAAACCACCAAAGACGGCATCAATTTGTGGCGCAAGCTTAGTTGAAACAAATAAAGATGATTTTGGAGCAATAATCTCCCAGAAAAAACTATGATTAATATGTCCGCCAAGATTGTTGATCACGCCTTGCTTTTTATCAGCGGGAACTTCTTCGAGGTGAGTAAGGAGCTCATTTGGTAAATATTTTTCAAGTAAACCCGTATCCTTGAGCAAATTAGTATAATTCGTGATATAGGCCTGATGATGTTTACTGTGATGAATCTCCATGGTAAGAGTATCAATATGTGGCTCTAGAGCATCGTACGAATACGGAAGAATTGGGAGGGCGTGGGTAAGCATAAATAGGATTAAAAAGTATAAAGAGTAGACTCTCGATCTAGAAGCATTTTTTTATTATCGAAATAAACTCATTCTTCTTCCAGTATACGCTGTTTTTCTGAAACTCAAAAAGCATACCCTCCGATATGAAAATCTGTTTTAATGACGCGATGACAGGGAATTTTCGAAGCGTGGAGATTGCGAGTCAAGGCTTGCCCTATAGCCTGAGCACTTCTGCATCATACATGTCTCCCTAGTAGCTTATACGTTGTCACTTTCCCTTTTGGTATGAGAAGAAGTGCATCGTAAACCTTTTGTTGAAAAGAAGTTACCATAACGGTTATTTTCCTCTAGGCATCCCGTAAAAATCAAGCCCTCTCTGATCCACCATAGATTTTGTATGGAAATTTTTCTTTTTTCCTTTCTTAAAAAACCCGCGCTCATCAAGTAAGCCCATTTCTACAAGTGATTGAAAATTTTTCGTTGGAAGCTTTCTCTTTGGCCAGTTTTGTTTATTTTCGAGATAATGTTTTCTTTTTTTATAAGATTGATTACTTCGAGTTTGTGCATTTTCACCGCCCGTATGCACCTGGTAGATTGTCTTTTTCACATTCTTTGAGAGGCGACGTGCTTTTGCTTGAGCTTTTACGACAGATCATTTGAGTCCATGTTTGTTGGCCATATATTTATTTCTATGGTATTCAAACTAGTAAAAATGCAACCTATCTTTTATCTGTGTTGGAGCTGATATATTTTTCTCGCTATTCGAAACAAATCAGATCGAGAAGTTTTTTTATTTGCAGAAGTTATATGAAAAGATATATCAATTACCCCCTTTCTAAAGGCAGTTCCAATAATGTTATTTTGCCACGGTTCAAACTCTCAACCGCTATATTGTTCAACTTTGATTCAACCAACTTTGAGAAATATGCTCAAGGTGTCTATCAAGGTAATATATTCTTCTGGTTTTGCACGATTTCAGGAAATAGTTATGAGTCATTTTTCTGCGGCTATTTCCATAACCCTACATGCCCAGTTATTCGGTTTTGTGTCGGAGAGATCGTCGTATGATCCATGACAAACATAATCATCTGGTATGTAGATGTTGAGCATTTTTATTGCCATAGCAACTACCTCTTCTCGCATAGCATAATCTCATAAATGGTAGTCTGAGATATCTTTTTTCTCTTTAATAATTCACTCCTGAACGAGAAAATCCGTGTCAGATATGTTTTTATTTACATTAGAATTTTTATAGGCCGATCCAGATCTGGTTTCATTTGAAATTTTGGGAGTGCCTGGATTACTGCTTATTTTTTTGTTGAAATTATCTTGTTCTTTTTTGATAAATGAGGATTTTTTATCCAAAATATCAAGATAATTAGCCGCATTTATTATATAATTACCAGCACTATTCATCTCCATGCTTTCATTTAAACTACGATAAACAGTATCAGGAGAGATATAGCCAAATTTATTATATCAGAGAGCAATAATACCGGCTATCATAGGCGCTGAAAAAGATGTACCACTCGCTGTCCCATAGTCTGTGCCTTCTTCTTTATTAAAGACTCACACTGAGGTTGAAAAAATATTTTCCCCCGGTGCTGCAAATGACATACAAATACCGTAATTTGACCAACGAGCTCTTATTCATTTCTGATCCAGAGATTCGACACCGATAGAGTATTTATTACTCCCACCATTATTACAGACAGGAGAAAGTGGATTTACTGTTGTATTAACTCAATTACTGTTGTAAGACAAGACATCACCATTTCCTCATGCAATAACAACAATAATGCCATTATCGTAAGCTTTTTTAATCACATCATCGTATTTCACACTATAAGCGAATTGACTCTGTCCTAAGCTCAAATTAATGATATTTGCATGGTGAGATATGGCATAATTCATCGCATTTATGATGTTTTCTTCACGCGCATTACCCTTAAAATCAAAGACACGAAGTGGCATTATTTTTACATTTTTTGCAATACCAGCGATTCATTTTTTGTTATCAGAAGTAGCAGCGATAATTCCAGAAATCATCGTACCGTGTTCCCCTGATGGGAGATTATCTGGGAGATGATCTCAAACAAAATCCTTGATTTTATTAGAGCCATAAGGAGAAGAAGGATCAATCCATATATGATCAGTGAGATCTGGATGATTGATATTTATACCGTCATCTATGACGGCCACTATGACATCTTTTGGATTTGTCACTCGTGACCAAGCTTGTGGTATATGAAGAATTTGCAAATAATACTGAAGGTGGGAAAAGGTATCATCACTCGGAGTATCATTTTCTGATCAATTTTCCCTGAGTAATTGTTCGACATCAGAAAGAGCATTTTTTGATTCTTCTATCTGACTTTTTCCTTTTGCGAGATTCCTTGAATTTTTATAGGCCTTAAAAGCTTCTTCGTATTTTCATTTGTTGAGATAAGCAGCTCCAATATTAAAATAAGCCCTGTAAGAATCAGGATCGATTTCGATAATATTTTTATATTGCTCTATCGCTTTATCCCATCTTTCCGATTCAAAATATGTATCACCAAGATCAAAATATGTATCTATTTTTTCGTTTATTTTTTTAAAAGAGAGGATACATTCGTTATATGATGTTTCAATTTTTACTCATTGGGCGAGCAAGTCTGAAAGAATTTTCCCCTGGGCAGACTTTTTTGGATCAGATTCACGTAAGCTTTTCCAGGTATCCATTTTTTGTGTCACTTGATCTTTAGTAGCATTGTAATCGGCTTCCAAACCAGAACAATCATTGAGAGCATAGGAAAAACTAACCTGACTCCAGAACAGGATAGAGATAGAAATAAGAATAGTTTTTCTCATGCTTCATAACTTTACCGTATCTTTATTTCATTGTCAATTTTTTGGTCAAAATTTCTGTAAAAATCTTTGGATTCCCCTGCCCCTTACTCTCTTTCATACAATTTCCCACAAAATAACCGAAGAGATTCACCTTTCCTGATTGATATTCTGCCATTTGAGAAGGATTGGCTGCGAGGACAGCATCTACAATAGCTTCCATGGCTCATGTGTCATTCACCTGGCGCAAGCATTTTTCATCCACAATTGTGTCTGGATCACCGCCTTCATTGAGCAATATCTTGACGACTTCCCCAGCATTTGTAGAAGAAATCTCGTCAGATTTGAGCATGTTGACGACGCGAGCAAGTGCTTCTGGAGTGATTTTGAGCGTAGAAAAATCGATTTCTTCATCACCTTTTTTGAGGATTCCGAGAATAACTGTGAGGATAAGTGAGGCAGATTTTTTTGGTTCATTTGTGAGCGAAACTGTTTTTTCAAAGAAATCAGACATAGCCCGCTCAGAACTGAGGATACGAGCATCGTCTGGGAGAAGTTTCCAATCATTCAGATACTTCTGACGGCGATCTATAGGGAGTTCTGCGATTTTTCGCTCATCGATATATTCTTGAGTGATGACGAGAGGTGGTAAATCAGGCTCTGGGAAGTAGCGATAATCCATCGCATCTTCTTTTGAACGAAGTGAGTGACTCTCTCCTGCGTCATCATCCCAACCACGAGTTTCTTGATCAACTGTACCATTTTCATCATAGATTTCTATCTGACGTTTTACTTCAGCATCGATAGCGCGACCAATTTGTTGAAACGAGTTCAGATTCTTGAGCTCCACACGATTTCGGAGCTCATGACTTCCCTCTGGTCGAAGTGAGATATTCACATCACAGCGAAGTTGTCCTTTTTCCATATCAGCATCAGACGCACCAACAAATCGCATTATTTTTTGAAGCTCTTTGAGATAATCGAGGACATCCTCTTTTCATCGAAAGTCTGGTTCAGTCACTATCTCCATGAGTGGACTCCCTGCACGATTGAAATCTATCAGAGATTTGGTCACAGAGTGTTTTGAACCACCTGCATCAGCCTCGATATGGATGCGCCGAATTTTAAAACGCTTCAATTCTTCTCCAACAAAAGCATCGAGATGGCCGTGCTCAGAAATAGGATGAAAAAGCTGAGTAATCTGGTATCCCATGGGAAGGTCGGGATAAAAGTAGCTCTTACGATCAAACTGAGAAAAAGTATTCACCGTCATACGAAGACCGTGAGAAGCTCGAACTGCGAGGTCTACCACACCCTCTGAAAGGATGGGGAGAGCCCCTGGAAGACCGAGAGATACTGGTCAGATATTGATATTCGGATCGCGCTCGAGAGCGACAGCATTTGGCTCACCACCAAACATCTTGGTAATCGAACCAACACGGACATGGGTCTCAAGACCGATAACTATTTCGTATTTCATATGTGCTGATTGTAGAGATTTTTCCTATATGACAAATAGGGCAATTTGACAATTTAATTATTTATACAAAATAATTAAATGAATATTGCTACTAATGCTACAAATTATCCATTATTGAGAGATGATGAAATCGAAACGCTCAAACAATTTATAGAACTAAGAAGAACAAATTGCGAAAATAGCCACGAGTTAGGTGAAACCCAAGAAGAAGTAAGAAAGAAAATTTGTGAGTGCCTATGTAGAGCTCATCCTATGACTATCTCATGTGTTCATGCAGAAGAAAACATTTTATGAGAAAAATGAGCACGTGATATTTTAAATCAAACAATTACTATTTTTTGAGAATCAGATCAGAAAATGGAAAATTTATTGATGTTTTATAGAGATACTTTGCGTATGTCTGATTTTATAAGACAAGCCATAGAAGGTTACTACTGAAATATGTATGAAAATATCGTCGTTTTTAAATGATGGTTAAATATATTTCCTGATGATATATTTTTCAAAAAACTTATCGAATTATCAAATGATATACTACATTACAGGATCAATGGACTTACAAATAAAGCAAAAGAATATTGGCTAATAAGATTTCGCTCATTAAAAAATCATTTTTCGTCTGAATGGGAACCAGAAATATTGGATAAATGCAGAAAGTATGCACAGGATTTATTAAATCATCAATCAGATTAAGCCTTCATTCCCTCGATCATCTGAGGAATGAAATCCTCTAAACTGATTCCGAGAAGAGTCTCGCAACGACGACAGTGTTCACGGCTCACACCAGCAGCAAATCCTTTATCCTTGAGTTTTTTCAGGACTGAAGTCACTTTGACTTCATTGAGAGATTTATTTGGTGTCATACGGCTACATGCCCAGATAAATCCTGAGAGTTCATCGACAGAAGCGAGATATTTTCGGAGGAGCGTATCGAGTCCGTGCTCAGGAAATTTTTCTTCATAATGAGAGCGAATATCCTCGAGCATTCACTCCGGTGCATTCATCTCTGTGAGAATTTGCGCAAGCGATTCACCACAGTGACGCTCGGCGTCTTTCTCAACGAGGTCCCAGTCGACATCATGGAGAATGCCAACAGAATACCAGTAGTCAGCATTTTTTCCGAGTTTTTGAGCAAAATAGCGCATACAGCGGCCCACTGTCAAATTATGATCCTTTGTCGTCGTAGAGTATTTTACAAGAGTCTCTTCAACAATTGGAAGGTCCATTTTTATATGGCTATGTGGGTTATTTTTGTCAGACGATGAAGTCTTTTTTTCTGGAGATTTTACACTTGATGGAGGTTCAGTTTTTGAATTCTTATCTTTCACAAGTGGGAAAAGTACCACATCTCGGAGGTTTGGCTGTGCTGTGAGGAGGGCAACGATACGATCAATACCCATGCCAAAACCAGATTGTGGAGGCATTCCGTGTTCCATAGCCGCGACAAAATCATCATCTGGCATCGCTACTTCATCATCACCTGCCTTTTTAGCATCGAGTTGTTTCTTAAATCGTTCATCCTGATCAACTGGATCTACGAGCTCAGAGTAGGCATTTGTCACTTCCCAACCATTGATACAGAGCTGAAATCGGTCTACAATGCTCGGATTTGTGTCATTGAGGCGAGCGAGAGGTGAGAGAATGAGAGGCTGATGAATGACAAATGTCGGATTGATGATGTGTGGTCGAGCTACTTTTTTATAGAGTTTATCGATAAGAGTTCCGTGTGAGAGCTTCATCATGCCGTCTATCTGAATACCAGATTTTTGGATGGCTTTCTGGAGTTTCTCGAGCGTATTTTCTTCGTAGATATTGATATCAGAGTGCTCCTGAATCAAGTCACAAATAGAACGTCGTGGCCATTTTCCTGAGAAATCGACCATATGTTTCTCTCCTTTTGAATTAATGATTTCGACTTTCTTGTTTCCGCCCATGAGTTCATCCATAATGTAGCCAAACATTCGCTCCGTGAAATCCATATTATCTTCATAGTTCCAATACACAGCGTAGTGTTCGACCGATGTAAATTCTGGCAGATGTGACGGATCGAGTCCTTCATTACGGAAAGACTTCCCTATTTCAAAGACTTTTTCCATACCACCAACAGTACACTTTTTGAGAGACGTTTCAGGTGCGATACGGAGGTATAAATCTGAATCAGTCGCTTCATGGTGTGTCGTAAATGGATGAGCGAGAGCTCCAGAAGCGCTATTGCCGAGAGTGGGAGTTTCTACTTCGATAAACCCCTCACGGTAATAGAATTCACGAAGTTTCTGGACAAATCGAGAACGAAAAATCATACGATCATACGAAGTTTTCTCTGTGATCATATCGAGATACCGTTTACGATAAATGGTTTCCTCATCGGCGAGTCCGTGAAACTTTTCAGGGAGTGGGAGAAATGCTTTCGAGAGAAGCTGAAACGAACGAACAAAGACAGTTAATTCCCCCTTATGTGTCATAAAAAGTTCTCCATGAATACCGATGATATCCCCACGATCGATATATTTTTCAAAAATTTTAAACGCAGAAACTGGCTCTTTTCAAATTTCGTGAAGCTCACCCCCGTCCTGAGACAGGAGGCAAAAATCCTTTGAAAGAGCAAATTGAATTTGACCAGAATAATCCTGAAGCGTACCAAATATCAGCTTCCCAAAGCTTCGAACAAGCATGATTCGTCCCGCTGTATGAATAGTATTTTTTGGCTCTGGAGTTATATCATCGATATCACGAAATACGCCACCTTCTGCCTTTGTACGAATAGTAATGATGTCCTGCTTTCCGGAAAAACGGTCAGGATAGAGTTTTACTCCAAGTGCTCGAAGTGCATGAAGTTTCTGAAGTCGGACTGTCCGCTCATCATGTGGGTCTTGAGAAGTCATAGAAAAAAGTATGTAGATATTCTATAAAAAAATAGGAAAAGACTAGCTTTTCCTATTTTTGAAATTTCATGTCACTATTTCACCTCAAACTCAAACCCTTCTTTCTTAGCATTTGTCACTTTTACGGACGTAACTTTATTTCCGATCATACGATCAGCAATCTCATCCTCAATTTTTGTCTGGACATAACGACGTACTGGCCGAGCACCAAATTCTGGATTGTAGGTGTCCTTGAGAATCCTTTCGACGACTGGAGCGGCCCACTCGAGCGTAACATCGAGACCAGCAAGACGTCTCTGTAGTTCTGCAAGCTGTAATGTGATAATTTTCTTAATCACTTTTGTATCAAGCGGTTTAAAGACAACGACTTTATCGATACGATTAATAAATTCAGGAGAGAAATATTCATCGAGGCTTTTGATGACTTTGGTTTCAATTTGTTCGAAGTCATCGATAATTCTATCTTTTGTCGATTCGGAAACATCAAAACCAATTTTTGTCGCACTGGTGGTAAATTCTTCTGAACCAATATTCGAAGTCATCACAATAATCGTATTTTTGAAGTTTATTTTACGACCTTTTCCATCGCTAATCACACCATCTTCCATGATTTGGAGGAGGAGATTAAAAATCTCTGTATTCCCCTTCTCAATCTCATCGAAAAGAACGACTGAATAGGGCTTCCTGCGAACTTTTTCAGTAAGCATGCCTCCTTCTTCGTACCCCACAAAACCTGCCGTCGTACCGATAAGTTTTGATCCTGAGTGACGCTCAGAAAATTCTGACATATCGATTTTTATCAGTGCTTTTTCATCACCATAGTATTCACGAGCGAGGACTTTCACGAGCTCTGTCTTGCCCACACCCGTAGGCCCAAGAAAGAGAAAACTCCCCAGAGGTCGACGCTGGTCAGAGATACCAGCCTGAGAACGCTTAATAGTAGAGACGATAGACTTGATAGCAGTATCTTGACCAATAATTTTAGTCCCCATGTGTTTTTCGAGATCTTGAAGTTTTTTAATATCTTCAGCAGAGAGTGTTTTCATAGGTACGCCTGTGATTTGGTGAACCACTTTTTGGATATCAGATGAAGTGATGTGGTGACGCTTATCTCGAGGAATGGTTATTTTTCGTCGTTTTTCACGGATAGTATTCTCTATCTCTATGAGCTGATCTTTTGCGCGAGAAGCTTTATGATACTGTTGAGAAGTGACAAAGTCGGTGATGTTTTTTTGGAGCGTCTCAGCTTCGAGCTTGAGTGTCTTTATCTCATCTTCTGCATGGACATAGGTCATACTCTTCGCACTACAAGCCTCGTCGATGAGGTCAATAGCCTTATCAGGGAGAAATCGCTCAGTAATATAGCGTACAGAGAGTTCAACCGCTTCATCTATTGCATCATCTTCGATGATGAGATTATGATATTCTTCAAATGTTCCACGAAGACCACGGATAATCTCAGAAGCTACCATTTTCGTAGGTTCATCGACTTCTATTTTCTGAAAACGTCGTTCAAGGGCAGCATCTTTTTCGATATATTTCTGATATTCAGAAAGAGTCGTCGCACCAATAATACGGATTTTTCCTCGCCCCATAGCTGGTTTGAGAATATTTGCAGCATCAAGCATCCCTTCTGATCCACCAGCACCAATAATAGTGTGTATCTCATCTATAAAAAGGATGACTTCATTTTCGAGCTTAGTGGCCTCTTCGATTACTTGTTTCATACGTACTTCAAACTCACCACGATATTTCGTACCAGCAACGAGACTCGTCATATCCAAAACGAGAAGACGCTTATGCTGCATCGCAAATGGCACATTTCCTTCTGATATACGACGCGCAAGACCTTCGACTACAGCAGTCTTACCGACACCTGGATCGCCAGTGAGAACAGGATTATTTTTAGTTTTACGATTGAGGATTGATATAAGCCGATCGATTTCTTTTTCTCGACCGATGATGGGGTCTATTTTTCCTTCATCTGCTTCTTTGGTAATATCTGTACAGAAAAAATCGAGTGCAGGAGTCTGACTATCACTCTTTTTCTGATTCTCACCGCCAGCATTCATATGCGTAAACATAGGGTTTTGTTCGACATCTTCCATAGCTACACCGCTCAGAAGTCACTGCTCGAGGACGTTCATGATTTTCCCGAGATCTGGAGTAGTGCCAGCTGAGCCAGCTTGCGAACGATTGAGCTCCACAAGTGCTCATTCGAAATCGCGGACATTGATACGTATAAAATCAAGGAAATCGAGAAACCATGAATTTGTTTGTTTGATGAGCGCTAAGAGAAAATCTTCTACACCAATTGATTTTTTCTCAAAGCTTGCAGCCACCTTAACGCTTGAAACAATAACATTCCTGAGAAGCTCTGAAATACCAGTATATTCCCCTGCCCTATTGACGAGTGGGGCAAATTTTGGATGAGTCATCACATCGAGGAATACTTTTTCATTTATTCCAAAATCGTTAAAGACTGCAAAGACATGTCATTTTTTAGAACGCAGTATTTCCATGACAATGTCAACAGATTCGAGAGTTGAAAAACCCTGCTGTTTTGCTGAGTTTTCCGCAGTGAGAAGGTATCCTTTGTACTCGGGAGTAAAATTTTTAAACATAGACAGTAAAGAGAGAAAAATTTGCTAAAAACCGAGTGATATGATAATCTGGTTGTATATGAAGTACAAATATTTTTCGATTCTTTTCCTTGCCGTTTTGATAGGTTTAGGTCATATCACATTTTCAGACGAGGAAATTAACCCTATCGAAGAATCTGCAACTTGGTGGTCTCAGAGTATTCCAGAGATAACTCTTATTAATGATTTTAGTGATACAGAAGAAGAATTACAAGATCTAGGACTCACGGAAAGTCGCTTTGCTTCGATGCAGGAAACTCTCCTAGAATCACAGAAAGATTGAATACTTACTCAACACGAACAAGAAGTTCTCATAGAAAAAATTCAAACAACTCAAAAGGAAATCCGGAAAAATATCCAAAAAAATCAGGAAGAAACAAAAAAATTAACAAAAAGTATAGCTCTCTTGGCTGGAGAAATAAAAAACCTCCGGGATCGAGAATCGGATACTGCATCGTTTTTGAGATCATCTTTTGCGAGAAGTTACCAAGAACAAGTGCATGGGAAAGATGATATAGGTTTTTATTCCATACTTTTGGGTCAATCTCTCGGTAAAAATATGTATAACGAAGATGCCAATGATAGAGTACAGAGCTCAACTGAGAATCTTCTTTTACGACAAAAATCGATAGCCGAAAACCTCGCTTCATTGGAAAAAATCACAGCCCATAAAGTAAAAATGAAAAATCTAGCTACCATGCGGCTCGAAAACGAGAGAAATGAGCTCAAGCAGGCTGAGGAAGTAGAACAAAATATACTTTCACAAACCATACAAAAACAATGAACTCTGCAGGAAAATATAGAGAACATAGCCTCCAAACGCCGTGTTATAGAAGCAAAAATAATGGAAAAAAAGACAGTCAGTGCTGTCCAATTTGAAAAGAAATTTGCAGAATACGAGACATCTCTCAAAGAAAGACTTTCCCGATATAATTGTAGCAATCAAAAAACTCCTGTCTGCGCATGGATAGAGCAGTATATTGGTATGGAAAAACAGATGCTCTTGAAAGCAAAAGATAAAATAGATTTCTCATGGCCTATAATTCCAAATAATGGTTTTGGCAGTACCTTTCGAGATCAGAAATACTATGTCGCAAACAATACACATCATGAAGGCCTCGATATCATAACGCCTACAGGTGTACCAGTCTTATCAGTCGCTGACGGATATATACTCATAAAACAGTATCCAAATGATACTTCGCCTGGTATAGTTATAGTAAAACATTCGAACGGATATATGTCTCTCTACGTTGGCATTATGCCAAATAAAAAACCCATGTTTTCAAAGGTAAGCCTCTGAGACAGTGTCGGTAGTACTCGAGATTATACAGAACACAGTGGTCAAAATAATATCCATATAGAGCTCTACAAAAACGGTAAAGCATTGGATATTCTGGAAAAAATAGACCTCTCTACGCTTTCTCCAGAGAAAATACCCGCACGTTATGGATGGAAATACATAGATGACCTCTCAAAAAATAAAAAACTTATCGATATCAATGCGCTCCAGAAAACAATAGGTTTTTTCTATATACCTGGAAATTCTGAAGCAGAAAGACAAAAACAACTCCTCGCCACCTATGCAGCAAATGATTTTCAAAACCGAAATCTCTGGGTAGAAGAAAGCCTGCCAGAAAGTGTCGATCCTACATTTGTTATGTGTGTTGGTTTTGCCGAAAGTAGTCTCGGACAGAACCTCACTACCGATGGAAATATAGGAAATGTATGAAATACCGACGGTGGTGACAGGCGAGATTTCGCGGATTCTCGAAGCGGTATACGTGCTATATCATCCGTGGTCAATAATAACTGGCTCGGGAGTTATACAACGATAGATCAGCTCTCAGGCTGGGGAAATCCTCGCGGCCCAATTTATGCTTCTTCTCGAACAAATTGGCACGAAAATATCATCAAGTGTATGTCCGCTCTCAAACAACATTACATCGGTAACAATGGAACTTTTCGACTCTCTCAGGCGTCCCTCATTCTCTATCAGCAAGAGTGATTCACGGTAAAAAAAGATTCATAGGACGATTTTTATACGAAATGCAAGGCTAGTTGTCTTCTCTGAAAGTCAAAGAACGATAGAGTAGCGGCATGAAAGAACACCGAGACATAGATTACCCCCTCTTGATATCCATACTCGCACTGGTGATATTTTGATCCATTATGATCAGTTCAGTCAGTGTCTATGATTCATACAGAATCACAAAAAGGCTTGTCGAAACTGGGAGCCTGCCAGAACCAAATAACTGGCGTTTTATCGTGAGAAATATACTCCAGGCCGGAATAGGTCTTTTTGCGATGGTTGTAGCCATCAAAATACCCTACATCTGGTGGAAAAAACAGATAAAAGTCATGACCGTCATAACCATGACGCTTCTTTTATTGGTGCTTGTTTTTGGAGTAAAAATCAATGGAGCTCGAGGCTGGTTTGATATACCAGGTATCCCTTTCTCACTTCAGCCAACAGAATTACTGAAGCTGACAATGATACTATCTGTATCAGTTTTTTGCAGTAAATACAAAAACCTACTCTGAAGTACCTCTGAAGGCTTCATACCTTTTGTGGGCATAGTGGGACTCCCTTCACTCCTCGTATTGCTCCAACCAGATCTCTGAGCACTCCTCATAATCATACCCATCGTCACAAGTATCTATTTTGTAGCGGGATGAAATGTGAGGATCATCGCTGGGATAGGCATGGCTGGGCTCATCGGTGCGACACTACTCTATGGCCTCGGTCATTACAACACTCCTGAAGAAAAAGGTCAGTTTTCCTACATCTACGATCGAATGAATACATTTTTTCAATCAAGCAAAACAGCTATCGAAGAAAATACAATGCACCATCAAAATAAACAGGCTCTTATAGCAGTAGGAAGTGGCGGTGTTTTTGGTCTTGGTTTTGGACATTCTGTCCAAAAATACGGATATCTCCCCGAGCCACAGTGAGATTTTATTTTTTCTGTTATCACCGAAGAAATCTGATTTATCGGGGCCTTTATTATCATAAGCATCTATGTCTATATTATCTATCGATGATTTATGATAGCATCATTTTGTGAAGAAAATTTCGGGAAATTTAGCGCTTTTGGTATCACTCTCTGGATACTCTGGCAGATGGTCATCAATATCAGTGTCAATCTCAGCATATTCCCAAATACAGGCCTTACGCTGCCCTTTGTGAGTTATGGAGGCTCTTCCCTTTTGATGATGCTGTTAGCAGGCGGTATTTTGTTATCCATCTCGAGAGAAGTCGACCAAAATAAGAAAAGTTTTGCAAATATCATGTATCTTTACCTCTCTCGGAAGCCAAGAAGATAGGCTTTGTGATGACTCTATATCAGATGATATATGTATTTTTTGTCGAGAGAAAACATTTGCAACTCACGCGCATCTAGTCTATACTGAGAGAGTATTTTATCCCTAATTGTACCCTATGAATACAGCCAAGCATTATATCTACGCTTGTATCGGTGGACTCACAGTAGCTCGTTCTGCTTTTGCAGAAATCCAGCCAGGTCTCGATCGTGTCGATGACGGCCTCAAAGGCCCTAATACAGGTGATCCTATTGCAACTATCCAGACTTTCATCAAAGGTCTCCTCACTCTTCTCGGTCTCGTCATGGTCGTCATGGCTCTCTGGGGTGGTTGGCAGATTCTCACTTCTGGTAGTGAAGATGAAGGAAAAGAAGCAGGTAAAAAGATTATCATCAATGCTGTTATCGGTATCGTCGTTATCTTCTTTGCTTGGACTATCACAAATCTTATCTTCAATATCCTCGGAGGAAACACTATTTCACAATAGTTTTGATTCTTAGTTTTACCCAGCCTCTACATATTTGTAGAGGCTTTTTTGTGCGCTATAAATATTTGACAGTATAGATATATTTGTTATTATATGTAATATAAACTGTGAAAAACAAAATTAACAACATCAAACGGTTTCTCACCCTGCTCTTCACGGATAGGGATATAATTGATGATTCGACTGAATCATATGAGGTGAAAAATGATACTCCTCCACCCTTATCAGAGCCAGAGTGGGCATCAGTTGTCCCAGAAGTTCTTCTAGAAGACAATGAACCCGATTTTTATCAAGTAACACCAGAAAATGTCGGTCCAGAAAAAGAAGAAGTAACCACAAAAGTAGTTCAAGAGGAAAAAATAGTAGAAGAATTACCCATCTCTCCATCGCCAGAAAAACCAAAAAAAGTAATCAAAAAAGAGGAAAAAATACCAGAAGATAAAGAAAAAATCATACTCTGACTCACTCCTGACCAAAACAATACGGTCTCAGTCGACACAGAAGCTCTAAAACGACACATGCTCGTCGTGGGAATGACTGGAAGCGGTAAGACGACCATGCTTGAACGCATGATACTGCAGGATATCGATGCTGGCAGAGGTGTGGGTCTGATAGATCCTCACGGCGATCTCTATGATAAAATCCTTCACCAAATACCAAAATCTCGAAGCAATGATGTCGTCCTTTTTGACCTCACAGATGTCGAATACCCTATCTGATTCAATATCCTCGAAAATACACACCATCAATTCCCTTCTCTCATAGCCAGTTCTATCGTGGGGGTCTTTAAAAAGATATTTGGTTACAGCTGGGGTCCTCGCCTCGAGTATGTCCTCCGAAATGCCACACTCACACTCCTAGAGCGTGACGGAAGTACGCTCCTCGACCTCACCCTCCTCCTCTCTGATGAAGAATTCCGTCGTAACTACATAGCAAAGGTTACTAATCCATTTCTCCGTCGATTCTGGGCAGATGAGTTTAACGCTCTCAGTAGCACAAAACAAACCGAGGTCGTGAGTCCTATTTTGAATAAAGTGGGTCAATTTCTCTCTGTGCCTCTTATTCGCAATATCGTGAGCCAGCCTCAGTCGGGTTTTTCTCCACGATGGATTATGGATAATAAAAAAATCTTCCTTGCGAATCTCTCTAAAGGAAAAATCGGAGAAGATGTTAGTGAGATGCTTGGATCGCTGCTCGTCAGTAAATTTCAGCTTGATGTGATGAGTCGTGCCTCAATCGTACCAGAAAAACGAGAACCATACCGTCTCTATGTCGACGAATTTCAGAACTTTGCTACCGATAGTTTCTCTGATATATTTTCAGAAGCTCGTAAATACGGCCTGGCTCTCGTCATAGCTCATCAGTACATCAATCAAGTCTCTCAACAACTCATGGATGCCATAATGGGTAATGTAGGTAATATGGCAGTCTTTCATATCGGATCGACTGATGCGAAAATGCTCGCACCAAATATCGATACTAATCTGACATCTCAAACTCTCGTCGAACAACCACTCTACAATTTCACACTGAAGACAACACATAATGGCCATAAAAAAGTCACACACGGTGAGCTCCTCCATCCAGACCTCATAGGTCAGAGAGACGCTCTGCAAAATGCAGATAAACTCCAATCTCTTGTTCGTGAAAAATTTGCAAAAGACCGCAAATTTGTCGAAGAGAAACTCAATACTAAGATGAGCTAGATATGGAACTCCTCCAACATCCATCTGAATGAAATTTCCGTCTTCCAGAGCGACTCAATCCTCAGCTAAGAGAGTGGGCAAAAGGTTTTTTCGATACATCAAATAAATATAAAAAACTTGGAAGAATGTTCCCAGAAAGATTTATCTCTGATTCGCGACTATTTCAAAATTTTCTAGATTATTTTTACAGATTAGCAGAAACTACTCCTGATATATCACCAAACAAAGAAGAGGAAGACAAAATTAAAAGTATACTTTGGGCCGTAATGGGTTTTACAGGTCATGATATTCAACACCTAGCTCCATACCAGTGGAGAGGTAATTCAGATTTATTTTTATGAGATCCTAACCTACATTTTCCAAACATTGCTGATGCAATAGAAAATTTTACTGATTGTACGGAAGGCGTATGAGTTTTTTTATCTCCAGACACTCCACCGCTCCAAGAGTACGATATTTGAGAAATTTTGGCAAGAAATATGAGAAAAATAAAACTCCGAAGCCATAACTATAAAAATGATCCTACAAGTTGATACAACATTGAACAACTTGAAAAGCTACATAATTTTTCAATTCAGAGACGAAGGGATTTGCTAGAAAAAGGAATATGAGACAAAAATGCAAATCAAATACAGCAAGAAGAATATCATTACAAAGCATGAACAGATATATCTGTTCATGACTGTATAGAGTATGATTTTCGTTGAACGAATAGTCCTCTCATGGTAGAAAAATGAAATCGTGGTATTGTATTTCTTATTGTTTATAACATAATAAAAAATGGGTATAAAATGATAGGTAAATTTGCTGATTTTAGCATGACGCTTGAGGCATTGTATCGAGACTTAAACAAAGAATGAACAAGTGAATCTGAAAAATCGTACATAAGGAAACAAATTATCGAATTAGAAGAGAAAAATCACGAAAATCGACTATTCCGCGAAGAAATAGATAGACGCGGTGGTAAACTCAAAATATCAGCCGAGGTAGTTGATGCTGGAGACGCTTTTGTGATTCACATCTGGGACAATGCGACAGGCTTCGACCTCAATGGTATAAAGCGGTGGATCAAAGAAATGGTTGAGAGTAAATATGCTGACTTTCTCGAACTTTGTCTCGATCCTATTTTACCACAGGAATTACGACATGGACTCAAAGAATGGCAGAAAAATCCTCATATGTCTGGAGTTGTCAGTGCTCATATGCCAGAGTTTATCAAACTCGCACGGTTTTCACAGCATGGTTCGAGCGGTCTCGGACTCTTCGGCTCTGAAGTCCTTGCTCGCAAGCTCTGATGAAGCGTCTTAGCGGCAGAAATGATAAATGGTTGAGCATTTTTCAGTGTCGTCGTTCCAAAAGACGCTCGAAAGTGGATAGATAAACCAGATAAACAGACAAAGACATTTCAGCGATCAGTAGCATCGCGAGTACTTCCTGTTCTCGATGAAAAACTGGCTGCGTAAGTTATTATTGAACCGTAACAGTGTGGACGAGAGTCTGTAAATTCTTCTGAAAATCAGAAACCTGGATAGTGATAATGTGTTTACCAACAGAGAGGTCTGATGGTGATTTCAGTGTGAAATTATATTTCTTTACGCCCTGAAATGTACCGTAGAGGACATCATCAACAAAGACTTGAATCTTTGAAACATCGCTCTGATCATCAATAGTTCCTGAAAACGAAATCTGTTGGCCTGACTTGATATTCATCGTCGTAGGATTATCCGTCTTGATAATTGGATTTGTACCATCTTTATCGAGGACTTTCACATGGTAGTTTTTTGAAGTACTGTAACCAAATGAATCCACAACACGGAGTGTGATGATCTGGTCTGCGCCATCGATAGCTGTTATGCCAAATTCAGCTTTTACAGAACCGCTTTTCTTATCTCAGAGATTGATAGATCGGTAAAATTTATCATTGATCAGAATTTGGGCCTCTTTCATTGTATGGTCGGAATTGAAGGTAATTTCAACTGGGTATAAACCAGAGAAAAGCTGCATGTTATCCGTCAATGAAGAAGTAAAGTCAGAAGCTGCCTCATCAGGCCTATCACATATATTTTCTGGAGGAGCCACGACGGTCATCATATCCTCTGTGAGTGACATTTTTTCTATGAGGTATTTTCGCCCCTCTTCGCTCCCGAGCCATACATTCACTGGATCACGCCATCCTGGATAATCATCTTCAATTGGAAATGCTGTATCAAAAATAACAGCTTGTTTAATCGCTTCTTTTGGAGTTTTTTCAGTTACTTTTCCATTACAGAGAGAATCAACTTCTATTTTTGTTGGATCAAAAGCCTTGAGAATATCTGGCTTTTTTCACTCCAAATAGAGAAAACGATCTGTACCGCCGACATCACTTGGACGAGTGAAGTCTTTTTTTGGAAGTCCTGTATGGATAAAATCCATCAATTTTTTCCAAATAAGAGCACTTGACTCCATACCGCTCGCACGAGCACTCGCAGGCTTACCGTCAGTGTTACCAGTCCAGACAGCAGTCGTGTATTGTGGAGTAAATCCTATAGTCCAGAGATCTCGAGGAAGCGTATTTTGACCTACCTTTTTACTTGATGTACCAGTTTTGACTGCAGCTTTTCGACCATCTGCCATAGCGAGGAAATAATTCCATCCTTCCGGTCGAGCAGCATTATCGGAGAGAATATTGGTGATCATATAGGCAGCACCCGGCAAGATGACTTGCTTTGGCGTAGGAGGATCTATCTTTATCTCATTTCCTTGTGGATCAAAGATTTTGAGGATAGGATTTGGTGGGAGGTATTGTCCGTTATTTGCAAAAGCCGTATAAGCAGATGCAAAGTCTATACCACGGACTTCAGCAGACCCAAGAGCGATAGGTGGTCCGTAGAGATTATTTTTTTCTCGATGTTCGATCGTGAGGAGCCCGAGTCATCGGAGATATTCTACGAGGTCATATTCTTGTTTTTCACCAGTATCAGCCACTCCGCGAGTAGCGAGGAAAAACATTTTGATAGCTGGAATATTTCGAGAAGCATCAAGAGCAGTACGGAGGGTCATTGGTCAGAGAAATTTCCCATCAAAGTTTTTTGGCTTGTAGTTACCGAAATCTTGTTCCACATCAAAAATAGGAGTATCAGTACTGAGTTTATTATTTTCAAATGCACGAGCATAGATAAACGGCTTCATGCTCGAACCTGGTTGTTTCAGCGATGTCATGATATTTACCTCACCATCAATATCCTTGTTATAGTAATCCTGTGAGCCAACCATAGCGAGAACATCACGATTGTTTGTATCGAGAGTCACAAGTGAGCCATTATTGATACCATAACTTTTGAATGTACTCTTTGCATAAGAATCGATCAATTCCTGCCCTTTATCTTGAATCTTTGGATCAAGAGTTGTATAAATTTTCCATCCTCATTTCTGGAAAAAATCTTCACCATAGAGACCTACGAGATAGTCTTTTACATAGAACACAAAATGTGGATACTTGATTGATTCTCTCGGATCCTGAAAAGCAAAATCAAGACCAGCTTGAAGCGCATTTTTATATTCTCCATCGTTGATATATCCATCCTCATACATGCGCATCAGAACACGATCTTTACGACCTGCCTGATACTCGAGAACAGCTGGAAATGTCGTTGCATCTTCTGCTTGTTTGACAGTTGTATTTATCTGGAGACTGTTGAGAAATTCCATGAGGTCTTTCTTTGGCACAGTTTCACAATCAGTGCCTACACTTTTATCAAAAGGACTTTTTCATTGAAAATCAGCAATACCACAAACTTTTGTAAAACCTCTCTGAGTCGTAAATGTCATTTTTGAAAATGCAGCCTGAAAAAAGGCAAATGTTGTTGGATCGCTAATCTTATTCACTCTTACGATTCCTTCATTAGTATTCTTGCTATCGTGATAATAGACGTAACCCATGAGTCTATCTCGGCGAGAATATGGATTATATGCTGTAGGAGATTTCGGGAGAGATGCAAGAATAGACGCTTCGAGAATAGTGACGTCTTTTGAAGGCTTACCAAAAAATCGTCGAGAAGCCTGTTCTACGCCGGCAGAATTAGAACCAAAAGATATTTTATTAAGGTATAATTCGAGAATTTTTTCCTTTGAAAAACGAATATTGAGCTCAAATGCGAGGATAATTTCACGCACTTTTCTCTTAATAGTTCTCTCGTCGGAAAGAAGCGTATTTTTGATGAGTTGTTGACTGAGAGAAGATCATCCACCACAGGTACCGCCAGTGCTACAGGTAATAGCAGAACGTAGAATACCAAAAACATCAAAACCAAAGTTGGTAAAAAATCGCTGATCCTCCATAGCTACGAGAGCATTAATCATTGTGGGCGATATATCTTTATATGGAACATACTGACGATTATCGTCGCCACCATAAATAGTATAAAGCTGATTTCATTCTCTATCATAGATAATGCTACTCTCCTTGAACGATGTCTCAATCTGAGAGATAGAGGGCATCCCAAAAAGAAAGACAAAATAAAAAATCAATATAAATCCACCTCAAACAATGGCGGTCCATCTCTGGATTTTTGGATCACGCGCGGCATGTCGTATCTGATACCATCGGGATGTCCCAGAGATAAGTTTTCGGCGGATGTAGTGATTACGAGAATCCATATTTAAAAATAGAGTGAAGAATCAGATCCGAGTACAAGTTCATATGATCAAACCATAGTTAGCCTTTCTTCGGTAGTAGCCTCTCGAACTTCTACTGTCGCAAGAGAAGAAAGAGCGTGAAGGACTTCATTTTCTGGTTTGATTATAAGCGAATTATATCGAATAAAAGTTTTTGCGATTTTTTCTTTCTGATTCCGTATTTGTTTTTCATCGACAGGGAATCCAATAGATCTAAGCCTGAGAGCCACAGAAAGCGCAAGATTGGTTTTACCAGAAGCATTGACGATAGTAATGGGAAATTCGGAAAGTAGTTTTGGATACTGAGTGATAATGGAGGTGAAGAGTTGTATCTGATCATACGTTGCAACATTGGTGGCTGTCGCTTTTTTTGGCAAAAGGACTGAAGCACCACCGAACAATTCTCTGTCTGGAGTGTAGAGGAGGCCTCCTGGATGACAGAGACGAAGAGCGTCAAAACAAGTGTTATCAAGAGTGTGTCCAATAATATTTTCCCTTGATACTTTTGTCGCATTTTTTGCAAGTGAAATAATCTGTCCAATAGTAAGATTTGTTGTTACTGAACTACGGAGTACGTTCCAAATTCACTCTAATTTTCGAGGAGAGCTGAGTATATCGAGGCTCAGCATTTTTTCTTGGAGGGCGGAGATGACGAGCTGCTGACGACGAGAACGATCAAAATCGCTCGTGGTATGACGGCTTCGTGCGTATTTGAGAGCCTTGTCACCGTCAAAATGTTGAGGCCCAGGAGCTATGTCAACTATAGTATACCCCCATCATCGTGTTGGATATTCATTGTCGTAGAGTCGCTCAGGCACATCTATATCGATTCCTCCTACCTGATCAATGAGTTTTCTAAAACCCGAAAAATCTATCATAGCATAGTATTTTGTTTCCCGTCCCGTTATCTGCCCAACCATTTCTAGAAGATGATCAAATGCACCTTGTACCCCAAGTGCTTTTTTTGTTCCAGCATAGAGTTCATTTATTTTGACACGACCAAGTATTTTTGAATGCACGTAGAGATCTCTCGGGATAGAGAGCGTGACGAAACTCGCTGGATCAGTGTCACTGTAGTGTCAGAGAATAATAGAATCCGTGAGATCAGGGGCATCATTTTCTTCTCATCCTCGTCAGAGGATAAGTATGTCCATATCGCCACTTTCTTTTACGTCAGTTCCTCAGAGAGTTTCAGGTAAAAAGCTACGAGTAAGAGAAGCGATATCTATATGAAATGAAAATACACGTGGCAACGCCCATGCCGCTGAAAGTAAAAATATAACCAGAACTGATCCCAGAAGAAGCGTATCTCTCAAAACAGTACTTGTCTGGATAGAAGCATATGTATGAGAGAGGTGCTCAAGCGGTGACTCTTCAGTTCCTCCCCCTGAATCAACTTCAGTTATTTTTTTTATTTGATGCATCGGCTCATGTTGTTTTTTTTGGACTCGATGAGACAGATTTTTCTCACGACGAAAGCGTTTTTCCATAATTATTTACGTTTCCAAGAATTTATATCGTAGAGCATCGGCGCTGCGACACAGATAGAAGAATATGTCCCCACGATAGTACCGAGGAGCATAAGTGTCACAAATCCATGAAGTGCCTCTGGTCAGAAAAAGAGCATCGCTACGAGCACCATGACGATTGTCATGGAAGTATAGAGTGATCGTCTCAAGCTGACATTGATGGAATCTTCGAAGATTTGTTTTTCTGTTCTTTTGTCATTTGATTTTTTTTCACGGTAGGTCGCACGTATACGATCGAGGATGACAATAGTATCACTAATACTATAACCAAGCGTTGTGAGAATAGCAGTGACAAAAAATGTATCGACTTTGAGAATCGGAAAGAGAAGACCAAGAAGAATAAAAATACCTGGAGCAATGATGATATCGTGAGAAAGGGTAATCAGTGTAATAGCGCCGAAAGTAAAACTCGATGTCCCCTCGATAGAACTACGAAAGGCATACATGAGGTAGAAAGCAATAGCAATAAAACAAACAATCAGTGTCAAATAAGCCCTATCAATGACAAATTTACCAAATGATTGACCAACTGAGACGAAAGAAGACTCTGCCACTGTAATTCATGATTTATTGAAGTAAGATGGTATTTCTTTTCGTATATCACTTGTACGATTATTTGAGACAATAACATTTGGCTCTGGAGAGAGACCTATATCAGCACGAAGTGAATTACCATTGACGCTGTAGAGCAGTATATCATTGATAGCTTCTTTTCCTTCAAATTTATAATTTTTGAGAATATCTGATCGGATGGTGTCGAGTTGAGCTCATGAAAATGAAGCAGAAGAGGTATACTCTATCTGGAGTCATCCTGTCATATCTATGCCGAGATTTGGCTTCACAAAAAAGAAGACAGCAAAAGAAAGAATAAACAAAAATCATGAAAGAAAATAAAACTTTTTTCTATTGGCTATAAAACGCATAAAGAATGATAAGGAAATAACTTGGTGCTAGTGTACTTTTTTTTTCCATTTCGCAACCCTAGTTTATTGACTCGTCCTATTTTTGATTTTAGCCCTCCTAGAAGAGTCTCATGAGCGTATTTTCTTCGATTTTTATGACATCGAGATCGAGAAGCCTTTGAAGCACCTTTACTGTGGCTTCAACATCATAGATAGCGCTATGTGCACCATCAAAATAATCTCAAAAAAGTTTTTTATAGATTTCATTTAGTTTTGGAAACTTAAAACCTATGCCACGACCAGGTAGTGCACAAAAGTCAACTGTGGTTTTCATGGTACAAAGAGTTTTCTGGGGGTGGTAATCGCCTTTTCGCCCCAGTCTCTGAAGTTCGTAGTTTATGACAGACTCATCGTATTCAATATTGTGACCAATAACGATATCTGCTCGATTCAAAAATCAGAGAAATGCGTCCATTTGTTCGGCGATAATAGCTTTATCTGCGACATCTTTGTCATAAATACCATGTACCTGACTCGCTCCAAAAGGGATAGAAATAGGAGGTTTTACATAGGCATCGATCCTATCTATTTCTATAAGTTTTTTATCCGATCCCATCTCCAGAAGAATCCCTGAAAATTGGACGATATACGGCTGCACCTCAAGAGGCCCTTCCCGCTCTACAAATCCAGTCGTTTCCGTATCAAAGACAAAGAGTTTCATATAGGCGGCATTGTACAAAAAAACTCGTGGACGCAAAAAATTTTGCAATTATATAGCATACAATATAATCAGCCCCGTGCCGCGATAGCTCAGATGGTAGAGCGCATCCATGGTAAGGATGAGGTCACGGGTTCAATTCCCGTTCGTGGCTCCAGAATAAATTAAAATTTGTCATATTATAAAATTATTTTATAATATTGACATGTCTATAATAGTGGTAGAAAAAAATGAAGAAGGAAGGCTAACCTGCCCCGTCGAACATTCACAGACAGCGCTAGGATGATATAAAGCATCATTGGTTGATTTGAGATGAGAGGTAAACTCACTACTCGCTGGGAAAAATTCTCCACCGTGTTTTTTTATGCATACGGCTAGGAGTATAAATAACGAAATAATCATGCAGGATTTAGCCTCTGCACTGATGTCTTGACCCGAACAAATGGCAATTTTCCTAGCCTCACTAAGAGATGAAGAAAAAGCTCTACTAAAAAAATCAACCCTTATTTGGATCACCGCAGCTCTCTGATATATCATAGGTTTAAATTGGCATGCTAAAGTCAAAAATTGTGTTCAGGAAATTCTAAACGAAATATGACCAAAAAGGGTTATTACAGGTGATACATATAAGCAAATATCAGGAGAAGAAAGCCTACTTGCCAAGGTACCAACTCTAACACTAGGCGAGGTACCTGAAAAAATATTTTTAAAAGTTTACTCAGCTTTTTGAAGATTTTGAAAAAAAGATATTACAGTAGAACAAATTATTGTATGAGGTATCAATACAGCATTAAGTGAATTCGGATGACTCATGATGGCAACTACTGTTGCACATCAAGACAACTTTGGTTTTGAAAAAAGAAATGAGATAATAAGAACCCTCCGTGCATCAATTCCACTTTTACAACAACAATCTATGATGCCTATGGAACTCACCATACGGCATCCACATCTAAGCTGGTGGAATAAAAATGAATCAGGAAAAATGGAAATGAATCCGAGGGCAAGAGAGAAAATGCGCAATGACCTTCTAGAAAGATGAGAAAATGATCCTTCCAGCTTATACCAACTTGGGTGCCCTATTTGGTATTCAAATATTCCTGTTTTTAGGGAACTATTTGAAATGCTTATGCGGCATGTAGAGTTAAATTTTTGAATTAAATCTTCTTGCCGAGTTCAACAGCAATAGCTCTTTGGTTGTCGCGTTTTTTTATGACCTCTCGTTTGTCATATTCTTTTCGACCTTTCGCAAGAGCAACGGATACTTTCACAAGATTTCACTTAAAGTAAACACGGGTAGCGATAAGTGTCACCCCTTTCTCTCCTGTTTTTTGTTCCAGTCGGAGCATGACATTTTTCCGTAAAAAGAGTTTTCTGACACGTTTTACTCCGACATCAGCATCTTCTGCAAATTTATAGGGACTGATATGCATACCGAGAATCTGAGCTAGACCACCCCGAATAGTCACATGACTCCCCTTCAGCTGGGCTCACATCTCTCGCATACTTCTCACTTCCCAACCAAAAAGCTCGATACCAGCCTCATGCTCCTCGAGGATTTCATAATCAAAGAGTGCTTTTTTATTATTTGCAATTTCGGAGGATTTTCGAGGTTTATGTGCCAATTTTTGGTTTTGAATGAGTAAGCATTTCGATTATAGCCTTTATCATCAAATCTCAATCTACATTTGGCCACAAAGTATCAGTTGAATAAAAGTGAGTACTATTGGGGTCATACATACCATCGCTCGATCTTCTCCCATCTCAGTCACCAGCAAGTAAATAAAGATCGGGTAGCTTTATTCATTTGTGCATTACTTTCAGAGCTTGTTGAATTCGTGCATCTACATTTCATCTGTTGGAAGCCTTTAATGCAAGTCAAAAAAGACCAAGAAATCGAGATAAATTCGTCTGGGATTCTGATTGCTCTAAAATAGTACGTACCAAAAATGGAGTCCGGCTATATCCTGCAGCAAGTCATATTTTGCATTCAGTATTTCATTTTGTTCGGTCTTCGATCTCCATGAGATGATCTTGGACAAAAGATGGAAGTACATCTATCTCTCAGAACGGAACAATGGCGGCGCCAGATTCATCAGCCAACTGAATAAGTCTTCACATTCTATCCTTCAAAAGAGCATAGAGTGCAGCAGCTTCTTCTGGTTTTCGTCATTTTACGTTATCGCGAGACATATACCAAAAGCTCATATGTTTGACTATATGAGGTAGATGCTGTCTATAAAATCTCACGAGAGTTTCAACATTATCAGCTCCGAGCTGATGTCATTTTATCTCGGTTATACCCAGTATTTTTGCTAAACGACGATTACCGTCAGTTTTATGAAATATACTCAGAAACCAATCTTCGGGCGATATACCGAGTCCAGATTTTTCATTAAAAGACACTCGCCTCTTTTCGTGCAATTCCTCTATTTGAACTATTTCACTCTCTAAGGACATGACTATTGCTTATCAATAAACCGCTGGAGTATAATACTTGCAGCGATATCGTCAAGGTGTTCGTCAGAATCGAGCTTACCGAGGGACTCTTGAGCTTCAAATGTCGTCAAATCCTCATCCTGAATTTCTATTTTGATATCAGGCACAGTTTTTTTGATACGATCTATTGCTTTCTGAAACATTTTTTTCTGTTTCCCGTAGGCATCATAGCCAATAGCCTCACCGATAACAATAGTCTTTATTTTTCTCTTTTTCACGAGTTCGGGAAGTTGTTCAAAAAAATCCTCGTGATCGTAAATTCCATGAGGAAGAGCGATGCCTATCTCGGAGATCGCAACACCAATATTTTTGGTTCAGTAATCAATTCAGAGGTACATAATTTATTGGCTTAATGATTTCATAATCAGATAGTTATAGATACGGACCGTGCGCCATAAAACATCTGGACGAGCAGCATGCAGAAATGGAGCTAAACCATCACGAGTAATATCTATATTTTCATCAAGTCAGTAAAGAGCACAACGAAGTTTTTGACCAGCGTTATAAGCGCCTATCCAACGAGTATTTCCATCCAACAATGCATGTTTCCAAGAGCCTTTCCTCAAAAACCACGGTATCTTTACAATGGGAACTGGAGGATATTCTCATGCCATAGGACTTCAACTTGGTTCAGATAGCTTTTGCAAATCAATATGAAATGGGAAGACATGTTCTGTAGGTACATCTACAATTTTCATATTTATCGAATATCAAGAATTAATTGAGCGTACGCATCACTGGAGAGATCAATATGGACTGTATGCTTCCCAGCTTTTTTGATATGTTTTTCATCGAGACGAATCATCTCAGAAAGAAGCGTGACATGAAATTTACTACGAATCTTCTCAACCAGCCACTCCTGATCAACCGTCTCTGAGAGATGTCCTGCATTATTCGGAATTTCCACCTGAAGGACTTTTTCATGAAGTCGTTTTATGATTTCAAAGCGATTGGTGTAAATCTTTGCCCTTCTCTCTTCTTTCGATGGTTGAGCTTTGTATTCACGAGCAATACCCTCTGGGAAGAGTTTATTTTGAGCGAAAGTCAGAGAGACTTCTTTGATCTCTCCTTGCTTGCCTACATTGGCTGTGGTACGAAGAATTTCGACCATGATTTTTCAATTTTGAGACATGGGTATAAATTATTTAATATATATTGTGACGTCTTCAGGTGGAATCTCAAATTTTTCAAGCATAATTTTGAGCGTCGAGACCATTGTTTCTGTACCCAAGCCAATAACCAGATAGAGCTCATCTGCTATTTTTGATGTTCTGAATTTCGCTGCTGGATCTTCTTTTTCCATCAATCGATTTGTGAACGATTCATGTTGAACAAGAGAACGTAATAATATTGGATCACGATCGAAAAGAATTTTAACCATATCTCCGTAGAAATTTCTCCAACTTTCTACTTTGTAATCTTTTCCCTCAAAACTATACTCCAAAATTATTTCCCCCGTAAACACATGATCATCTCACATTGTGAACATCTTTGACTGATCCTTCTTAAAAGCGAAAGCAGTTATTGGAAACTTCCAGGTCTCCAATGCTTTATTCTTGAGAACATCATATCGAGCTAAAATAGTTTTTTCATTCCATTCATTGACTGTTTTAAGATAGCCATTCAAGAAAAGTGGGCTTTCGTTGAATCATTTTTCCATAGTCTTTTTCTCAAGAAAAGACTTATTGCTATATTTAGAATTATATCAGGTCAAAGTAATATTGCCAAGGGTATGGATATATTTACTCTGTATGTCTTTTGCATTGTTTCAGAGAGCTTCCTCCCATTCAGGAGTAAGCGTTTGTGGCATAATATGTTCTATTGTTAGTTCTCACTCATCTAATAATCTTTCTATATCACTTTCTCTATTGTCAAAACTTTCTAACCTCTCCAATAAGTGAAGTTTATTTCTACTCTGAGTCTGGTATATATCTTTTTTTAGAAGTGCCTCGGAAAAATCCTGGTCATTTGGGAAAATCTGGCTCGATGTTTTTTGGAGAAGAACAAAATGAAATATACTCACATAATCATCAACATACTCTGGGAAACTCTCAATTTCTTTTCCTAATTGCATAAATACCTTATTGAGAGCATTTGTTGGGATGTCACATATAAATCTTCGGAAAACAAATGATTCAATGCTTAGCAAAATAGTAAGAATATCTTTTTTAGAAATAATTCATTTCTCTAAATTACTATAAAGCTCCAACAGGAAAGGAAAGGCAACCTCTGTTTCTAGTTTATTTATTCTTTTTAGTACTTTTGAAACTTCCCTATCTTCATCACTGGAGGTTAAAATAATTTGAAAATATGATGAAAAACGCAACAAATCTTTTAATAGATCTTCGATATTAGGAAAATCTTTTTGTATGTATTCTTTAAATGTCTGATAGACCTTACTGATATTTGGTATCCGTCTTTCTTTGAAAGTTAAATAATCTCTCAGAAATCTACTCACATCGAATCGAGTATTTACTTCAATTTTGTACCAATAATCCTTATAGAATCTTTCCTGTGTATCAGTGTTTTCCTTCATGAGTATGAAGTTTCGTACCTTATCAGCCTCAGACAAATCAAGTCAGGTAGAGTTCAAACTTTCAAAGATTAATTGAGGATCATCTTCTCATTTTTTTAGTAAAATTTCAACAATAATGAGATGTTCTATAGCTTTATACAAATCATCAATACTCACCTCCTGTTTTTGTATTCTCTCAAAAAAATAATCATAATTAACAACTATGTTTGAATTTTCTTTTCTTTCTCATTCAAATATTGAATTAAAAGCCTCTCTGTCATCTTTAACTGGCTTAAGCCTAATTTTTTTAGTTTTATCAGTAGAGTATTTATTAATGAGAAACTCGTTATAAATTTTTTCTTTATTGGCAGCAACTGACTGCAAACTTCAAGTATCAAGAGTCTTGTAAATAGCAAGAAGCAACAAGGAAAGAGTTGTAAGTCTTTGCTGGCCATCAATAACAAGCAATTCTTGCCCATAACCATCATCACTGTAGGCAACAATTGTTCATAAAAAATGAGTTCTAAAGTCGTCTTTTGTAATCTGAATTAAATCATCAAATA
Source organism: uncultured Candidatus Peribacteria bacterium (assembly GCA_965231115.1). Lineage (GTDB taxonomy): Bacteria > Patescibacteriota > Gracilibacteria > BD1-5 > JAGOOR01 > JAGOOR01. Next base: position 675,709 of record OZ246415.1, read on the forward strand.
GTTGTTTACATTGTTCCTTTTTCCAATCATAATTTCTTTGATACACTGGAATAACAAAGCTTTTATCTGCTCATTCAAGAAATCGTAAAAATCTTTTTTCTTCAGCCTTCATACAAAATTAATTAAGAACTGCCTTTATTCTTCTCACCCCCGCACTACTTGCCTCTTCTTTCTGGATTTTAAATGTTCCCATTTTCGAAGATTCTTCGACGTGAGGTCCTCCACAGAGCTCTTCAGAATACGTCACCCCATCATCCCCTACCATCTTGTACACTTTTACTGTTTCAGGATATTTTTCCCAGAAAGCACCGAGAACACCACGAGTTTTTGCATTATCTTTTGGTTCTTCTGTCATCGTCACTGTGAGATGAGCCTTGAGGGCTCCATTTACGTAGTCCTCAACCGCTGCGATTTGTTCTGGTGCCATTTTCTCAGGATGAGTGAAGTCAAAACGAAGTCGCTCTGGAGTAATATTTGAACCAGCCTGCATCACGTGTTCACCGAGTACTTTTCGGAGACCAGCAAGCATGAGGTGACACGCTGTGTGAAGAGAAATTGTGACATCGCTATGATCTGCGAGACCGCCCTTGAACATACCAGCAGAAGCCGTACGAGAGAGGTCTTGGTGCTTTTTCATGGCCTCGTTAAATTCTTCAAGAATAATGTGCTCATTATTAAGCTGAACACCTGTTTCTTTGACTTTTTCTCTAAGAAGTTCCAAGGTCATTTCACCAGGAAATCCGTATGTTTCAAATAGGTAAAACATATCCTCTCATGAAAAAATTGTAGTTTCACTTGGTCAAACAACTTTCTCTTCACCAGTTGGAGCTAGAGTTTTAAGGGTATGTTGAAATGTATAATTAAATTTCTTTTCGAATTCCCTTATTCCTTGTGTAAGAGTCTTCTGAAACTTACTCTCTTCCATCGTAATTTCATCGATAATAACTGTTTCATTATTTTTCACTGACGCGTACACATCTTGATAGATATGGATAAAGTCACGAGCGACTTGTGCGAGACAAGCATCTTCATGCCCCATTTTGTGCGCTTCACGGATGGCTCGACGAATGAGTCGGCGGAGGACGTAGCCACGATCAGTATTACTTGGCTTCACTCCATCAGCTATCATATGCACAGCAGTGCGGAGATGATCTGCGATGATACGGGCTCCTCGGTCGTTGTAATTATTTTCTCCGACTATTCGCTTGATATGTTCGAGCGTATTGATAAAGAAATCTGTATCATAGGTTGTTTTTTTGCCATTGATAACCGCGAGTGTTCTTTCGAGACCCATACCTGTATCGACATTTTGTGCTGGGAGATTTTCAAGTGTTCCATCAGCTTTTTTATTGAACTGCATGAAGACATTGTTCCAGATTTCCATCCATTGTTTTGAGTGTGTACCTTTATTCCCTTGGGGCTCACCTTCCCCTACCCAATAAAATATCTCTGTATCAGGACCACATGGACCAGTAGGGCCAGCTGCCCACCAGTTATCCTCTGCTGGGAGATACGCGATACGCTCACGAGGCATTCCAAGACTTACCCAAATATCAGCACTTTCTTCATCACGTGGAGCATTTGTGTCACCTTCAAAAACCGTCACTGAAATCATCTTTGGATCCAGCCCAAGCCAATCAAGTGATGTGAGAAATTCCCAACTCATCTCGATAGAACCACGCTTGAAATAATCACCGAGAGACCAGTTTCCGAGCATCTCAAAAAATGTATGATGCGTGTCATCCCCGACATCATCTATATCCCCTGTTCTTACACATTTCTGGACATCAGCGAGACGAGTCCCCATAGGATGTTTTTCACCGAGGAGATACGGAACAAGTGGCTGCATACCAGCCGTATTGAAGAGAACAGAGGCATCATTTTCAGGAACGAGTGGAGCAGATGGGATGATAGCGTGATTTTTTGAACGGAAAAAATCGAGGTACTTCTGACGAAGTTGTGAAGATGAGATTTGCATGAGCTGTACTGTATGATTTTTCCCGATGTTTTCAAGGTTTTTTTATAAAGCTCAGATTGCAATTCAGAGAAAAAACGAGAAACTCTGCCCATGCTCTACACCGTGCACACAGATGGATGATCACGAGGAAACCCCGGCCCAAGCGGGTGCGCTTTTGTCGTGAGTCAAGGAAGCAAGGTGATAGAAACTGGGAAGTTTTTTCTCGGAACAACGACAAACAACCAGGCTGAGTATATGGGTGCTATTCTCGGTCTCACCGCTGTAAAGAAACTCTGAGGCACCGAAGTCCATCTCGTGATGGATAGCGAACTTGTCATCAAGCAGCTCCAGTGAATCTACAAAGTCAAAGACGCTGGACTCAAAATACTCAATCAAAAAGCAAAATGAATCCTCGCAGGATTTAAAAAAACAACATTTACTTCTGTTCTCCGAGAGAGAAATAAGCACGCTGACGAACTCGCAAATGAAGCAATGGATGCCCAGTTCCCTCTCCATAAAATGGATGAGGCTCTTCAAGTTTCACTCTGGTAAAACTTATGAACAAACACTATATATTTATCGGCATGGTCTTCTTTCTCGCGTTTCTCGTTATCGAGTTCGTGATTACAGGATATCACAATTCTCAGCGTACAGAGACGCTCCAAAGTCGTGAAAAAGAAATCGTCCGCGATGAGACAGAAATAGGACGGCTGACAACACGAGCAAAATGGGGTGATACAGCTGCCGCTCGAGTCTATCTCAAAAAACTCAATAATGATGTCCGTCTTCCAGGTGAAAAAGTCCTCATCCTCGTACCAAAAATCATGTCTGGAGAATACTCTATCGAAAATGCCATCAAAGACGCAAAGCAAGAAGAAAGGACCATACAAGAACTCACTATTCCAGAAAAATGGAATGCGCTTATCTTTGGCAATGGCCTACGATAATTATTTTGTCTTTTCTCGATAACCGAGAGCTTCGGTGATATGTTCGGATTGGATTTCTTCTACTCATGCGAGGTCGGCAATAGTGCGAGCGAGTTTGAGAGTCCTATAATACGCTCTCGTCGAGAGATCAAGTCTCTGCACTGCTTTCTGGAGGACTTCATTCGCGACTGGTCACAATGAACAGAAGCGATCGATATCTGCATTGCTCATTTCCGCATTGCAGGTCTTTCCATTTTCACGAAGGCGGGTGAGTTGCTTGTCTCGAGCCTGAATAACCTTTTCTCGAAATTCAAGAGAGCTCGTTGTTGGGATTCATTTTGCAGCGATATCGTCGACATTCACTCGTGGCACATTGATAAAAATATCGATACGATCGAGGAGGGGTCATGAGAGTCTCGAACGATATCTATCAATCTGAAAAGGCTGACAGGTACACTTCTTCACTGGATCGCCCATAAATCCACACGGACAAGGATTCATAGCGCCAACAAGCATAAATCTCGCAGGGTAGATACAGCTATTTTGAACACGGTTAATACTGATAACCCCATCTTCAAGAGGCTGACGAAGAGTCTCGAGAACAGTCTGTGGAAACTCAAGCATTTCGTCCAGAAAGAGGACTCATTTATGAGCGAGTGATATCTCTCCAGGTTTTGAATCACGACCACCACCAATAATCGAAATAGCTGATGCAGTATGGTGAAGCCTCCGAAATGGTCGCTCAGTGATGAGTGGATGTTCTTTTGAAAGCTTCCCAGCAACAGAATAGATTTTACTCACTTCCACTATCTCCTCATAGACCATCGGAGGAAGAATAGTTCAGAGCGCTTTTGAGAGCATTGTTTTTCCTGATCATGGTGGTCATTCCATGAGTATATTATGTCATCCAGCCGCAGCGATAAGGAGGGCTCTCTTGGCATACTGCTGGCCAACTATCTGAGAAAAATCAACGAGCTCATGAGGGTTATGAGAAGCGATATCAGATATTGAAGAAGCAGGTTGCAGAACTATCGAAAGAGAACCGGAGAGCATCCGAACAAGCTCACCAATATTCTTCGCAGGAATAATATCTACTCCTGGAATCAGCGCAGCCTCAATAGAATTTTCTTCGGGCACAATCACGCGCTTATATCATTTTTCTTTTGCAAAAATAACCGTCGGGAGTACTGCCTGAACTGGGCGGACAGCACCATCGAGAGCGAGCTCACCAACAACGAGAGTTTCATTGAGTAGATTTTGATCTATTTTGCATTCTTCGAGCAGTATTCCGAGAGCAATAGGGAGATCAAAACTCGGACCAGTTTTTTTGATATCAGCAGGTGCGAGATTAACAGTGATTTTTGTACGAGGAAATGGGAGATCAGAATTTTTGATAGCACTTCGGACTCGTTCACGACTTTCTTGAATAGCCGTGTCTGGGAGTCAGACGATGATAAAAGCAGGCATACCGTTGTGAATGTCGACTTCGACCTCCACGAGTTGTCCATCGAGTCCTGAGACAACGACAGAATATACTTTTGCGATCATGGAAATATTTTATTCTTTCTCGGATAATTGCAAAATTACTAAATTAAGCATCTAAAAAAGAGGCTTTATGACTCGAAAATGAGGATTTCACTGAACAGTGATTTTTAATCTGTTTAAATAATTATGAATTTTTAAACGTCTACTTAAACGATATTTTGTGAGCTGTTTTTCTCTCATATCAGTTTTCACTGGTGAATGAGTAACGCAAAAATCTCAATGCAACTCCTGTTCTTGATAGAGTAATAAAAATTCAATTGCTCCGGCAATTCATTTACAGAGTAAAATTGATCTCCATTGCTTACTATCTAGCACAGGTTTTCCTCTCACTAAATGAATTCCACCTCAGAATGGTGCACATTCAGAGATAATAATATCATTCCTCATGGGTAATAAATTGTATGAAAAATTTCACAAGTGTCCTGTTTTTAATCAGGTATCATTGTCCAGTTCGAGAACACATACTGCCCTTTTTGAAATTGATCGAGATAACCTAGTAGTATATTTTATAAATACTGAAGCTACGTCTTTTCATAGCCTGCACGTCTTCGTTCTAGATTTGTTGACCTCCAAAAACATATATTTAAGAAGCTAAAACCACTTTTCTTGTTTCTGTAATCTGAGCATTACCAGAGAGGACTCAGACAACCCGCTCAGCAAACGGGTAGATAACTTCTCCAAAAATATTGAGCCCCATTTCTGTATCTTCTGCTTCCTTCGAGAGAACATCATACTCCCCTATTTTATCTTCACCAACGGCTGATTGAATTCTTTCTGAAATGCCGAACTGAAGTGATGTCGTCGCTGGGACACGAGTATGGAGGACAAATTCCGCAGCCTCTTCGAGAGATTCGATTCCAGTACCATCTGTGACGAGTTTTTGTGCGATATATTGTATATGACGATTCTCAGTGGTACTCAGTCATCTTTTTACCATACTTGTAGCTGATTCTTCGAGCATAGTCTGATAGGCCGCCTCGGTCAAGGCTTGTTCACATCGCTTCATGCTCTCAGGAGTCATCTGGACATAGCAAGCTATGATACTGATCCCAGTTTTTTCGAGAACATATTTATTGAGCTTCTGCACCTCTGGAACTTGAAAATACGTATAGGCGACGTTTTTATTTTTCCCATATCTGACAGCTGTTGATCATTCTACAAGCCCTTCAAGAACATCACGAATAGCGAGATTGGTCATGCCAGATTTTTTGTAAAGTGTTTGTCTTGTCGCTATTGAGAGATTATCTATCCCTGGTACAGTATAAGCATTCCCCGTTACCCACTGCTGCTTTAGGTGTGTGAATTCATGAGCGAGCGTTCCCTTGTGCTGAGAATCAAATGCGAGCGTTCTGAGATTAAAAAAGATTGTATTACTCGCTTCTTTTGGTGTCACATACGCCATACTGCCATCATCCTCATGTGTCCATCGGAGTTTCACTCACATCTCTCTTGCTCGCCCCTCGACATCTCTCATTTCCTGAACAAAAGCACTTACATCACCATTTTCTGGCAAGACTTTTAACGCATAGAGATCAACGACAGTGAGTCATCTTTTCTTTAAAAAATCCACATTATCCGCACCTCCTATGACAGAAGGGGTTTCAAATGTGGAATAAAGTTTCACCATAAGTAAGAAGTTTGTGTTCTTACTCTACGAGTATAGGAATTATTTTATTTTGACAAGGGAAAATAATATTTTCTCCTACATCCATCCGAGAGCATAGAGTGCCCCTGTGACGATAAATATAAGTCCAGTTAATTTAAGTGCAGTTACTGTACCTCCTATACCAAAAAATTTCTCAGCCCAAACCCATGAACCAACAAATTCATACGTAGGCCGAATATACTTGAGTATGACCACTCCGAGACCGATAACCAAAAGACCAATAAGGAAATGCATAAAACAGAAAGTGAAAAATTAAAAGCTTTTATACCCTATACCTCTAACTGTCAGTATAACATCGTCACCGATCTTGTGACGAATATTTTTGATATGTGTATCAATCGTTCTGTCATAGAGAAAATTCGCGTAACCCATAATTTCACGCATCAAATCATCTCGAGATACGACTTTAGCCTCTCTCTGGATGATATATTTGAGGAGCTGAAATTCTGACTTCGTAAGAAGCGCCTCTCTTTTTCATCTGTACGCTTTTAGCTCTGACTCTACGAGCCTCAAGTCACGATAGACTATCCCCTCTTTGGTAGATTGAGAAGTACCCCTACGAAGAACTGCTTTGATACGCATGACAACTTCTCGCGGGCTAAACGGCTTACCGATATAATCATCTGCCTCAAATTCGAAAGAAGAATTGATGTTATTCTGATCATCTCGTGCTGAGAGCATCAAGATAGGCACAGAGGATTCTTGCCTGAGAGATTTGAGAATGGTGAGACCATCTTGACCTGGGAGATTTATATCCAGGATGACTGCGTCTGGTTGAACCGAACGAAAAACACTCAACGCCTCATCTCCATGCATACACGTATGCACATCAAATTCTGATTCACGGAGATAGAGAACGAGAGAATCGACGATTCACTGATCATCATCGATGAGAAGAATGGATATTTTCTTCGGGGTCATGTAAACAGTATAACAAAAGGATTCTGAAGTACAAGGATGATTCCACTTGCCTATTAAATTCGGTCTATACAATAAAACAGTGAAACTATCAAAAAAATACACTTGCGTTCAAAAAAAACTTCATCCCGAACTGCAAAAAAAATATCAGCCACTTTGAGAATCTCCCGAATCAATAAAATTTCAAAATCAGCCAGTAAAATATTCATGATTAACTTGGTTCATCATACTTTTTCTGCGCATATGCGGACTGTCTCATTATGATACGATGGCTCTCATGGGGTATGATAGCTATCTACTCAATCAAAAATATATAAAATCAATACTCCAAAATAAAAAGCGAAAAAAACTTCTCGATATTGGTGCTGGGAGCGGATCAATTACAAAGCTTTTTCAGTCATTCGTAGATAAAATTTTTTACCTCGAGTCTTCCTATTTTTTTCGTAGAAAACTTCGAAAAATGTGATTCTCAGAATATAACAGAAAAGGTGGGGGGTTATTTGATATCATTCTCATGTTTAATGTCCTTGATCGATGTAGCGACGCCCGAAAAATGATACAAGAACAATTAAATAATCTAGAAAAAGATGGACTCGTGATCATCAGCCTACCATTTCCGATACATGCTCGACACGGACACGGTATACAAAACACAAAACAAAAAGCCCTCACTCAAGATAAAAATATTTCATTTGAACAAGGTGCGTCAAAATTTTACGAAGAATATCTCCAAAACACTCTGAACATCATGTCATTCTCTCGCACCCCTTATATGCTTTTGAGTCCTGAGATGGGCAAGATAAAAATTTTTGATAATGCTATTTTTGTCTGTCAAAAAAAATAATTTCATTATAATCGCCTCACTATGTGCTGAATCGTCGCTACAATAGGGAAAAACAACCCCGAACCTCTCCTCTACCAAGGACTCAAAAATCTCGAATATCGCGGATATGATTCTGCTGGTTTTGTGACCATCACTCCATCTCATGAAGTACGCCTCGTGAGAGAAATCGGTGAAGTAAGTCACCTCCTCCCTCATATCGAATCTCAATCTTCTGCCTATGTGTGAATAGGCCATACCAGATGGGCTACACATGGAGGCGTAACACGGGAAAATACACATCCTCATCATTCAATGAGTAAAAAAGTATACCTGGTGCACAATGGGATTATCGAGAATTACAAAATACTCGCAGCCAAGCTCGCAAAAGCTGGATATACTTTTTATGGGCAAACTGATAGCGAAATTCTCGCAAATCTCATCGAATATTGTCTCACTACGACCGGCAACCTCAAACATGCTATCCTCCTCGCACTCTCACAAGTAACAGGAACCTATGGTCTCGCCATCGTCAGCCCAGCAGACCCGACAAAGCTCTACGCCGTTCGACGAGGTTCGCCACTCATGATATCTATCATCGAAAATGGTATCATGGTCGCCTCCGATCCCCATGCTTTTCCAGAAAATGATCCGACTGTCATACATATGGAAGATGGTGAATTCGTGACTCTCACAGAAGATGGTGAGTATACGATAGAATCAACAAGTTGAGAAATCATCAACCGAGAAGCAAAGAAACTCGAAATATTTCAGGACAGCAGTGATTCGAGTAAATACGAACATGCTATGCTCTCTGAGATTATGGAACAACCAGAAGTCATCGAAAACACTATCCGAGGACGTATAAATTTTGAAACAGAGCAAGTCACGCTTGGAGGCATAAAAACAGTCATGCCCGAACTTCTCACAAAAAAAGAAATCATTATTATCGCCTGCGGAACGAGCTACTACGCTGGTCTCGTTGGTCGAAATTTTATCCAAGAAATAGCAGGCATCCCGTGTCGAGTGGAGATAGCGAGTGAATTTCGCTATAGCAAACAATTTTGGGGAAAAGACACAGTCCTCCTCGTTATCTCCCAATCGGGTGAAACGGCAGATACGCTTGCAGCTCTCCGCGAAGCAAAGCATCGAGGCATTATGACACTCGGTATCGTGAATGTCCCCGGCTCAACAATAGCTCAAGAAACTGATGCTGGTATTTTTACTCACGCAGGCAAAGAGGTATGAGTCGCCTCAACAAAAGCATTCACCGCACAAATCACAGCCCTACTCATGCTCGCGATCGCTTTAGGTGAACGTCGTGATCTCGATGTCCTCACAAAATCGAGAATTTTGAAAGCATTTAGAGTTATCCCTGAACAAATACGAAGCATCACTGCAGATACAAAAAATATCGAAAAAATTGCTGCAGAACTTTCAGCATATGACCACTGTTTTTTTCTCGGTCGATACTACCAAGCACCTATCGCTCTCGAATGATCTCTCAAGCTCAAAGAAATAACCTATATTCATTCAGAGGCTTATCCTGCAGGTGAGCTCAAACATGGCCCACTCGCTCTCATCGATGAAAAACATCCAAGCATAGTCCTCAACCCAACAGATGCTCTCCATGATAAAACCGCTTCTGCTATTCATGAAGTAGAAGCAAGGAAATGACTCGTTTATACCATTGGAAATTGAACGGATGCCAGCATAAAAATACCTGAAACAATGGATGTCCTCTACCCCTTCCTCACTGTCGTTCCATGTCAGCTCCTCGCTTACTATACAGCACTCAAACTCGGCAGGTCCATCGATAAACCTCGCAATCTGGCCAAGAGTGTGACAGTAGAATAATTTAGGTCTGCGGTATGGCTTGTGCTTTTTTGAGTTGAGTCTTTTTTGCGAGACTTACTAGAGAACAAACTGTCGCCGAAACAAAGAGTGCAATTGCTGTAGTAGAGAGACCTTCTGGTAAAATATCATACAAAAGAGCACATCATACTCATACTGTTTGTGCGGTAGCTTTTATTTTTCACCACCCATTAGCGGTATTAGCTGGATTATTTGGTACTATCGGTGCATCTTGGTCCTGACGCAAGAGATACTGTCCGCCCTGAAGACTTTCCCCTATTTTTAACCAATCTGTGGTTCGCATAAATGTAGACTTAATATCCAATCATCCCATTACGAGTACTATCAGTGACATACATATCATTTGTGCGTTGTCTCCTCCATGCAAATAGAGAAATAAAATAAGTGGGATATAAATACCGGCCTTATCACAGTGAGAATCGAGAGTAGCACCATCCCATTCACTCGACCATCTATTTTGTTTCATGAGAAAACGAGCATATTTCCCATCGAGGATATCAAAGAGTCTGCCAAGTATAAAAAGTCATAAACCTGTAAGTTTTTCTGACAAATTTTTTTCTGAAAGTATGGCCATGGCAGCTCACGGAACAGCCAAAGTAAGTCATGCAACACTGATTTGACTTGGGTTAATTCATAACCATATAAGCGCGTTATATCAATCCTCTGCGAGGCTTTTTTCTGGTATTGGAGTCGGTGCTAAAGTATCCATGAATTCGCCACTATGAGATATGAAATATAGTATTATAAATAGTATTTTTGCAATATTTTTTAAATGATTACAAAAACAAGCTTATTTACTTTCATGCACGAAGAGATAAGATGCTTGTAATACAAAAATAAGATAAAAATATATGATTTCTCTCCTCATCGGAACACTAGAACTCATCGATGGCAATGATATTACCCTCCTCACTGGTGGAGTAGGCTACACCGTGACCATACAGTCCAAAACTATTGGCCTCAAAGGCATCGGTGATACCATGAAGCTCTGGATCTATCATCATCAAACTGAGGCCGGTTCACGACTTATCGGTTTTGAGACAATGGAAGACAAGAAGATATTTAGCAAGCTTCTCTCGGTCAATGGCCTCGGCCCGAAGTGAGCTCTCTCTCTGCTCGAACTCGGACAAAAAGAAGTCATGCAAGCAATCGCAAGCGGAGAATCAAAGAGACTCACTCAGGCAAGTGGTATAGGCCCAAAACTCGCCAGTAAAATAATCGTCGAGCTTCGTGGATCACTCGATACCGAAACGCTCCAAAACATCACCAATACTCAGAAAAAAAATCAAAAAAGTGGAAAAATATTTTCTGATCTTGACCAATCTATCATCACGTCCCTCGTTGGTATGGGATATGATAGAAAAACCGTTGAAGAACTCATTGATCAAGTACCAGAAAACCTCACTGGCATAGGAGATAGAACAGTTTGGTGTATCAGAAACCTTCACCATCGTTAAATCATGCGCGTCACTCTTTTCACAGCTACTGGTGCCGAAAACCTCGGAGATGAGCTCATTGCGCTCTGCGAAATAAGGGAACTTTTAAAGGTAGAGAATATAAGCATCGCTCTTTTTTCTCATGATGTAGCAAGGACAAAGCGTTTTCTGGCTTCTCAAAATTGCCCCTTGGAACAGATAGTTATACAGGAATACTTCCCAAACGCTCTCCGAAAACAACCTCTAAAAAATATCATCCTCCTCTGGCAGACAATCATGACTATAGCAAAAACTGATAGGGTTTACATCGGTGGCGGCGGACTACTCTACAGTAAAAATGAAGAGTGACATTCCCCACTTCTGCTCTGGTCATTTCGGGCAATGATGTCAAAAATATTAAGGAAACAGATTACGTATCTCTCTATTGGAATCACCACAACTGAGGACGAACTCAAGCCCTACACAGATACTCTTTTAGAAAATACAGTTATTACCGTGCGCGATACAGAAAGTAAAACAAAAATACAAAACCTCTGATACACTGCAGAAGTTCTGCCAGATCCAGTTTGGAATCTAGATACTGAAAAACTAAAAACACAGAAAACAATCGGTGTCGCTTTCCGGAAGGGTTTTTTACCAGATGCAGTTGTATCTGAAATGATGAAGAAACTTCAAAAAGAGGGATATGAGATACTCCTCCTCCCCCACTCGCTCCACCCTACTGATGAAAACTCTCATGACGGATACTATCTCCAGAACTTTCTTTTTCCTGGTGTTAAAACAAGTCAAAGTATAGAACAAACCCTCGAATACTACAAACAATGCCACATCGTTCTCGCGATGAGATTTCATAGTATGATTTTAGCAAGTATTCATAGCATTCCCTTTGTAGGTATCAGCTATGGTAAAAAAACCTCATCCCTCCTCTCCGAAATGAACTGGAAATATTCTTTTTCTGAAAATATAGACTCCGAAAATATCATCAATGCAGTAAAAGATATCGAACTACACTATGGAGAACTCCAAAATCAACTCCAAAATATATCAAGCAGCATGAGAAAAAAATATAAATCTTCATCCGTTTTTCTATGAAAATAACGCTCGAAACACTCCCAGACGCACTGTTTGATCTCCATCCATGAGACAGGATTTTCCTCATTGGAAAGCTCGGATCAGGGAAAACTACTTTTTCTCAAGCACTGATTCGGAAATTCCTCAAAAATAATACACTCGCCGTCACATCTCCCACTTATACCTACTATCAAGCCTATCCGAATAATCTCTATCATTTCGACCTCTATCGCGTCGAACACGCTCACGATATAGTCAGAATAGGCGCAGAAGAGATCTTTGATAATCCTGAATCTATCTGCATTATCGAGTGGCCAGAAATACTGGGTGATTCCGTGGTACCAACAAAGATTATCAAACTCTCAGAAACAGAAGGATGAAGAGAGATTTCTATTACCGACTGTCAAGCATCATAAATTGACAAGTCAGCACGTGTCCGTAGCATTTCCCTGTTTTACTATTCCTTATTCTATGAAAAAAATCCCTCTTCTCGCTGCCGGTATTATCTGTCTCGCACTGAGCTCGTGTGGCCAATCTAGTACCACAAGTACTGATAATACGCCTATCACTGCCGACACAAATATCGAAAGCAAAGAACAGTCAGCAAAAGTCTGTGCTCCATTTATCAAATACCTCGAGTGTTCTCTCGCAAAAGCACCAGCAGCGAAAAAAGAACTCCACCAGAAAATCCTCGATGACACAAAAAAGAAAATCGAGAACGATACACCAGCTCGTATCGCTCAACAGTGTGATACTTATATCAAAGTTCTTAAAGAAAACCCAGAAATCGCTTTCAAAAATGGCTGTACTCTCGATGACGGCACTACACCGGCAAAGACTACCACAGTAGCACAACCTAAAAAATAATGTCAGAGTTTCAGGAAAAACATACCCCTGTTTTATACGGAGAGCTCATAGAGTCTCTCCATTTTTTTGAACAAGGGAAGAACATCATCATCGACTGCACGCTCGGTCTCGGTGGGCACGCCTTATGAGTGATTCGGAAGCTCGGGAAATGAGATATCTTTATCGGTCTCGACTGTGACCAGAATAATCTCTCATCTGCAAAAGGATACATAGAAGAAAATCTTGGAAAAACAGATGTTCCTTTACTTCACTTTATTCATAGTAATTTTTGAGAACTCAGTGAAGTACTCAATTCTCTCGAATTAACTCATATAACTGCGATCTATGCAGACCTCGGTGTAAGTAGTGTCCATTTTGACACACCAGAACGAGGATTTTCTTTTCGCTTCGATGGTCCACTCGATATGCGACTGGATAGCTCTCATGGGATCACAGCAGCCGAACTCGTAAACACTCTCCCCTATGAAAAAATGGCAGAGATATTTCGTGTCTATGGTGATGAAACTCGAGCAGGATTTATCGCAAAAAAAATCATAGAAGCACGCACCGTAAAACCGATTGAAACAACAAAAGAACTCGCAGATATCGTCACAAAAGCATGGAGAGATGCTCTCCCCCGTATATTCCAAGCTCTTCGTATAGCGGTAAATGAAGAATACAGTAATCTCGAAAAAATGCTCCTAGCAGCCCATGATAAACTTGCGACTGGAGGAAGTATTTCTATAATTGCATTTCATTCAGGAGAAGACCGTATCGTGAAGCATTTTTTCCGAGAAAAGTCCACTCCAGAAAGAAATCCAATCACAGGACAAGATACAGTGCCAGGGACACTCGAGGTGATCACAAAAAAACCTATCACTCCGAGTGAAGAAGAAATAGAGAAAAACCCCCGTGCCAGAAGTGCTCTCCTGCGAATCGCTCACAAAAAATAATGTATGCAAAAATACCTCTCAGAAAATCTCCAAAAAACATTTCACTCGCTCAGAAAAGAAGCACGAGAACATCTCTACATATCCTTTCACCGTGCCTATATCCTCTCATTTTTTCTCATCATAGTCCTAGGAATCCTCTATGTCTGGATGCTCAATTCGAGTGCTAATAGTGGTTATCAGATGACTCGTATCGAGAGTGTACGACGCGAAAAACAACAGGAAAAACACTTCCTCCGATCACAGATAGCTAAGCAAGAATCCAGAAAAGAACTCGAAGACCATAACGACAATACGATACCGATTCGACCTGAAAACACATTCTATATTACCCTCGACAATGCCTGAAACACTTAAATACTTGATTGATGCTTTTGCAAAGCTCCCAGGGGTGGGTGAAAAAACAGCCATGAAACTCGCTTTTCATATCCTCACAAAGAAAAAAGAACTCACACTCGAACTCTCAGAAAAGCTCATCAATGTCTATAAAAATATAGATACATGTCCTACCTGCGGAGCTCTGAAAGATATAAGTTCTCCTGAATGTAATTATTGCGGAAATGATAAACGTGATAAACACCTCATCTGCGTCGTCGAAGAATATGCCGATCTCCTCGCTATCGAGCAAACTGGAGCATACAAAGGGATGTATCATATTCTCGGTGGCTCCCTCTCTCCACTTCACGGGCGTGGCCCGCGAGATCTCTCCTTTGATATGCTTTTTTCTCGTCTCAGAGATGTCAGTGAAGTGATCATTGCCACAAATCCCAACTTTGAATGAGAAGCGACAGCTCTCTATCTCCGCGAACATATGCCAAGTGGTATAGCTCTCTCTCGCCTCTCCCGAGGCCTCCCAAATGCAGGTTATATCGACTATGTTGACAGTCTCACACTCATGAATGCACTCAAAGGAAGACAAGAATATATATAAATCGTTTTTCAAAAAAAAGTTTTTCTCTATACTAACGACAAAATACATCTGTGGCTCTCCCCCTCGAAAAACTCTTCTGATCAAATTGTCGCAAAAAACTCCTCGAAAAATTCTTCTTGGAGCATACATTTAATCCCAAGAAAGACTTCTTTATACGAGAGCTCTGTCGTGATATAGATGAGCAGATAAACGCTGTCCGCCGTGAACTCGAAAACCTCGAAAACCTCTGAATACTCAAGTCTCGCTGGGAAGATAATACAAAGCATTACTCTCTCAATCTGAGCTGCAAAATACTCCCCGACCTCCAGATGATCTTTGGAAAAAGCTTTGATGCTATGGGAAAACTCGAAGAATATTTCCGTGGAAAGCATAATCTCTCCCTCCTCGTCGTAGGCGGTGGTATCGAGGACATGACGAAAGAATCAACGAATAATCTGATCGATATTCTCGTTATCGGCGATATCGATAAGGACAATTTCAATCTCTTTCTCACGAAACACTTTTTCGGTCGAAAGATAAAATACGCTGTCATCTCAGAGAAAGAATTCACTGAGCGTATGAAATTTGGCGACAAACTCATCTCCCGCATTATGAATCAGTCTGGAAACGTTATACTGAAGGACTCTCTCGGTCTCAAAGAAATACAGAAATAATTTTGCACTGTTTCCGTCATCCTCGGGCTTGACCCGAGGATCCAGTCGTGAATTCGTCATTCCAGCCAAGTCTTGAGGCTACGAAAGACGCGAGGTGGAATCTATCACCGTCATACCGTTGAAAAACGGTATCCAGGTAAAAATATTTATTCCTTTATTTTTAAGTTCGCTTCGCATAGATATTTCGCCTGGATCCCCGTGTCGCGCTTTTCCCTGCTACGCAATGGAAAAATTTGCACGAGGATGACGGGAAATGGGCACATTTCATTTGTACTCTGAAAAATATTATTATAATATCTCCATCACTTCCCAACCTATGACATGACTGTGAACTACATTGTAACTGTTTAGAGAACTTTCAAACTAAAGCTCTCACCTTTCGGTGAGATTTTTTTTACTTCAATACCTATGAAAAAACTCGTTCCATTTATTCTTCTCACATCACTAATCCTCAGTGGCTGTAGTATTGATTGGACTGGCGATAAAGATAAAAAAATTGCAGAACTTGAAGAACAAATAAAAGCTGTTTCTTTTGAAAAACAAAAAGAATGTGGAAATTTTCAAAAAGATATGCAAGAGCAAATCAATCAAATTAGTATTTACGATCCAGATATTACAGCAGTATTTTACAGTCCAAAAATAAATAGTTGTTTATATACAACATTATACCTAATTGGCACAGACGTTGCAGTTATGGGAATTCAGAATTTTTTTACAAAAGAAACTGTTTACAGTAAGAGTTGCAGCTTTCAAAAGTCGCCCATAAATGACTGAAAGGATTATAGCGAATGTGAGAATATTTTTAAGAAAAAAGTTGCAGAGTTTCGCTAAAAATAATTATCTAATTTATAACCAACTTTTTATGTCCGAACTCTCTACAAAGCGCCACTCGCTTTCCCACATCATGTCCCAGGCTATTGCTGCGACATTTCCAGACCTCACCATCCTCCGTGGTGTCGGTCCTGCTATCGATAATGGTTTTTATCAGGACTACGATTTCGGTGATTTTCAGCTCACTGAAGCGCATCTCAAAGAAATTGAGAAAAAGATGAAAAATATCATTCGACAGAATCAAACTTTTGAGATGATTACTCGTCCTGCAGATGAGGCAATTGCAAAATTTGAGGCAGATGGCGATATTTATAAACTTGAACTCGCTCGTGACCTCGTGGCAAGTGGTGAAACGACACTTTCATTTTGTATCAACAAGATGCAGGACGGTCGTGTTACCATGGATGATATGTGTAAAGGCCCACACGTAGCAAAAACAGCAGAACTCGATGAAAATGCATTTCAGCTTGATCGTATCGCAGGTGCATACTGGAGAGGTGATGAGAAAAACAAGATGCTCACTCGAGTCTATGGTGTCGCGTTTGATACTCGTGAAGAACTCGATGCATACAACAAACAAATGGCAGAAGCAAAGAAGCGAGATCATCGCATCCTCGGTGCAAAACTCAATCTCTTTACCCTTTCCCCTCTCGTTGGTTCAGGACTCCCCCTCCTCAAACCAAATGGTATGATTATTCGAAAGGAAATAGAAGACTACCTCTGGTCACTCCACAAAAATCACGGCTATCAGAGAGTCTGGACTCCACATATAGCAAAAATCGAACTCTACGAGACATCTGGTCATGCTGCGAAGTTTGGTCATGAACTCTTCCGTGTGAAGGGTGGTCATGGAGAAGACTTCTGTATGAAGCCGATGAACTGCCCACACCACATGCAAATCTTCGCTGATAATCAGTGGAGCTACCGTGATATGCCGATTCGTTATTTCGAACCAGCAACCGTCTACCGTGATGAGAAGCCAGGACAACTCTCAGGGCTCACACGTGTCCGTGCTATCACTCAAGACGATGGACATCTCTTCCTCCGTGTCTCACAGATTAAGCAGGAAGTAGGAACGATTGTGAGTATTATAAAAGAATTCTATACAACGCTTGGTATGGTCGAGGATTACTGGGTTTCTCTCTCAGTCAGCGATCCAGCAACACCAGACAAATATCTCGGCGGAAAGGAAGTCTGGGACACAGCAGAATCATCCCTCGAAGAAGCAGCAAAACAATTCGACCTCCCGTACAAGAGAATCGAAGGTGAAGCAGCATTCTATGGTCCAAAACTCGACTTCATGTTCAAGGATGCAATTGGTCGTCAATGGCAACTCGCAACCATCCAGCTCGATTTCAATCTCCCAAATAGATTTGATTTGAGCTACGTGAATGAACAGGGTGAAAAAGAGCGTCCAGTCGTTATCCACCGTGCTATCTCTGGAAGTTTAGAGAGGTTTATGGGTGTCATGATTGAACACTTCGCAGGCGTCTTCCCTCTCTGGCTCGCACCTCGTCAGGCTATCGTCGTACCCGTCGGTGAGAAATTCAATGACTACGCTGAAAAAGTACTCAAATCTCTGAAAGATGCAGGCATCCGTGCGGAAGGAGATTTCTCATCTGATGGTCTCAATAAAAAAGTCCGCAATGCTGAACAAGCACATATCAACTATATCCTCGTCGTCGGAGAAAAAGAAGAAGCAAATAACGGCGTCGCTGTCCGAAATTACAAGACAAAGGAACAGACAGAAGAATCGGCAGTAGATTTTGTCGCTCGAGCAAAGAAGGAAATAGAAGAAAAAAATCTTTAATTATTTTTTATGTCTCCTGTAGATCAACAAGGAAACTGCACTTTAGAATTAAGGGTAAATCCAGAAGAATACCCTCAAAATGAGCCAGGAGATTTATCTCCAGAACAAGTCTGCTTGATGTATTCCCAGGAACTAGTCAGTATTGTTGGTTCTGAAAATGTAGCAGTTAGCGGCCATGCTCTTTTTGCTTCTTTTCAAGGAAGCGCAGATTATTTACCGCACCATGATCCAGAATGAGCATTTGATGGAGAAGGTGATACATTGAGGGTTATGACTGATTGAAAAGCTCGCAATGTACTATGTTATAGATTTTGATTACAATCTGTAAGAATTAATGGAGATGAACATAGAGATATAGCGGCATAATAAAAAACCCTCTTTTTGAGGGTTTTGATTTTTCTGGTGCCCAGGAGAGGACTTGAACCTCCATGCCTTGCGGCGACGGCTTCTAAGGCCGTTGTGTCTGCCATTTCACCACCTGGGCGCTGACCCAAGTATAGTTATTTTGTGGCTTTCTCAATCTTTTTTGAGAAGAGTGCGAGAGTTGTAAAGAGATGTATAACAAGGAAGGCTACAAAACACAAAAATGGGATGGTGATAAATCCAAAATAATCGACATGGAGCGCAGCACATGGATTCGCCGTTGTACAACCAAATGGGTTTTCTATTGACAGCTTGCCGACGAGAGCAGGTTTTTGGAGAATATAATGAAATGCTTCCAGTGCCATACCAGGAATCGTGATAGCATAGATATAGCCAAGAATCGCACGGCTTTTTGTGAAGAATGCGATAAGTGAAAGTGGTACTATCGGAAACATCATGATACGAGCCCACCAACAGAGCTGACATGGAAAAAGAGAATCAGCAGTATCAAACCATGTCCCCGTCGTATATTCATAGACAGGATCTCCAAAGTTGGAGAAATACAGTGGTGAACACATCGCAAGAATGGCCTGGAGGATGATGCTCGCGAGTATCCAGTCTCGTCCATATTTGTAGGCTTGCCGAAGCGAGAAAGCTTGAAATACGAAGTAGAGAGCAAGTAAAAGACCTATAACGACCTGCTCATTCACATGCGCGCTGTAGCAGATAGCAACAATGGAGAAAAAAAGAACTGCGAAAAGCCACCAAAACAAAAGAAATTTTTTCATACTAAAAAGATATTAAACGAGAGCATAGTAAGAAAAAAATATGCACATGCAAACTAGTATTTTTACTTCTCTTTTTGAAGAGAAAATAAAATATTGACATATTTAATTTATTATATTAAAGTATGATTGTTTTATTTTTTAAAAACTCTTTATGCACGAACACACACGTCGTACACAGTCACCAAATCATAACGGAACACATACTGGGCCAGTTGGGATGAATAAGACAGCTCTTTATAGCTGAATGGCTATGTTGGCGCTGGGCTCATCGTGTACAAGTCCACATCAACAGGTACAACCTTATTTTCAACCAGCTCCTCACGCAATAGGGATGTCCCCTACGACTCTCTGACTTGCGATCAATCAGGCTCACAAGGAAAATAAGCCACAGATGGCTATCGAAGCACTTGTGAAATATGCACAATCATGTAAAAGCCTCCTGAGTCCACATGAGGTAGCATATCTGCGTCAAGAGCTCAATAAGGCTCGTGCATTTGGTGGCAAGCTCACGCCTGCACAAGAAAAATTAATGATTTTATTGTTATTCTGGCAAGAAAAAGTATTACCAGATATTGATGTGAGCGTTCTCTATGATGGTACTGTATAGTTAAGCAGTATGGATCAATATTTAATCCACTCTTAATCGGGTGGATTTTTAAAAGTCTCAGTATTTGATTATTTTAAAAATATGTAGTAATATAAAATAGTAATCATATTTTATGGTTCTCGCCTCACACATTCCCCTATCGAGTTTTTCCCGTAATGAGCGACAAATATGAGGGAAAGATACGTATGATGTCATGCGCAAAACTCACGAAAAAATCGCTGGCATAGGTCATACGGTCAACAATGTAGCCCATCCGAGCTTTCGCGACCTCCTCCGACGTGGTCTACCCATAGCACTCAGAGGAGACAGGCTCAATATAGATGCACTTATACCTGGAAAATCAATCGGAGTGGAGATGGGAAAAGCGGCCCTTGCTACATTTTTCATCGAAAAAGAAAGTCCGATTCATCCTCAACATCTGACGACAAAGGTCGATCATAACAGTTATTTTATAAAAAAAGATGACCCGACTCACACCCTCCTGAATACAAGAAGATATTGGAAAGATGGGATGGATGTGAAAAATTGTATTTTTCTCTCACTCAACACTATTGTCGATGCCAAAACAGATGGAAAATCCACAATTAACGCAGTAAGAAAAAAAATCCTACACAGCATGAATATTATCATGCTTGCTGGCACATTGACACAATGTTCACCAGAAAACAATAGTACAAGTGAAACAACATATGCCAGCTATGAATCAAGTACAGAGACAGGCACTGATACATATACGGTAGAGCCAGGAGATTCTCTCTCTGGTATATGTCGAAGATATGGAAATATATTTACTGTATCAAATCTCAAGGCAGTAAATGGTATCATTGGTGACGTTATTTACGTCGATCAAGTATTAAATCTACCAAGAGCAAGGTATTACCAAGAAGTACAAGCCGAACAAGCCCCTATGGCTATACCAGTGTCGATGTGAACACTTTCAAGCCTGTCTCATGAACCTGCACCTGAGATAAACTCACGACAATGAAATATGACACAGATAGGACAAACTGATGCAGGAAATTTTATCCAAATGGCAGCAGCATATAGTGATTATCCTTATCGAGTCGGCGGCACTGGGTCTACGCCAGAAGCGGGTATAGACTGTTCACAACTCGTAATCAATGCTCTGATAGGCACAGGATGTATCCCGGAATGATCCGATTCAGACACAAAGAGTCTCCAGAAAATGTCTCAGAAAATAGGAACAAAAGATGGTCAGCCATGAGATTTTCTCATCATGACGGCCCCTATTCCTCACATCGCCATAATTACAGAAAATCTCTGAGGTGGTCGATATACAACTTTTGACGCGTCTCCGAGACAAAAGAAAGTCTGTGAAAATACGAGAATCGCTGGTAAGAGCTACTCTGTCTATAGAAATCCTTTTATCGCTGGAAATACTCAAATGCCAGTAATACAACAAGAGATACCAAAAAAAGAAGTATATGCTACAAAAAACATAAAAAATCTCGCCGAATCTGCCATAAAAGAAAGTTATCACAAGCAGGTACTATCAGCAGTAAAAGCGATCAAATCAAACCAAGAAAGATATGAAGAAGTAGCAAAAGAAACTGGTGTCCCTTGGGAGCTCATAGCTGTTATACATTACCGTGAGGGAAGTCTCGATTTCGAAACTGTTCTTCATAATGGCGAACGGATTATAGGAACTGACAAAAAAACAAAACTCGTTCCCGCATGACACGGACCTTTTGCCACATGGTCAGAGGGGGCTATTGACGCTCTCAAGACACATAAGCCGTCTTGCCCAATAACAGAACTCACATTTGATAACCACACTCTTCTCAAGGCAGCAGAATATCTGAGAACTTTTAATGGAGAAGGCTACGATAAGGCAAAATGAGGAAATCCGTATCTCTACGCTGGTCTTATATCACCAGAATGAGATCAGTATTATACAAATGGCCTCTATACTCGAGATCATCACTATAGCTCAAAAACCCTCGATAAACGACCTGGTACTATACCAATCCTTCTCAACCTGCTCGGTTGAGGGAATGTGGCAGATACAGAAGATTCAAATCTTGTCGCTGACCGCACTGAACCACAAAAAACAAAAGCAGGAACATGAAATACAAGTTTTGTGACAAATATACGATGAGTTCCCGTGAAACTTCGACAAAACTTCCTCCGTGAACATGGATCGGACTTTGGTATTAGCTTTAGAAATACCTACAAAGGAACTGCAGCCCAAAATAGCATCATAGCCTGACTTCTAAAGAAAAATCGTGATTTTCGTGAAAAATGGGAAAAAGATCTTCTCTCAAAAGAAAAACACGAATGAGATTTGGCCTCAAATTAAAAACTTGAACTCTCGAATTTTCTCATAAAATAGCTGGGAAATATAAATTTGAATAAACATATTTATATGTTATAATATAATCATGCCCTTACGGTCTTCTACAAACACAACGGGACAGGAAATGCTCGACATCTGATCGGGGATTGTTTTGGAGCGTCAGCAATCTGAAGATTTAAACGCGTTTCCAATAGGTACAACAGGTGTAGAAATATATTTTCAAGAAATTGATAGGACGGCCATATTTTCCGTCATAAAACAGCCAGCACATTATAGGGATTGACTCTTTGGTATAACAACGAAATGAAAAATTATACCAATTACCCCTCAGTTACACGAAAAATATCCGAACATGAAGGTTCTAGATTTTACATGATTCGAATGACAAATGGAGCCAGGAGTGCCAGAAACGGTAAATGTAAAAAAAGGCAATAAAAAGAAAATATATATCGCGCTATGAGGCGCTTTAGTCCTTTGACTCACTGCAATGGGCTTAATGATGAAGAAATGAAATCAAAACCAAGAAAAAACAGCAGCTAATAATCCATCCCTCCTACAACACCACAGTCTCTCCCACCCGATCCCATGAGTCATATTATACGATAAGATAGAGACTGTGAAGTGACAAAGTCTCGAACAGCTCTCATCAGAATTCCTCATTTCCATGAATCATCTCTATGAACTCAACCCTCACCTAGAAGGAAATATAGTGGATAATGTTCTCAATACAGACATGACACTTCTCGTGCCAAAAGCACAGGAGATTTTTCGTCTTGAAGAACCGATGACGTGGAATGATATAGGGAAAAAGTATGGAATAGAGCCCGCCATCCTCGTGAAAATAAACGGCACAAATGTAAAAATGGGCGATCTAATAATGATCCCCACAGAAAAACAGGCTCAAGATATAGCGCACAATATATTCGGAGAAGATGTGGAGACAATGCTCTATGAATTACCAAAAGCAAGTACCCTCAGGCAGATTGCACTGTTTATGAACATACCAGAGTATCTCCATGAATTATTTTTTGAGATGAATCTCGCATCAGAAAATGATACAAGTCCAGGGGCAATTCATGGGGTAGAACAATTACTTCCTCCAGCCACGATATTTGCAGTACCGACTCCGAGAGATTACTCGAGACAATTCATCGCAGATTTTAGTCAAAATCATACCACATACGATATACACATAACCACAACAGAAAATGAAACTCCAGAAAGTATCATGCATTTTTATGGCATCACTCCTGAAGTTTTCCAGAAACTCAATCCAGAAATACCGTTGAATAAAAAATTAGCAACTGGCTCAAAAGTAAAAACGAGGGATACTTCTCACCTGCTCAGTCGAGTCACAACTGTTGTAAATCTACCAAAAAATGTCATCGAATTTGTGGCACTACAAGAAATGGGAACAAAAAAAGAAGGCTACCTCAGAAACTGAATAACTCAAACAAAGGAAATAAAGTATGAAAAAGAGATAAAACTAAAAAGCGGAAAGAAAAAAACTGTAGAATGCACAAAAACAGTCCCTTGTTTCCCTCACGACAGCATAACCTTTGAACCCGGTATAGATCTCGGACAAATAGAAGAACCTATACTTCGTGAAGCATTTCAGGGCGTCCTAGCGCAAGAAGTAATAGAGAGACTCGTCGCACTCTCAAAATTCGCCCAGGCCTATAAGAAAGAAAAGAAAAAAGATGGAACACCACTCCACAAAACTGCACTCAAAGAAATACCAAAAGGATCTCCAGAAAAAGGCGGTTTTGATGATCTCATTTGACTTAAGCTTTCAGAAAAAGAGACAAACATCGTAAAACAAAATGTCATGCAGGCATATTGGAATCACTTTATAAAAAAACATATACCAAATATAGATGTCAGTAATTTTGCAACGGATGAGATACGTGCTGCCATACTAAGCATCATATATCATCGAGGCGGCTATTTTTTCTCTGAGTTATACCCAAAAGCATGGGAAGCTATGAAGGCTGGAAGATGGGATGATCCAGAAATAATAAAAGCCATAGAAGCTGGTAAAAAAGGTACTGAATGACGCACACTGGAAGAGTCAGAAATGTTTCAGGAAGGACGTAAAAAATTAGGACTACTGAAGCTATTGTAGAAAAAACTTGCATTTCTTATGAAATTTTTATAATTCACCCATACTTTTCACTCTTATTATGAAAAAAGATATCCACCCCCAATACCGACAGGTCTGCTTTAAGGAGTTTAGCACAGGCTATACGCTCATCGCTGGCTCTACCCTCGACTCAAAGGAAACTATTGATGTCGAAGGCGAGACATACCCCCTCATCTATATCGAAATCTCTTCCGCTTCTCACCCCTTTTACACTGGTGAAAAACGAATCCTCCGTACAGGTGCTGTTGACCGATTCAATGCTCGAAATGCGAAAGCAAAAAAGGCTGCGTAGTTTTTCTCGACATATCTCTCAGCCTCCATACACTATGGAGGCTTTTTAATACCTATTTAATACATTGGCAAAGCATAGTTCTGACATCATCGATGAAATAGTCCTCGCCGTCATAAAAAATGAGGATATTGTAACAAAAACAGAATTTCAAAAACTCTGCAATACCCACTACGCACTTCATAAACTCGCAAAAACAATACCAAATATAGCCTTTGTCGAGCGCTATCACGAGATGATTTCAGATGGTCGCATTATCCCCTCTCAGAGAGCAGAGAGGATATTTCGTAAAAGAGGTGTGCGAAATCAATCAGGAATCGCAGTTATATCACTTTTAACGAAGTTTTGGTGATGTCCCGGAAAGTGTATATTTTGCCCAAACTTTGCTGGCCTACCGAGGAGTTATATCCCTGATGAGCCAGCCGTCATGCGTGCCCAGATGAACGAGTTTGATCCAGTAAAACAAGTCTACAATCGTCTCAGAAGTCTCCGAATCACAGGCCATTGTATAGATAAATGTGACGTGCGCATTATCGGTGGTACCTGGTCTGTCTACCCGAAACTTTACCAAGAACTCTTTATCAAAGCTATCTACGATGCTCATACCACCTATGAGGAACTCGAACCGTTTATTGAGGATACTTCGACAGGAACGGATAGATTTGCTGAATTCAAGGTCAGAGAAGGCTACAAGATGCGAGAAAGTGCGACGCTCGAGGAAGCAAAAGAACGCAACATGAAATCTCGCTCTCGTGTCGTGGGCATCCAGATAGAGACACGTCCTGATTGGATCAATATCGATGAAATCAAGCGACTCAGAAGCTACGATGTCACTCGTGTAGAAATCGGCTATCAGACAACCATTGATGAAATCAACGAAATGAATAAGCGCTGACACGGGAATGCTGAATCCATAGCCTGTACTCAGATGCTCAAGGATGCAGGTTTTAAGGTCTGTGCTCATATCATGCCAAACCTCCTCGGATCAACTCCAGAACTCGATCGAAAGTCACTTAAGGAAGTCTTTGAAAATCCTGCCTACCGTCCTGATGAACTCAAAATCTATCCTATGATGGTCACCGATAAAAGTGAGCTCACGGAAATATGGAGAAATGGTGGCTTTACAGCCTATGACGACGAGACACTTATAGCTCTCATGGCAGATCTCCTCGAGATGGTACCGCCCTATATCCGGATGAATCGTGTCTATCGAGATATCCCTGCTCATCAGATCCTCCACGGCTCGCATCTGGCAAACCTCAGACAGATATCAGAAGAGCTCCTCGTTTCTCGTGGCGGTCTCGTCGTCGATACTGCTTCTCGTGAAGTAAAAGGAAAAACATTTGATACCGAAAATATTCATCTGGTAAACAGGGCCTACGCGGCATCAGGAGGTCAAGAATACCTCCTCTCTTTCGAAGAAAAAAAAGTAAAAAACCCCTACATTCACAAAGATACTGGTTACACGAGAACGCCTGAAAACGCACCAGATAATGCGACACTTTACGCTCTTCTACGACTCCGAATCCCCTCACAACATTTCTCACATGAACCACATTTCCTCCCTGTTCTCGAAAATGCAGCGATCATACGCGAAATCCATACCTTTGGGGAACAACTCGCTCTCGGGAGTCGTGCTGACGATGCTATCCAGCATCAGGGTCTCGGGAAAAATCTCGTCGCAGAAGCCGAGAAAATCATACGAGAGCAATATCCAACAATTACAAAAATAGCCGTTATTGCCTGAGTCGGCGTACGTCCATATTTTGCAAAACTTTGATACACACTCGAGGATACCTATATGATAAAATATTTGAAATAGAAACTCATGTTTGAAATAGAAACAAACCGTATAACGACTTGTCGAGACCTTTATTGTCCAGAAAAATGAGGGCATGTTTCTTATGTTTCATGACTGAAAACAAATAACTTTTATCTCAGGGATTGAATCTATCACAGCCATCGTCATGCACTGACTGATGGATTAAAAAAACACGACTTCCTACGGTCAGATAATTTTATGCAGTGCGTCTGAATAATTGGAGTAAGTGAAAAACTACACCACCAACTGGCTCATATATGTCCATGAAAATGGATTTCAAAAACTCAACATACACAACATTTGATAAAGTTTTATAAGAGAGATATTACACGTATTTTATATGAATGGAAAAATCACTCGGACATACTAAAAGATGGTATTTACCTCTTTTGATGAATGGTCGATACTGAGGCGGAAGATGGTTATGATTCCTATACAGAATTCAGAAATATATTGTCTGAAACTCTTACTGACGTATTTTGATTCGCCCCTCAAATCGCACACTGACCATCTCACAGAGGCGAACGACAGTTTGTACGAATGTGGCAAAACAGAGCCCGTATACTTATTGGCAACCTCTCAGAAGAAGAATAATCAATGTATTAATCATGATGCTCTACACCAGCAGACTCCTCATGATGATCTGCGAGACTTGGTGGAGTAATCTGGGCAAGAGGATAGGTAACCAAAAATATTGCAAATGATATTATACATCCTATTCCGAAAGTGCGCATAAACGAACTATGGATACCTTCTTTTTGTCTATACATAAGAAGCGAGACGAGATAGCCTATAGGCATAATAGCAACACTTCTCCATGGTGAATCGAGAAAGTGTTGTGCGCCTCCAGAAATCATAGCAGTTCCAATAGAGAAAAATACACCTATCAATAGGGCAGAAACGGAACCAATTTTTTCCATGTTAATGTGTTTTTCCATCACGAGACCAACGAGAAAAACTAATATTCAAAATCATGCTGTTACAAGGCTACGATTTGTCGAGAAAAATCCATGGCTAATAGAACCAGAAATAAGTCCTATACCAGCATATTGGAAAAGTGTCGCGGTATGACGATAAAAGAGAGATTGTTTCATGTAGAGTGATTATTTACGAGTGGATATGTCCCAAATGCGAGCAAATTCTTCGACAAATTTCTCCCCTTTTTTACCATCTTTATGCGAGAGGTCACTTTTCCCACAACAGAGGAGGTGATTTTTCATGAGCTCTGTATTAACTCAACGAAGAAGCCCTATTGCTGCATTTATTTGTTGACCTATATCAGCACAATAACAATCCTCTTCTACCATCTGAGCCACCTTATCGAGAGTGCCTCGTGATTTTTTGAGAGACAGAAGAAGTTTTTTCTGAAGAGTGGGATTTTTGGAAATCATAAAATAAAATTTATTGAACTGAAAAATTAAACATCATTCCATTTTCGAGATGAGCAGAGATATGACAGTGTCCCATCCAGTCGCCAGGATTGCTCATATCTACGAGGATATCAACCGAAGTACCTGTTGGCACGAGCACTGTATCCTTCCAGACGAGATTATTATTTTTCTTTCCATCAGTATCAAGCACCAAAAATCTCTGTCCGTGAAGGTGAATAGGATGCTGCATCGGGTGAGGCGATTTCGGATCATTGAAGATATGTATTTTGACTGTATCTCCTTTTTTAAATACCCAATTTATATCCATATTTTCGTATCGAGTTGCTACATCAATAATTTTCCATGCTACATTTTCCATATTAGACATGTGATTCATCATCTGCATCATGCCGTCTCCAGCATCCCATTCGATACCATCTTTCACAGATGTATCATCTTTCATACCGCCCATATTCATACTACCCATACTCTTCATATGCTCAGCCATCATGCCCTGCATGCTCATAGTGAGTGCGATGTCTTTGTCCGGAACTTTATCAAAACTCGCTTGGAAAGGTTTAATACTCTCAGTGGTAGAGGTATAGGCATGAAGTGTTTCAAAATTTCTGACATTTCATTTGGCTACAAATGATGAATCTTCTGTTACAACAATTTTTCATAAGGCTATGTCTCATTGAGGTATACGATTCTGTATTAAGAATTCTCCCCGAGTATCAAATCGAGCCTCTATGATAGATCTCTCTGAAGGTCACAGAATGATTGATTTTTCCCAAGTTTCGTTTTCATAGGCTCCATTGTCCCCTCCAATTCTTTTCATTTTTACGCCATCTATTACGAGATTGTATGGACGTGCATTGGAGGCATTTGTGATGTAAAAACGAACTGTTTCTCATTTTTTGACTTGCAGGAGATACTCTTCATCCCAGTTGATCATTTGTTTATTTCCATACCTTCCCATAAGCGCATATTGATCATTTTTATGATCGAAAGGCTGAAGCATGCCATCAGTATACAAGAGTACGTCGTGGAGAATGATAGGGACTTCCCTCTCTGCTATATCGGCCCATTTGTGTTTCTCATCTGGAATAACAATAAAGTTTCCAAAGAGTCCACTTTCTTGTTTTTCAGGCTCAGACATATGTGGGTGATACCAGTATACCCCTGCGTCAGGGAAGTGAACAGTATAGAGAAACGTCTCACCTGGCATGACAGGTTTTTGTGTGACATTTGGTATACCATCAGAAGCATTGTCGAGACGTACACCATGTGAATGCAACGTATCAGGAAGATGAGTATTATTTCGAAAAAGAATTTTAACAGTTGACCCCTGTGTTACTCGAAGAGTAGGACCAGGGAGCATACCATTATACGCAATCAGATTTTGCTCCTGTCCCGCAATTATTTTTTTCACTGGAGCAGCAGTGAGTTCATACGTTTCACCATCTTTGAGATCGATTACTTGTGACAGCGATGCACCAGAAACTACTGAAGGGGTTTTATCGGTACAAGAAGATAGCCCGGCCAATGTAATGATTAATAAAAATATCGAACAAAAATGAACTATTTTTTTCATAAAAATAATGAGTTATGCAATACTAAACATCCAAAAAATCATACCGAGCGACATAATAATCATGCTCCCACATTCTACAAGTGTTATCCATCCAAGAGTTAAGTCCGTATGAGCACCGAGACAAGCACAGTGGATTTTTGTAGGATGAGAAAAGCTTTTTACGATACCTATAGTTGTAAGACTGGAAATAATCAAAGTTATGAGATTTATAGGTAACCAGTAAATCATCATAATATCAGCTACATAAGCCACACCGAGAGCGAATTCAATAAGAGGGTAGATATATCAATATATTGGAAATTTTTTAGTAACGATATCGTATTGACGAAAACTGGCAACAAATCCCGATACATTAAAAAGCTTGGTGAATCAAAATATCATAAACCAACTCCCCATGAGCATATTCATGCCCATCATGGAGAAAAGAGTATAACCCAATAAAATACAGAGGATTTCTGTGAAAATTCAGATAAGTATAAGGGCTAGTATGAGTGGGGTATATTTTTTCATAATAAAAAGAAAATCCCATCTCGATATCGAGATGGGGATAATAGAACTACTTACCGCATCCAGCGCAAGAACAATTCTCACACGCGCAAGTACCAGTAGCCTGACAAGCACACTTTTCCATAATAAAATGGGTGAGGAAATAAATTACCTTTTGGTATATAACCTATACCTCAGGTATAGGTATACTATTCATAATAATATAAATAGCAAATGATTTTATACACTACTGCACTCCGCGGAGTTTGTAACCTTCAGAATCAAGTTTTTGGACAATGGCTTCCTGGATTTTTCCCGCCTCATCATCTGTTATTGTAGCAGATTTATTTTGTATCAGACAAGATACTATCACAGATTTTTTATCTTTTCCTATGTGCTTCTCATCACGATAAATTTCAGTAACGCCAACATCAGAAATCCAATCATGTACACCCCTCACGAGCTCGGTAACAATAGCTACTGGAGTTTCTTCTGACATAATAAAATTAAATTCTCGGCGCGTACCTGGGTATTCCGGTATTGGCACAAATTTGATTGGCCTATGAAGAATAGGCATTTTCACAATCTCAAATCCGTATACATCAATCCCCTCAATCCCAAAGAGTGGTAAAAGTGTTGGCCTCACCAAGCCAAATCGAAGAGTCACCTCACCACTATCATCGACCATTTCAGCATATGCTTTTGGTGCAAATAGTTTTGTGTCAGAAGTTCATTGGATAATATTTCCTTTGGTTCCAAAAAATGTCATCATATACCCTGCGAGATCTCATTGTAGAGCGTCTATCTTTTTTCACCAGAGTACACCAAGTCCCTGAAGAGATTCGACGCCATCAAATGTATTCCCAAATTCAAAGAAAGCACCATCCTCATGTATGCGGTAATTATTCGCAACAAGTTCGAGGAGATTTTCTGCAAGATGCGCACGCAGGTGTGTACGGTTTTCTGTTGTATTTTTGATAACAGCAGGATCTTGAATTGAGAAACGAGTAAATCTCTCAGAAAAAGTAAATGGATAAGTATACGCATCGAGGTATCATTTGTTGGCAAAAAATGCAGATATCTTATTGGTCAGCACATCATGCGCATGAACCTGAACAAGTCCAAGTGGACCTGGAAGAGCAACTGATGGGACAGTATCATATCATACATGTCGTGCGACCTCTTCGATGATATCTGGAGCTATACTGATATCTCCAGTATCCCTCCATGATGGAACAGTTATAGTGTATTTTTCTTTTTTTACATCCACGAGAAAGCCAAGACGTGTCAGGACATCTTTTACTTCTTTTTCGGAGACATCCTTTCCAATTCTCTGAGGAAAAAGAGCATGTTCCATCTCAATAATGGTTGGTTTTTCTGATGTCGTTATGACGGTTGAGAGAGTCTGTTTTGCCTCAGGTATAAAAAATGAGAGGAGTTTCGCGTAACGATTCTGTGCAAGATGCGGAAGGGTGTGGTCAACTCATTTTTCAAATCGAACAGAACTATCTGTACGGATGCCGAGCCTCTGAGAAGTCTTTCTGACAGAGATCGCATCAAAAGAAGCAGATTCAGCGTAGATACGCTTTGTCATAGTGGTTGTTCCGGAGCTCTTTCAGCCCATCACTCCAGCAATTGCGAGGACTTTTGTATCATCAACAATAATGAGATCATCCGGTGTCAGGGTATATTCTTTTTCATCAAGGCCTACAAATAATTCCCCTTTTTTTGCCATGCGAAGGACGATATTTCATTCAATAGTATCAGCATCAAATACATGCATAGGCTGACCAAGCTCGGTCATAACAATATTTGTCAGATCTGGGAGGAGACCGTGGGATCCTTGATTTGAACGACGAAGGAGTGTCTGGATGAGAAATGGTGAAGCAGGAAGTGTCGGAAGAGAATATTCTGTGAGGAGATAATTGATAACCTTATCAGACTCTACTTTTACCTTGATATCATTAACTGGTTTTGCAGGTTTGAATACAATAGCTTTAAAATCATTTTTTTCGATGCACGCAATCTCTTGGGCATTTCCAATTATAGAAAAGAGGTCGGGGCGATTCGTGATAAACTTGTTATCGAGATCAAAAACAACATCGTTCATGAGATACTCGATATCCCCTTCGTGTCCTGGAAATACAAGTGAGAGCTGTCCAAATGGATTACCGAGATTTTTTTCAAGCATCTTTGTATCCCATACAGTCTCCAATGGGAAAATCCCCTCCGCACGATCGGATTGAAGTCCGAGCTCATCGAGACTACAAATCATACCACAACTGTCGATACCACGAATCGCTCGACGAGCAATAATGAGACCACCTGGAAGCTGAGCATTCTCGAGAGCCACTGGCACATATTTTGAAATTTTTGCATTGGGTGCACCACAAACTATCTGATGTATTCCATGTTTACCTGCATCTATATCTACGAGTCAAAGCTTGTCTGAATCAGGATGTGGCTTCCAAGAAATGACTTTTCCGACGACAATTCTATCATCAAAAATATAATTATCTATACCCTCAACTTCAGCAGTATAGGTTGAGTATACGTGAGAGAATTTTTCGAGTGATTCAGGAGTATATGCTGGAACTTTTGTCCAGTGTGATGCCCAATTAAGAGAGATTTTCATAGAGCTATTCTATGGAGTTTTTTGAAAAATCTACTTCTTTGCAGCAGAAACATCAGCCTGATATTCTGTATTACATCCAGAGTAAAGTGCTATGTCTGCGAGAGATCTCTCGCCAGATATACGACCTGCTGTGTAGACCGTGACTTCTTCGAGCCCCTTCTCGGTTTCAGTGAGAACAGTTAATTTTTTTAATTTCTCAAATTCTGGCAAATCTGAACCAATAAGCTTCTTTGTTTTGAGATCTGCATCATCGATGATTTTGATGTTTTCTGGTTTATTTTTATAAGTTTCTCGAAGACCGTCTGAAGTAGCACGTACTTTTTCGAGCTCGCTGTTGAGGAGGTTTGTTATGGCTTCTTTCGGAAGTTTTGAAAGAGTATTTTCCTGAAATTGCCAAGTCGGATAACTCATAATAGATCTGTCGACACATTCCTGTACTTGTTCCCCATTTTTAGAACATTCAAAATAAGGCATGTCTTTTACAGAACGACCAAAAAGTTGCTTCTGAGCTGCACAGTGAGGACACCAAGAGGCACCAAACATGACAACATGGTTTGTATTGAGACACTGGGTAAATTTTGGATACTCAGTATTTGATGTGCATGACGCAAGAAATAAACAACAAGTGAGAGAGAGAAGAATTTTTTTCATAGTATCAGGAGTATAAGAAAGACGACGATTTTAACAAGAACATGATTCACACGAACCGGTCGTACATGTACCACAACCACCACTTTTCTCTTCTCCAGAACCAAAAAGAGAGACAAAGAGATTAACGAGCTCGCTCTGTTCTGGTACGACTCCTTCAAATATCATATCCTGAAACTTAATAGCGGGCTCCTCTATACAGAGAGCTGGTGTCGTCGTGATTTTCATAATCTCACGATACTCTGGGGTATCGTGGATCTCGACCGTCGTATCTGACAAAAGTCCAAGCTCCTCGAGAGAAGCTTGGACTCGTGATAAAAGTGTATCTGCATCCGGTGATGTTCCGACAATGCGAATAATCATAGTTTATTTGTCTGATTTTTCAGGAGCAGCTTCTGGAGCAGCAGCTTCAGAGCCATCAGCCCCTTCTTCTTTCTTCTCTGTGAGTACCTCAACTTCTTTTGGTATCTCATCTGGGACATATTCCTGGAATTCAGAAGCAATAACAACTGTATCTGTATCTTCATTGTTGATGAGATCGTGTTTCTTTGAATCCAATCCGAGATCAGAGATGTGGAGAGAATCGCCAACTTTTTCGAGTTTTGAAATATCGACTGTGAGCTCAGCTGGGATATCAGCTGGGAGACATCGGATTTCAATATCCTGGAGGACATGATCGATGATAGCACCGTCACGAGCAGCCTGAGATTCGCCGACCATTTTGACAGGGACAGTAACTGTGAGCTTATCAGTAGCACTAACAGCGAGGAAATCTACATGGAGAAATGTGCCAGCGACTGGATGTACGTCAACATCATGAATAATTGCTTGGTGTTTTTTGCCATCGAGAGAGAGCTCGATGATGTGAGAATAACCAGCTTCGCGGAATACGCGGAGGAGGTCAGATGTATCCACTGAGAGTGGAGTACTTGGACATTTTTTACCGTAGATAACACCTGGTACAGAACCTTTGTTATTGGAATTCCCACGGATAGTCCGGAGGTCTGTTTTGGGATCACGAGTGACCGCTACTAGAGACAACATAATAAATAAATGAAAAAATAAGTATCGAGAACAGCAGGAAATACCGACGAACTCAATGCGGGGATTATATGAATCACACTAATAAGTCAATATAAATGCAATTAGCTGGGCAAAAGACAACTCACACCCTCGAGTATGCGATTACTTAATTGTAAAACAAGTCATGGCTCATGCTGTTCTAGAGCATCTCAGAATTTTTTCGTATCTTGCCACATCTCTCGTGCCATTTGTATAAGAGGAAGTGGTTGTGCGGCATGTAAAAATGGCATAAGCCGTATAGCCTGTTGTGCTGAATGGGATTTCAGCAAGGCTACATCTGGATGATCTGCATGTTTTCATGCATAATAATTACCAAACTCTCGGGCTAAACCAGGTGATTTTACCGCTGAGAACTCCCAATCATAGAGATTTCATTTATGTACAGCCGATTCATGATCTATAAACTCAATATTTTTTGCCAGATCAGTCTCTCACTGATTAAATTCATCCCATATACGAATAAGTATTTCATCAGCCCCATAAACGTCCTTTAAAAGAATTTTTGCAGGGTTTATCGCTGCCTCTTTTGATTCTCGATAATCTGCCTCATCTGGCGTTTTATCTCCAGAAATAAGTTCATCCGTTTCATGAAGAAGAAACATGAGGATGGCTCTTGTTCTGAGGATACGATTTTCATCAGTTAATCATCTCTTGTTTGGATCATACACGTATGCGACGAGACAAGATCAACTAATGAGATGATCGAGGTCAGATTCAAAGGGGTCATCGTATTCAAGCTCATGAATTCTTCTCTTCTCTTTTTTCCATCCTTTCCTTTGTATTGAAGCAAATTTTCTTAAGTAAGAATCCCAATTTATGAGGTGCTGAGTATTTTGGAGAACAGAATAGACAGCTGGGAGATATCAACGAAATCGCAGGTCTCAAAAAGACTCTGGTTTTGCACCAAGGTCGGTAAAAAATTTGCCAGCGACAAAGCGAAAAGCGTGTACTGAGAAAAAATCGGCCATTCATGACTCTGATTCATTGAGTGACATTATTATATAATAAACAATAAATAATATTGTCAATTATAGCCACTCCACTTCTATACCACGACCCCGTACTATTTGTGCTCGAAATGGCTCGAGAAAGGCAAGCATATCTGGACACCGGACAAGAATTTTCTGACAATACTTCCCTGCCCGCTTCTCCGTGAGGAGATGATCATAGACGACAAGGGTATCTGGTGTTGTTTTCGCTGCTTCTATCATCGATGAAGCCATACTCGCGATGCGTTGTTTCACGAGACTTTCACCAGTATCGCTGATATGTATGGTCACCATCTCGGTAAATGGAGGAAGTCTGAATTGCTTTCTCTCACCGACAGTTCGCTGAAAAAAAGAGCGGAAATTCCCACTCATCACATCGGTGATGAGACGAAGTTTGGGAGAACGAGTCTGGAGAATGATATCCCTGGCGCGTGAGAAAAAATGACGAATTTGATGATACATATCTTCTTCAATAGCATAATCCGGAACAGCGAGATCGGATTCAACGAGGAGAAACGCTACAAGTCCGAGATTTTCTATGGGGAGAGAGGAGATTTTTTGGGTACCGATAAATACATCATATTCAGTCAGTGTTTTTGGCGTAACCTTTGAGAGGTCTTCGATAAGAAGAACCTTGGCATTTGGAAGTATCTCACGGATACTCACGTCAACAGACTGAACACGAGTACCGCCTTGGATGAGATTGTAAGAACTACACTTCGGACATCTGTCTGGAATAGAGCCCTTCGCTTCACAAAAATGACACAAGAGACAATGCTCGGGCTTCAGATGAACACGCATGACGAGATCACAGGAGGGACAACGAGCAGCCCATCAACAGTCCTTGCAGATAAGGGTACTCATGGCTCCTCGACGATTGAGAGAGAGGAGTACTTTTTCTCATCGCTCCAGTGTCTCCTGCATACGAGCCAAAAGAACCTCTGAGACAAGAGGCTTCACCGAACGAATCTGATTCATGTCTACGGTTGTGATCATTCTTCGAATTCTTCGAGGATAAACTTCACGAAGTCACTATGGCTCTCAAAATGGTTGTACACTGAAGCAAAGCGGAGACATGCTACCTCATCGATATCCTTGAGCTTATGGAGGACATCCTTTCCTATACGTTTTGAAGTAACTCATGTTTTATTTTCTGCCCATTCTATTTCGAGGACATTAATCATGGATTCGATTTTTTCACGAGGAATATTTCGTTTATTGCATGCTTTGAGAATACTTGATTCAAGTTTTGAACGATTGTAGAGTTCTTTTTTTCCAGACGTTTTATTCACGAAGAAACTCACAAATTCCATACGTTCAAACGTGGTAAAACGAGCTTCGCATTTTTCACACTCACGACGACGACGAATAGAAAGTCCATCTTCTGAGAGACGGGAATCTATGACACGAGTTTCGAGATTTTTACATTTAGGACAGCGCATGGAGGGAGAATACGAATTTTTAGGAGAAAGTAAAAACGATATTACTTCACTTTTTCAAGCTCGCTCATCCAGTATTCGTAATTTTTCTTTGCTTCTTCACGAGCCACATCAGAACTTATGCGATTATACATCCATTCAATTTTTGGCTTAACCTTTTCATATCACTCAGTAAGAACCTTTTTTCGTACAAAATTCTCTACATTGGTCTCAAAAAAACTCACAGAATCAGCATCCATGAGGGCATTTTGTGCACTATCGCCACCTTCTTCGTGACGGGATATGAGATGAATAACTGTTGCAATCAGTTCATCTGAGGCATTATTTTCAGTCAGAAATTTTCGCATAATTTCAGCACCACCTTCTTCGTGGCTCCTGAGGAAATCAATATTGAGGTAATCATCTGGCGCTTTTCTTGTTTCATCACGAAATGCACGTTCTATATCGTGTGCATAAGCAGCAATTCTTTCGGCCTCTCCACAATTTGGGAGAAACTTTTCCAACCAAAATACAGTTCTCTCAAAATGAGGTATATGACGGCCATACGATGTATCTACATATTCAATAACAGATAAGTAAAGTGGAGTATTCATAGACTAAATATATTTTATAAAATTATCCTTTCCAAACTCATGGAATTTTTTGAGATATTCCAAACTTCTTTCAGTAATCAGAAAAAGCTCATCAGACGAAGCAAGTCCCGTATCGAGGAATGGTATTAAAATAAGATTCATCATCCTCATCTGTATGCAGGCAAATAAGCAATTTTTTTCTTGCATAGAGAGCGGGGCAACACTTTCGTATCCTTCTAAATAATACTCGACACCTTCTGGATACCAATTTCTGGAAAAACACCATTGAGTCAACGATATGGCTACATCCTGAATTCTACTACTCACTACTACATCAGAAAAATCTATCAGATAAGGTGTCATATCTTCAGTAAAAACAACATTCCCATTATTGAGGTCGTTATGAATTATTTGCTGCTCAAGCTCCAGAAAACTGTCTAATATGTCATCAATTTCTTGCCAGGTTTTTTCTAACAGAGAATAATCCAGATAAGGACTCTCTAAGTTCCTCAGTTCTCGGTTCTTTATAATATATTTGAAATCAAATTTATGAGTATGCGGCACAGGATAAATACCTGTTATCTCTTTGAGAAAAGCATGCAGACATGCAGTTTCTTTTCATAAATTATACAAGCAAATATTTTCTGGTATGCCATGACGAAATTGTTTTCCCTCAATAAATTCCATAAGCATAACAGGCTTTCATTCTCATCCTAAAACAATTTTATCTCCTGTATTTTTAGCTCAAAAAATCTCTGGTATATGAATTCACTTCGCTCGAGCTCCATCCATTATTTTCGCCTCACTTCTTACAATTTCCGTTTCATTTTTTGAATTTTCAAAGATTTTTAAGATATATTTTGCCCCTACAGTCTGTACAAGGAAATTACTATTTTCTACACCTCCTTCACATAACTCATATGTATGAATTTCTTTCTCTGGGAAATACTGATGAAATAATCATTCGATGATATGTTTATCGTAATTCTGCTTCATATCAGATTCTTAAAATTCCATACTTTCTCCTTCTAATATCGGTACAAATTCTATTCCATTTTCTGGCAGAATACGACTCGGGATAGCGTGTGATGCGAGAAATTTCACTGCGTCATGCACAGGAAAGGCTATACGAGGCTTGAGACTCAGAGCATAATTAATCGCTTCACTCGTCTTCATCCATGGACCAGCAACAGGGAGAGCCAATACATCGACCTTTACACCGGGATCAGTAAAGGCATCGCCAGGATAAAAAAGCTTCTTATCAATCATAAAACCAATGTTTTCACAGGCTGGAAGTGTCTCGTATATCTCTGCATGGAGGACTCCATGACCAGTAATCGGTATACCATGAAAATCAAGAGTTTCACCATCAAGTATAACCTGATACGGCAAAGATTCATCATCAAGTAAACCACCCAATGCATTGCTCACAAATACCTGAGCCTGCGGATTTTTTGTGAGCAGTGTTTTGAGGGATTCGAGGTGATAGTGATCAGAATGTTCGTGCGTGAAGAGAATGGCGTCAATATTTTCAAGTTTTGAATGTGCCTCTATTGTAAAACATCCTGGATCAGTGAGGAGTCTTTTCCCTTTGGTTTCAATGAGGAGGCAACAATGTCAGAGTTTTGTGATTTTCATGGAGAGAGTATATGTCTATGACTTATTTCTACAAGCATCGGAACAATAGATGATTTTATCCCATAATCCTCTCGACTCCCACTTTTTGCGATTTGAAAAACTCCTCAAACACACTGGGCAGATTTTTGTTTGTTGTTTGATATCCATAAGACTAAAAACCAACGATTTCTCTTATCCCCTCTTCAAACCTCTCTTCCGAGAAACTCGCTCCATGCTCACGGATAAAGTCATGATTCCATGAAATCGTATCCGTTCTTTCGAGTGCAACGGCGAGCGATGCAGGCGTTTGCTCAGAAAAGAGAAGTCCTGTCTGACCATGAATAACTGTCTCCGTCGCACCTCCTTCACCATAAGCAATCACTGGAGCACCATGTGCCATAGCTTCGAGTGCGACGATACCGAAATCTTCTTCCTGAGGCATGATGAATCATCTGGATTTTTCAAATGCACGAGAGACGTCTTCATCAGAAGCATCAAATATCCACTCTATCGTTGGTCATGATATTTTTTGGAGCTTATCTGTCACGGTACTATGGGTGCTGGTAAAGATTTTGAGCGGGAGCTTGAGAGCATTACATGCTTCTATAGCGAGGTCGAATCGTTTATATGGAACTGCTCGTCCGAGACACATAAAAAATTCTCTTTCCCCATTGTGTCAGAAGAGTTCTCGTGGTGGTAAAAAAGGATACACAACGACACTTTCTCGTTTGTAATATTCTGCGATTCGTTCTTGTGTTGTCACAGAATTTGCGATAAAGACATCTGGCCTCTGTGCCGCTTTTTTATCCCATCGTCGCATAATCATAAATGCTGGTGGGATGATCAGTTTTGCAAACCAATTCAGCCACCCAAATTCGAGAAAACCACGGTAATATGTCTCGCTATGACTCCAGAGATAGCGTGTTGGTGTGTGACAATAGCACACATGCTTCGTTTTTCACTTCGTATGAACGCCCTTTGCCTCAGCTGAACTCGCAGATATAACTATGTCATAATCCGAGAAGTCAAAACATGCAAAAGCCAATGGGCGAAAAAGCATAGAGAGCTTATGTCGACGGTTAAAAAATGGTATATATTGAATAAAACTCTTATAAACTTTTCTCCCCTCAAATACTTCTGGCCGTTCTGGGAAAAAGACTGAAGTATAAATATCCGCTTCAGGGTACATCTCCATCAGCTTCGCAAACACCCTCTCTGCACCACCCCAATGAGTGATCCAGTCAGCGACGAGAGCTATCTTTTTTTGAGTCATGATTATGAGTATACGACTGATACTTGAAGTTCAAAAGAAGTATTTTTGACTTTATTATATTTTATATAAAATATATAATATATGGTCTTATCTATCCGAGATTTTTCCGAGGAGTTGCTCACATGAAAGATATGAAAATCAATGGTGAGAGATGATTTTCAGAGATTTATGAATGTATCTAATTATGCACCGAGATTCGAAAATGCGACTGCGTATGTATGAAAAACTCCTAAAATTGCCGATAGAACTCTTCGTGATTGATTCAATGAAGTAATCCTCTGGAAACCGCATTTTTGTGGCAAAGAACATGAAATACCGGGGAAATACCGTGAACCTGACACGTGCCCTCATCACAATCAGCCTATGTGTGGCCATCCAGAGATGGGATTGTTTTATCCCGTTTTAGCTCTCAGCTGATATATAGCGAGTAAAGTTGACGCTGAAATCACTCATCCAGGTGCAATATTGGAAGAACATCTTATACTTGATATGAGTGCTGGATGACTCTATAGTTGAGCTCAGATGGCAACAGAACATGGTGTAAAATGGAGCGAGGTAGACATACCAGATGATCCTCAGTGAAGTATCATCGAAGAAGAAAGACAAGCATGGGAAAGCATCATAAAACCTTATTTAGATAGAGTCTCGAGTATAATACGAGGAATAAAATAATATGAGATTTGAGGAAGCCAATAAATGACCTGCGACAGTACTCATAGTGCAGAGGGAGAGCTCAAAAGCTCAAGCGCTAGAAAATATCATAGTGGCAGAAATGCCCGGTATCGTATGTGTCAAAACCAAAACTGTTCAATGAGCGACACAAATCCTCCCCACAATCAAACCAGGTCAACTAAAAATGATAATCGCAGATCCTTCCGTGGATCTAGAAGGACATAAACAAAAATGGCCCCCGAGAAGCATGGATCTCCTCGATGAGTTACTCCGAAAATGAATACACGATAGTGGAAGTATATTACTTCTCATGGCTCATCTTTTCCACCCTGATTTACAAAAAGAACAGGTAGGATTATTAGCTCGACCTATGTGAATAATATCAACTGGTAATTCAACAGTGGCAAATAAGCAATTACATAATACTGCTCACAAATTACCTGGAACAGTTTTTAAAATATATTAAATCATATCTATGCACGAACTCGATCAGCCAATAATAAATATCATCCGAGACACAACTTACAATGATTTTATGTATACGTGTAGAACTGAAAATCTAGGAAGCTCTCTTCAAATGATAAAAGACTGACACGTAATTTTCCCCATTCAACAGACTGTCAGGATGGCATGGAATCGACTTTGTGGATTAAAGCCTAAATTCTGCTGAGGACTCCATGAACATCCTGACTTTAGCAATGGTGTCTTGGGGTGTAAAAGCAACGATAATCCCTGTTGTGGGCATCTCGATGTATCTCAAGTATTTGCATACGCTCTGAGTTGGTGGCTTTTTAGCACACATGGTCAATCCGGAAATACCTCATCCAGGTAAAATAATAGAGAGAACTGTTCAAGATGACGGAGCTTTTCAGGTATGATATGGCGTATCAATGGAAGCGCGATACGGTTTTAATCCCATTCCAGCATCCAAAGTACCAGCAGTTCGTCGTCAACTCCAATTCAGACAAATGGAGACATACTACACAGTAATACAGCCATATATTCTAAGAGTTGGAGAAATACTCCAAAAACAATAAAGACTGAGAGACGCTTTGTCTCTTTACTCTCTCTGATTTCCTCTATACTTTCTGACATGAAGAAACTCATCACTACCGCCATCCCCTACATGAATGGTGTGCCTCATATCGGCCACGCACTCGAAGTTATCCTGACTGACGTTATTGCTCGTGGTCACAGACTCATAGACGGGAAAGATTCTGTATTTTTCCTCACTGGAGCTGATGAGCATGGGAGTAAAATTCTCAAAACCGCAGAAACAGCTGGTCGAGATGTGATAGAGATGCTCGATGAAAATGTTCGCCATTTTCAGGATATGAATACAGCCCTCTCCATATCAAACGATGGTTATATCCGAACCACTGATAAAAAAAAGCACTGGCCCGTCGTACAAGCGCTCTGGATGAAGCTCTTTGAAAAAGGTGATATCTACAAAAAAAACTATGCTGGATGGTACTGCGACCGTGAAGAACGTTTTGTCACTGAGGAAGAAATGGATGAAAATAAATGTCTCAAGGAAAATGGTGCGCCAACTCGCTGGACAGAAGACGAAAACTATTTCTTCAGGCTGAGCAAATACAGTGATGCTATCAAAGAGAAACTTATAAGTGGTGAGGTCAAAATCACTCCAGAATTTCGACAAAATGAGATGGTTGCGATGATTGGTGACGGTCTCGAAGATGTCAGTTTCTCTCGTACGACAAAACAACTCACCTGGGGAATCCCTGTGCCAAATGACCCAGAACATGTCATGTATGTCTGGTGCGATGCTCTCACAAACTATATCTCTGGTGTCTCCACAGGAAACATCGAAGAAGATTTCAAAAACTGGAACTGTGAACTCCACGTCATCGGCAAAGATATTGCTCGCTTTCAC
Organism: uncultured Candidatus Peribacteria bacterium; assembly: GCA_965231115.1. Taxonomy (GTDB): domain Bacteria; phylum Patescibacteriota; class Gracilibacteria; order BD1-5; family JAGOOR01; genus JAGOOR01. The sequence goes on from OZ246415.1 coordinate 718,545, forward strand.
TGTCTGACGTGGATTGGCATGCTTCTCTCCGCTGGGATTAATCTCCCCAAGAATATCCTCGTCCACGGCTTCGTGAACGATAAAGACGGTGCAAAAATGAGTAAATCTGTCGGCAATGTCATCGACCCGCATGCGATGATAGCAGAATATGGTTCTGATACCGTTCGTCTCTATATGACCAGCGAGGTCGGCGTATGACAAGACCTCAATTTCAGCGATGATCGAATCAAATCTATCCACAATGATGTCCTCGCCAATAACTACGGAAATCTCGTGAATCGCGTCCTTTCACTATGGATTGCTCACCGAGATAAAGGAGAGGTTATTCCTCGAATACCTGAAGCAACCGAAACGGTTCAACATATTTTAAAAGCATATAAAATAAATATGCAGGTTTCTGATGTTAAAATGGCTTTTGCCCAAGCAATGACTGTTCTTCATGAAGCAAATAACATGCTCAACACGACTGAGCCATGGAAAAAAACAGGTGAAGAAAAAGGAAAACTTCTCGTCGAAGGCATCGTCTACGTGTACTACGCTACGCTCCTCCTCTCCCCTTTTATACCTGAAGCCACAAACAAGGTAATGAAAGCTATGGGAATCAAACCAGGTACAACTCTCGATGCTCCTATTTCAATTGATTTAAACACTATTACAAAACCTGATATCTTGTTTGTGAAGAAATAATTAAAAGACCCTCAATTTTGAGGGTCTTTTTGAATCTCAATAACTTATTTTTTCTCAGCAACAAAGGTCAGTGTGAGATCGACAGAATCTGCAACACTTGCCACCATTTTTACTTTCGGAATAACGAGTCAAAAATCTGCATATTTGATAGTCGCTTTTGCAGAACCATCTATTTCTGCCTCAGAAACTGCTTTCGCCGTGACCATAAAAGTGACATCTTTTGAAACGCCAGAAACAGTCAGTGTTCCTGTTGTCTGAAATATATATTCCTTCCCCATTTCAGGTTTCTCTGGTAATCCAGTCGAGCTTTTTGGAGTAAAAGTGATAAATTCATTTTCTTCAGAATGGAGTATACGACGGCCGATAGCACCATTGCGCATCTCAGAATCAGTCTTCAGTGTACGAGCATCGATGACGATCGTTCCAACTGTAGTAGTCGCGAGATTTGTCGGAGTGACATAGATTTTTCCAGACACATCTTTTGTCGTGCCGACAACATGAAATGGACTATTCATGAGGACTTCATCGATTTCAAATTTTGCCTCAGATTTTTCCGCATTCAGAGCAAAAATCTCAGATCATGCTGGTACGACATCTTCAGGGATACTGATGGGAGTTTTATTGATGGATGGAGCTGAAACAGGTCGAATCATATAGAAAAACACACCGCCACCAACAAGACCAAGTGCCACTAAAAAGAGAAGAGCTTTCTTCATATAATAAATTAAAAAAATAATACTGACCGATAATACGATGAATCAGGAAAAATATTTCATTTTCATACTTACGCTCTCCGAAACTTGCAGTATAAGATAGATATTATTTCTGTAGAAACTTCGTCAAAATAGAGAAATGTTTCTCCGAGACTGGCTGAATAGAAAGTCTCGAACCTCTCTGTGCGACAACCATACCCGAGAGTTCTGGGTGACTTTTGATAAAAGTGAGTGAAATGGGTTTGCTAAATTTTTCTACAAACTCCATCATTCTCGTGGTCCAGATGGGATTTTCAATGGTAGATTTTGGGTCATAGTGTTCATCATCGATATCAAGTGCGGTCATATCAGGAAGCGCATTACTCACGACCCTCATAAGACCAACAATTCCAGGCTCATCACAGCTACTGTGATAAAAGAAACACATATCGCCCACGTTCATAGAGTCTCGAAGGGTATTGCGAGCTTGGAAATTGCGGACACCAGTCCACGACGTCTGCCCATCACGAGCGAGATCATCGATACTAAAACAATTTGGTTCGGATTTGAGGAGGAAATATTTCATCCCGAACAGTATATCGAGCCTATCGAAAAAACCACTCTGAAGAGAATGATTCTATTCTGCTGGTTTTTGACGAGAAATTTCCTCTATGGCTTGAGTTATTTTGGAAATTGCTCAATTTCTAACATGTTTAAACCTATCAAGAGATACAGCTGGATTAGATCAGCCTGAGCTTTCTGTCACGGTATGACGATCTGGATAGAGCGATAACTGAACCCTACTAATACCATCATTTACTATAACCCAACCAGGTTTTCAGAAACAAATTAGAACAGATACATTCGTTCATGTACTCTTAACACTATGTAATATCTCCAAACCAGGGGTAGAAAATTCATTATTATAAGTAACTTGTCCATCCATATTGGATCAAATTCATCCATTTGTCTCAGCCTCTGAACATCATTCAATTTTTTGAACCATTCTTATCATTTTACCCACTTCTGTTTTTGTCTCATCCACAAGCGCATCTATATCATCTCAAGGTTTTTTACTTGGTTGGTCTCCCTCGTCATGTAATATTACATTTATCATATTGTCATGATAACATAACATATTAATACAATCAAATATTATTTAGTTGAGTCTGAGATTTTTTGAACACAAAAAAATGGCTTAAATAAGCCATTTTTTATTTTCAGAGATTGGTGGACCCACCTGGGATCGAACCAGGGACCAATTGATTATGAGTCAACTGCTCTAACCCCTGAGCTATGGGTCCGATAAACATGGAGACGAGTGAGGGAACGAACCCGGAGAAATGCCTTGAATGGCATTTCGAGTGAAAATGGGTTCTATTACAAAACTCTACTTAAAACTATGGCGGCGGGGGAGGGATTCGAACCCTCGCGGCAACTTTTGGTCACCCTACAGGATTAGCAATCCCGCCCCTTCAGCCACTTGGGTACCCCACCATAAGTTTATGAGTGGATTGTATGAAAACTTTTGCTAGGAGCAAATTTTTATTCTTCTTCTGGTAGAGAATCTTCATCGATGGCATCTTCATCCTCTTTTTGAGGCTTGAGATCGTCCTCTTCCCCATCTTCATCGAAGCCCATTTCTACCATATTTTCTGACTCATCTTTTTTTAGCTCAAGGAAATGAACGATAGCCAAGATATCTAGCTCGCTGAGCTCATCACCAAAAAGATCTGAATATTCTCGTATTTCACGAGGCGCGCTACGAAATATATTCCAATACATCATCCCCGGCTCTTCAAATCGATTGATGAGGAGATTATTGAGTATGAGGAGTCGTTTACGATCATCTCCTTCTGCTTCTTCATAGTATGGTATCATCGCAGTAATATGCGATTGGACTTCGAGTTCGTGAATTTTATGAGCTTTTTGAGCCTCTTCCGCAATCCGCTTTTTTTCTACAACATAATAATCATCGTCTTCATAGACTGGTGTGTTTCCTGCGATATCTGTCTTTTTCGTTGTCATAGGAAAAAAGGTACTATAATTGTAGGGACAAGGAACCTAAAAATCAAATAAAAATACACCTTATGCGGTTGACGAAAACCCTTCTTCATACCACAGAGAGTTATATCACGAGACTTGCCCGTGGAGGCATCGAAACAGTCGAGGATTTACTCCTCTTTTTTCCTCGTGACCTCGAAAACACGGCTGATGTGCTCGATTCCTTTGCGTATGTGAATATCCAGGAAAAAAACACCATCAAAGTCACGCTGATCAATATCATCCAAGAACGGACAAGATTTCAGAAAAAACTCACGAAATTTCTCGTCTCAGATAAAAATGGGATGTCCTCAGAATGTGTTTTCTTTCATACACCTTTTTTTAAGCAACCTATCAAGCCTGGGGATACCATTATCATCCACGGAAAGCCAAAATACGAATACGGAAAACTCTCCTTTCCTCAGCCAGACATAGAACTTTTTGATGAAAAAAGACAAGCCTATCTCCCTATATATACAGAGATACAAGGCATAAACACTAAGTGGTTTCGAGAAAAAATTCCTCTCCTCTTCGAATATCTCAAGCTCATACCAGAAGTACTTCCGCCAGAAATTCGCTCTGAGCGAAAACATAAACCGCGCATAGAGAATATCCGAGCACTGCACGCACCTCAGACAATTGAGCTCTACGAACAAGCCAAGCATGAACTCGCTTATGAAGAGCTCTTTGAGCTCCAATATCGAGCACTGCAAAGAAAAAAAATTATCCAGGAAGCCAGTATCGGCCATGTAAAATGAATCCCTCTCGATGCAGAAAGTATGAAGAAAGCGATAGCCACGCTCCCTTTTGCATTAACCAATCATCAGAAAATCACCCTCTTTGAAGTCCTCAAAGATATGGAGCGAGATATCTGCATGCAGAGACTCCTCCAGGGTGATGTGGGCACTGGTAAAACGATTGTCGCATTTCTCTCTCTTCTCCACTGGATAGAGTGAGGTGGTGGCCAAGTCGTCTACATGGCACCGACGACTATTCTCGCGACACAAGTAGCTCGTAAACTTCAGGCTTTTCTCGAACCCTATGGAATAAGCTCTGCTCTCCTCCTCGGAAGTCTCAAAACAAAAGAAAAAAAAGATATAAAATCCGCTCTCGCCAGTGGAGAGCTCTCTGTCGTCGTCGGTACACACGCACTCATACAGGAAGATGTGCGCTATAAGCACCTCTCGTATGTCATCATCGATGAACAACATCGATTCGGAGTCGAGCAGAGAGAGCGACTCACGGAATATATCAGTAAGTGAGTCGTGCAATCAGCTCTCGGTGACACCCCTGAGTCACTCCAGGAGGTATGAACATTTCCTCATGTCCTCATGATGACAGCGACGCCGATACCACGGACACTCTCTATGGCTCTCTATGGCAATCAAGACATCTCAATCATCCGTGAATATCCTGCCAATCGCAAAGCAGTCACTACCAAAATAGTCACCCCAGAACATGCAAATGAGACCTATCGCTGGATAGAATCACAAATGAATATGGGACATCAGGTATACTGGGTTTCTCCTCTCGTGGATGAAAGTGATAAAGTGGATGCTGTCTCTGTCCATGAAACAGCAGAAAAACTCCGAATAATATTTCCAGATAAGAATATAGGCATACTCCATGGACGGATGTCTGCTGATGAAAAAGAATCCATCATGCAAGACTTCGTGGCAAAGAAATACGACATACTCTCTTCTACGTCTGTCATAGAAGTGGGGGTCGATAATCCAAATGCGACTGTTATCTGTATCGAGGATGCTGATAGGTTTGGCCTTTCTCAGCTCCATCAATTCCGTGGACGAGTCGGTCGTGGTGATGCCCAATCATATTGCTATCTTCTCTCAGACAAAGCACACGCACAGCGATTGAAAGCTCTCGAAAAAACGAATGATGGATTTGAAATATCGGAGATAGATATGCAACTTCGTGGCCCTGGAGAGGTCTACGGTGTGCGCCAATCAGGCGTTCCTGATCTAAAACTCGCCTCCATCATGGATCTCGAAAAAATCTATGAAATACGCAAGGATATAGAGAAGTACCTCGAAAAGTAAGTATTACAACCTATTTCGATTATTGTGCAAGTATTTTTAGATGTTTTTTACCTTCTAGGACTGGAAAAGATGAAAAATATAAGGTAAATTCTCTGTGTACATTAATTTTTCACATATGAATAGTACCAAATACATCGTCTCAGGTCTCGCGTTTGCCGCCTTGGCATCGTCTATGACCTTTGCGCAAATCCTCGACCCGAGTATCACGGGCGGCGGACAAGAAACACTTGCTTCAGGTGAAGTAGCTGTGACTCCAACAACGACAACTACAAAACCAGTCGTCACAACGACTACGCCAGTATTAAACTCTGCACCAGACAATATGTCAGGTGAGATCAATATCAATATCCCCTACAATCCATCTGAAAATGATATAGCGGAACCATATCTCAATTCTGCACCAGTACAGCAACCATATACACTCAACTCTGCGACAAATGTCCCAACAGGTCCAGAACTTAACATGCTTATAGCTCTTCTTCTCTCACTTGCAATCTCTGGTGTCATCTACACACGAGCAAAACCATTCATGAAATAGACTATAAGAGGATAAAAATCAAAAAAGAGTAACATGTGTTACTCTTTTTTGATTGCTTTTTTGCAAGAGTCGTAAAAATAAGGAAATACTTAAAAATTCTCTTTATGACTCATCTCTGACTTATCGGCCTCGGCACTATGGGTGAAAATCTCGTCCGAAATATCATCTCTCGTGACGAATCAATCGTTGTCTGGAATCGTTCTCTCGATAAAGTAGACGCTCTCGTCGCAGAAGTAGGAACCCCTGTCACAAAAGCAAACACAATTGCCGAACTCGTACAAAAAACTGAATCTCCTCGAAGTATTATACTGCTCGTACCAGCTGGGAAAATAACAAACGAAGTAGCGCAGGAACTTTTTGACCTTCTCTCTCCTGGCGACAGTATCTGGGATCTCGGAAATGCCCACTGGGATACGACTCTCGCAAATCAAACTCTCGCGACACAACACGGAATTCATTGGGTTGGTTGTGGCATTTCCGGTGGCTCTGAAGGAGCTCGACTCTGACCGGCACTCATGCCAGGTGGGGAAGAAGAAACAGTCAGAAGAATGCTTCCTGTACTCGAAAAAATTGCAGCAAAAGATTTCAGCGGAAAACCCTGTGTCACCTATGTCGGCAAAGCAGCGGCAGGAAACTTCGTCAAAATGGTTCATAATGGTATCGAATACGCCATCATGCAGGGAATCGCGGAAATCTATGATATTCTCCGATATGGAAATACTCCTCAATCTGAAATACAGGCTATTTTCAGAGAGCTCAATACTGGAGTACTCAAGAGTTTTCTCCTCGATATAACGGTTGATATTTTCGGTACCAAAGACACAGACGGCTCAGATTTACTGTCAAAAATCAGTGATAAAGCAGGAAGCAAAGGAACGGGTGGTTGGACAGTCGAAGCAGCGCTCAAGCTCGGAGTCCCTGTACCAACAATCGCAGAATCACTCTTTGCCCGCTGGATGTCTGGGAGAAATCATTCATTCTCATTTCCTGAGATGGGAACTGAAAGAGAAACAATCAACAATCCCCTCTCAACACAATTCCTCCACGATACACTCTCTCTCGTCTACCTCGGCTCATACCTTCAGGGACTCGACCTCATCGTCGCAGCGGAAAAAGAATTTCAATGGTGAATCAACCTCAGCGAAGTCCTCCGTATCTGGCAAGGGGGCTGTATCATCCGTAGTCGCATGCTCGAGATCCTTCCAGCATTTTACGGTCTCTCCACAAATACAGATGCAAGTGAGTTTATAGGAAGTTTAAAGACGAAACTTGATAACACCAGCTCCGTCCTCGATAAACTCAAAATCCCAACGCCTGTTATCGGCAGTATACGTGATTATTTCATGACTCTTTTTGTGGAAAAACTCCCTACCAACCTCATCCAAGCAATGCGTGATAGCTTCGGGGCGCATGGAGTAAAAAGAATTGGAAGTGACATAAGTGAGAGTTTTCAGTGGAAATAAGAGATTTAATATAATTTGACATTAATAAAATCAGTATATATTAATGAAATAAAATCATTATATGCCCCTATTACTCGATGAAACAACTACTGGCAATACACTTACCAGCATAGGAAATATCGTAAATAATCATACTCTGCCAGACGTCTATGCTCCGAGGATGGAATTAGTAGATTGCACCATCGAAGCAGGAACGAAAATACCAGATAACACTATTATTCGTGGCAGTAAGACACAAATTTTATGACCATGTGACTTCGGAGATAATGTAACATTTGATAATGTTTCAGATATCTGAAGTGAGCACAAGTTTGGAAGTTGGTGCAAGTTTCAGCAACAATCCTCTCCCGTAAAAATCGGAAATAAAAATACCTTTTGATATGGTACGCAATTACCACTCCTCTCTGTCATAGGCGATGAAAATAGGTTTGGTAGCGGTACAGAAATGGGCAACTTTGCCAGCATTGGAAATAACAATATTTTTGGACGCAATAGTGTCATTTCACTCGAAGAAATAGTAGCAATTGGAAAAGGGAATAAATTCCTCACTGGCGCTGTAGCAGGAACGCACACAGATTTCGAAACAAATGGAAACATACTCATGCCTCCGTCAGAGTGAAAAACATATGAAGGACAAATCTTCGATGAAAAAGAAGTATTTCCTTCTGGAACACGTTTCGTAAATTGCCAATTCCATGAAAAATGCAGATTTGGTCCTTGGTCAATATTTGAATGATCTCAGACATCTTTCGTAGATGGTTGTGAGTTTGGAGAGAGAACTACATTTCACATATCAAAGATAGGAAATGCTCATACGATAGGTTCATGGTCAGAGATCCATCATATGAATGGCAATGCGCTCAAGCCAATATACCCTACGGTACAGCGGTCGGTAATATGAATAGAGTAGGATACGGTGCCAAAATCAGCCACGGTGTCAAAATGGGCGATTCAAATTTCATAGATAGTGGTGCACAAATAGGAAATTTTGTAGAATTCTGAACTGGTAATCGTATTGGGAGATTCTCTGAAGTAGGGAAAGAATGTCATCTGTGAAAATGAAATGTATTTTATCCAGGATGTAGCATAGTGAGCTTTGTAAAGATGTGACCTGGTAATGTATTTGATAAGACAATACCACCGTATCAGATGTGGAATGGGAGCGTGGATCAAGGAGTACGAAGAAGCGTACCACGAATACGGGACAGAATAGCTGAAGCTCTAGCATAAAAGTTAGCATCCCGATACTTCATAAAGTTGATTTATATAACAAAATATTGTATTCTGAGAGGGAATGTCGCCCCTAGAACTCTCTCAAAATACAGAATATAACCTCGTTATCGATGGTCCCGGCCTTCGAAACGCTTTTTATGCTGGAGTACTGAAGGCTTTTCAGGAAAAGAATATCGCACTCCCAAAAACTGTACTCACTTGGTCTGGCGGTGTGCCTATAGCAGTCGCCTATTTACTCGGCATGGATATGCAAAGGATTCTTACTTGGAGCAAGGATGCTTTTCCGGTAGGAAGAGTCAATCCTGAAAAGATACAGAAAATGTATTCTGGCTTTTGTAATCTCATCTACGCAGAAAACACTCCAGAACAAGTCAAAAAAAAGCTCAAACCGCTTAAAATGCTTGCCACAAATGAAAGTAAATGGACACCTCACATTTTCGAGAATTTTTCTGGAGAAAAAGAAGAACTAATGGAGACTATGATTGCATCCGCTGGAATACCGGTAATAACACAAAAAACAAGTGCTCCTTTTTGGGATGGTCAATTTATGCTCTCATTAGGAGAAATCGCACCAGAGGAAATCATTGTAAATTGAAAAGACGGCGTACCAAGATTAACCCTATCAGTAAGTGAAAGAGTAGGATCAACTATCTATCTCAAAGAATCGCGTATAAAAAGAAAAAGCATCACTGGATGGAGAAAAATATGACAGAAGTGAACACTCTCATATAAACCAGATACAGCACAGGAACTGTATGATGCGGGGTACAGAACAGGCTTAGAGCAACTCTCTCGATAGGGATTTTGTATTTTATTTCATATATTTGTGAAGAATTGGTGAAGCAATGGGGACATAGTATCGATACTTTTTCTAGGATACGATGGGGCTGAGGAAATCTTAAAAGAAAAGAGTGTTTCATTTGCTCTTGAATGGTTGTACAATTATAATGCCCCTGCTTATTTTTAACCCCTTTTTAAATTATGAAAAAAGCACTTTCTACTGCCATACTGGCAACAATACTTATCGCCAGCTCTGCCTGGGCAGACACAACTACGACGACATCATCAGGGACAAAAACTCCTCGCGAAATCCGTCAGGAACATCGTGAGATGAGAAAAGAAAGTCGTGATGAGATCAAGGATTTCCGCAAGGAAAGTCGTGATGAGATCAAACAAGCTCTCACAGAATGCAAGGCTCGTCTCGAAGCGGCTACCACAGATATAGAAAAAGAAACTATCAAAGCAGAGTGCAAGGCTGAAGCAAAAGCTCAGAGAGAAGCGCTCCGTGCAAATATAAAGAAACTCCGCGAGGCAAATTTTGCAACCATGCTTGCTGACCTCAAGGCTCGTCTCGAAGGTAAGCTCGATGCACTCAAGGCTCTTCCTCAGGACAAGAAAGATGCATGGAAGGCTAAACTCGGTGAAAAACTCGATGACCTCGAAGATAAGGCAAATGAAAGCAGCAATGATTCTCTCATTCTGACTATCACCGCTATTCGTGACATCATCGCTTCTGTTTAATTCAGAAAAATACAACAATCCCTCCAAGTCTGGAGGGATTTTTTATATAAGAGGATTATATCGTCGAAACCATGTGAGCTGCCTCTTCGCATAGTGGCGGCTATTCGTCTGCACAGCTTCGAGCGTTTGCTCGAGTGATGCCTTATTTGCCAAAAGAGGAAGTATCTCACGGTAGCCTATAGCATTAAGTCCTGGAAGTCTTTCCAGAATATGTTCATCTGCCGGATTATTGTCTCAGAGAAGATTTGAGACCTCATCGATAAGTCCTGAGCGAAACATCTCTTCGACACGTGTATTTATATTCTGATAGAGTTTTTCACGATGACCGTCATAGGGGGTGATACGGAGAAAATCGTATGGACTCTCAGTTTTTTGACCGAGCTCCATCTTTGAATGCCCCGTCGCTTTCCATACTTCGAGGCCACGAATCACATAGCGATAATTTCGTGGGTCGAGTACTTTTGCATAGTCAGGATCAACGGCATTGAGTTTTTCCCAGAGAGCTTCATTGCCTTCTTTGTCTCGAAACGCTTCGAGTTCATCACGATATTCCCAATCAGCTGGCACTTCTGGGATGGTAAAGTTTCCAATCACTGAATCGATAAAAAGTCCCGTTCCGCCCGAGAGAATCGGGAGCTTGCCACGAGCTGTGATATCCGCAATAATACGTCTCGCCTCTGGTGCAAATTCCCCTACCCCATACATCTGGTGAATATCCAAAATATCGAGCATATGGTGTGGTATGTCCTGCATCTCCTCCTGTGTTACCTTCCCTGTCCCGATATTCATACCGCGATAAATCTGGCGAGAATCAGCATTGATAACCTCACCGTTATATTGCTTTGCAAGCTCTATCGTGAGCGCAGTCTTCCCGCACGCCGTCGGTCAATAAATCACGAGGAGTTTAGGTTTATCGGAGGGTGTGGAGAGCCAGGGTTCTATCAGGGAAATCATAGCCGTATTCTAGGTATTTGAAAAAGAAAGCAAAATGGCGCTGAAGAATTGTAAAAGATTGAAAAACGATACAATCAATTCATCTGAATAAATCATCAAATCCCCTTACTTATGAAAGAAATAAAAAAATGATTCAAATTTACACTTGAAGAACACGTAAATGATTGGGTCAAAAAGAATTTTGAAAAATTACAACTAAAGAATCAGACAGACTATTATACAGAATCTGCTATTCCTGATTATCTCAAAGAAGCACTCCGCGGTCGTGCTAAAACAGAAAATAAAACAAATTTTGGAAAGCCTGATTTTAGTCTAACAAAATACAATATACCAGTCGTCATCGAGAATAAACTATGACTGAGCAAGCTTGTTGCTGAAACGAAAGAAGGGATAAAATTTGATGCTACATCTATTTGAGGTTATGCAGTAAATGGAGCATTGCATTATGCTACAGGAATGGTTGCCTCTGGAAAATACAATGAAGTAATTGCTATCGGTATTGCTGGAGATTCAGATGAATCAATAGAGTTCAGAGTATATTATGTTTATGGATCTGGAGAGCATTCATACAAGCTCCTTGAAAATATAAGCACTCTGGATTTTCTTGAGAATCAAACAACTTTTGATGAATTTTACAAAAATGCTCTTTTGACGGAAGATGAAAAGCACGAAATACTCATCAAATCACAAGCAGAACTGCAAAAGTACGCAAAAAGTCTCAATAAACTCATGCATAACCTCAATATCACAGCACCTCAACGAGTTTTGTATGTTTCAGGGATGCTTTTATCCATGCAACATGTAGTAGATACTAATGGCACTAAAATCCAAGACGGACTCATTCCTGAAGACCTCAAATGAATACAATCAGAGACAAAAAGAGATGGAATACAGATAGTGAATCAAATCAAAGAATTTCTGGGTGCTCGTGATATTCCTCTCGATAAACAAAATCTGATGCTCTCAAGTTTTTCTGAGATTTCGAAAGATGCACAAAGGGACGAGCTCACAGAGCTAGATAAAGAAGTATCAAAACTAGTAAGCTGAGATGCAAGTACAAATAAACAAATTTTTACCTTTATCTATCATAATATCTACCTCTCTATCGATGCCATGGCTGGACATCTCGATATTATGGGAGAAATGTATTCTGAATTTCTGAAATATGCTCTCGGAGATGGAAAAGAAATAGGAATCGTCCTCACTCCTCCTTATATCACAAAAATGATGGTTTCGATTCTCGGAATCAATAAAGAAAGCAGAGTCATGGATCTCGCGACTGGTTCCGCTGGATTCCTCATATCAGCAATGGAGATGATGATAGAGGATGCTGAAAATACATTTGGGAAAAAGACCACAGAAAGTGCAAAGAAAATCCAGGAAATAAAAAGGAACCAACTCCTCTGAGTAGAGCTCAATGCTGAGATGTATACTCTAGCTGCCACGAATATGATTCTCAGAGGAGACGGAAGCTCAAATATTCAAAAATGAAATACTTTTAATACTCCTGAAGAACTCTATAAAAATTTTCGGGCGAATAAGCTTCTCCTTAATCCTCCATTCTCTTACTCTGAAAATGGAATGCCATTTATTGCGTTTGGTCTTGATAGGATGGAAATAGGATGACTCGCTGCAATCATCATACAAGACTCAGCTGGAAGTGGAAAAGCGACAGAAACCAATAAAAAAATTCTCAAAAAACATACACTCATTGCCAGTATCAAGATGCCAACTGACCTCTTCCAGCCTATGGCATGAGTGCAGACCAGTATCTATATCGTAGAGGCACACAAACCACACGATTTTGAAAAAACAGTCAAATTCATCGATTTCCGAAATGACGGGTACAAGAGAACAACCAGAAATATACAAAAAATAGATGAACCAACAAAGAGATATGCCGATATTATCAAGATCTACAAGGCAGGAAAAAGTGCAAAACTCGAAGCAATGTGGAATATCAATGAAGTATATGTCGAGGATTTTATCACTCCTTCAGGTGCTGATTGGAACTATGACCAACACAAAACCATTGACACCAAGCCAACGCTCGCCGACTTCAAAAAAACTGTCAGCGACTATCTCGCTTGGGAAGTGAGTAACCTCCTCAAACAAAATAACCCAGACCAATTGGGAAAATAATTGCCCCACTTAACGAGAAGCTAGAAAAAGTTATGTGGGGCGAATACAGAATTGAAGAAGTCTTAAAATGGCAACCTCAAAAAGAAATTGATCCACTAAAGCTTGAAGAACTTAAAGATGAATCAGAAATGATATATCCATTTTATGGACAATCAACTACGAACAATGGTATCATCTCGTATAATCGATTAACTAAGAAGGCACTAAATAATGAAAATGGAAGACCAACCATTTTGATACATTCAAATAATCAAAATATTGTTTATTTAGAAACACCATTCTATTTAAAAGATGGACACGGAGCAACAAGTGTATTACAATGTGAAAAATTAAATGCCAGAAACCAAATGTTTATTATTGCTTCAATAGATAGAGTTATAAAAGTAAAATATTCTTATAACAATAAGGCGACAAAAATTGAATTAAAAAACACAGTTATAAGTTTGCCCACCAAAAACGGCAAGATAGATTTTGATTTTATGGAGAACTTTATAGCAGAGCTGGAAGCTCTGCGTATAGCAGAGCTGGAAGCGTACTTATCCGTTACTGGTTTGAAAAATTACACTTTGACAGCCACAGAAAATAGAGTATTAAAAGAGTTTGAGAATGGGGAATTTGAATGGAAAAATATTACAATAGGTGAATTATTTGAAATAAATCCAACAAAATATTATAGATTACAAAATGACGAGATACTATCCGAAAGCGGAAAAATCCCATTAATTTCAAACTCTTCAACAGATAATGGGGTTATGGGTTTCTCGAATCTAGAAGCGCTTAATAAATGAAATACAATAACTTGTTCAGACACGACATTAGGTGCTGAAACAATGTATTATCAACAAATTGATTTTATTGGCTATTCACATATTCAACATTTAGTACCAAAGTTTGAACCTTTTAATAGAGCTGTCGCGAGTACAATAATTTCTGCCTGTAGAGTTGCAACTTCAAAACAATATGATTATGGTAATAAGTTTAATCGTGATGCAATGAACAAAACAAGCATACAATTACCTGCTCAAAACGGACAACCTAATTATGCAATAATGGAAACCCTTTTTTCTGCCGTTCAGAAGCTCGTTATCCGTGATGTCGTACTATATGCAGATAGAAAAATCGGAGCGACAAAAGAGGTAATCGGTAAATAATTAGTTTTTCTCCAAATAATACCTTGCCGTATAGAGTACATCCTCATCAGTAAAATCAGATTTATTCACCACCCAGTCGAGATAGTCTCGTGGCACATCCGTCCAGAGCGTGCCTTTGTATTTGCCAAATTTGCACATATAGAGAATCGATGGATGAGACGAGATTTCTATCATCATATTTCGGAGTTCTTGTTCGTCTTTTTTTGGTTCCTGAGCTTTTAAGAGTTCGTGCAATTTATAGAAGACTTTTTCGAGGACGAGGACATCACCGAGAGCATCGTGTGTCTGAGGTTTTTCAGCAAATTCGATACCGAAGTAGTAGCGGAGATACTGGAGCTTGTGCTGTTCGAGTTCGGGGAGGAGATAGCGAGAGAGACGGAGTGTACAAATAGGCGCCGTTGTCTCTACTCATCGGAGTTCTAGGACATTGACATCATAAGAAGCATTGTGAGCAACGAGGGTATACGTTTCGAGGAGTTTCTGGAGAACATCTTTATCTGGTGTTTCTTCGAACATCGGCTTCCCTGCTATCTCAGACTCGGTGATATGATGGACGGCCATCGAGCTTATCTCGATAGGGACACCGCCTGTACCGTAGAGCGCAGAGAAATATTCGAGACGATCATCGGGCTTGTACGCCAATTGAATCATAATCGGATTTTCGATGTGGTGCGTTTCGGTATCGAGAAATAAATACATAAGAGCAGGTTTAATTGATTGACTGAGTTTAATAGGTTTCATTCGTTATACAATACCGTTTCAAAAATGAAAAACAGATAAGGGTTTTTAGGACAGCAACTGTCTGAGCGGGATGAAAACTGTATTTGGATGAATAGGGTCTATAGCGAGTTTTGCTGTCCTGAATTGTTTTGGGTACTTTTGCAACCAAAAGTACCAAACGAATCATATAAATGTTAGAAAGTTTTTTAAAGAAAGTGATTTTTAATATACTGTGGAATATATGAATCTCCTGGGCATACATTTCTATAAAGGCACATACACAGATTGTCTGACGGCGCTCAAACAAAAGAGAGATGGGGCGACGCTCGTCGTCACTCCAAATCCTGAAATGTTCTATGACGCTTCACGTGATAGTGAAATCTTGGAAGTACTTAAAGGCGCTCCCCTTGCTCTGCCAGATGGCGCTGGAATTTTTGTCGCATATCAAATCACAGAAAGCACGCTCCCCCCTGTTCTCAAATATATAGCATTTCCATTTTGGTGTGCAAAAGCCATTATGCACGATTCTTCTTTTGTGGAAAAATATGGCGAAAGAATCACAGGATCACGACTCACTCGTGACCTCATAGCCTATGCAGCGAAGATGAAAATCCCAGTCACCATCATCGATCCTCTCGTCACAGGAGACAATGAATGAGATAGAGCAAAGAAAGCTTCGCAACAAAAAATACAATCAATGCTCGAATCCAAATATCCCGGCATTCTGTGCTCAGTCATTATCAGCGATACCGTGCCAGAAAAACTCCCCGAACACGGCATCATCTTTGCCACACACGGTAATGGAAAACAAGAAAAACTCCTGAATGAACTGACAAAAAAACACCCACAGTGTGGAGTTGCCATCGGGGTTGGAGGCTCTATCGATCTCCTGACAGGATTCAGACAGCCAGCGCCACAATTCTTCCAGAGATTTGGTGGCGAATGGCTCTATCGTCTCTACAAGAATCCCTCTCGTCACTGAAAGAGGATGAAAAAAGTAATTGCATTTCTGACATCCTGCATACAAAAATAAGCCCTCTTTCGAGGGCTTATTTTTCACAGAAATTATTTCTGCATCATAGCTCCACCATCTACTTTTACATCAGCTTTCATCATTCCGTCAGATACTGTGTCATCTTTTTTCATCATAGCATCATCTGTATCCTGCTTCTTCATAGCAGAATCATCTTTCATCATAGCGTTCTCCATCGGCATCATAGAGTCTGTTTTTTTCTCGTCTTTTTGTCCAGGTATGTCACAACTAGAGAGAAGAACGACAGTCGCCACTGCGAGAGTAGAGATAAGAATTTTTTTCATAGAAGAAAAATAAAATATAAATAGTTTATCGTCGTTTCAGACGGCTTTAGGGCTATGGTTTAACGCGGTCGACGTATTCTCCGTATCCTTCTTTTTCCATATCTGCGAGAGGGATAAATCGAAGTGCAGCGGAGTTCATACAATAGCGCTTCCCTGTTGTTTTTGGCCCGTCATCAAAGACATGACCGAGATGGCTATCACCGTATTTAGAGCGAACTTCTGTGCGTGGATAGACGAGTTTATGGTCTGTATTTTCTGTGACGAAGTGAGGATTGATCGGGCGATCAAAGCTCGGCCATCCTGTCCCTGAATCATATTTATCGCGAGAACTGAAAAGTGGTTCTCCTGTGACAATATCGACATAGATTCATGCTTCATGGTTGTCCCAGTAGGCATTATCAAACGGCGGTTCAGTAGCATCATGTTGTGTTACGCTACATGACTCTTCACTGAGAGTATTGCAGATAGTAGCACTGTCAGGTTTGTGGTATTTTTTTGCAAATTCTGCATCCTTTCCTTCGATTGCTTTTCTCTCTTCTTCGGTCCAGTTCTCATGGATGAAGCCCTCACGACCAGAACCTTTTTTGTAGAGACCATAATGAAATGCAGACTTTTTATAGTAGTTCTGATGATAGTCTTCTGCTGGATAAAAATTCGTAAATGGAAGGATTTTTACAGCAACTGGTTTATCAAACTTTTTTGAGTCATTTAATTTTTGAATAAAGGTTTCGGCTATTTTTTTCTCTTCATCATTTTGATACCAGATAGCGGTCGTATAACTCTCACCTCGATCAGCGAACTGACCACCAGCATCGGTCGGATCTATCTGATGGAAAAATACTTCCACGAGACGTTCATAGGAAACTTTTGTTGGATCATAGGTGACTTGGATAGACTCACGGTGACCTGTAGTCTCAGTGAGAACCTGATCATAGGTGGGATTCTCGAGACGACCACCAGCATAGCCGACGATAGCCTGGAGAACACCTGGCTCATTATCAAATGCAGGATCCAGGCACCAGAAACATCCGCCAGCAAAGGTCGCAGTTTTTGCATTTTCAGGAATTTTTTGAGTAGAGGTATTCATAATATTTTGATGAGGAAATAGACAGCAGCTCACGAGGAATAATGTGAGTATCGGTATGGTAAGTGAGGTAAAGTGTTTCATTTGACAAATAAATTAAATAATTAAAATATGTATATCTAATACCCTTTTATGAACGATCCTGCTTTAGCGCAAGAGTTAAATACCACTTGGAGACAAATTTTTAAGGAGAGACTTGAAAGTGGCGATATTGAAGAAGTTCGAGGTGCTGGAGAAGAATTAGCACAGATTGCCGAAAAACTAGATAGTAGCAATACAAGATGGAAAATAGCTACATTAGTAGCCTTTATACTAGGAATCACAGTAACATCAATTTCTCTCAAACTATCTGATAAAGCACCTCAAAATGAGCCAACGCAAGAATCAGCAGGTTCTCATGAAGGAGACACAACACTGGATGAAAGATTAGAACATACCATAAATTATTATATTGAACAGAGAAAAAAAGAATGAGCCGTAGACCCCGTCGAAGAACAGTTAAAAAAATTGAGAGAAATTCAATGACCGCCCTCTCCTCAAGAATCTCCATATAAGAACTTGAATCAACTATTCACTCCCAGAGCTCAGCCTAACCATCCTAATGAAAAATAATTTTTCATAAGCCTAATCTCAGAAAGTAAATGCATGCAGTCGGAGTCATGGGCTTGCAAAGATGGTGAGATGTGCACCTGAGACAAAGCTTTTTCCTTCAAAAACAGTGTATATACCATCATGATCGATGGTAATATCTTTCTGCGTATATAAATCGGGTGCAGATACCTGAGACACAATCTTTCCAGTTCATGAAACAACTAAATACACTTTTTTTGCATTAAATGGAAGATTAAGAGAATGATGCCAGTCTACTGCCTCGATATATTCTGGCTGCAATTTCCATTCCCCTTGGACCTCAAACGTTTCAGGCTTGGATCGAGCAGTTCCGAGATAAGTTTCAGGAGTTTTTTCTTGTGCACCAGAAGATTCTGGGACTATGGTAACAATATCTTTTTTTGCTCCGAGAAGCTCTTGTATCTTTTTTTCAGTTTCATCATAAGCGCCTTCTCAAAAGTGCTTATAGACGATATTTCCTTTTTGGTCGATGAGATATTTCGCAGGCCAATACCGATTACCGTAGGCATTCCATGTTTTAAAATCATTATCGAGAGCAATAGGATATTTGATTCACTCTTTTTTTGACGCTTCCCGGACATTGCTTTCTACTTTTTCAAAGGCAAACTCTGGAGCATGGACTCATATAATGACGAATCAATCTTTTTCATACTTTTCATACCACGCATTCAGATAGGGCTGAGTGCGGATACAATTGATGCAAGAATAGGTCCAAAAATCGATAAGGACAACTTTACCCCGGAGTGATTCCATAGTCAGAGGGTTGGAGCCTGCCTGTCCGGTAGGCAGGTTTATCCATGCAGCTATACCACTGAATTCTGGAGCCATTCCGAGATCCATCATGAGATTATTTTCTTTCTGGTCATCACACTTACCACTCTTACACATAGAGCCTGTATCATTGTGATTTTTTAGAATGATGCCATTGAGAGTGTTATCGATAGAAGCAGTGTCTATAAATATATTTTTCTCTATGACATAGGCCTCGAGGTTTTTTATATCACCTGTGATGATGAGTACTCCGATGATAAGAATGATGATACCCAAAATCCTGCGAAATATCCCTCGAGGATTACTAAAAAATGAGAACCGGCCAACGATACCACGTCCAAAATAGACGATGAGAAGAAGGATGATACCGAGACCGAGAAAATATGCACCGAGTCAGATGAGCCCCACGGTGATACTTGCAGGAAGTATCGTAGCGAGGAGAACGGTGTAGGTGGGGTTACAGCTCGAAAAGACAGGCCCGAGAGCAGCGCCGAGAGCAATCGGTCACCAGATTCACTCACGATGATTTGCCTGTTCGAGGGAGTTTTGAGAGAGTTTTTCTATGCCAGTTATATCCATCAACCAAACCCATAAACTCGGAAAAATAAGTGTGGCAGAAAAGAGGATGAGTAGACCACCCGAAACATATTCCCACACAATTGGGTCAACATGAATCAATACAGTGGAAGCCTTGAGAAGAAGTGTAAAGAGAAGCAGAGAGACGATGAGGGAAGCTATGATGATATACGGACGTGCCTTGTTTTGCCCTGCGAGGCTTCCCCCGAGGATAACTGGGAGAAGAGGTAAAACACACGGAGCCAAGACTGTGAGAATACCTGAGAAAAATGAGATGAGAATAATGATCAGCATATTATTTTATAAGAGATGAGAGAATAGGGAGAAGTTTTTTTACGAGAGGATTTTCGTGATTGAGGGAGTAGTAGATATTGAGCCATTCTCGACGAGTCTCAACCATACGAGTACGCTTCATCATGGCGAGTGCTTGGGAGACAGCTGAAGGAGTACAGTTCGTCACTGCTGCTATGTCTCATGAAGACAACTCTCCTGCCTCCATCAGTGCGAGCACCATCTCGAGACGACATTCATTGCCGAGAATATCAAACACTTCTGCTCCTCCCCGCAGTTCATCACTGTGAGAGAAGAGTTTTTTCTGAAGTGTTTTCACATGTACCATATTAGTATTTTATGAATTTCTAAAATAATAGCAAGAGGAAAAATATATAGTGAATACGCGAATACTTATGGAAATGGGTTTTTAGGGGACAAACTGTCTGAGGTTCTTGAATACAGAACTGCGAACTGATAAAACTGACCGAGTTTTTGTCCCCTAAATTCTTTTGGTACTTTTGGAACCAAAAGTACAGAAAAAATAATAAAACAGATCTAGATTCCACCTCGCGTCTTTCGACAAGCTCAAGACTTGGCTGGAATGACGGGAAAAGCTATTTTTTCCGACACAGAAAACTCACTATCTTACTCCCCTCTCGGCGCCCCATCGTCTCAAACTCTGTGGCTGTCTCTGGAGTGAGTTTTTTCTCAGGTTCTTCGTTATCATTTTTCTCGTATGTAAAATATGGACATCGCTCGAGATGTTCATCTATCCACTGGGCATACGAAGCTTCATCAGTTTTTATGAGAAAAAGTCCTCCTGGCACCAGGACAGAAGCTGCATCTCGGAGAAAATCGTCCTGAATCACGCGGTTTTTATGGTGTCATTTTTTTGGCCATGGATCAGAAAAGAGGAGATACAGCTCATCCACTTCTCACTCTGCAAATATCTCGGGTATTTTTTGTCCAAAAACTTTCAGCAAGATGACATCATCTCTCCCCTTACGAGCAGATTTTTCGTAGGTACGAATGAGTCTTTTATATTTGAGTTCTATTCCAACACAGGCCATGTCTGGGCGATTTCCAGCATAGTTACTAAAAAAATTTCCCATACCCGTCCCTATCTCAAGCATCAATTTTTCTTTTCAGAAAAACTCTTTCCACTTGCCCTTTTTCGCACGCATAATATCCTCATCAGAGTAGATATGAGGATGTTCAGCGACTTTTTGGATGTAGATATTCTCGTACGGCATGGTGCAGATTGTCGTGAAGTCCCAAATAAATCAAGAGAACATGTCAAAGCTGTCTCATTGAATTCCAAAAAAACAGACTACAATATCCGTGCAAGGTCATACTTTAACCTCTTTTACTATGAATATCTCAAACGCCCAAATCATCGCCGAGACAAATCGATTTTTCCGAAAAGTCTACGGATGGATGGCACTCGGTCTCGCACTCTCTGGTGTGACTGCTTTCTATATAGCGACAAATGCTACTATATCTGAAATCATTTTCACAAACCCCGTTATCATCATCGCAGTCGTTATAGGGCAAATACTCCTCGTCGGTTCGCTCGCTGGATGGGTCCAAAAAATGTCTGCAAATACTGCAATATTTGTCTTTCTCCTCTATTGTCTCACGACTGGCATTACACTTTCTTCGATTTTTCTCGTGTATACGATGTCTTCTATTGGAAATGTATTTTTTATCACAGCAGGTATGTTTGGATTTATGAGCATTTACGGCTTCGTGACTCATGATGATCTCAGTGGCTTCGGACGTATAGGGCTCATGGGGCTGATTGGCATCATCATCGCAAGTATAGTAAATATTTGGATCAGAAATAGCCAATTCGATCTCATCATATCGTGTATCAGTATCATGATTTTTACTGCTCTCACTGCCTACGACACACAGCGAATCAAAGCGATGAACATCATCGGTAATGAGTGAACAGAAGAAGACACAAAAGAATCCATCATGGGAGCACTCACTCTCTATCTCGACTTTATCAATATTTTTGTACAGCTCCTCCACCTTTTTGGAAAGAGGAAATAATAAGCTAGGCTGATAAACCTTCGAGGCTCCAAAAATGAGCTTCCATATCTCCAATCAATGTACCAATACGGGCAGTAGTGCTACGACATAATTGATCAGTCTGTGGTGACCATTCTTTGCCCCATCCTTGCTTAATTTTTTCAACAACACGAGGGATATATTTATCTGCTTCATCTCATAAGATTCTCTGCCATCACCTATTCCTCAAGAGTTTTTCTGGAATAGTAAGAGCAGCTTCTCCTGAGGTAGGATCACGTCAAAATACTTGACGATATGTAGATGGAATATGCTCAACTTCATAACCTGGTCATTCTTGAGAGCCATCTATATGAGACCATCGTGCTATGGAATCAATCTGGGAAAATTTTCGAGCAAGGACTCTGAGATACGCTGTGTTTTTTGCGAAATCTTCAGAAGTAATAACGCCCCCCATAAATAACACTGTTAATAAGCTCTCAATTCCTGGATAAATAACAGCAGTGTCGGGGTGTCAACAGTATCGATTACCTGGAGCTTTCGTACAAGTATTTGTTCTTTCGCATATTCTCTTATCACCATTTTTCAACTCGTGGCACATAGAACAAAGACCATCATTTACAGGATTATCAAAAGGAAGTATCTTTTCATAAATCTGAACTCATGTTCTCTTCATAAAATCTCTCAATCTATCACCCGCTACAACAGAATCAGCTGAATCTCAGTATTTCCAATACGAATCTACACCATCAGAATAAGGAGGCTGTCACCAACTAATGCTCGAAAATTGGCGAGAAATTTCTGGTATTTTTATGATAGACTCTCTATGTTCTGACAGAATCATATAATTATTGTAAAATTTTATACATCTATCGTCGTCGGGTATATATCCTTTAATACTATTATTTTAATATATTTTTATATTAGTCAATAAGTATAGAGCTCTAATAGTAGGCATATGCGCCTACGGAACACATTATTATCAGTAATAATTTGACAAAGAATAATATACTTTACTATATTATACAATGAGCATAGTTAAGATCGAACATGAACAACAAAATGAGGTTATTAATGGTGCTGTCCACATTCTCAGGAGTCGAATGCGCGGAAAGATAAAAGTAATCGAAAGTATCCATCAAGAATTTCTCGCATATTCTCCAGAAAATACAGGAAAAAAAGACCAAGAAGCGCCTAAAAATGGGAGTAAGACAGAGGTAGAGGATTTTATCACAAAAGGCTTCCCGCAGAGTCTCGAAGTCCTCAGTGTATCGCGAGCTGTCGAAGAAGCTGTAAGAGACATAATAACAAAACAAAGACCGCACATCGAGAATCCCTCCGTCTCCGAACCCATGCTGATATCACTCGGAGACAAAGTTTTACGCATTTTTAATTCATCTCAAAAGGAGAGGATTGCTCTGGCGGGGAGATTTGCTCAGTTTGTGAATCAGAGAATGAAGAAAAATTATCAAGAAGCGGACTCAAAAAAATATAAAATGATTCAAGATCTGCAGGAATATTTCAAAGCTGATAATCAGGGTGTAAAATTACAATTTTTCGCAAATATTCGTGATCTATTAGCAGATATACATCGTCTCAATGAGGAAAATGAAAAAGATGATGCCATGTATGACATCTCCTCTCTCAGTGAGAGAAACGATCAGGAAGAGGAGGAGGAAGATCTGGAAAAAAAATTCAGACCAGGAAACATATTTGATACTGGAGGATGACTCGATATGAGTGATCCTGTTCGGGATGAAGAATTCAGGCAAGAAATGGAGCAAGACATCAAACTCTCTGAGCCTGAAAGTGAATTGCAGGAGTACCTCCCCACAGAAATAAAAAACGATAAACGAATCATCGGTGAAATCTATTATTGGCAAGCCTACGCCGAAGAGTGGCAAAGAGAATTACTCGATATAAAAAAAGATGCACCTGAAGATTATCTCGATATGCTCGAGAGTATACATATGAGAAAACTTGTTATCTACTCTATCGCCGAACAGAGGTTGCGAGAGGAAGAAGCGAAACGATGAAAATGACCAGTGAACAAAAAGCTCCTAAATCACATCCAAGATTATTTACCAGATCTGGCCGAAGAGGTAAGCATACTCTGGGATAAAATAGAAACGATAAAAAAGAAAAAAGAACAAGCAAAAAAAGCAAAAACTGGACCACGCGAAACCCTGTCAGTATTGGAAAAATCTTTTTGAGACTTGAAAAGAAAATACAGAAGTGCATTAAAGATTTTTCTCGAGATGGAAAATTATCGTGAAATAACAAAAATAGAAGAATCGCTTCTCCGAGCCTACAATGACCTCGAATCACATTGCCTCAAAAATAATCTCACAAATGAGATAATAGGGACGTCAGAAGAACCGTGAATAACAGCAGAAAATAATGATGGAATGATGACTATTGAGCAGTATCTCGACAATCCCGATTATTTCACATCTTTTCCTTCAGAACTTTCAGCTCCAAAAAGTGAAAGCGAGAGAATTCTTGAAGTGGTTTGTGGCATCATGCATGATCATCCAGCACTCCGCTACAATTCTGGATCAATACAATTCGTATATATCGAATCAGATGGATCAGAGTCATCAGATGTAGAAAAAATGATGCTCATAAAATCTATCGTGCAAGATACCATAGAACGTAAAATGTTTCTCTATTTTCACGCTACAAAATGGCTCGAAGACAATGAAAATGATGAAGCGGAACACTACAAATATATACTCGAGAATGAAATACTCTCGATGGAAAATGCACTACAGATGATCTCGAGACGAATCAAATGGCACGAAAATACGACACAAAAGGGTTCTGAGCTCCAAACAGAAATAGACTACCTCTCACAGTGCCGTAATCATCTATTGCAAAAATTTATAAGAAATACAGATGGGACTGTACGGCATGGATTGGAGTGAAAAATTCTCACTCTCACAGATGCTATGGCATCAAGAAGAAAAGAGCTCTCTCAAACACCCACAAAAACTGAAAAACCCCACAGTCATATACAGGCAGAACCACTTTCTCCGAGCGAGTGAGGTCTTGTGAGATACGTACCAATACCTCTTCGTAAAAATGAATCCACTCTATTTGGTAGGGAAATCCCCTATTTTGTATTAAAGAAACAATCATGAACCCCTGATCATACATGGGAAAAGAACAAGGAACAAGCGAATCATCATCTCGAACGAAAAATGCTTATATATCTCTTTGGTATGAAGAGAATTCGTGAGATAGATAATGAGCTTGCCAGTGATGAGTGCAAAGAAAAAGAAAAACTCATACTCGAAAGAGATCTCTTAAAAGAAAAAAGTTCTGGGCTCTACGAAGAAATACAATCTCTCATAGAGAGAATCAAAGAACTCGAGACATATAGCCTCGAACAGGCTGAATATGAATCAGAAGAAGACAAGACACAAGCGCTTATCAATAAGGCAACCGCGGTACACGCCGAACTCGATGGGAAACTCGCGCACAGCAATACAGACTTTACAAAGAAAGTAGAATACTATTGGCACACACTCCAGCGATATGTTCTCCGATTCAGAAGTCGTGTACTGATCGCAACAGAAAAATGACATCTCGCATCGATAAAGCAAATACAAGCCGAATTTGATACTGATATGCATTTCATCATTCTCGACATGCAAAACACCCTCAGAGAGCTTCAAACTTCACGAAGAACCACAGAAAAAATGGTATACACAGTAACAAAAATACGGAGAGAGCTTTTTTGAAATAAAGACGCTTAATCCTCTCCTACCCAACCTCTATCGCCATCTTATCTTCACTCGAGAGAAACAATCGAGCGATACGGAGCTCATCAAACGTGTATTCTTCTTCGTAGGTTTCAAAGAGATGCTGGCGAACAGGCGCGAGCGTGAGAGTGCCGACATCCACGAAGGCATCGTGGATGTTTTTCAACCGCTCGTAATCCTCAGGTTTGTAGGGATCGAGGTTGATAGCTTTTTCTTCATCGAGGAGTTTCTCGAGGTGGGTAAATATCGTCGATATTTTGAGACTACGAATCTCGGCAATTTCTTCGAGAGGCAGTCATTGCTCCAGATACGGAAGTGTCTCGTGGTGTGGTGGAATCTTTTTTCCAGACGTATCGAGGGTCGCCTGTTTTGGAACTTTCTTTGCTTCGAGGGTACCACCAAATCGGAGAATCGTCGCCTCTTGGGCTTCTTGTATTTGTTTTGGACTCATCATCTCCAGATCCTCAACGACAGTGAGAGAAGTACGAGAGAGTGTTGCATCATATTCTCGGACGCGCGGATCGACTTCGAGCGACATAGAATTGAATCCGCGAAGTATGAGACCATCAAGCGAACGCACTCGTGAGAGAGCCACATAGCCCTGGCCTGGGACAAAGGCATCGAGGAGGTTCATCACCGCCGTATCGAGCGTCATCCCCTGCGATTTATGCACGGTGATAGCCCATGCGAGACGAAGTGGTATCTGCTCTATCGCTCCTTTTGTTTTGCCATTTTCTTCTATCGACCACGATGCAGTCTTACACACTATCGCTGTCCCATCGAGGAGTTCGACAATAGGCATACCCTCATCAAATCCTACAACGTGCCCAATCGAACCATTCATATACCCTTCATCAGGATTATTTTTCACAAACATCACACGAGCCCCACGCTTCACGACGAGCGTCTCTGGAGCGAGACATCACTTCTTGAGTGCTTCGACGAATTTGTCTGCCCCCTTCCCCTCCATCTGATACGTGCGTGGCTCACCGCTGAGCGCCGAGAGTCGATCGATATTGTAGGCATCGACGGAGATATTTTTGGTAAAGAGTTCTGTGTGGTCTTCCGTCATCACAGGAATATCGCGCGAACGAAGGAGATTTTTCGAAAGTTCTGAGACATCACCACGACGTATATCGTTCAATATTGTGAGCAATGGATCACCTTCTGCATCCTGTCGGAACTGGGTCGTGAGGACACACGGCGTCAGACGAAGACTTCGCCACACACTATGCTCAAATGCATACTCCACCATCCCACGAGACACAGGAGGGAGCTGAAAAAAATCCCCCACAAGCACAATCTGTATCCCGCCAAATGGCTCCAGAGAAACCATAGCCGAGCGAAGGAGTCTATCGAGGGTCGCGAGAAATTGACCACCAAGCATCGAAATCTCATCAATAATCAATACCGATGTTTTCACAAATCGCTTCACGAGGTACTCACGAGACACGAGGTCATCTATCTCATCATCCGAGAGCGTATCTCGAATACCCATCCCACTCCACGAATGTATCGTCATCCCACCAATATGCGTCGCCGCAATCCCCGTCGAAGCCGTCACCGCCACAGAGATACTATGCTCGTGACAGTACGTGATAAAACGGTTAATGAGAAAGGTCTTCCCACTCCCCGCCGCACCCGTCAGGAGGACATTCTTCCCCATCGTGAGGATCTGAAATGCTTGGTCTTGGTTCATTGCGGGCAGTCTATTGAGAAATGCCCTCTTGTCACTTCTACATCGGAAGACTTTTTGACCAAAAATCAGGAAAACGATCTTCAATAATCCTCTGAATTCCGAGACTTACTCTCTCAGTCACATGAGGTCATGATTGCACCTGCCAATCTAGTAACATTTTTTGACGAATTTTAGATACGAGATAATCGATGTATGGATTCACTTGCTGACGTATCTGGGATTGCCATTGTCTGTTTCTTGCTAACTTAGTAGGAATATCTGGTGCGTTACTAGTCTCATCTGCCTTCACACCAAATAGATGGAAATATTTATCATCTTCACAGTTAGGAACAGTGACACAACTATTCCATTTTGCGATTACATCCATCAAGTAGAGCTTGTGAGCAATGATTCTGAGCCAAGCAGAATGCTGAATAAAATCATCTTCCTCCAAAAGTCACCCTATCAATAAAATATGCAACAAGCTCTCCAATCCAGGATATATGAGCGCATTATCAGGATGACCACACAAAGGATTACCGTATGATCGAGGACAATCAGCCGGAATAACACAGCCCTGACTATCTACTTCATGACACAAACCACACTTTTCTCCTTCAACAGATTTCTTCGTTCTTTTTGGTAAAACATGCTCATACGTCTCAACCCCAGTTCTTGTGAGAAATCACACCAATCTCTGTTCACAGAGGGTAAAATTAGCACCATCACCATAGTGCCAGTCCTCTAAAGCAGGCGTATCTGAATAAGGTGGCTGAGAGACAATAAAACCGCTGTAAGTCTCACTGACTCATGGTAACTGTATAAGCGGACTATCGAGCTCTGCAAGTTTCATATTATCTATTTTAAATATAATATATTATTAGTCAAAATAAGTTATTTCATGGTTATTTGACAGGGGCAGCATTTTTCTTAGGATGCCTCTATGTTCTTGCATTCACAAAATACTTCAGTGGTGGTTGCTCTCTTTTATACGGAGGGTAGCTTTTAGTATCTCAAATCGCATCAAATAAGCCCTCCGATTCGGAGGGTTTTTTATTATCTTTTTTATGTTTCCTCAATTCTTCTTTACTGTCGTCGTCGTGGTTCCTCCATAATCTGAGGGGTTGTGAGAGAAGTATTTTCGCCCCTCAATTCGAGGGGTTTTATTTTTTTATTTTTATAGTATGTACATACACTTCAACCAACATGATCCGTCTATCACTGATGCACAAGATGCATTGCTCCAAGAGAGACTTCCAGGCAAGCTCGGGAATATCAGACTCGGAGATTTACTCCTCATCGAACGTGATAAAGATGGTAACGATATTGATGCACCTCCAGGGAAACTACAGAACTATATAGCCGAACCAGAGTATCAAAAAGGAGATATCTGGATTCCGACTCTGTCACCCGATGCGAGCCTCGGTCAAGGTATAGAGCGAATACAAGAATATTCAGAGTCACATCCTCGTCTGACACTGGCATTTGACGCAACTCACAAACGATTTCGTATCGCCTATCTCGGACCAATTCAGAGGAATACAAAACCTATCGACACAAAAACAATCTCTCAAAAGGATTTAGCGAAGTTGCGATTTTTCCGTGGTGAAGCGTATATTATTTCTTAGAAACATGAAAAATTGAATCGGGTTTTTAGGGTCGGAACTGTTTAAGGTCCATTAATACAGAACCATCAGATGAAAACAGTCCGAGTTTTTCGCCCCTAAATGCTTTTGGTACTTTTGGCAACAAAAGTACAAGGAAAAATAGGAAATATTTTTCACCTGGATCCCGACTTTCGTCGGGATGACAGAAACTATTCCCCTAGCAAATTCCCCTCGATTTGTTTCTCTGTTTTTGCTCCAAGTTTTCGCATTTCTTCGACGCTATTATACTGATTCTCCAACAAGGTTTGCTTCGAGAGCATTATAAAATCTACGAAGATCCTCTGAAGAAAACACCTGGCCAATTCCATCTCCTCCATTTGTTGGCTTTATCCCAAGTCTATGCAATAAATAATTTACCTTAACTCCGTGAGTTATAGGCGATAGATTGATTGTCGGGAGTGGTCTCTGAACAAGTTCAACTACATTATTTACGTTCGCTCATGCAGCATATTTACCTGCATGCGTCTGAGAATCAGCAAAAGGTGAAGCAAAGTAGATTGCCTTACCTCTTTGTGCAGCCGCTAAGGCAACCATCACAAGCCTATCATCAGCCGTCGCACTTCATAACTGGGTTAAGACACTTACTCGCGAATGTATGATATGAGAGGCAAAATCAACTGGCGATGTATCTGTAAGAGAAATTGGATGTATATTAGCAGGCGCTGTGAGTTGAGTAAATGGCTCAAACGCACCAACTTGCCGAAGTTCTCTCGCATGCTGAGCAAATTCCATTTTAGCAGTCACTTTTCCGGTACTAAAATCAATCAAAGCAGGAGCTAATCTATGTAAATTTCCATGACTCAATGCTTGATGCCAATCAGGAGCATCAAATTGACCACTTGGTTGATTCCATGGTCCATGAACATTTGCCGAGTGATCAGAGAGCTTCGTTGCCCATGTACCACGTGCAACACGCAAACCATTACAAACCATGACTTCTGCAATCATCCTATTAGTATCTGTAGCAAGTTTTGCTGTCAAAATTGCTCTCTCCATTTGGTCTTTTGCATCACTCCCTGTCATTCTCGCTGGCTCTTGTGAGCCAGTAAAAACAATACTCTTTGGAAAACCCTTGAGCATAAAAGAGAGGTAAGAAGCACCTCTCGCCATAGTATCAGTACCGTGTGTTACGATAATTGAGTCATAAGCATCGGAAGAGGAATTTTCCAATTCTATAACCATCTCTGCTAAAAATCTCCAATGATCAACGGTCATCTGAGATGAATCCAGCTTCATCAAATCAATAAGCTCTAGGTGTACTTTTTCATCTTTTGGAAGACCTAAGGCATCAAAACTTTCTCTAAGTGTACCATCAGGAGATCGACTGTGATCGGTGTCTCCAGATTGGAATGTACCTCCTGTTCCCATAACTACAAACACTTTTTTTCAGGCTCTTTTTTGTTCTAATAATCTACTTCTAAGCCCCTCAATTTTAGCCATAAATTCAGCCCTTGTCTCCCTATTAAGAACTTCATAAGTTGGCGTATCTGAAGTAACCGTGGTAGCGTAATCTGCTAAGTTTAATTCTGCTGGCATATATATTAAATATATGCTTTATTCAATTTTGTCAATTTTACTCCCCTCCCAGTAAATTCCCCTCGATTTGTTTCTCCGTTTTTGCTCCGAGTTTTCGCATTTCTTCGACGCGTCCGATGATATTTCCTCGGCCAGTTGAGAGCTTATTCATAGCGGCTCCGTGGGTTTCGAGGGTTCTCTCGAGTGATTTTTTGATACCTTCCATATCTTCGAGGAATCCGACAAATTTATCATAGAGCTGACCTCCGACGCGGGCGATTTCGAGGACATTTTGAGACTGTTTCTCATGACGCCAGAGATTGGCAACGGTACGGAGAGACATGAGGAGCGTCGTCGGAGTCACGAGAATGATGCGCTTATCCCAGCCGTAGACGAAGAGGTCATTTTCGGACTGGAGGGCGAGAGAGAGACTCGCTTCGATAGGGACAAACATCATCACAAAATCAGGACTTCGGAGTTCGCTGTGCGAGGTGTAGTCTTTGGCAGCGAGTTCGTCAATGTGGGCTTTGAGTGAGCGGATATGATCTTTGAGCAGTGCGGGTCTGTCTTCCTCCTCTGCTGAGATAAGTCGCTCGTAGGCAGTGAGCGAGACTTTCGCATCGATGACGAGATTTTTATCATCAGGGAGCATGATGAGGACATCAGGTTTTGACGCATTGCCTCGTTCGTTTTTGAGACCGAGTCACTCCCCTTGCACGATATATTCACGACCTTTTTCAAGACCTGAGCGACTGAGGAGGTCTTCGAGAACGAGCTCCCCCCAGTTTCCCTGTGCCTTTGAATCGCCTTTCAATGCTTTCGTGAGATTTTTTGCATCATCAGAGAGATTTTTATTCATCTCTGTAAGCTGGCGGATTTGCTCGAGGAGAGTCGCATTGGTCTTTACACTTTCAGTACTAGTCTTCTCCACTTTCTCCTGAAATTCTCCGAGCTTCTCACGGAGAGGCTGGAGGAGAATACCGACTTGTTCTTTGTTTTCTTTGGTGAGGGTCGTACGGTTACTCTCAAATATCTTGTTCGCGATATTCTCAAACTCCATCTTGAATTCTTTTCGAGCATTTTCTATTTCCTCCTTTCGCTTATCGACTTTGTCCATGAGATTCACATTTTCTTGTTCGAGCTTCGCACGGGCTTCGATATACCCATCACGTGATCGCTTGAGTTCGTTGTTTTCATTCTGTAATTCTTGGATGCGAGCATCTCGGTCAGAGATGAGACTCTTGTAAAAGAGCGCAAATGCGATACCAGCACACGCGAGGAGTCAGAAGAGGAGAGGAAGAGCGAGGGACATAGAAACGAGCTTAGGAGTTTGGAGGTATTATAGGCAAATGCGGAAGTTTTCTAGGGAGAGTTGAGATTTCTAAAAAAAGCGTACAATCCTCCCGTTATATTCTAACTCCATACTATGGATTACTCAAAAGCTAAAGAAATGATGCGCCTCCAGCAAGAGATGGCAAAGATCAAAAAAGAACTCGCAAATACACATATTGAAGCAGAAGTCGACGGTCTCGTTATCACTATCGACTGAGAGATGAAGGTTGTCTCTGTCGTTTTCGAAGACAAATCTATCATCGGTGACGAGAAGAAGCTCGAACACGCGATCATGACTGCCACAAATAAAGGCATGAAGAAAGCTCAAGAATTCGCTTCTACGAAGATGCAGAACGTCGCAAAAGACATGGGCATCGACCTCGGCGGGATGATGGGCGGCATGTAGGGTCAAGTTTAAAACGTTTAAAAAGTTTAATTCGTTTTATACGTTGATGCAACTATTAATAAGTTATCATGGCTACAATCCAAAAGTTTGAAGACCTCGAATGTTGGCAAGAAGCGAGAAAAGAAACAAATCTTATCTACGCCTACCTAAAAGAATGTCGAGACTTCAGCTTTCGTGACCAAATTCAGAGAGCTTCAGTCTCAGTTATGAATAATATTGCCGAATGATTTGCTCGTACAACTGCAAAAGATAGAATTCAGTTTTTCATGATAGCTTCATCTTCACTCTCAGAAGTCCGGTCTATGATATATTTATGAGGCGATATCTGATATTTTTCAAAGGAACAATCTGAAATACTTTTCGGACAGAATCTCCATACTTCCCAAGTGACGTATGGATTTTTGAGATATCTCAATACACTCAAGTAAATTTTTTCCTGAACGTATTAAACTTTTTAAACGTATTAAACCTATGAAACCCTGTCTCCTAATTATGGCTGCTGGCCTCGGAAGCCGCTATGGAGGATTAAAACAAATCGATCCTGTCGGACCCAATGGAGAAATCCTTCTCGAATTCGCTCTCAAAGATGCTCTCACTCTCGGTATCGAGGAGGTAGTCGTGGTCGTCAGTGAGACTATTCGTGCTGATTTTGAATCGATGATAGTTCCGAAATATCCAGCACTCACAATAACCCTTGTAACCCAAACCCTCGCTTCCCTACCGACAGGTTTTTCACCAAATCCAGAACGAGCGAAACCTTGGGGAACAGCTCATGCTGTCTGGTGTGCACGAGATGTCATCAAGTGACCATTTATCGTCATGAACGCCGATGATTTTTATGGTCGAGATGCACTCTCTCAAGCGTATAATTTTCTCCTCTCACACAACGAATCAACTTCACATTGCATTATCACCTACCCTATTACGAGCACTCTCTCAGACTACGGAACAGTCTCTCGAGGTATCTGTGCCGTAGAAAATGGGAAACTCACGAAAATCGTCGAACATACCAAAGTCGCACGCAAGGACGGTAAACTCATCCATACTGCCGAAGACGGTCATGAGATCATCGTCCCAGAAGATGCTCCTGCAAATATGAATCTCTTTGGATTTCATACGAGCTTTTTTGATATTCTCGATCGCGAGTGTCGTGACTTTTTTGAAGAATTCATCAATGATCCAAAACGAGAATTCTTTCTCCCTTCTGTGGTCATGCAAATAATCAAGGAAAATGCTGGTACTATCACAGCCATTTCCACCTCGAGTCAATGGTTTGGTATGACCTACCCTGAAGACAGACAGGAAACAGCTGGAAAAATAAAAAAGCTCTCTGAAACAGGATTGTTGTAGGTCAATTATTTTTTCTTAATTTCCTGGGCCATCTGCCAGAGTAGCTCGAGATCTCGAGCCAAAATTCCATGAGCAGCGAGCATAAGCGAATCAAATTTATTTTTGCTCCTCATAGTTCTTTTGGAGTCACCAGGAAGATGACAAATAACATCATAACAAAGAATAGTAAGTATTTCTCTGCATATTTTCACCAAAACAGAATCACTTTTGCAACGCATATCCTTGAGATTGTCCATGAGCCTATCCCTCCAAGAACGAAAATCAGCAAGAGAAAAAGTACGCCACTATTCTGCCCCACGAATGGTATCGAGAGTATCAATGGTTGCAAAGATGTGCTTAAATGCCAGCGCGATTGAATTGATAATGACCGTATGCTGAGGAGAATCAATTTTCGCTTTTTTTAATGCCTCTACGATGACTTTTCTGGGGTTATTTTCGGGCTGCTTGTGAAACAGACTTAGATGAGCACATATACCATTTTGTCATTTTTCTGCTAATGTACACTTGCGAACAGAAGCTTGTACATGTGTTCTTGCAGCTTCAATGCTATGATATTTTTGAACAATTGACAGAAGTCTCTTCTCATGATCACATCAGCAAGGGTTAAATATAATTTCTTTCATAATTTTTTTATTATAAAATTAATATATTATTGTCAATAATACTCTCCATGATAAAAAATAATAGTCACGATAATGCACGCTATGAATAACCGTGACTTCCCAGAACAACTCTTTGAGATAGGCATCAAATGTATCATGAAAAATCAGGACGGACTCTATCTCTGTCTCAAGTCGCCAGAGGGGTATTACGATCTCCCTGGAGGTCGTGTAGCCGAAGGCGAAGAATACACCGATACAATCCGAAACGAACTCCTCGAAGAGATAGGCATCTCCCCAGAATCCTATACAGTAGGCAAAGAACGACAGATTCTCTGGATGAAAAAATTCGTGACTTCCCATCCACAAAAACCGAGACTCACTCTCATCACTTGTCCATGTGAATTTACCATAGAAAACCCGATTATTCAGCTCTCTCACGAACATACAGAATTCACATGGGAAACAGCAGAAAATCTCTACAAAAAAGTAAACATACTTCAGCTGACAGACTTTGAGAACATTTTTTAGCTCAGAGATCCTCTTGCTGCTACTTGAGTTTTTTTCAAGATGATATCTATTCAGTCAGAGATAAAATTATCAGCATTGAGAAAAAAAAGATCACAGT
Source organism: uncultured Candidatus Peribacteria bacterium (assembly GCA_965231115.1). Taxonomy (GTDB): domain Bacteria; phylum Patescibacteriota; class Gracilibacteria; order BD1-5; family JAGOOR01; genus JAGOOR01. The sequence continues at coordinate 753,373 of OZ246415.1, forward strand.
CACGGATATCATTTTCATCGCGGGGAGGATGGTCTGCATAATGAAATATTTTGAGCATAATTTCCCGAAGCGGATGGCGGTAATGAAGAAAAGGTTTTAGGACCTCACTCTTCTTCATTTGTGCAACGGTAGGATCCATAGGGAAGGATCGCCCACAGGCCCTCCGCTTTAAAACATCTAAATATCATTTCATAGCATAAAATGAATGCAGTTGAGCGCTCTCAATACCGTATGTTTTCATGGCTTCAGCCATGATATCGCGACCACTGTGGGAAAAGAACCGAGCGCTACTGTCTCCATGAGCACAATTCAGCATCAATCCACTCATGGCAAAACGACATGATCGAACAGCTTCTATGACATCACTGGAAGTTGAATGCTGATTTCGACCAACTTTCTCGTGGTCACATCAGCATCCAATAGTACGCAAATCAAAGACCGTTGGTTTTCACATATAATTATTTTAATATAAATAATTAATTGTCAATTATCTTAGAATAAAAAAATATATTTTCTCCTACAATCAAATCATATGTTCAAAAACCTCCCCCTCAAAATCACGGATCCAGCTATTTTTGCCACGATAGAATGAGAATTTCTCAGAGAAAATGATGGCATGGAGCTCATCGCTTCAGAAAACTATACTTCCCCTGCCGTACAAGAAGCCCTCGGAAGTATTTTCGTCAATAAATATGCAGAAGGTTTCCCTGGAAAGCGCTACTACGGTGGACAAGAATTCACTGATGAGATGGAGACTATCGCTATCGAGCGTGCAAAGAAACTCTTCCATGCTGATCATGCCAATGTTCAGGCTCTCTCTGGTGCTGCTGCGAACGTCTGTATCTACAATGCTCTCCTCGAACCAGGTGATACCATACTCGGTATGGACTTAAGTCATGGAGGACATCTCACACACGGTTCTCCTGTGACACTCATGAGCAAAGTGTACAATTTCGTCCGCTATAAAACCAGTGCTACCAATAATAACTTCATGGACTATGATAATCTCCGTGAGATGGCACTCGAACACAAACCAAAACTCATCATCGCAGGCTACTCTGCTCACCCACGAGAACTCGATTATGAGAAGTTTGTCGCGATAGGAAAAGAAGTTGGTGCTATCATGATGGCGGACGTCTCACATTTTGGTGGGCTCATCGCTGCAGGTGTGATGAAAAATCCCCTCGACTATGGATTTCACGTCATGATGACGACCACCCACAAGACACTCCGTGGACCTCGTGGTGCTCTCATTCTCAGTAAAGGAGTAGTATCAAATCCTCTCAAGGCTCCGGAAAAAACCATTGAAAACATCCCAACGCTTATCGACCGTTCTGTCTTCCCTGGTGTTCAAGGTGGGCCACACATGAATCAAGTCGCTGCTATCGCTGTAGCACTCCACGAAGCTGACACAGATGAATTCCGTGAATATGGCGCTCGTGTCCTCAAAAATAATCACGCTCTCGCTGAGACACTTGTCTCTCGTGGCTACAAACTGGTGACTGGTGGTACGGATAACAATATCATCGTCATCGACTTCTCAGGCACAGACATGGACGGTAAAAAATCAGAACTCACACTCGATGCTATCGGTATCTCGACTTCAAAATCTACTATTCCCGACGATCCAAATCCTCCATTCCGACCATCAGGTCTCCGTCTCGGTCTCCCTGCGATGACCACTCGTGGTATCCGCGAAGATGATGCACGACAAATCGGTGACTTTATCGACCGAGCACTCAAAAATGCCGACAATGAAGAAATCTTAAAAGCACTCCGTGAAGAAGTAAGGACTTTCTGTCATAGGTTTCCTGTGGTGAGAGCTAATTAAATATTGACAAAAAGTTTCATATTTTATAATATAAATATGAAACTTCCCGAGATTTGAACTGTAAAAACACCGACTGGGGATTGGAAAATCCTAACAAGCCTACGTAGTAATTGAAGAATAAAAAATTATCTTATTCCAAATAATGGCGCATCTCAAGAAAGTTATTGAGATGCATTTTGTGCTTTGCAGCGAAATGATCAGGGGGTTATTCTTTTGTGATGAATGTATGTGCCTGAGAAAATGAGATGAAATTGATTTTCTCATTTATTACAGGAGATAGCATTAAGAGTTTGTGAAGCATTGTGACAACAACCAACTACAACAAAAGAAATTAATAAACCTGGTATTGCCCTACTACTAAAAAAATACTGATTCTGGGCGGAAGATGAACGAAATAAATTTCTTCTAGATAAAGAATGAATGCAAGTTGGCGATAGAGTAATTCCAAAGATATATAGGCTATCTGGTAAAAAAACCATAAAAGCTAATTCTTCATTATGAATTCCAAATTTCCAAATTTGAGAACTACAGTCATGACAAGAATGAGAAATAATTTATTTATGAACGCATTATATCTTGATAGATGAAGAAATTTTGCATAAAAGAAGAATACAAAATGATCAAAATTTTTCTATCTCGTCAATAAAAATATCCTAACTCGTTACGAAACCCTTTCCCACGAGCATGCGAGGTAAAAAATAGCCCGCTGAGAATCAGTATCACATATCTATCTAGTTCTAGAAATCTCGCCTATTAGCCCGCTAGATTGTAGTGACTCTCCTTATCGAGCACTTTTGCCACTGAATTTACTTTTGGATCATAGTAACTGATCATGAGTTCGATAAGCTGATCTTTGTTGAGGACTTCAGACTTGAGACCGACGAATTCGAGACTTGATTTGACCATGGTCGCTTTTTCTGTACATCGTTTCTTCATGTAGTCGACGCGGGCAAGTCTCTGACGAACCTCTTCATAGAGAACTGTCTGACTCACACCAGCAAAGAAGCTTTTTACAATCTGAAACATACCTTTTGGAGCGACACTCTGATTATCGACTTCGTCGTGAGGAATAACAACGTAAAACTCTTTTTTCATAATCTGAGCGACATTCACGAGATTAGTGAGAAATTCTATATAACGTTCTGACTGATCCTTAAGAAGTGGATTTTTCTGACCTGCTGTGATATCCTTGAGACGATTGAGATATCCTTCAATATCGACCTTCAGAGAACGAATAAGTATCTGGATAGGAAACTGAAGAGCGTTCAGGAAGTGCTGAAAAGAATAGATAATAGAATCCTGTTCTTGTTCTGATTTGAGGAGAAAGTTTACTGCCTCTACCTTGAGAACAATACGCGCTGAACCATCTTTCATGATGACAATATTGTCTCGTATCTCAGCAAATGGGAGATATCGCTGAGTAGAATCATCGGCATGATATGATTTTTCTGGACGAACCGCCTGATTCGTACGATCTTTGCCTGGTTTGATAACGACATCATGAGACACAAAAGATCCTGCTGGCACTTCAGGCTTTTTTGTTCAGAAGAGATTTGAAAAGAGAGACATAACTAGATTTTTTTGAGTTTATCGCGGAGCTGAGACACATCTTTGTCTCGTTTTTTACCTTTTGATTCGAAATACTCAGGAGCTACGTACCCTATTTTGAGGGTAGAATAGCTATCAGTCCCTCTTACCCACACACGTCATTCACCATTATTACCATTACCATTGATCTTGTAACGTGCGAGATTGAGGATAAACGGGAGAAAGGTCATCTCATGAGTACGAAACTTCGCTATCACAAAGAAAATCAAGATAATAACGATACAGATGATAAAAAGTGGAGTATTTGGAATAGTGCCCTGAAACTTGTTAAATAAACCAAAAGCAAGGATAACTCCTACGATAATAAGCCCTAATTGACGCAGACTCAGGTCAAAAATAATGGTATCTTCGTTCTCGATTTGGATAGGTATCTTGTACTGCATAGACTCATAATGCCATATATTTGCGAAAAAAACAAATCAAATACAATCGTTTTATGTCAAAAACACTCATTCTACATGACACCTTCCTCTATAGGGGTGGCGGAGAACGTCTCGTCCTCATGATGGCGAACTCTCTCGATGCTGATATAGCATCCGGTTTTTTCAGTTCTGGAAGCTATAATCTCCGAGAACAAGGCTTCAAATGAGAGATGATCCCCCTCATGCCAAGCTTTTTTCTCTATGAATTTTCTTGGCTTCCAAAGAGTCTTGCATTTGTCCTCAAAAATGGTTTACGTCATTTTGGTCTCAAATGGGCTTTCACTGTCAATACGAGACATCTCGCAGATAAATACGATACAATCATTCTCAGTGGTGACTGCCTCTCTGCGATAGAACACTTTCAAGGAAAAAAAATACTCTATTATTGCCACACCATTCCACGGTATCTCTTTGATCAACGAGAAGAATACGAGAAAAAAGTGCCAAAAATCATGCTCTATGTCTATCAATTTATGACTTCCCGGTTCAAAAGGGCATACCTCCGAGATCTCTGACTGATAAAAAACCTCCTTACCAACTCAAAAAATACTCAAAAACGCATCAAATATTTCACAGGAAGGGACGCAGACATTCTCTATCCTCCAGTTGATACGGCATTTTTCTGTCCAGAAAGTACCAAAGTAGATAAAACTTATTTTCTCTCCTTTGCACGCCTCTCTTCTATCAAACGTGTCGATAGGATAGTGACAGCATTTCAGTCGCTCCCCGATGAAAAACTCATCATCACCTATGGTAAAAACGATCCAGATAAACAAAAAATAGCCTCACTCGCAGAACACTACCCGAATATCAGTATGAAGCTCTCTCCTTCTGATGATGAACTCCGAGAACTCATACGAGGAGCAAAGGCGACAATATATATCCCCGTTGATGAGGATTTTGGCATGAGCCCTGTCGAATCAATGGCTTGTGGCACACCTGTTATAGGGGTGAATGATGGGGGTCTCAAGGAGAGTATCATAGATGGGGTTTCTGGTATACTCATCGATGAAAGGTGCGAGCCAGAGGATATAGTTGAAGCAGTAAAAAAGATGAATATTTCCCCTCTCAGTTCAGAAGCTTGTGTAAAGAGAGCATCAGATTTTAGCCTCGAAAAATTTCAATCAATTCTCAAAAACCTTATCGAAAATAAAAATTAATATATGTTCTATTTTACTCTTATTTTTTGTTTATTTATCATATCCTCTGTTGGTATTGTCCTCTATCTCTTCAAGGACATTAATCAAAAAATTCTTCATCTACTCATAGCACTCTGAGCTGGGACGATGTTTTCAGTAGCACTCGTCCATATCCTCCCCGAATCTCTCGAGGAGAATCAATTCTCCATATATGCATTTATAGCAGGTTTTCTCCTCATCTATCTCCTCGAAGAAATACTGACTCCTCACACTCATGACCATACTCATCATGACCATACTCACGAAGATCCTCACGAGCACTATAATCATATAGTCATAGTCGCATGGATAGCCATATTTATGCACACGCTCCTCGATGGATTAGGGATACGAGCTGGTTTTGCCATCAATACGACACTCTGAATCAGCATATTCGCGGGTATAGCCATACACCAAATCCCCGTTTCCCTGTCTCTCAGTTCTATGCTTCGCGAATCAGCTTTTAGAAAAAAGACCCAGATTTTTCTTACATTTCTTTTTGCTCTCGCAGCACCTATAGGATTCGTCCTCTCAAATACTGTCATAGGACACATCTCGCGTGGAAGCGTCTGACTCGCGACTGCTCTCGCTGGAGGATCGCTTCTCTATGTCTCAAATGTAGAACTCCTCCCCATGATTCACTCTCAGACAAGTAAAAAAATGAAATTCATAACAGTGACACTCTTTGTCTTGGGTGTCGTAGGGATGAGCCTCGTGAAGCTCTGGGAATAATTATTTTTGAGCTGTGATAGGGCCTGCTGTCACATTGATGATCTTCTGTTCTGATGGTCGGAAGAGAATAGATCGATTCTTAAATTGCAGGGCGTAATCTCACGCATTAGCATGCTTATAGAGATCCCAATTCCCCGCTTGAGCAGAGATAACATCACTGACAATGCTAAAGCTCTGGAGTATATCATCAGATTCTACATAGAGCATATCAGAAATATTTGAGAGCACCATCTGAAGCTCTGGTGTAGAAGAAACGCTCGAAGATGTGCTAATACTTTTCTGGTCTGAAGGCATGGAAGGCATCGCTGGCTGATATGATGGTGCTGGGAAAGTGAGATCTTCTGAGAGTACATCAGTTTTGTGTGCCTGACGAGAATAGACATATCCTCCGAGGACCATAAAAGCAATGATAAAAATCGCAAGAACAGTTGTAAACATACTCGTATCTGTTTCTTCTTTTTTTACATGAGGCACGTGTACATTTTTTGCTTCAGGGATGATATTTTGAGTAAAATGAGCAGATTTTACAACTTTCTTGGTGACTTTTGGTGCTGATGACTTTTTTACAACAGGTGACTTTTTCGATGTTGTTTTTGTAGCCTTCTTAGGCTGTGTCGTTTTTTTAGTTGCAGACGATGCCATAAAAGAAAAAGAGAGAAATTAATACACGAACAATACTCATATTGATAGGTTTTTCAAAGCCCTCCTGTCTCAAAAAAGATGACAATAATTATTTAGAGGAAAAAATATAACTCAGAACAAATACTCTACAAAATACCATTTTTTTCACACTCTTCACGTGTTGTCATTCCGAGGAGTATTTTTGCACGAGCATCTTCAGATATAGAGAGAAATCCATCTTTTACAGCAAAAGTATGAATATCTGTGTCTGATTTATTGTGTCGAATAGCCTCTCGGATGTCATCTGTGATTTGAAGTACTTCGTAAACCCCCATACGTCCAGAATATCCTGTATGTCCGCACTTTTCACAGCCGACACCTTTTTGGGCAAGAGATTCATTCATACCATATCGATTCAATAAGGCCTTGTCTCCTGGGAGTTCTGGTATTTCTTCTCGTACAGCACAATGATGACATATACGACGTACGAGACGCTGAGAGATGATCACATCGAGTGCCGCAGCAGTATCAAAGGCTGATACGCCCATATTTTCGAGTCGTTCCAGTGTTTCAAATGCACTCTTTGTATGGAGAGTTGAGAGTACGAGATGGCCTGTAAGAGCTGCTTGAACAGCCGTATTCGCCGTATCGAGATCTCGTATTTCTCCAATCATGATAATATCTGGATCATGACGGAGGACCGAACGTACACCCATGGCAAAAGTGTAACCATTTCGTTCATTTATCTCTGACTGAAGAACTCCTGGTATCTGGTATTCTATCGGGTCTTCGAGAGTGATGATTTTGTCTTCTGGGTTTTTGAGAGAGTCAATCATCGTATAGAGTGTCGTCGTTTTACCCGAACCAGTTGGTCCGGTGACGAGAATCATACCCTGTTTTTTCTTCAGAGCATTCGCAATGATTTCCTTTTGTGGACCTATGATACCGAGTCCGTCGACACTGATAACCGTCTCAGAAGAGTCCAAAATACGACAGACGATACTCTCACCATAACGCGTCGGCATGACGGAGATACGTACATCTATTTGTGCATCGCGACCTTCTTTTCCAAATCGAAACTTACCATCCTGAGGCACGTCATGGATATTGAGCTTGAGATTGGCGCGGTATTTCATCCGCTCAGTTATCATATTATGTTCTTTTGTCTGAAGTATACCGACAGTTGCGAGATCGCCATCGATACGAAAACGAATGGCTGAGTCTTTTTCATGGAGTTCGAGATGAACATCAGAAGCGCGGAGTACGAGGGCTCATTTGACCAGAGCGATGAGTGCTCCATCAGAATCCTGCTTATCGAGAGAGAGATGAATCTCGTCGAGAATATGGTGAAATTCAGGCAAGTTTAGCCCAACTCCAGCATGATCATCATGAAGTATATTTTGTAAATTTTGTATGTGATCGCGAACATCAGTCATATACCTAGTCTACCCCATTTCTCTTCGTTTTGCAAAAATATCGATACAATAGAGCCATGATTCTGAAAAAGAAAAATACATGGCTCGAGCAAGTAGAGAAAACTCTGAAAAATATCGAGGATAAAACAATCGTGGTCTGATGCTCCGGATGAGCTGATTCTATGGTACTGCTCGACCTCGCAAGAACACTCTGAAAACCAAAGAATATCATAGCAGCACATATCCATCATTGACTCAGGAAAAGCGCCACGAGGGACCAGAAAATCGTCACCGATTATTGTAAAAAATATAGCATACCACTCGAAATACTAAAAATAGAAGCAAAAACAGAGGCAAAAAAAGCTAAAATGACCGTCGAAGAATATGCGAGAAAAGTGCGACAAGATTTTTTTGAAAAAATATCAAAAAAATATAAAGCCAGCATGATCATGACGGCACACCACGCAGACGATCAGGCTGAGACTATCATCTATCGAGTGACGAAGTGAACAAGCATCACAGGTCTAGTTGGTATCGAAGAATATTCACGAGACTATTTCAGACCCCTCATCACAGCCTCCAAAAAAGAAATACTCAGCTATGCAGAAAAAAATAAAATACCATTTTGACACGATGAAACAAACGACGATACATCGATTCCGCGCAATAGACTCCGTCACAATGTCGTACCAGAACTCGAGAAGATCAATCCAGAAGTCGCCACAGCTCTCGCTCGACTCGGAAACTCAGCCAGAGAACTCAAGATGAGTTTTGATGCTTTTTTTACAGAAGTTCTCGAAGAAAAATCTTTCTCTCTCGACTGGTATCACAATCTCCCTCTCGGTTTTCAACATGAACTCTTGCGTCTCATCTACGAATATACAAATGGCTCTACTCATGGTCTCTCAACCAGCCTCATCACAGAACTCGATCGATTTTTATCGACGAGAAATGGCGGGAAAAAAGAGATAAAAAAGATGAAACTCGAAAAAAAACAGGGGAAAGTTTTTTTCAATTCCAGGATTAAGAATTAATCCCCAAATATTGTCTCCAATCTCATAATTGTCCTTTTTTGTAGAGCGTCAGCAACATTTTTCCCAATGACTGTCAATGAGATAATACCGCCCACCTCTCACACATAATTTCTAGCTATTAGAAATTGTATAGCCTCTTGGACATCATGTTCACCATGAGCAAATCGAGAGAGTAGATGAGAAGTGGGTACTGGGACAACGAGTGATCAAAGCAACATGCTCTGAAAAGGTGTCAAAATAAACTCAGCAGCCTCATCAGCAATTGCTTCATGAGCATTTTCTATCTGTGCAGGAAGTACCATAATAAAGAGACTATTTTTTATATGATTGTATCTTCGCAGTTAATTCCTCGACGCCCTCACCGGTTTTCGCTGATACAAAAATTGGATTCAGTTTTTTATACTGTGTCTTTAGTTTTTTGATTTGAGCGGTGTCACAACGATCTATCTGGTTAAAAATATACCATCGTGGTTGAGTCGCTCCAATGCGCTCAAGAACATCATCCGTCACGGCAATCCTGTCAGCGATATGAGGATCACTCGCATCAACCACCTGGAGAAGCATATCGCACGAGAGGGATTCTTCCAGTGTGGAAGAAAATGCATCAATCAGCTCTGGTGGTAAATCTCGGATAAACCCAATCGTATCATAGATGAGGATATCTGGGCGAGAGATAAATTGTCATTCTTTATCTATATAAGCGCTTTGTGGGAGCTTTAATCGGCCCACTGAGGTTCCCAGCGTTGCGAAGAGTTCATCTTTTTCATATACACCTTTGTCTGTCAGTGCATTCATCAGGGTTGATTTTCCCGCATTCGTATAACCCACAATCCCTACTGTTTGAGCGTTCATTCTCTTTCGACTTCACCTATTTTGGACACGTACCTTTCTGTAGTGGTCGATTTTTTCTCGTGTTTTTCTCTCCATCTCGCGGAGATGTCGTCGCATGATCTCAGTATTTGTCTCACCGACACCTTTATTTGCCGCGCCCCCTCCCCCACCCTGTCTATCCATCTCCATACCCATACCAAATATTCGAGGCCCCATGTGTTTGAGTGATGCGAGCTGTATCTGGAGTTTTGCTTCAGGAGTTTTTGCATGACGTTGAAATATCTTCAGTATGAGATCAACCCTATCCCAGACTTGTACCTTCAATTTTCGTTTTTCTATTTCCTGAACTATAGCATAGATTTGGCGTGCCTTGAGGATATTCCCGATAATAATGGTATCTATCTTGAGCTCTTCGGCGAGCGTGAGAATCTCTTCGAGCTTCCCCTTACCGACATAGGTCATATAGTCAGGTTCATCACGCTTTTGAAGGGTCTGAAGTATAACCACTCATCGATACGTTGAAACAAGTTTTTCGAGCTCAAGAATACGGTCATCGAGACTATATCATTCGAGAAGTCTATTATCTTTGGGGGCTATGTCGAGGAGGATGGTGCGCATAGTAGTATCATAGGCAGGAATTTATAAACTCCAATATTTGCATTACCAAAAAAAGAATGATAATATAGATTCACTATGAATACAACAGCCCCTAGACATACAGCGACATACAGCTTCACGACTTGTAGACGATGTGGATATATCATCGCTGCAGAAGAAGAACTCTGTCAAAAGTGTCAAAATGAAGAAAACAATAACAATAAAAAACTTTTTTAATGCCAAATATAGCCCCCCTCCCTGCTGACAAAAATAAACCTGAAAATGATAATTTTTATACCATAAAATCCGTATGGATGGGTAAAAATGAGTGCAATTCATACATAGATGATGCATCAAGGACATTTACCACCATTACAACATCTGGGAATAAATGTAGATTTTTTGATATAAATGGAAACCCTGTTGAGCAAGATGTTTTTACATCAAAATACAATACTTACTCTGGAGAAAAATTTTTAGTCATTATGAATAAAAGTACAGATGAATTCTTGATCAAACCGCTCTCTCACGGACTTCCTATGGTAAAAGAATTTATAAATGAAAAAAAACTCAAATTTAACCGTATTTTATGAAGAGACATCGCCGCATAACATCTCCTATCATCCTCGCAGTACTCTGTGCTGTAGGTATTCACAGTGTCCTCTTTACCGATACTGGTCATAGACTACAGAGTGCTATCGTCGAGAGCGACACTTCGAGTCATGCTGAGGCACATCTCGTCGCTGAAAATAAAAAGCTCGAATTCAAGGTCAATGTGACAGCAACCAATGTCACCTCTATTGAAGGTACACTCAATTATGACGATGAATCAGTCATTCTTAGTAACATCTTATCCCGTGTCGGCACTGTAACTATCTCTGATTCAGATTTTACAAAAAAAGTAATCATATCATTTCCAAAACCAACCAATATCCATAAAGGCGATACGCTCATCACATGGACCCTCACTCCCGTCGTACCAGAAGTGCACTCCATCAACCTGACTGACGTAGCTATCCATATGACTGATGGGGGCGATAGACCTCTCACTACAGAAGGAACAGGAGAATTCTAATCGGTCAAATCGAAAACAATTTCTGGCTGTAAAAGCTTAGCTGGGCAATCATCCACACTCACAGTGCTATCCAAGAAGTTCGCAAGAGCTTCTTTTTTTTGTTTTCCAACAGCAAAAAGGCACGTAAATGGAATCTGTAAACCAGTAACAGAGAGCGAAATACGATTTTCAGGAGGCTTCGGAGATTCGGTAATATTGATATATCGACTTCCCTGCATACTGAGTCAAGGATGATGTGGAAAAAGTGATGCAATATGTCCGTCAGGCCCCATTCAGAAAAAAGCTATATCAAAAAAATCAACTTCTTGCTCATATTTCTGGGCCTCGACTGTGTCTCATGCGGTGATAAACTGAGATGGCTGAAATATTCACATCTCAGACATTGGTCAGATAAATTTATCCAAAACATGAGTATCATTCCTCTCCTTATCACCTTTTGGAAGACACCGCTCATCGACAAGTCCAAATCGCAATTTCGTCAGTTCAATTCCGCGCCATATCTCTGGATGAGCGACTACATACTCATACCATCCATCGAGAGAGCTCCCACCAGGCAGACCGATATTGACCACCGAAGTAATCTCCATCATATGCCCCAGATTCATCTGAAACCAGGCAGCGATATCTTCGTATGAGTGAGTTATTTTCATAGAACTATCTTCTTGCATTAATCGAGAAAATCAATACCAAATCGAGAAAAAATATCCTATTATTAGCTTACAGAATTCAATTATTGGCTACAATGCCATGCCATTGAAAAAAATTCACGTAACAGCAATAATATTTGAAGAACCAAATAAAATAGTGTATGCTATTATCATGAATATGCTTTTCAAAAATACCAACGATTTACCACAGGAAAAACCAAAAAAATGAGGCAGTGTGAATCATAGAATAATTCATGCGGTTCGAAACATAACAGCAGCAATATGCTTGAGTACTGTTCTTCCTGCTTGTGACCCACCTCCAGCAACTGAAAATGTACCATCCATGTGAGATACACGTCCGGAACCTCTCCAAGCCGAAATCACACCCTCGCCAGAGGTACCACATGTCGAGCACCATCCAGATAATTCCATCGATCATTTCGATGTACTTATCATGAATAATTTGCAATCTCTTCTCGGGAAACGTTACGGATATATAATGAAAAATGGTACTTTTACTGATCATTTTGACCTGAAAAAAGAAAAATCATATACCTGTGCACCAAAAGATTGCATCAAGACTAATGATATGCGAGTAAACTGTATTTCGTATCTACAATATGTCTACAGTCTCAATGACAATCCTGTTCTCGGAAAAGCATGGGCATGCATCTGTGATCGAGACAATTATCCAAAAGGTATTCCATATGGCAAAACAACATTGAGTGAGAGCTGGCTCAAAAAACATAAGGATATCATCTATTGAGCGATGTTTGATTGGGTTTATTCAGGAAAACCTTATGAGCTCGGATTGATTGATAATAACGGTCATATATTTGATAAGAAAAAATTTCTAACAGAGGCAATAAAATATCTCGAATGGTATGAAAAATATATGAAAGAACCATTACCATCAGACGATATGGAAATACTAAATCATAATTACGAATTGCCTGCTTCGGAAAGCAAACTCGTAACTATGAAATTCCCTCAAAACAAGATAAAAGAAGCAGTAAGTTTTATTCGCGATAATTTCATCCCACATACCGGAATGACATGCCACATAACGTATCTCAATAGACACACGTGAACGGTGGTTAATGAAAATGGTAACGCCGTATTTTATAATGCTGGCGCAATCTGAACAGCAAAATGAGAAAAGACAACGGTTAAGGATTGGTTCTTTGGGGCAGAAGAACTAGAGAAGGATCTCGAAAGCAAAACAACAGAGCTTATTACTCTGACAGTTTCTACAGCACATACAATCAATAAAAATCACTCACAACCAAAGAAAAAATAAATTATACTTTGGAACTTCCGACTTTATATATACGCAATATCGGGCAATTATCTGTACAGTGCAGGAGCTCATCGACGACCTGCCAAGCAGCACGAACGCTATCCCATCGAACAAAATATGATGCATCACGAGCAATTCCTCGCTCTAAAAGTGTTTCGTAAGCATTATTTTTATTTGATGGATTTTCTGAAAATATTTTTTCAGTACCATCACGAAAAACAAAACGAACGGAACTTTCTTTTCGATCGAGTGCCTTCCCTGTCTCGAGAATAACGTCTGTATCCATCCAATGTGGATTATCAATAGTGAGGCTTGTGCGAACATAGGTCTCAGTACGAGAACGAGGGGCGACTCCAGGTGTTTCGAGATAGCCCTCGTATTGTCCCAATATGATATCATGACGAGGATCGAGCAGAAGCGGAGCGACAGAACTGATGGCCTGAAATATACGATCGCGAATATCATTGTGGTCTTCCGAATGAGGCGTTTGCATCGTGGCGAGGGCGAGCATTTGGAGAAGATGGTTTTGCAAAAAATCTCTCGTTGCTCCACTCTTGTCATAATACATACCGCGATCCTCTATCGTCAGTGTTTCTCTGGCAATGATATGAATCTCAGAAATTCTCTGGCTATACCAATTTTCACCCTGTAAGAGACGATACTCCATCATTTCTCGAACAAAGTTTTTACCGAGGTAATGATCCACACGGTATATCTGATCTTCATGAAATATGTGCTGTAAATCGAGATTGAGTGCTATCGCTGTCTTGAGATCATGGCCAAATGGTTTTTCTATCATCACGCGGGCATTCATCGTATTGAGCCCCACAGAAGCCAATCAACGCCCCACGGTAACAAAATATTCTGGACTCAGACAAAGATGGTAGAGTATTTCTCCCTCAAGAGCCTTCATAGTTTCGAGTTTCTGTTTTAGGACTGAATAATCTCACCCTTCGATATCGAGACGTACGTATTCTATCGTTTCTGTATGATTGAGGAGGTCAGGATATGGAGCGAGAAAAGTACGAAAATCATCACGGGTCCAGTCTCGACGGCCCACGCAAATAAGAGCATCATAGGTTCATTTCTGCAAAAGAGAACCAAGTGCGGGGAGGACATAGCGTGTCGCGAGGTCACCAGTGGATCAAAAGAGGACAAAAGTTTTCATGGGGACATTATATGAGTTTTTGTAAAAATAAGGAAGTGAATACACTTCGTCCGATACTAAAAGCTTTTCATGTCTCTCTATTTCATTTTTTGAATACTAGGAATCCTGCTCGGCCTCACCGCCTATGTCGTCTATTTTCGAGCAATTTTTCGAGGGGAAACGAAGCCCCATCTCTACACCTGGATGATTTGGGGAATTCTCGGAACAACCGGGAGCGTCATATCATTTCGCAATGGATGAGGCTGGTGAATACTCGTCCCAACGATGATGGGCATACTCAATACAACGCTTGCTATTATAGCCCTCTTTTATGGTGAAAAATATATAAGCAAAAAAGATAAGGTACTCCTCGGTCTGTGCTGTCTCATGTTTTTATTCTGGTTTTCAACCAAAAATGACCTCTGAACCATCATCATAGCCTGCCTCATAGAATCTATTGGTTTTTATTTTACCTGGAAAAAATCATACTTACGACCTTTTGAAGAAAATCTCAATTCGTATATTATATGGACGTTTGAATTTTTCTTTGCCATACTCGCCATCGAACATTTCACACTCACAAACTGACTCTATCCGAGCTACCTCTTTGTGAGTGAACTCGTCTTTATAGTGTTTCTCGTCTGGAGAAGAAGGATAATGAAAAAATAATATGAACTGGATAGACTCATTTACATCTAAAAATAAACCTATTGTTGCCCTCGCACCAATGGATGGATACTGTGATAGTGCTTTTCGAGCTATTTGCCGGACAGTCGCCCCAGAAATTGTCGTCTTTTCAGAATTTTATAGCGCAGACGGTCTCCATCATAATCCCCTTCTCGCGAAGCGAGTCCTCACTCATGACCCTATAGAACACCCCCTCGTGTTTCAGATTTTTGGCAATACGCCTGAGATATTTCTCTCAGCTGGAAAAATCATCGAATCGTATGGGGCTCAGGGCGTCGATATCAACATGGGGTGTCCTGCAAAAAAAGTCGTAAAATGCGGTTATGGCTCATGACTCATGATCGACAGGGATCGTGCGATGAAAATCGTGAACATCCTTGCTGAAAATCTCTCCATACCAGTCACAGTCAAAACACGACTAGGATGGAATGGTGCAGAAGAGCTCATAGAATTTGGCAAATGTCTCGAACAAGCAGGAGCAAGCCTCATCACTGTCCATGGGAGAACCTATAAACAAGAATACACAGGAAGTGCCAACTGGGAACCGATTCAAGAACTTCAGAAAAATGTAGGTATACCTGTCCTCGGAAATGGTGATTGCAAAAATTATGATGAAGGAATAGTAAAAATGGGGAACCTCTGAGGCTTTATGATTGCGAGAGGAAGTCTCGGAAATCCATGGTGTTTTCTCCCTGGAAATTATGAGCCGACATGGCACGAGAGACTCATGGTTATGACCGAACACATGCAGAGAATGGTTTCATCAAAGTGAGAAAATCGCGCTTGCCTCGAAATCAGAAAACACTTCACTCACTATCTCCATGGCTTTGAGGGTGTCAGAGAATATCGCAAAAGACTCGCTATGGTCACAAGTGTAGCAGAGACAGAAAGTATTTTGAAAGAATTAACAACACTCGACGTATTGTCACTTGAGACTCCAAAATAAGGAGTATACTTTTGTATATCTGATTAACTTTGTTTGATTATGTTTGATCTCGCTCACATCCATGTAATGATTGTCCATCTGCCCATTATGGGGACTTTTCTCGCCATGATACCACTTCTCTGGTGACTCTATAAAAAAGATATCTCAACAAAATGGATAGGACTCGTGATACTCGGTACATCCCTCATCGCCATACCTATCGCGACAAGTAGTGGAGAAAGTACTGAACATGCATTTTTTAATGGTTCTATGACAGCACAGCTCGATGAAGCAGGTAAAACCGCACTCGAAATACACTCAGAAGCCGCTGACTATGCTGCTACTTTTGGATACATACTTCTCGCGCTCATAGCTCTCCAACTCTACCTGTGGAAGAGAGATTATTCATGGAAAAATCGCCTCTTTATAATAACAATTATAGCAAATATCTTTCTCATAAGTTGACTCGGCTATGTCGGTTACCTCGGATGACAAATACGTCATCCAGAATTTCGGACGACGACATCAGCCAATACACCAGTAGCACCTGTTGCACAATAGGGAATGTTTATATAATACGTAAATATGAACCCTGACCCCAGTCTCTGAATAGTTGTAGGTATCACTATAACTGCGATACTTGTCGCACTCAATGCTTTTTTTGTAGCAAGTGAATTTGCACTCGTGAAAGTACGACTTTCTCAACTCGAACTCGAGATAAAGCGTGGAAAGAAATGGGCGTCACACACAAAAAAAATACTCTCCCACCTCGATACCTATCTCTCAGGGATACAGCTCGGAATAACTGTTGCCAGTCTCTTGCTTGGTTGGGTCGGTGAACCCAGTATAGCACGATGGATTAGCTATTTCCTAGAACAAGGAGATATCATTATACCCTCTGCGATAATACACGCGATAGCATTTGGAATAGCGCTCTTTTGTATCACGCTCATGCATATAGTGTTTGGTGAACAGATACCGAAACTCATCGCCATAAAAAACCCTCTCAAAATCGCATCATGGATATCACTCCCCTTGATCGTATTTCAAAAAATATTTTTCCCATTTATTTGGCTCTTTGATACATTGACTCGTTTCATTATGCGTAGTCTCGGTTTTGATTGAAAAACAAATCATGAAGTCCATAGTGAAGAAGAAATCAAACTCCTCCTCACAGAATCAGAAGAAGGCTGAGTCATAGGAGAAGCAAGCAATGAGCTCATTCAAAATGTTTTTGAATTTGACGATCGTACTGTGAGACAGATCTACGTACCCCGCAGTCGTATCTATGCTATCGATATAGATGATGATTTTGAGAAACATTTTGATACCATTATCGTCGAAGGTTATTCTCGCATTCCCGTCTATCGTGGATCAGTTGATGAGATAGTATGAATCGTCTATCTGAAGGATTTCCTTCCAGCATTTCGCACACAAACAAAGATTGACCTTCACCGTCTCGCTCGACCAGCACATTTTGTTCCACAAAATCAAAAAATCGAACAACTCCTGAAAGACTTCCAGAGACTCCATATACAGATGGCAATAGTCACCAATGAGCATGGAGAAACAGCTGGTATTGTCACCCTCGAGGATATCATGGAGGAACTCGTCGGTGAGATACAGGATGAACACGATACAGAAGAAGCTATCGTGATGGAAAAACGCCCAGGAACCTATATCGTACGAACTGAATCAACCATTGCTGATGCAAATGATTTCCTCCCTACCCCTCTCCCAGAAAGTCCAGAATATGATACAGTCTCTGGTTTTATCAATACTATCTTTGGTCGTATACCAAATGCTGGCGAGATGATCGATCATGGTGAATACGAATACACTATCCTTCGTCGAGGAAAGAAAACGGTCGAACTTATCAAAATGCAGATTCAGAAATAATAGTTTCAAATATTTGCTTTTATAAAATATATAGTGTAGAGTAAGTAAGTAATTTATTTTTAATTACTTATTTTATGCCTGAAAAGAAGCCAAACTATTCCGAAGTGAGTAAAGAAAAAAAGAACCTGCAAGAAGAGATGAAAAAGAGTGGAAAAGAGTACGATCCCCATGCTCTCGACAATGCAGACCCAGATATAAAAGCAGAATTAGCAAAAAAATGGATAAAAAAAGCTGGTCTCGATGAAAAAAAAGTTTTAGCCTCTCTTGGCCTCCCGGCAAATGCCAGTAATAAAGAAATAGTTGATAGAGTGAAGGAGTTTCAAGCAGGGAGAACAAAAGATGGTCTCGGATCAGACGGAATTCTCGGACCAAAAACTCTCGCATTGCTTGATAAAGAAACAGGCGACGATGGAGATTTTTCAAAAACAAAATTAGCAGAAATAAAAAATAAAACCTGGAAAGAAGCACAAGAAAGAGAACTCGAACAAGAAAAAGGAAAACTCAGTACAGCTCAGGAAGAATTGGCAGAATTGGAAAAACAAAAGAGAAAAATCGAAGACCTAGAAGGAGAGGATAAGGAAGAAGCTGATACAGATTTAGTGACTGAAAAATATACTCTCAAAGAGCTTCAATGAAGTCTCGGTACAGCTCAATCTGAACTGAAAACTTTAGAGGATAAATTTAGTAAACTTGATATATCGAGCGCGAAGGATAATACAGATCCCATGATCGCAGAATATAAAAACATGCGTGATATAAAAATACCTGAAAAAAAGAAAGAAATAGCCAGTCTACAAACAAAAATTGCAGAGAATGAAGACAGAATAGATAAAATAACCCCTGCAAGAAACAAGGCTGTCATGGAAATAGTACAAAAATATGCCCCTCAACATCAAGAAGTAGAACAAAAAATTGCTGCAGTACAAGGAAAAATAAGTGAAACAGAAGAACACATTGCTCAGCTACAAAAAACAAATGAGTGAGGACAGATGGTCGCAAGTAATGGATAGTAAGAATAAGGCATTGTAAAACCACGACTCGAAAGTCGTGGTTTTTTTGACATTATATAAATTATATTGTAATATAAATATATAACCATCTTTCTATGCCAGGCGAATATAGTAGTGCTCGCGGTCAAGGTCTCAATATCAGACAAAAACTCCACAGTGCTGGAGTACAATACGATCCAGAAAATCTCAGCGATGTGGATCCGAGCATTCGTCGTAAACTGGCGGAAGAATGGATACTCCACTCAAATCTCGATAGTGCAACTGTACTCAAAGCGCTGACAAAATGAGATAATCTCGACGACGAAGAGTTTGAAAAAAGAGTTCGCCGATTCCAGAAAAAACACGGTCTCCGCGAAGATGGTATTCTTGGACCGAATACGCTCGATGCTATGCATGAAGAGACAAAAGGGTTTACAGAATTTGCTCCAGAAGAAGATGAGGAGCCAGCTCCAGCTCCGACAAATCCAGAGCCATCACCAGAAACTCCTACGACACCAGAACCAACTACGCCTCCAGCGACTCCAGAGCCAGAAAAAGAAAAACCAGAAGAACACCCCTCACCTACTCCAGTACCAGAGCCAAGTACACCACCAACTCCAGAACCTACTACACCTCCGGCTCCGACTCCAGAAGAACATCCCTCACCTACTCCAGTACCAGAGCCAACTCCAGAAATTCCAAATCCTCGGCCTATGGGAGAGAGGTCTCCTGTACCAGCAGGAGAAAGACCTATGGGAGAACCTCCGGCGCCAACTGGAGGAGAAAGACCTATGGGAGAGAGACAGGATTCTCATGAACCACCAAGTGTACCAACATTGCCCATTCCAGAAGCTCCAGAAGCAAAACCAGAATTTCCACCAGCACCATTCATACCTTCATCAGAAAATCCAGACTCGCCACTTCGACAAACACCGCCAACACCGACACTTCCGCCAGACAATAGTGAACCAACTGTGCCTCCAGGAACTATTCCTGAACCTGGAATGGTCACCATAGGTGTACATGCAGATTGAAGTAGTGAAACCACATATGCTCCAGGAGAAGGACCAAATAAACTTCCCACACCAGAGACAACACCAACGCCAGAAGCAAAGCCAGAATTTCCTCCCGCACCATTTATACCTTCATCAGAACACCCAGATTCTCCACTAAGGGATGAACATCCTCAGTGAGAAGAGAATGAACCAAGACTGTGATTTTGAGATCTCCATAAAGCTGAATCAGATGAGAAAGCTGCCACTCCAGAATTTCCTCCTGCAAAACCTATTCCCCTCTCAGACAGTCCCGATTCACCACTGGCAGATGAACATCCACAACCGACTCCAAATCCAACTCCAGAAACACCAGAACCTCCAAACCCTCGACCTATGGGAGAGAGACTTCCTGAGCCAGCATGAGAAAGGCCTATGGGCGAGCCCCCGGCAACAACTGGAGGAGAAAGACCTATGGGGGGAGATCCAAAAACAACGGAATTACCACCTATACCAGAAGCTCCGACTCCAGCTCCGACTCCAGCTCCGACTCCAGCTCCGACTCCAGCTCCGACTCCAGCTCCG